>PKVW01000054.1:0-57661 GCA_003131585.1 Acidobacteriaceae bacterium
AGCTTTCCGCAATATCAAATAATGGCTCTATAGCTCCACCATGCCGTCCCACTCCGCTAACTCGTTGGGGCTCAAGATTTTGCCCCTAACTCATTGCAGCCCATAGATTAAATCGCAAAATCCCGCCAAACCCATGATTCCAATAGATCGTGGGGGAGGGGGTAGGAGATCACCATGCCAAATTTCCCGAATCGGTGTCAGCACATCAAAGTCAACGGCACCCTGTGCGGATCGCCCGCCCTGCGCCGCAACCGCTTCTGTTACTTCCACAAGCTCCACCACGAAGAGCGCATCGAACTCAACCTCGACCGGCTCAAACTCGACCGGCTCAAAGATGACCGCGCCCGCCGTCGCCGCAACGTCACCATCGACCTTCCCGTCCTCGAGGATGCCAACTCCATCCAGGTCTCGCTCATGCAGATCATGCGCCTGATCGTTGCCGGACAGATCGACGGCAAAACCGCCGGCCTCCTGCTCTACGCCCTGCAAACCGCCAGCTCTAACCTTGCCCGCACCAGCTTCGAGCCCTACATGCACAATGTCGTTCTCGACCTGAAAACCGTCCATGAAACTCCACTCAGCGCGCACATCTGGGAAGACTCCGATTTCCGCACTGCCGAAGACGATGAAGAGGTCATGCGCGCCCAAGCCCTCGAAGAAGCCCAGCGCAAAGCCAGAAAGAAAGCTGAACTCGACCGCTGGGCCGAAGCCGAAGCCAACCGCCTTATAGAAGAGGGCAGGCGAGAACACGAAGCCCGTCGCCAGGCCGCAGCCCGAAATCAAGCGGCAGGCCCCGCCGCCGGCGTCACTAAAAACGCGACCCCCACCGTAATCCCCGCCGCACGGGCCGTCCTCCCACCCGCGCAAACCGCACAACCGCCCCGCAAGCGTCCTCCCGCGAACGTGAACATGGATGAAGTTAGGAAAAACGTCAGCGATCAAATCAGAAGGGCGCTCCCCGCCATCGCCGCCGCCCAATCGGGCAGAGAAAATGGGAATAGCACCGGATGAACGACCGCTTTCTAGTTCAGGAAGTACTGCCGGTAGAGCGTGTCGCGCTGGGCGGGGCGGAAGCCGGCATCGCGGATGATGCGGCGCAACTCTTCTTCGGTAGTGCAGTTGGTGACGCCTGCGGCTCTTACTACATTTTCTTCTAACATCACCGAGCCGACGTCGTTGCCGCCGAAGCGCAGTCCCATCTGGCAGACTTTGAGGCCTTGCGTGACCCAGCTCGATTGCACGTTCAGGAAGTTCGACAGATACAGGCGCGAGATTGCCAGCACTTTCAGGTATTCGACCGCGGTGGCTTCTTCCCAGTGGCGGCCGCCGAGGGCGGTGTTTTGCGGCTGAAAGCTCCACGGGATGAACGCCGTGAACCCGCCGGTTTCTTCCTGCAAATCGTAGAGTTGCTGGAAGTGGTTGACGCGGTTTTCGTAATTTTCGCTCACGCCGAACATCATGGTTGCGGTAGTGCGCATGCCGATCTGGTGAGCGGTGCGGTGAACATTAATCCAATCACCCGTGAGGCACTTTAAGCGGGCGATTTTGTAGCGGACTTCGTCGTCGAGAATTTCCGCGCCGCCGCCGGGAATGGAATCGAGGCCGGCGTCGCGCAGGCGGAGAATCGTGTCGCGGATGCTCAGGTTGCTGTACTCGGCGATCGCGATGATCTCGGAAGCGGAGTAGCAGTGAAGATGGACTTGCGGAAAACGATCTTTGATGCCGCGCAGCATCTTCTCGTGCCAGTCAATCTTGAGGTCGGGATGCAGGCCGCCCTGCATCAGCACGCCCGTGCCGCCGAGCTCGACCGTCTCGCGAATCTTTTCGTAGATGGTATCAAACTCAAGGATGTAGCCCTCTTTCGCGGCGGGGCCTTTGAGTGGGCGATAGAAGGCGCAGAAGGTGCAGTATTCGGTGCAGAAATTGGTGTAATTGATGTTGCGGTCGATGATGTAGGTGACCGTGCCTTCGGGATGCAGCTTGCGGCGCACCGCGTCGGCTTCCATCCCGATGCCGATCAGGTCGTCGGACTCGAACATCTCCAGAGCTTGCTGCTTGGTCAGGGACATGTTTACAGTTCAATTCTAACGGAGGACGGCGGATTGGGCCAAATGCGGGGAATGCTTCAGACGGTCGTGCAGCGGCCCGCGATGGCAGCTTACTTCTTCCTGGAGCGAAGGTATTGAATGAGCGTCAGCGTTGCACCTATGAGTGCCAATCCGACCAGAACGGCCACCGCCGGTTTGTAGTATCGGGAAAAGAAACGCAAGATATGGTTGCCATAGTGGAATCCCAAGCCCGCGACGATGGAATAGCGAACTCCGCGGCCGAGCGTCAAGGCCGCCAGAAATTTCTTTCGCGAGTACTGCATGGCTCCGGCTGCCAACAGAAACGGGACAAAAGGAAATGGCGGAGGCAACAGGGCAGGAACGGCGACGGCGCCGAATCCCCAGCGCTCGAACGCTTTGCAAACCCGCGCGGCTCTTCTTTTCGAGAGCTTGCGTTCCATGGTTTCTTTGCCACCCTTGCGGGCCAAGCTGTAAGTGATGTAGCCGCCGATGACCGCGCCCAGCGTGGCCATCAGGGCGTAGTAGGGCCAAGGCTGGCGATGACGGGCAGCTAACCAGATGGTTAATACGTCCATGCTGCCGGTCAGCGGGATCACAGAATTGTCGGCAACTCCCAGCAGGATTAACCCCACTCCACCCAGGTGGCGCAGTTGCCGCCAGATCGGAATTGCAAGCAACGGATGTAGATGTAGCGGCATTCAGGTTTGAAGGAGTTTAACAGGGCAGGCACTGGATTGCGCTAAACGATATTGCGTAAACCATATTGCATTAAACAATTGCGGCACTCGCGGCGCCTAGAAAATGCATCTGCGGGGCGGCCGGCAACGCCCCGATCTCAGCCGCATAGCGATAGAACAGTTGCAGGCCTTCCAGGCAGGACACGTCCAGTTGGTAGTAAATGTTTTCGGTGAGGTAGGAGCGCACCTCGGCTTCGCCGATGCCGAGTCGTGGAGCCCATTCGCGGGCGATGTGGTCGAGGCTTCGGGGTTCAAGTCCGTGGTCGCGGGATTGTTGAAACACTGCCGCCAAATCTTGGGCCGGCGCCGCTTCTCGCAACGCATCGCTGCGAACTGCCCAAAAGGCAAAGACGAATGGCTTGCCGGTATCGCGAATCCACTCCTCGGCGAGATCGAGCGTGAGATAGCGCGAGCGGTCGATCCGCAGCGCAGGATCTCCAATCACCAATCCGGCATCGTGTGCAGCGAGCATTTCGTCGATATTCGGCGACATCGGAGTGAATGTCCTGCCGCCGCCCAGCCACTTTTCAAACAGGACCTTGATCAGCGCCGCCGAGGTCATCGAAGACGTGTCCAAAGCCACAGTGCGGATCTTTTCTACCGGTACTTTGCTGACGAGCAGGATGGAACGCACCGGCCGGCGCGAGGCAATCGCGACGCCAGGCAACACCAACAGACCGGGGACTTGCGCATAGGCCGCCGCGGGAATGATTCCAATGTCGGCGGTGCCGGCCTGGAGCGCACGAGCGCAAGCCGACGGCAGCGTGTAGGAAATGTCGAATTCGCGTCCAGCGTGACCGTGTTCGAAATCCCACATCAAGGGAGCGGTGTTGAGGTAGGAAATCGCAGCGATGCGCAGACGTCTCATTCCTGTTTTGATTTTAGCAGACATATTTTTGACAGGCTTTGTGACGTCTGCCCTTGACGCGGCTTGCGCTGGTCATTAGAGTCCGCCACAATGCCGGGCTTCGCCCGGCGGGCAGCCGAGGGCGGCTGTCCCCACATAGATCTGTTCTTGTTGCGGGAGTTTGTTTATGAATGCTGTGGCCGCATCGCCGTCTGCAACTCATATTCTGGAGTGGCTTGCCATTGCGCTGACACCGGGCCTGGGGCCGACGAAAGCGCGGAAGCTGGTCGAACATTTCGGAAGCGCCGAAGCCGTCTTTCACGCGTCTCTCACGGAACTGGAAAGCACAGGGATTCAGGCGGTCTCGGCGCAATCGGTAGCCACTGGGAAATCGGCGGAACTGGCGCGGGAAGAGATCGCCCGGGCCGCCGCCGCGGGAGTGACGGTGCTCTCGCTGGAAGATCCCTGCTACCCGCCGCGCCTGAAAGAAATCTACGACCCGCCGTTGGTTCTTTATGTTCGAGGCAACCCCGGGGTGCTGACGCAGCCCGGCATCGCCATGGTGGGCACGCGCCATCCCACGCCGTACGGCTCGGGGATGGCGGAGCGGTTGGCCTGCGACCTCGCGGCGCAAGGGCTGGTAATAATCAGTGGCATGGCGCGCGGTGTCGACACCGCCAGCCATCGCGGGGCGATCGGGGCCAAGGGCAAGACGGTCGCGGTATTTGGCACGGGCGTGGACGTGATTTATCCCAAAGAGAACTCGCGCCTGTCGGAGCAGATTCTCGCGCTGGGTGGCGCGCTCATCTCCGAGTTCCGCATGGGCACGTTTGCCGCGCCGCAGAATTTCCCCATCCGCAACCGGATTTTGAGCGGTATGTCGGTCGGCGTGCTGGTGGTGGAGGCTGCGGAGTACTCCGGCACGCGCATCACCGCGCGCTGCGCGCTGGAGCAAAATCGCGACGTTTTCGCCGTGCCGGGCAACGTCACGAATAAGAATTCATGGGGGCCAAACACGCTGATCAAGCAGGGCGCGAAGCTGGTCGCCACCTGGGAAGATGTGTGGGAAGATCTGCCGGCGGAGGTAAAACTTGCACTTACTCCAACTCTCTCGCCTGAATCCAGGAGCGGCTCTTCCGCATCTCTATTCCCGGACCAAGGGCTTCCGCCGCACGAGAAGCGAATCCTGAGCCTACTGAAGGCCGACGAAGCCACGCACATCGACGAACTGGTGGAGCGGCTGGAGACGGAAATGTCGTCTTCAGAAATATTTGCGGCGCTGTTTGAGTTGGAGCTGACCGGCAAAGTAAGGCAGATGCCGGGGAAGAATTTTGTGAAGAGCTTTTAGCTTCTAGCTACTAGCTACTAGCTTCTAGCCACACCGGAGAGTGTCCGATGGAGGATTTCAAAGATCTCAAGGTTTGGACGAAGGCTCACGAACTGACCCTAGCGGTTTACCGACGAACACGTGTGTTTCCGAGGGAAGAAATGTATGGATTAACAAGTCAGTTGCGGCGCGCGGCTGCCTCCATCGGAGCGAACATTGCAGAGGGCTGCGGCCGACGATCAGATGGCGAGATGAAGAGATTTCTTCAGATTGCGCGTGGTTCTGCCAGCGAGCTTGAATACCACTTCCTTTTGGCTAGGGATTTGCAGCTTCTCGATAACGATGAGTTTAAGAATCTGGAAGGCAAAGTGCTCGAGGTGCAGCGTATATTGGCCTCTCTAGTCCAGCGCTTGCAGGCGCCTGTTTTAGCTAAGAGCTAGAAGCTAGAAGCCAGAAGCTTTCGCCCGTAACTTGTTGCCGCCATCCTATTCGTGCTAGCTTCGAAACAATTCTTAGGAACTGAGGGTCCATTGGTAAAGAGTTTAGTCATTGTCGAATCGCCGGCCAAGGCGAAGACCATCCAGAAATATCTGGGAAAGGGATTTACGGTCGAGGCCTCGCTCGGCCACGTGAAAGATCTGCCCAAGAGCACTCTGGGGGTGGATACCAGCAACGACTTCGCGACCGACTACGTCGTCATCCCCGGGAAAGAGAAGGTTCTTGCCAAGCTGAAGAAGGTGGCGGCTGGGATGGATGCGATCTATCTGGCGCCTGACCCGGACCGCGAAGGCGAGGCCATTGCGGCTCATCTTGCGGGTGAACTCGGCGGCAACGGCGCCCACTCGAAAAAAGGAAAAAAGAAGACAAAAGGAGAAGCTGGCACGCCGCCGCGCATTCAGCGCGTCACGTTCAACGAAATCACCAAGCGTGCCGTGCAGGCGGCGTTCGAACATCCCCGGGCCATCGACCAGAATCTGGTAGACGCGCAGCAGGCGCGGCGCGTGCTGGACCGGCTGGTCGGCTATCAAGTTTCTCCGCTGCTGTGGGATAAGGTCCGCCGCGGGATCTCGGCCGGACGGGTGCAGACCGTCGCGCTGCGACTGATCGTCGAGCGCGAACGCGAAATCAAAGCGTTCGAGAAGAAAGAATACTGGACCATCGACGCGCACCTCGCGGCCAGCAAACCGCCAACATTCGACGCCCGGTTCCTAGGCAAGGGCGAAGAGAAGATCGAGGTCACGAACGGCGAGGACGCGGAAAAGATCCGCGCGGCGCTTGAGCAAGCCGACTGGATGGTGCGGTCGGTCGACAAGAAGGAACGCCGCCGCAACGCCGCGCCTCCCTTCACCACCAGCAAGTTGCAGCAGGACTCCTCGCGCAAACTGCGCTTCAGCGTAAAGCGCAGCATGATGATCGCGCAACGCTTGTACGAAGGCGTGGAACTGGGCGAGGAAGGCCTGGTTGGTTTGATCACCTACATGCGTACCGACTCGACCCGGGTTGCTCCCGAGGCGATTCAGGAAGTACGCGAATACGTGGGCAAGGAATATGGCGCGGCCTACCTGCCCGAGACGCCGAATACATATAAGGAGAAGAAGGACTCGCAAGGCGCGCACGAAGCCATCCGGCCGACCTCGGCCATGCGCCATCCCGATCTGGTAAAGCAGTACTTAAAGGAAGATGAATTCAAGGTCTACAAGCTGATCTGGCAGCGCTTTGTGGCTTCGCAGATCATGCCGGCGGTCTTCGACCAGACGACGGTGGACATCGACGCAAAGGCAAAGGCAAAGACTGGCAACGACGTTTTCTGGTTCCGCGTAACCGGATCGGTGATGAAGTTCGACGGCTTTCTCAGGGTCTATGAAGAGTCGAAGGAAGGCAAGGACGAAGAAGACGAAGAACTGAAGCACAAGCTGCCCGCGCTCGAAGCCGGGGAGAAGCTCACGCTGAAGGAGTTGAAGCCGGAGCAGCACTTCACCGAACCGCCGCCCCGTTACAACGAAGCGTCGTTGGTAAAAGAGCTGGAAGAACGCGGCATTGGGAGGCCGTCCACCTACGCGGCCATTCTTTCGACCATCCAGGAACGGCAGTACGTGCAAAAGCTCGGGGGAAAGTTCACGCCCACCGAGATCGGGCTGGTAGTCACCGATCTGCTGGTGGAAAACTTCCGCGACATTTTCGACATTGCCTACACCGCAGGCCTGGAAGAAAAACTCGACGAGATCGAAGAGGGCAAGGAGAAGTGGACCGACACGCTGGCCGAGTTCTACAAGAAATTTACCAAGGATCTCAAATATGCCGAAAAGCATATGGAAAACATCAAGCGGATGGAGAAGCCCACGGACGAGAAGTGCGAGAAATGTGGCGCGCCGCTGGTGATCAAGTGGGGCCGGCACGGATCGTTCTATGCGTGCAGCACCTACGATAAGGAAGATCCGAACACTTGTACGTTTACGAAAGAAAATCCGATCAACCTGCCCGACCTCGACTCGGCCGACGTACAGGAAACGACGCAGGAAGAATACTGCGAGAACTGCGGGCGGGTGATGGTGCTCAAGCGCGGCCGCTTCGGACAGTTCATGGCCTGCACGGGCTATCCCGACTGCAAGACTACCCGGCGTCTCGACCAGGGCAAGAAAGTTCCCGACATTCCGCTCGACGAGCCGTGCCCGAAGTGCGGACGCAATATGATGATCCGCCACGGACGCTACGGCGAGTTCACGGCGTGCAGCGGATATCCCGAGTGCAAGTACGTGAAGCAGAACTTCATCGGCGTGAAGTGTCCGGAGTGCAAGGACGGCGACCTGGTGGAGAAGCGCGCCCGCAAGGGCAACACATTCTACGGGTGCGGCAATTATCCGACGTGCAAGTTTACTGCCGCCCACAAGCCGATTGCCGAAAAGTGCCCGAGTTGCGGCAGCGAGTATCTGGTGGAGAAGAACCTGAAGGCCGGGCCGGTGATCGCCTGCCCGAACAAAGAGTGCGACTACGAGCGGCCGGCGCCTCCCGAGGCGGCGGCGACAACGAGCGCATAGTCCCGGCATGGGATTCGCAACATTTATGTGATTCTTCGTGGCTAATCAGACCGTCTAACCGGTGTGACTAAATAAACGGAGGAACCTATGCCAAAAAAACCGACCGCTACCGATGCTCAACTCATTCTCCAACTGTACGATCTGCGCCGCGAACCGGAAATGCGCAAAGCGCGCAGCTGGTGGCTCGGCGAATTCTGGCCGCAGAGCGCCGACGATTTCATGAAAGTTGCCGGGGCCATGGGCTCGCAGGAAAACAATTGGCTGCGCCAGGTCGGCGGATACTGGAGCATGGCCGCGTCCTTCGTGCTGCACGGGGCCTTGAGTGAGGAGCTGTTCCTCCAGCCAGCAGTGAGTGGGGAAATGGTTTTTGTGTTCGCGAAGGTTCATCCTTTTCTCCAAGAGCTGCGAGAAAAAATCGGTGACCCGCAAATGTTCGGGAACATCGAGAAGGTCATCACCAGTTCCAAGTACGGACGGGAACGGCTGAAGTTCACGCTCAAGCGAATCGAAATGATGCGTGAGAAGAAGGCCATGGCGAAGGCAAGTTAGAGAGGCCTCGACGGTCACGCGTCTTGACCGTTGCCAGGCTGCGGCTGCCTTCATGTTCAGGCAATCGATCCCGGGCAACGAACGAGGACTGCGCGCTTCACTGCCAGATCATCTGTTATCCTAGACGGCTGTGCGGATGATCTGGTGGTTCTTGATTCTGGGTGTGAGCACGCTCGTCGTGGTGTGCGTTGCAATCGCCTTGTACATGCGTTTGCGCCGCCATTTGCAGGCCGCGCATGCGGCGCGGGAAGGAAGCTCCAGCGAAATAGAACGCGAGCGTCAGTCGGGCAACATTGAGCGCTGATGCTTCGGCGTTCAAGATTCGGAGATTCTTTCATAGCAAACCCGGCAATTCAAAAGCTTAAGCGCTTCGCGGGGACGCATTTTGGAGTTCAATTATGACTGTAATTTCTGAACCAGAAGCGAAGCATTCCAGCGGCAACCCTTCCTCGCAGGCGCTCGAAGTCAGCGTGGCGCACAGCCCGGATTCCGACGATGCGTTCATGTTTTACGGCCTGGCCACCAGCAAGGTTCGCGTCCCGGGACTGCGTTTCACGCACACTCTGTGCGATATCGAGACCCTGAACCAGAAGGCGCGCGAGGGAGTCTACGACGTAACCGCGATTTCGTTTCACGCCTATCCTTATATTCAGGACTTTTACTCGCTCATGTCTTGTGGCGGCAGCGTGGGCGAGGGCTATGGGCCGATGATCGTTTCGCCGCGCCCGTTCACGCAGGTTGAGATTAAGGAGAAACGCATCGCGGTTCCGGGCACGTTGACTACCGCGTATCTTGCCTTGCAGCTTTTTGCTCCCGGAGTGGAGACTGAAGTCGTGCCCTTCGACCAGATCATTCCGCAGGTGCTCGAAGGCAAGTACGAAGCTGGGCTCATCATTCATGAAGGCCAGTTGACCTATGACAAGGCCGGCCTGCACCGCATTGTCGACCTCGGCCGATGGTGGCAGAAAATGACGGGCCTGCCTCTGCCGCTGGGAGGCAACGCCATTCGCCGTACGCTCGGGCCGAAACTCATTTCCGCGGTTAACGGCGCATTGCGCGACAGCATTCAGTACGCGCTCGACCACCGCGAGGAGGCTTTGTCCTACGCCTTGCAGTTCGCCCGCGATCTCGACGCGCAGACCGCCGACCGGTTCGTCGGCATGTACGTGAACGAGCGCACGCTCGATTACGGCCCAGAGGGACGAGAGGCCGTGGTACGACTGCTGGACATGGGGCACAAGGCTGGCATCATCGGGCCGGAGGCGCGCGTGGATTGGGTAGGGTAGAAAGCTTACTCAAGGAGCCTGCACGCTTGTCCGTTACCGCCGAAAGCACAAACCAATCCCAGACTCTCCTCATCGACGCCGACGACACGCTGTGGGAGAACAACATTTATTTTGAGCGGGCCATCGTCCGCTTCATTTCGTTTCTCAATCACCACGAGTTTTCTCCCGAGCAGGTGCGAGAGGTGCTCAACGATGTGGAACGCGAATGCATCGTGAAGCATGGTTACGGCCTGCACAGTTTTTCGCACGCGCTGGTGGACACGTTCGAGCGGCTCGGCGTGCAGCCGGTCACGCCCGAATTGCACGCCCAGATCAGCAGTTTTGCCCACACGGTCGCTGACCATCCGATCGAATTTTTGCCCGAGGTTCCGCAAACGCTGCACTACCTTTCTGCCCGGCATCGCTTGATCCTGGTGACCAAGGGTGCGCTGGCGGAGCAGTCGGGAAAGATCGAGCGTTCAGGGCTGAAAGAGTATTTCGCGGCGACGGAGATCGTCGCAGAAAAACATTCCGCGGCCTATCAAGCCCTCGTCGAAAAACATGGACTGGCGCGCGATTCGACGTGGATGATCGGGAACAGCCCGCGGTCGGACATTAATCCGGCGCTGGCAGCGGGATTGCACGCGGTTTTCGTGCCTCACGGCGATACGTGGATCCTGGAACATCAGGAAGTGAATGCGGCTCCGCCGCCGCAGCGGTTGCTGATCGTGGGCCGCTTCGCGGAACTGCGCGAGCATTTCTAAGCGCCTCACATTTTTGAGCACCGCGGGCGACCACCGGGCTGAAGCCCGCATTGAGGGCAGACGCTTACACGGCGCTGACGCGCCGCTCTTCCACAAGTATTTCTCCGCACTTCTCCGCACCAGCACCAAACTAACCAACAACCTGCCCCCGCTGCGCGTTGTTCCCGCATGTTACGCTCATTCTGCTCAGCGTTCCCGCACCACTCATCGTGGCCGTGGAGACCAACAATTTCCGCAGGCTGTTGCGCACCGTGGAAGCTCTCTCCGAACTGGGACCGGAGCTGACGGCGGAGCGCGACTTCACGGAGACATCGCGCAGCATGCTGTCCGCCGTGATGGAAGCGGCAGGCGCATGCGAGGGCGCGCTTTTCGTTTTCAACGAGAAGCCCACCATGCTGACCTCGGTGGCGGCGGACGGCTTCGCCATGCTGCCCGAGCCTGCGTTTATTCCTCTTCTGCCCAAGCACGCTCACGCTCTCACCGCTGCGCGCGGACCGATTGTGCTAAACGCTTCCACCTATTCGATCTTCCTCAGTTCCAATGGCAACGTGGCTCCCGAACTCTTCAAGTGCCTGGCTCCGCTGAAAGCGGCGGGGAGACTGGCCGGGGTCGTGGCTTTGGGGAGACGTCCTGGAGACGCGCCCTACGAAGAAGCTGAACTTGACGCCATGGACCTGCTGTGCAGCTACATTGGGCTGGCGGTGCAGAACCATGCGCTGACCCAGACTCTGGCGCAACGCGTGACCGAAAATTTGCGCCTCATGGCTTCCCTGCACGGGTTCTATGACACCGCACTGGAAGCATTCGCCACCGCCATCGACGTGAAGCACGTCAACATTCACGGCCATTCTCTGCGCGTGGGCCGCTATGCCGCCGCGATCGGCGAAGCGATGGGCGTCGATGCCGGCGAAGCGGCCGCGCTGCGCAGCGCCGGCTATCTGCACGACATTGGCAAGGTGGCGGTCGATCGCCGCCTGTTCGGCAAGCCGGGAGCCCTGAATCCC
The DNA here is from genome assembly GCA_003131585.1 of Acidobacteriaceae bacterium. Lineage (GTDB taxonomy): Bacteria > Acidobacteriota > Terriglobia > Terriglobales > Acidobacteriaceae > Sulfotelmatobacter. The sequence continues at coordinate 11,598 of PKVW01000054.1, forward strand.
GAGGAGTTTCGCGAGATGGCGGACCACACCGTGGTCGGCTATCAGATTGTCAGCAGCGTGCAGTTTCCCTGGCCGAAGATTCATGAGGCGGTGCGCTGGCATCATGAGCGCTGCGACGGCTCGGGTTATCCTGACGGTCTCGCCGGCGAAGACCTGCCCATGCCGGTGCGCATCATGGCGCTCGCCGATACCTTCGACGCCATGACCAGCACGCGTCCCTATCGCGAACCGCTATCCTTAGGCGGCGCGCTGAGCGAGATCGTCCGCCTGTCTCCGCAAAAATACGATCCCAACGTCGTGCAGGGCTTGCTCATCCAGGTGCGGCGCGATGCCGTGGGCAGCAATCGAGCTCCGCTCCTGGCCGACCATATGTCCATAAACATTGCCCCTGGCGACGTCGACCAGTTGGCGGCGACCCTGCAACACAAAGTGTCTCGCGGCAAAATGTATCTAACTTAGCTTTTAGCTGCTCGCTTCTGGTTCCGACCATCCCACCTGCCTCGGTAACCGCCGCCAGCAACTTTTTCCTTCAGTCCGGGTTGATAATGAGAAGAGATTGTCTTCTTTCCCGAGTGGGAGTCCCTCATGCGTCTGGGCCGCACGAAGTTCGCCATTTTTCTTCTGTGCTTCAGCCTGGCGTGTACTGTCCCGCAATTGCTGGCGAGGAAGAAAGACAAGGGCAAGGCGGCTTCCAGCCCCGACGATCAGAGGCGCGCCGTACATGCGCTCAATCGCCTGACCTTCGGTCCGCGCCCCGGGGATGTTCAGCAAGTAATGGCGATGGGCGTCGACCAGTGGATTGACCTGCAACTGCATCCCGAAAAGATCGACGACAGCGCCCTCGACTCTCGCCTGGAGCCGCTCCGCACACTCCGCATGAGTACGAAGGAGATTGCCGAAGACTTCCCCGATCCGCAAGAGATCAATCAGGTGATGAACGGCAAGAGGCCGATGCCATCCGATCCGTCACGACGGGCGGTGTTCCAGGTGCAGCTTGCCCGTTTTCAAGATCGTAAAGACCGCAAAGAAGAGGCTGGCAAGAATACGGCTGCCGCCGTTGCAGACAAAAACGTTGAAGGGTCCGCGATGGCAGCGAACACGGCGTCAGACGGCGCTCACACCACGGCGGACAACTCCGCAATGAACGAATCAATGAACCCTGGCGCCGACAGCAATGAGGCCGCCGCAAACGCAAATGCTAAGACCCCTTCAGGCAACGACAATGCGATGGCCGCCGCACCACGCACAAAGTTGACGCCCCAGGAAGCAGAGCAGGCGCGCCATCGCGAGGAGCAACTTTACGCCGACCTCGAGATCCAGCGGCTGCCGGTCCTTCCGCCCGACCAGCGTTTCAAGAAAGTTCTCGGCATGTCGCCGGCGGCACAGCTTGCGTTTGCCGACTCGCTGCGCGGGAGCAAGGGACAGGAGTTTCTCGAAGGCCTGTCCCCGAAGCAGAAAGAGACTCTGCTCGCCATGAACAACCCATCGGGCGTGGTCACAAGCGAACTGGCGCAGGCGAAACTGCTGCGAGCCATCTACAGCCAGCGCCAGTTTGAAGAGGTGATCACCGACTTCTGGATCAACCACTTCAACGTGTTCGTGGATAAAGGGCTCGACCGGCTGATGCTGACCAGCTATGAACGGGATGTAATCCGCCCGCATGCGCTGGGCAAATTTGAAGATCTGCTGGTGGCGACCGCCAAGAGTCCGGCGATGTTGTTCTACCTGGACAATTGGCTGAGCGTAGGGCCGAACTCGGCGCAAGCTCTGGGTCTTCCGTCGCGGCCGTATGGACCGTACGGGCGCGGTTATCCTCCTCGGCCGCCGCGGCCAAATCCGAACAAGCGTCCCAGCGGCCTCAATGAAAATTATGGCCGCGAGTTGCTGGAGCTGCACACGCTGAGCGTGAACGGCGGCTACTCGCAGCGCGATGTGACCGAGGTGGCCAAAGTCTTTACGGGATGGACCATCGAGAAGCCGGCCGAAGGCGGGGGCTTCAAGTTCGATCCACGCATGCACGAGCCTGGGCCGAAGTTCGTGCTCGGACATCGCATCAAGCCCAAAGGCGAAGGCGAGGGCCTGGAAATGCTTCACCGGCTGGCCACGAGTCCACAGACGGCGCACTTCATTTCGCTGAAGCTGGCGCAGCGCTTTGTTTCGGACGATCCGCCCCAGGCTTTGGTGGATCGCATGGCGAAAACGTTCCTGAAGAAAAAGGGCGACATCCGCGAAGTGCTGAACACGCTGCTGCATTCGCCCGAGTTTTGGGACGACGGGACCTACCGCGCAAAGGTGAAAACGCCTCTGGAATTCGTGGCCTCCGCCGTGCGAGCCATCGGCGCCGAGGTCGACGATGCGCTGCCGTTGACCCGGCAACTCAACAATATGGGCATGCCTGTTTACGGCGCACAGCCACCCACGGGCTATTCCATGAAAGCGGAAACCTGGGTGAGTTCTTCGGCGTTGCTGAACCGCATGAATTTTGCGTTAGCATTGACCGGCGGCAAGATCAAGGGCGTGAAGGTGAATACGGCCCAACTGGCGGGAAGCAGTCCTCCGCCCGCGGATTCCACCCTGACGCTCTCTATGCTGGAAACGAGCCTGCTCGCAGGCGGCGTATCCAAACAGACGCACGACTCCATCGCGGCCCAAATCGCAGAGGCAGGAAAGAACGGCGCGCAGCAGAAGCCAGACGACAAGGCCGGGCCGCGCAAGCCCGATGGAGCAGCTCACGCTTCCGATGTGAGCATGATCGCGGGCTTGCTGCTGGGTTCACCGGAGTTTCAGAGAAGGTAGCTTTTAGCCATTGGCTGTTGGTTCTTAGCTCGAATCTATGACTCCGGCTTTAGACGAAGACTTCATGGTTGTAGGCACGATCAGAGCTAAGAGCTAAAGGCTTAAGAGCCAGGAGCGGTCTTCCATGTCCATCACACGTCGCGTCTTTCTTCGTAACAGCGCCCTCGCCGTGGTCGGCATGGCGGCCGTGCCGAGCTTTCTCGCGCGCGCCGCATGGGGCGCGGCCGAGCCGGGTACGCGCAATAAACGCCTGGTCGTAATTTTTCAGCGTGGCGCGGCCGACGGTCTGAACATCGTGGTGCCTCACGGCGAGGCGCAGTATTACGCCATGCGGCCCAGCATCAACATTCCGCGCAAGGCCGTGCTCGATCTCGACGGATTCTTCGGCCTGCATCCTTCCCTCGCGCCGTTCCAGCCGCTCTGGAAGCAGCGTCAACTGGCGATTGTGCACGCTGCCGGATCGCCCGACCCCAACCGCTCCCACTTCGATGCGCAGGACTTCATGGAATCCGGCACTCCGGGTGTGAAGTCGACGGACGACGGATGGCTCAACCGCTCGCTGCACGACCTGCCGCGGCCGCCGCAAAAATCTCCCTTCCAGGCCGTCGCCATGGGGCCGTCGATCCCGCGCATCTTGAGTGGCCTTGAGCCGGCCATTGCGATGAACAACGTTAACGACTTTTCCGTCGGCGGCCGCAATCCGAAAGCTTCGCCCGTCGCGAACGCGTTCGAGGCCATGTACGACCACTCCCTCGACACTGTGCTTCACGGCACTGGCGAAGAAACGTTTGACGCGGTCAAGATGCTGAAGTCCGCCGACCCATCGAAGTACAAGCCTGCGCCCGGCGCCGATTATCCCAAAGGAAGATTCGGGGACAGCTTGCGCCAGCTCGCGCAACTCATCAAGGCGAACCTCGGCGTGCAGGTGGCGTTTGCCGATATCGGCGGCTGGGACCATCACGTCAACGAAGGCGCAACCGAAGGTCAGATCGCCAACGTGTTGCGCGATTTCTCGCAGTCGCTCGCCGCTTTCTGGACCGATCTCGGAGACCTTGGGGAAGACACCGTGGTTGTGACCATGTCGGAATTCGGCCGCACCGCGCGCGAGAACGGCAACCGCGGTACCGACCACGGCCATGCCAACGTGATGTTCGTTCTGGGCGGACCGGTGAACGGCGGCAAAGTCTACGGACGCTGGCCGGGGCTCGGTCAATCGCAGCTCTACGAAGGCCGCGATCTGGCCTTGACCACGGATTTTCGCCAGGTGCTCGGCGAAGCGGTGGCACGACACATGGGGAACAAGAATTTGAATGAAGTATTTCCCGGATATGAGAATCAGCCGGGGAAATTCTTGCGCCTCCTGGGATAGCGACGCAGGTTGATCAGACTGGACCGTCTAGATCTCGATCATCACGTCACCGCCTTCAATCTTCAGCGGATACACGGCAACCTTCGCGCTGGGATTTTGCGATGCCTCGCCGGTCTTTGGATCCCACGCCCAGCCATGCCAGGGGCACACAACCTTGCCACCTTCGATCATCCCCTGCCCCAGCGGGCCGCCGCGATGCAGGCAGACGTTGTCCATGGCAGTGAATGCGCCGTTCACATTGGCAACACAGATGGTTTTATCGTCACAGGAAAATTCCTTGGCTTCGTCGATGGGAGGAAGTTCGGATTGGATGGTGAGTTTCGTGAAGTTCGACATTTGCGTCCTGACATGCTTCGAGAAAAACTGCCGAGCTACGCTCGGCGGACAGCCGAGGGCGGCTGTCCCCACATGAACCTTATTGGCTTTCCCACATAATTCTTGCTGACGGCTGATAGCTGATGGCTGATGGCTATTTCGGCTGCAGGGTCTGCGCGATCATGACCTGGCGCTTGAAGTTCTCCATCATATTCGGATCGAGACGCACTTCCGTGGGTTTCTTCGCGAGTGTCATGGTATCGATTTTGTCCTGCAACTTGAGCAGTGCGTAGAAAAGATTCTCTGGCCGCGGCGGGCAGCCGGTGACGTAGACATCCGTGGGCACGATTTTGTCGACGCCCTGCAACACGGCATAAGTATTGAATGGCCCGCCCACCGACGAGCACGCGCCCATCGAGATCACCCACTTCGGATCTGGCATCTGGTCATAGATGCGCTTCACCACCGGCGCCATCTTCAAGGTCACGGTGCCGGCGACGATCATCAGGTCGCTCTGCCGAGGGCTGGGACGGAATACTTCCGAACCGAAGCGCGCAATGTCGAACCGCGCCGTGGACGAGGCGATCATCTCGATCGCGCAGCACGCCAAGCCGAACGTCATTGGCCACACGGCGGACTTGCGCGCCCAGTTGAAGACGTAGTCCACCGTGCTGATCATGAAATTCTTTTCGAACTTGTTTTGCAGCCAGCCCATGCGGTGACCCCGATCTGAAGAGCTATCGGTACAATTATAGGTTCAAGCGCCCGGCAAATGGGGCGAAAGCACCCAGTCTACGTATACCGCGGGCGGGTATCGATCAATTCCGGGCCCGGTTGTTGAGTTGCCTCCGGGGTCGCGACTCAGCTACAAATAGAATCATCCATGCATTCAAGACCCGCCTTGGCTGCCGAGCGCGAACCCACTCTCACCGTGCTCTTCAACGCTTGGGCTCGTATCCGCACCTCGCAGCTTTGGATGGTGGCCGTCGCACTGTTTCTGCGCGTGGGTTGGATTGTCGCCGCTCACACTTACAAGTTCGAGCACATCGAGGACAACTTTGGCTTTGGATGGGAGATGGGCCGCATCGGCGCCGCGATCGCGTCCGGACACGGCTTCAGCAATCCTTTCGTGGCGCCCACGGGAGCCACCGCCTGGGAACCGCCGCTCTACCCGTACTTGACCGCCGGTGTGTCCCACATCTTCGGCATCTATTCTCCAGCGTCGGCTTTCGTGCTGCTCACCATCAATAGTATTTTTTCCGCGCTGACCTGCATCCCAATCTTTCTCATCGCCCGGCGGATTTTCTCCGAAAAAGTCGCGGTCGGCTCGGCCTGGACGTGGGCTCTTCTGCCTTATGCCATGTTCTGGTGTACGCGCTTGGTCTGGGAGACCAGTCTATCGGCGCTATTGTTGGCCGTGATTTTTTGGCTGGCGCTTACCATGGAAGAACGCGACGGAATAAAACCATGGCTCTGGTTCGGCCTGCTCTGGGGGATCGCCGTGCTGAACAGCACGGTGTTGATCGCGTTCTTGCCGGCCTCGGGGCTGTGGGCCTGGTATCACCGCGCCCGGCGGCGCAAGACATCGTTCGCCGGAGTGGTGCTGGCCTCGGTGGTTTTCATTGCCTGCCTCGCTCCCTGGATGGTGCGCAACTATCAAACCTTCGGCAAGTTCATCTTCATCCGCGATAACTTCGGCGCGGAACTGCGCCTGGGCAACGGCAATGGCGCCGATGGCACCTGGATGCAGTATTTGCATCCCACGCAGGATCTCTACGCCATGCGCCAGTACACCGCCATGGGCGAGTTGGCCTATGTCGATATGCGCAAGCGACAGGCGCTGGACTACATCGAGGCCGACTACGGACGCTTCGCCGTACTCTGCCTCCGGCGCTTTGTCTACTACTGGAACGGACCGCCGAAAGTGGCTCGAATCTGGTGGCTGGCGCAACTCAGGAACTCGGTCTTCCTGGCCTCTTCCGTGCTGATGTTCTGGGGTCTCGGACGCGCTCTGCGCCGGCACAAACCTGGCGCCGGGCTGCTGTTCTGGCTGATCTTGTTGTATCCAGCCATTTACTACGTGGTCTTTCCTGGCCAGCGCTACCGCCACCCGATTGAGCCGGAGATCACGATCCTAGGGATCTACCTGCTGACCGAAGCAGGTGGGAACAACCGCGCAACCGACGAACCGGCACCTCTTCGGGATTGAAAAAGAAAGGTCTACGAGAGATCTGGGAAGGAAAGAAAGGCCCGCCGCCTCGGCCATGCAGAATCTACCGGGCGCCCATCTGGCCCGCTTATCTTGGATTCTCCAACTCAATCTTCAGTACATGGATCTGTTTGACCTGCCATCCAGAACGCCGCTGGCTTCACTTTCTGTCCCTCGAAACCTGACGGCAATAATGGACGGGAACATCACTGAGGTAGTTTTCGTATCCACAGATATGGTGGGTGGGACCTTTTCCAGCTTTGGCCCCTCACCAATTGCGAATCGCCTTGTCTAATCTGTGGACACGGAGGAAGCATATGAACCGCCATCGCCAATTCCCCGCCTGGTCGGGCGCCGTTCTGGGAACCATCTGTGCGCTGCTCGCCCTCGCCCTCGCAGCCCGCGCCTCCGATCACCGCGGCGCATTTACCGAGGAATTTCACCAGACCTACGCCATCACTCCCGACGGGCGCGTGGAACTCGACAACATCAACGGCGCGGTTCACATCTCGACCTGGGACCAGAATGAAGTCAAGGTAGATGCCATCAAGTATGCGGATTCTAAGGACCGGCTCGATGACGCGCGCATCGAAATCGATTCGGGCAAAGATCATCTTTCGATTCGCACCAAGTATCGCGATCGCGACCTCACGTTCAACTGGGGCTCGCGCAACAACCCACCCAGCGTCGAGTACACGCTGACCGTGCCGCGCACCGCCCGGCTGGACGAAATCAAGCTGATCAACGGCTCGCTGGACGTAACCGGCGTAACCGGTGAAGTACGCGCCTCATGTATCAACGGCAGACTGGAAGCTCACAATCTCTCCGGCCGCGCCGACCTCTCCACCATCAATGGCCACCTGGACGCCAAATTTGATCAGCTTTCCGGGTCATCCGTAGAACTGCATTCGGTCAACGGCTCGGTCGAATTGACGATTCCTTCGGACTCCAAAGCGGAAATCGAAGCCAGCACCGTTTCCGGAGGAATCGAGAACGACTTCGGCTTGCACGTGAATCATCACCGCTACGTGGGCCATGACTTGCACGGTGAGTTGGGCAACGGCGGTCCGCGCATCAAGCTGGAGAACGTGAATGGACGAATCGAGATTCGCCACGCCTCCGATGGCCGCGCCCTGAGCCCGGTCAAGGACTTGAGCCATCGCGATAAGGACGACGACGATGACAGCGAGATCTAGTTTTGAAAGGGCGCGGCTTTCAGCCCCGCCGCATCGCGACCCACGAAAATAGGGCTTCAGCCCTGGAAATTATCCGCCTCAGGATTATCAGTAAATCGTATATCCCGGCGCCGGCGTGCGCAGATCAGGTTTCGAAGCCATCAGCAACAACGCTCCCTCGCGCTTGAACGCCCGCAGATCGTCGAGGCTACGAAACGATTTCGTCTGGTAGTCGTCGGGCGTGGGCGTGTCATCGGGAATGCGGCATGCTTCCACATTTTCGAAAGCATGTTTCTTCAGCAGCTCCACATATTCCGCCTCCGAACGCACGTGTACCGGCACCTTCAGCTTATCCACCCACTGCAGAGAATACTGATTGTCTTTGTATAGATTGATGAGGATGAACAGCCTTCCCCGCGGCGCCATCACGCGAAAAAGCTCCATCAGCGCGCGGTCCTGGTCGGCATAGTAGTAGAACGACTCTACCGACAGCACCTTGTCAAAGAAGTTTTCTTCCCACGGAATCTGCTGCGCCGATCCCCAGACATAAAGCACGTTGTCGAAATCTTTCGAGGCGACCCGCGCCTGGCGAATCATCTCGTCGGAAACGTCGAGGCCAACCACCTGGCCGAATCCGTCCGGTCCTTCGCCCACCAGCCGCGCCAGCAGCCGCGTCGCCCACCCCGAGCCGCACCCAAGGTCGAGCACGCGCTCTCCCGGACGCAGGTTCATGCGACGAATCGTCTTCGTCGTTATGTCGAGATGATGATTCTCCATCTTCGGGCCTTCGCCAGCGGCGGCCCAGCGGTTGAATTCCTGTTGCAGTTTTTCGTCGGGAGTGAGTGATCTTTCCGTCATGAGAAAGATTTTATCGCGTCGCGGAGTGCCGCTGTTGTTCCCGGTCTATCGCGAGCAGACGGTAGCACTCCAGTTTCCTGTTTGCTTGCCCATGACACGAGCAGGATCCGGACCAATCCCTCCTTCAGTGGTGAGTTATGGCTTGTTTGCATCAACCATCCCGGTTCCGATGGAACTCCGCAACATTTGAGCGTAAAGTGCTGACATGAGGACGATGGTTATTACGATGGCTTTTGCAAGCGCAACGGCTCTGTCCGCCCTAAGTCAAACTACACAGTCCGCCGCCACATCAGTGAAGGTTCCTGATTCAGCCGCCGCTGTGAGCCTTGCAGAAAAGGCACTGACAAAGGTTTATGGCAAGAGACTCATAGAGTCGGAGAGACCCTTCACTGCGTCGTTATCTGACGGCGTTTGGCATGTTGGCGGAACGCTCCATTGTAAGGACAAGGGAGGCAACGTAATTACCGACGCGTGTGTCGGCGGGGTAGCAATGGCTGATATCCGGCAAAGCGATGGTCGCGCAATACGAACTGGCCACACGCAGTAGAGACGCTTTTCTTAACTTTGAAACATCGCGATATCAGTCACAATGCCAGAATCGGCTCGTCACTGGGCAGTAGTCGGAAATCTGGGACCTGAGCCACCACCTCGTGTCACTGCTATCCCTACCCCCACGGCTATGCTACAGTTTTTCTCCTCATGGCGACACGCCCTCCGAATCCTCCGCCGGCACCCAGCCCCGGATCGCTCTACTGCCCGAATTGCGCCGAAGAGGTGAACGATCCGCTGACCTGCGGCGACTGCTCCTCCGTCATCTGCCGCCGCTGCGGCACGGCGCTCGAATCCTCGGACGAACTCGGAATCGGATAATGGACTCCGCCCCCGCCGAAGGCTCGACTTCGCAACCCACGTTGGTCCGCGGACTCGGCCTGCTCGATTCCGTCCTGCTTCTGGTCGGCGGGATCATCGGCTCGTCCATTTTTCTAACCGCGAAAGACATTGCCGGACCTTTACCCCATCCCGTCCTTTTCCTCCTGGTCTGGGTGCTCGGCGGCGCGATCTCCTTGTGCGCCTGCTTCGCCTTCGCCGAACTGGGCTCGATGTTCCCCGATTCCGGCGGTCAATATGTTTACCTGCGCGAAGCCTACGGTGACTTGCCCGCATTTCTCTACGGATGGATGCTCTTCAGTGTTGGCAACGGCGGTTCCATCGCAGCCCTTGCCGTGGGTTCGGCCGCATACCTCGGCGGCATCGTCCCCGGCATTTCGCAGGCGCATGTGGTTCTGTCGGTCGCGGGCGTCGTGCTGACCCGCGCTCACATCATCGCCCTGATCATGATTGCAACCGTCACCTGGATCAACGTCGTCGGACTACGGCGAGGCGCATTGCTGCAAAACGTCGCCACCTGGGCAAAGTTTGGCGCGATGGCGGCATTCGTGATTCTTGGTTTCGCCATCGGCAAGGGCGATTGGCATCACTTCACCACCCACGAGTGGGGCACGCTAAACGGTCTGACCACGGGCATGGGCCCCGGTCAACTGCTCTCGGCATTCGGGGTCGCGTTGATCGCCATCTTCTGGGCTTACGACGGATGGGTCTACATCACCTGGGTGGCCGGCGAAGTGAAGGAGCCGCGGCGCAACGTACCTCTCGCCATGGTGCTGGGCGTGCTAATCGTGGGCGTCATCTATGTGGCCATGAATATGACCTATTTGTACGCCCTGCCCCTTACCGAGATCGCCAGGCATGAGACCATCGCCCATGCCGCTGCTGTGGCGCTTTTCTCGCCAGCGGCCGCAGTGTGGCTCTCGGCGATGATCGCCGTTTCCTGCTTTGGCGCGCTGGCCTGTGCCGTCCTCAGTAGCGCGCGAGTGTACTACGCCATGGCGCTGGACGGGCTTTTCTTCCGGAGCATGGCCCAGGTTCACCCCAGATGGCGCACGCCAGCGGCTGCGCTCATCGGACAAGGGGCCTGGGCGGCGGTCCTCGCCCTCAGCGGCCGCTACGACCAACTCTATACTTACGTGATGTTTGGCATGGTGCTCTCCTACACCCTGACCGTGCTCGGCCTGTTCCTGCTGCGCTGGAAGCGTCCCGACATTCCGCGTCCCTACCGCTGCACGGGATATCCCTGGCTGCCCGCGATCTACGTCCTGGTCGGCGCGGCGTGGACTCTGAACACCATCATCACTCGTCCCACCGAAGCCTTCTGGGGCACAGCAATCGTGCTGGTCGGCGTGCCGGGATATCTGTATTGGAAGCGAAGCAACCGCAAGGCAGCAACGGTTTCGTGAGGGGCACGCCTTCACAGCTTGCGGAAAATCAACAAATGCGTGCCGTACTGTGGAAGAGCGGCGCTTCAGCGCCGCGTAAAGCCCCTAAAATCACTGCGGGCGCCCCGGTAGTCGCGCTTTTGTCCAACAAGTTTTGCGGTGCCTGTTTAGCCGTGCCTTAATTGTGGCAAAATAAATGTATGCGAGGACCGCTTCTCCCTGCCAGTTCCAAGAAAACGCGGCGCAATTTGCCCAAGAACCTATCTGCAATAGTCCTCCTGCTGCTCTGCGTCTCCGGCTGCGGTGTACATTCAAGCACCACCCTCACAACCACAACGCCGCCGCAGACCTTGCAGACCCTCGCGAACCAGCCGCCCGACGGCGCAGGCATAGGATTCTTATTGACCGATGGTTCGGTAGTGTTTCAAGGCGGGAACTCTTCCGATTGGTTCGAACTCACGCCCGACAACTCTGGAAGCTACCTCAAGGGAACCTGGTCGCAGATCGCCAGCCTCCCTGCTGGATATGCGCCCCTTTACTTCGCATCCGCCATACTCGCCGACGGCCGGCTTGTGATTGTGGGCGGCGAATACAACTTCGGCATCTTTGTCCTCACCAACCAGGGCGCGATTTACGATCCCGTCGCCAACTCCTGGACCTCGCTCGCGCCCCCCGCCGGCTGGGATTACATCGGAGACTCGCCATCAGTCGTCCTGCCCAACGGTCAATTCCTGGTGGGAAGAAAGCTTGATACCCAGATGGCTGCCTTGGATCCCAGCACGCTTCAGTGGACTGCGCTGGCATCCTCAGGCAAGAACGATTTCAACGCCGAGGAAGGCTGGACTCTCTTGCCGGATGGCTCCGTCTTCACCTTCGATGTAAAAGGTGCCCCAAACTCCGAGCGCTACATTCCTTCGATGCAAACATGGGTCACTGCTGGCAGCACGATGGTAGATTTGCACTCGCCTGGCAGCGGGTGTCTCGTTTACGGCGGCGGTTGTTACGATCCCCCGGGCGAGGTTGGCCCCGGAGTACTTCGCCCCGATGGCACCGTCTTCGCTACCGGCTCCAACTCGACCGCCGGCCCCGGACACACCGCCGTCTACACTCCGCCGGCGGTTCTCACCGGTTCCGGTAGCTGGACCGTCGGCCCCGACTTCCCCAACAACGATAACGCGGGCGATTCATTTGCTGTGCTGCTACCCAATGCCCACGTATTGGTCGAGGGCGACTCCGGAACACTTTACGAGTTCGATGGCCACACTCTGATTGCCAGCGGCTCCGTTGCCTCCGGCAGCAGTTTACTGGTGCTGCCGACGGGCGAAGCGATCGTCGGCGGCCCTCCCGTTCAGCTCTACACTTCCTCCGGTCAACCTTCGTCTTCCTGGGCCCCGAGTATCACTGCGTTTCCCGCGAGTGTAACCCGCGGCTCCACTTACTCCATCTCCGGCACCCAATTCAATGGCTTATCGCAAGCCGCCGCATTCGGAGACGAAGACGAAACCGCCACGAATTATCCCCTCGTACGAATCACCAATCAGGCCACCGGTCACGTTTTTTATGCCAGGACCCACGACCACAGCACTATGGCCGTCGCTACCGGCAACGCCATCGTCTCGACAAATTTCGATGTTCCCGCGGCAATGGAGACCGGACCAAGCTCGCTCGAGGTAGTCGCCAACGGCATCCCCTCCCCAAGCGTCAGCATCGCGGTCAACTAAAAGCCTATCTGTTCGTCCCGGTCGCATCCGCATCCAGGCATCGCGAAAAAAACCTGTCCCGCGCCCGTATGACGGCGGTAACTTTATCTTCTACCCCGTCTTGCAGTACCTTGGTGTAGTGACCACAGGTTCGTGGTCGTCCGCGCCTTCGGGCCTTCCTGGAGAAGACATGAGCCGCTCCGTTGCCGTCCGTTTGTTGCTTGTCGCGTTCCTCATCCCTGCCCTGTTTACCGGCTGCTCGCGCGATCCCAATGTGCGCAAACAGAAGTTTCTGGAAAGCGGCAACCGCTATCGCGACAAGGGCAAGTTCCGCGAAGCGGCCATTCAGTATGCCAACGCGGTGCAAGTCGATCCTCGCTTCGCGGAAGCCCACTACCAGCTAGGCGAGACTTATCTCAAGCTGAAGGACTACAACCGCGCCTTCGCCGAGCTTTCCCGTACCGTCGATCTGGCGCCCGCCAATTATCCCGCGCACGTCGATCTGGCGAACATGCTCATCTCCGCCCGCGAGCTGAAGCAGGCCCAGTCTCACCTGGACATCCTGCGCGAAAACCAGCCCGATAATCCCGATACCCACTTGGCTTGGGGCAACTTCTATGCGGCTCAGGACAACCTGGGATCGGCCCTGCAGGAGACGCAGAAAGGAATCGCCGCCGACCCCACCCGCTCCGAGTCTTATTTGAGCATGGCCCTGCTCCAGCTCCGCGCCAACCTGCCCGATCAGGCCGAGATCAATTTTAAGAAAGCGGCTGAGCTCGGTCCCAAAGTCGTGAATGCCCAACTGGCCTTGGGAGGTTTCTACCAGTCGCGCAACCGCATGGCGGAAGCCGAAAAGCAATTCAAGCACGCCATCGACATTGCTCCCCAGGATCCCGCTCCCCGCATCGCCTACGTTCGCCTGCTCATGGGCGAAGGCAAAAAACCGGAAGCCGAAGCCTTTTTAAGGCAGGCCAAGAGCGACCTCCCGGACAATTCCGAAGGCTATCGCATGCTGGGCGATTTCTATTTCGCCAACGGCGATCTCGACCGGGCCACGGCCGAATACTCCTCCCTGTACAGCGATCATCCCAAGGACGTTCAGGTCAAGAAAAACTACGTGCAACTCCTGATCCTGAAGAACCGCCTGGATGAAGCCGCCAAGCTGAACAATGAACTTCTGAAAGCAAATCCGCATGACGCCGATGCGCTCGTCTATCGCGGCCAGGTACAGCTTCGCCAAAGCGACGCCGCCGGCGCCGTTGACTCCCTGCAGCAGGCTCTCAAGACCGATTCCAACAACGCCGTGGCCCACTATCAGCTCGGCCTCGCCTTCGACATGCAGCACAATGAAGCTCAGGCTGAATCTGAGTTGCGCGAGGCCGTCGGCTTGCGTCCCGATCTCACCGATGCGCAACGCGCTCTGGCTGCCCTGGAACTACGCCGCGGGGATGTCGATGCTCTCACCCAAACCGCTCAGCAGATCATCTACGGCGCGCCCAGCGCCCCCGATGGCTACCTCCTGCGCGCTCTGGCCGAGATGACCGGAAAGAAATACTCCGACGCCGAGCGGGACATGCGCAAAGCCGCCGAGGTCGCTCCCGCAAATCCCGCTCCCTACGTGCAGATGGGCAATCTTCATCAACTGCAAAAGCAATACCCGGAGGCCATCAAGCTTTATCGCCAGGCGCTCGACCTCGACCAGGCTTCCACCGATGGCTTGCAAGGAATGATGAATACCTATCTTGCCCAGAAGCAGCCCGACCAGGCCGTGGCCGCCGCCCGGGCCCAAATTGCCAAAGCCCCCAACACCAGCGGATTCTATGACCTGTTGGGCACGGCGCTGTTTCAGAACAAAAAAGATTTAAGCGGCGCCGATGCCGCCTTCCACAAGGCAGTTGAACTCGATAAAAACAACTCGGACGCGCTCTTAAAGCTGGCCCAGGTGCAGGCCGCGGAGGGCTCGGCCAGTCAGGCTCTCGCCACTTACCAGCAATCCATCAAGGACCATCCCCGCGAAATCTCGTTCTACATTCTCGCCGGCATGATGTACGAATCGCAAAACAACTGGGACCAGGCCAAAGCGATGTACCAGCAAGCGCTGAACATTGAGCCCGATAATCCTCTAGCCTCCAACAACCTTGCCTACGTGATGCTGCAGCAGGGCGGCAACGTGGACGTCGCTCTCGCCATGGCCCAGACCGCCCGCCGCGGCATGCCCGATTCGCCGAGCGCGGCTGACACCCTGGGCTGGGCATACTTTCACAAGGCCGTGTATCAGTCCGCCATCGACATGTTCCAGGAATCGCTGCGGCTCAACGAAAAGAAAGGCGGCGCCGACGACCCCATGGTCCACTATCATCTGGGCCTCGCCTACCAGAAAGCCAACCAGCCTGCCCTCGCACGCCAGCAACTGGAACGGGCCTTGAAGACCAGTCCCAATTTCAGCGACGCCCGCAAAGCGCTGTCAGAGCTGCACGGCTAAGCGGATCTCCACCGGTTCAGGAATGTCCCAAAACGCGTCGTGCCTTGGCGTAGTCGCCGCTACGGCTTGTCCAGTTGCTCGCCAAGGTTCCCAAGGCCCAGAACACAGCAAACAGAAAAAACAACTTACTCCAGGGAACGCCGGATCGCCAGGCCCAGAATGCAGCGCAGGTCGGAACAATCGCCGAGGAGGTTACACCGGCAGACCACATGAGGGCTCTCGCTCCAGGACTGGCGTTTTGCATCGAGAGCTTTTCTGTCTGCACGCCTAAGAAGGGGAGCCGCTCAAAGATCCAACGAAGTCCCGGGGGCCAGCCCTCGGGATTCCCTGTCCCCCCAACTGTATAAAAAAGGAAGCGAATGCCCACGACCCGCCCCACGAGCCAGTGCGCAATCGCGTGCGAGCAGAAATAGAGAAGCACCCATGACAGAAGCATGGCAATGACAGCAATCGCGGTCGAGTGTGCCGACCGCGACGCCCTCAGTGCAAAACACGCAGCCACAATGCCGCCCGCCTGCAAGCTGTTGCCGGCGGCAATCGAAAGTCGTGCAAACACTCTGCGTTTCGTGGCCGCGGCAGGATTCACGGATTCCCCTTCTTAACCAGCCTCACGGGGCATTGATGACCGCCAATTCTACCGCGCCGCGAGTAAATTTATGTGTCGGCTCGCCAGCATCCGTGCCGTCTCAACCCAAAATCCGTGTCGTTCCGAGCCGGACACAAGCCCAACGCAGAATCCTTGTCATTCCGAATCGGGCCCAAGCCCGGTGAGGAACCTGCTTTTGCTCTTTTCATCGAGATATTCAGGTCCACAACCGGGAAGGACCCGACTTCCACAGTCTGCGGAAGCTCAGGAAGGCGCGCATTAACGTGGAAGAGCGGCGCTTCAGCGCCGCGTAAAGCGTGCACAATCAATGCGGGCTTTCAGCTCCGATGGTCGCATTTTGTGTAGGCAACGAATTTTTCCGCAGCCTGCTCCAGTCGGCAAGCGTGGCGCGGCCGCCCTCGCCCGCGACCCGCTAACGCCACTGCATTTCTAGAATCGTTTTCATTCCGAACTGGGCGCCAAGCCCGGTGAGAGCCTGCCTGAGCGGAGTCGAAGGGAAACTGCTCTTGGGGCTGGCGCACCTTGCCCTCTCCTACTCCGGACACTTCTCCCTGGTCCAGCTCCACGCACTCACTTCCAAAGGGGTGCCCTGCATGCAATAATCGATCCCCCCGTTGTCCCTGTCACCGATACGCCCAAACCTTTGCCCAGCGTAGGCAGCGACTTTCCATGTAAGCTGTATTCCTTCCCCTGCGCAGTGAGGATGATGCAACCCGCCTCGACGCCTTTCTTGATGCAGCCCAGCACTGTTATCTCCGTCTTTTCAGCCATCTGTCGACTCTCCTCTCACGTAGCTCCATTAAGCGTCATTCTAGGCGAACCATATGCCAGCTCGCGATCTGACGCAGTGTCGTCGAACGACAAAGTGCGGGAATACTATGAACTGTGGTGGGCAGTGTCAACAGGAAGCAGAGTTTGTTACGAAAAACGGAAACAGGCCGCCGACGACCAGTCTCAAACCGTTGAGGCGGCGCGCTTTGATACTGTCGCCTAGTGACGACGGAGAAGCGGGACCGGCGTTGTTCTTGTTACGAAAACGGAACAGGTCCGGTCATAAGCTGCTTGCTCAGTCCGGGTTCGCCTCCCCCTCCCGCTCCCTGGGATGGAATCACTAGATGTGGGAAGGGTAGTCGTCCCTGAAGCTGACGGCACAATTTAGAGTCGCTTTGAAAGGTCGCGGCTTTCAGACGCGCCGTAACCAGCGCCAAATCCACGCGGCTTCAGCCGCCGAGGTGAACGGTCGACGTTCCCGCACAAGACGGATGGCAAAGGCAAGACTGAGAACCGAGAACGGAGAGCTGGTTCCTCTACTCCCATTCAATCGTCCCCGGAGGCTTGGATGTAATGTCATACACCACGCGATTCACGCCCTTCACTTCATTCACAATCCTCGTCGAGATGGTCTTCAGCACTTCGTGCGGCAGCTCAACCCAGTCGGCGGTCATGCCGTCTTCCGAGCTCACCGCCCGGATCGCGCATGTGTAAGCATACGTCCGCATATCGCCCATCACGCCCACCGACATCACCGGCAGCAGCACGGCGAACGACTGCCAAACTTTGGTGTACAGCCCGGCATTCTTGATCTCGGTGACCACAATGTCATCGCACTCGCGCAGCACCGCCAATCGCTCCGGCGTGACTTCCCCCAGCACGCGCACCGCAAGACCGGGACCAGGGAAGGGCTGCCGCTGCAAAATTTCTTCCGGCATGCCCAGATCGCGGCCAATCTTGCGGACTTCGTCCTTGAACAAATCTTTCAGCGGCTCGATCAGCTTCAGCTTCATTTTTTCCGGTAGCCCGCCGACGTTGTGATGCGACTTGATCACCTGCGACGGACCTCGCACCGAGCGCGATTCGATCACGTCGGGATAAAGCGTTCCTTGCACCAGATACTCGACGCTTCCCTCTTCCTTTTCGATCCGGCGAGCTTCGTCTTCAAACACAGCGATGAACTCTTTGCCGATGATCTTGCGCTTGGTCTCGGGATCGCTCACCCCCCTGAGCTTGCCCAAAAAGCGCTCTGCGGCGTCGACCGCATCGAGGCGCAGCCCCAGCTTGTCGCGCAGCGTCTGCTGCACTTTCTCGAATTCGTTCTTGCGCAGTACGCCGTTGTCCACGAAGATGCAGGTCAGCCGAGGCTTGCCGCTCCCATCGCGCAAGGCGCGATCGACGAGCACCGCCGCGACCGAAGAATCCACGCCGCCCGAAAGCGCGCAGATCGCGCGGCCGCCGCCCACTTGCCGCTTCACCTGCTCCACCGTGGAGTCAATAAAGTGCTGCGGCGTCCACAACGGCTTCGCGCCACAGATATTAAAGACAAAGTTGCGCAAAATCTCCGTGCCGTTCCGCGTGTGGTGAACTTCAGGATGGAACTGCACCGCAAACCACTTCTTCGCGACGTTCTGGATTCCAGCCACCGCATGCGACGTTTTCGCCGTCAACTCAAAACCTGGGGGCAGTTCGAGCGCTTCGTCTCCGTGCGACATCCAGACCGCCTGCCGCTTCTCGAGCCCCCGAAACAGCGGCGACTCCGCGACAATGTCGATTTCCGCGTGGCCGTACTCGCGCTTCTCCGCCGGCCGCACCTTGCCGCCGAGCGTGTGCACCATGAACTGCAGTCCGTAACAGATTCCAAGCACCGGCAGTCCCAGCTCGAAGACGCCCGGGTCGGCCGGCGGCGCATCTTTGTCGTAGACCGACCACGGCGCTCCCGAGAGCACAATGCCCACGGGCGCGCAGCTCTTGACTTCATCAAGCGAGGCCGTGCAGGGCAGCACGACGGAAAAAACATTCTGTTCGCGAATGCGGCGCGCGATGAGCTGCGTGTACTGCGCGCCAAAGTCGAGGATGACGATGGATTGACTGAGCTTGGATTGGACTTCCACGGATGAGTGTCTCAGATTCGATTGGAAAGTGTAAAGTTTGCGATTGGCCAATTGCAGCGCTTCGCGAAACCGCCGCTCGGGAGCGAGGCAGAATACGGTTACGCGAAAGCTTATCGCACGACCAGATTGACCAGCTTGCCGGTAACGAAGATTTTCTTCACGATCTGCTTGCCGGCGATGGCGGACTGCACTTTTTCGTCGGCGAGAGCGCGTTCCAAGACAACGTTCTCCGGAGCGTCTGCGGAAACAACTATGCGGCTGCGCAGCTTGCCATTGATCTGCACCGGGATTTCAAACTCTTCTTCTTTCGCGAGTACGGCGTCGTACTTGGGCCAGGGAGCCTTGAGCAGATTTCCCTTTTCGCCGAGCATCTCCCAGAGTTCGTGAGAGAGATAGGGAGCGAAGGGAGCGAGCAGGAGGACCAGACTGCGTTGCACTTCGGCGAGTAACGCAGCGGGCAAGAACGACTTCTCGGATTCGGTTTGGAAAGCGGCGGAGTCGAATGCATCAGGCTGGAAAGCTGCGCCGGCACTATAGAGTGCGTTGACCAGTTCCATGATGGCGGAGATGCAGGTGTTGAAGTGCCAGCGGCCCTGGAAGTCGTCAGTGACGCGCTTGATGGTTTGGTGCAGCTTGCGCTGGATAGCGCGCGCTTGTGGCGGCAAATCCGCGGGAACAGGTTTGCTCCAATCGGGATCATCGGGTTTCGCGTTTCGTACCACGAAGCGATACACGCGGCCCAAAAACTTCCGAATGCCTTCGATGCCGGAGTCCTGCCAGTCGAGGTCGCGGTCGGGCGGGGCGGCGAACAGGCTGTAGAGGCGGGCGGCATCGGCGCCGTAGCGCGCGATCATCTCATCGGGGGAGACTACGTTGCCCAGGCTCTTCGACATTTTTGCGCCGTCTTTGATCACCATGCCTTGCGTGAAAAGGCGCTCGACCGGTTCGTCGTTGCCGATGAGGCCGAGGTCGCGCATGAACTTGGTCCAGAAGCGCGAGTAGATGAGATGCAAGATGGCGTGCTCGACGCCGCCGATGTACTGGTCAATGGGGAACCAATACTGCGCGGTCTTCGAGTCGAACGGAGCGCGGTCGTTGCGCGCGTCGGTATAGCGGTAGAAATACCAGGAGGAATCGACGAACGTATCCATGGTATCGGTTTCACGGCGCGCCGGTCCTCCGCACCTGGGGCAAGTCGCGTTGACGAATTCCGGCAATTTGCCCAGCGGCGATCCACCGGCGAGCGTGATCTCGACGTTCTCCGGCAAAAGCACGGGCAAATCTTTTTCCGGGACGGGGACGATGCCGTCCTTCTCGCAATAAAGCATGGGGATGGGCGTGCCCCAGTAGCGCTGGCGCGAGATTCCCCAATCTTTCAGGCGATAGGTAGTGGTGGCTTTTCCAAAGCCGCGCTTCTCCGCCTCGGCGGTCATTTTCTTAATCGCATCGGCGCACTCCAGGCCGCTGTAGGAGTCCGAGTTGATCAGCGAGCCTTCGTGTCCGATAAATGGAAGCGGCGGCTCGGCGATGGTTTCCTCCGGGTCGCTCGCGAGCGGAAGAATCACGAGGCGGATCTCGAGCTTGTATTTTTTGGCGAAGTCGTAATCGCGCTCATCGTGCGCGGGCACGCTCATGATTGCGCCGGTGCCGTAGTCCATGAGGATGTAGTTGGCGACCCAGACAGGCACCTTTTCGCCGTTGAAGGGATTGATAGCGTAGCGGCCAGTCGGGACGCCATGCTTTTCGATTTCGCCGATGTCGCCCACTTCCTTGGCTTTGCGCTGCTCGGCGATGAGTTGATCGACCTTGGCGCGCAGATCGGGCTTGTTAGCGGCGAGATCGGCGACGATAGGGTGTTGGGGAGCGAGTTGTACCGAAGTCGCGCCGAAGATGGTATCGACGCGAGTGGTGAAGACACTGATGGTCGCCCCCGCGGGTCCAAACCCGCTATGAGGTTGTGAGTAGTCGAGCTTGAAATCGACAAGCGTGCCTTCGCTGCGGCCGATCCAGTTGCGCTGCATGGTGCGGACTTTTTCGGGCCAGCCGCCGAGCTTGTCGAGGTCGCGCAACAATTCGTCGGCGTAGTTTGTGATGCGCAAAAACCACTGCTCGAGCTCGCGCTGCTCGACGGGCGTATCTTCGTGGCGCCAGCAGCAGCCGTCCACGACCTGCTCGTTGGCGAGCACTGTCGCGCACTTCGGACACCAGTTGACTTTGCTTTTCTTGCGATAGGCCAAGCCCTTCTCGTAGAACTTGAGAAAGAACCACTGATTCCAGCGGTAATAGTCGGGCAGGCAGGTGGTGACTTCGCGGGACCAGTCGTAGGCGAAGCCGAGGCGATTCATCTGCGCCTTCATTTTGGCGATGTTGCCGAGCGTCCACTGGCGCGGCGGAGTGTTGTTCTGGATGGCGGCGTTTTCCGCGGGCAGGCCGAAGGAATCCCAGCCCATGGGATGAAGGACGTTATAGCCGTTCATCCACATATAGCGGGTGAGGGCGTCGCCGATGGAGTAGTTCCGCACGTGTCCCATGTGCAGCGCGCCCGAGGGATAGGGCAGCATTTCGAGGACGTAGTATTTCTTCTTGGCCGAGCCGGGATCGGCGGCGTAGAGCTGGGGATCGCTTTGCCAGCGGTTGAACCACTTGGTTTCCACGCGCTGGCAGTCGTAGCGGTCGTCGCTGGGATGGTCGGCGTGCTGCGTCGCGCCAGCGATTATTGTTTCTTGCTGCATTTTGTCTTGCTGCGGCATAAGGGGGTTAGAGCGACTTGTGAGTAAACCTTAGATTTTACAATGAGGCACGGGAGGATTGGGAAGATTGGTGTGCGGTGGTGTCTTGGAACACCTTAACCACAGAGAGCACAGTGCGACGAAGGAGTGGATGCAGAAAGGCGACAGTGATTTGCGGGTGCTGTTTGCGGTGCACGAGCGGGCAAAGGTAAACTTGATGGGCCCGCTGCAATAGGTGCGGCGAGGAAAGCTGGTCGAGCTTTCGCTCGACTGGACAGCCGAGGACGGCTGTCCCCACATGATTCGTGCCAGGGTGAACATATGTTAGTGGTCATGAAGGCGCACGCTACGGAAGAGCAGGTGCGCTCGGTTTGCGAGAAGATCGAGAAGCTGGGTTACCGCGCGCATGCCATGCCGGGCGCGCAGCGCACCGCCATCGGCATCACCGGGAACAAGGGCGAAGTCGAACAGGGCACTCTGGAAGAAATGCCGGGCGTGCAGGAAGTCATTAAGGTCTCGAAGCCCTACAAGCTGGTGAGCCGCGATCTTAAAGAAGAGAACACGGTGATTCGTTTTCCGGGCACCGCGGCGACCATCGGCGGGCAAGGCCTGGCGATCGTCGCCGGACCGTGCGCCATCGAGAGCCGCGAGCAGGCGTTTGCCGTGGCCGAGCGCGTGCATCGCGCCGGAGCGCAGTTCTTTCGCGGCGGCGCGTACAAGCCGCGCACGTCTCCTTACTCTTTTCAGGGACTGGGAGAGGAAGGGCTGCGGATCATGGCGGAAATCCGGCAGCAGTATGGAATGAAGATTATTACGGAAGCGATCGACAACGAATCCCTCGATCTGGTGGAAGAGTATGCGGACGTGATCCAGATTGGGGCGCGGAACATGCAGAACTTTTCGTTGCTGAAGCGCGCCGGGCGGGCGAAGAAGCCGGTCCTGCTGAAGCGCGGCATGGCGGCCACGCTGGAAGAATTTCTGATGGCCGCGGAATATATTTTGAGCGAGGGCAATTACAACGTGGCGCTGTGCGAGCGCGGCGTGCGGACCTTTGCCGACCACACCCGCAACACGCTCGACCTGAGCGTGGTCCCGGCGGTGCAGCGGCTGAGCCATCTGCCGATTCTCGTCGACCCCAGCCACGGCACGGGCAAACGCAACAAAGTGACGCCGCTGTCGCGCGCGTCGGTGGCTGTGGGCGCGGATGGATTGATGGTGGAAGTACACAATCAACCGGACCAGGCCATGTCGGATGGTCCGCAGTCGCTTTTCCCCGATCAGTTCGACGATCTGATGACCCAGGTGCGTCAGATCGCCGCGGTGGTGGGGCGGACCGTGCCAGGGATTGGGGTGAGTGAGACGATAGACGCAACTCCCGCCTCGAAGTGGTAGCGGAGGCACGGCCCCCGCAAATTCAACGAATGGCGTTTCTAAATGAACCGTGAAGCGGATTCGCCTAACATAGCTTGAGCTTGGCATGATGTATCCCGCGCATTCATACCACCGAGCGCATGGTTTTGCCCGAACTTTCTCCTCGATGATCTTGCCACGATAGTCCTGTCTTCGTTACTCTTGCTCCTTCTAGAGAAGCCACCTTCATCGTGCGAAAACTCTTCTTCATCATTATCTTGATTCCGCTGCTGAGCGCGCTTGGGTGGTGGTATTTCCGCGAGCAGGCGTTGCCGGATTACGGGCCGGCTTATCGGGAATATGCATACGTCACCAATGGCAAGAGCAACACCGTCAGCGTGATCGATCTCCGAACATTTGAGCCGGCGAAGACCATCGCTGTGGGCATATCGCCGACCGGAATCGCGGCCAACGGCAAGAAGAACGAAATCTACGTGGTCAACACTGGGTCGAACAACGTTAGCGTGATCGACGCCGAGAAGAACGCCGTGGTGGCCACGATCGGGGTTCACGGCAAGCCCTACTTCATCGACGTTTCGGCAGACGGCAGGCGCGCTTATGTGGCAAACTCGGGGTCGGCCAATGTTTCGGTGATCGATGTGGAGAAGCGCGAGGTTGTGGGCAATGTGCGGGTGGGCTCTACGCCGGGACTGGCGCGGGTTTCGCCGGACGGCGCGACGGTAGTGGTGTCGAATCGCGGCGACAACACGGTCTCTCTGATTGACGCGAAGCTGCTGCGGGTGCGGGCCACCTTGCCGGTCTGCCAGCAGCCGGAGGACATCGCCATCCTTCCGGATTCGAGCAAAGCGTTTGTGGCATGTTCCGGCTCGTCGCAGGTGGCGTCCATTGCGCTGGCAGCGGGCACGGGAAACGGCAGCGACGTGACCGGCGACCGGGTGCTGGCGCTGCTGGATGTGGGGCGGACGCCGGTGAGTCTGGCGCTGAAGCCCGATGGCGGCGAACTGATCGTGTGCGATTTCGATTCCGACAGCATTTCGATCGTTGAGACGGGGAACAATGAGGTCAGCAGCAGCGCGCTGATCGGGCAGCATCCGACGCACGGGGTGGTCACGCGAGATAACTCGCGGCTGTATGCCAGCAACTTCGGCTCGGACAGTGTTGCCGTCTATGACATCGATCTGGGCCGGAGAATTGCAACCATGACGGTGGGGAGCCGTCCCGATGGTCTGGCGCTATCCCAGGACCAGAACTATCTTCTGGTGCTGGACACACAGGCGGGCGATGTCACGGTGATCCAGAAGCGCACGCCGCGAAAGCTGGAACCGACGGAGTATTCGCTTCTAACGATGATTCCCGTGGGCGTGCAGCCGAATGGGATCGTGGTGAAGGCGTTTATGGCGAGCAAGCCGGCAGCGACGAAATAAGGGCGGCGGCATCGTGACGGAGAACGAGACACGGAGAACGAGACGTTGCAAGCGGCGCCTCTACAATGCCGGTACTGGCTTGGCGCAGAATTTGTCTAACGCCGCTTTCAGGTCGGCGGCAATGGCTGGGGCTTCGCGCGATTCAATATCGCGGCGGGGCATCATGTAGACGAGCTGGCCGTCGCGCAGAATGGCGATTGAGGGCGACGACGGCGGTTGTCCCCCGAAATAGCCGCGGGCGCGTTCGGTGGCTTCCGTGTCTTGACCGGCAAATACCGAGAACGCTTTGTCGGGATGGGTGGCATTCTGCAAAGCCACGCGCACAGCGGGACGCATGCGGCCCGCGGCGCATCCGCAGATCGAGTTCACGACCACCAGAGCCGTACCCGGCTGCCCGTTCAATGCGCGGTCCACAGCCTCGGGCGTGCGCAGTTCCTCGATACCCAGGCGGGTCAACTCTTCGCGCATGGGGATGACCATAATTTCCGGATACATTGGCGTGTGTTCCTTCGGTTCTCCGGATCAGGTTAAGAAAACCGGTATCTTGATTGTAGCTCAGAACTGGCGAGCAATCCCGCAGAGTGTGGGAGCGCACGGGATTCGGCTGGGGGCAACCTGCCGGCGGGTTCCGGCAACAAATCAAAAACTGGGGGCAAAATTAAAACTAGCGGCTGGATTCCCGGTGAGGGATCGACATTGCGATAGATTGACAGAATTAACACTAGAGGAGGATCATTCGGAGATGGACAGTAAGTCGCGTTTTCTCAGTTCATGTTTCCTGGCCGCCGTGCTGGCGTTTTCCGTATTGGGCACGGCTTGCGCAAGACACCATTACTACCGGGTCTATGACCCCTACTACAGCGACTACCACGTCTGGAACCACGGCGAAGTGGTCTACTACCAACAGTGGTCCCGCGAAAACCACCGGGATGCCGACCGTGACTTTCGCAAGCTGCGGCCCGAGGAACAGAAGGAATATTGGACCTGGCGCCACAGTCACGGGGATAACGATCGCCACTAGCGAGCGCTTCACCGATTAAGCGGGCGGGCGCCCATGTGCTCGACTGCCCGGCTTCATTGAGATCCCGCGACGAAGATCCCGCAACCGCCTGGTTGCGGGCCGCAATCTCGAATGCGGTCTGCCGATTACCGCTTCGGCTGTCGCTGAACCCATCCGTTTTGTGTTCTAATGCTGCCTTCTTAGCGCATCCAGGGAGGCTCCATGTCCAAGCCGCGCCGGTCTCGGTTCGTTTTCGCAATCTTCATCGCTTCCGCTGTCTCGCTGTGCGCGCAGACCGCACCGCCGGCCGATCTGGATTCCTACGTCGCCAATTCCATGAAGACCTTCGACGTCCCGGGAATGGCTGTGGCGATCGTGAAAGACGGCAAGGTGCTGGTGGCAAAAGGTTATGGCGTGCGCAAGCTGGGCGATCCAACGCCGGTCGACGAGCACACCATGTTCGGCATTGGGTCGAACACGAAGGCATTCACCACCGCCGCGCTGGCCGGACTGGTGGATGCGGGCAAGCTCTCCTGGGACGATCCGGTCTACCAGCGGCTCCCCGGCTTCGTCATGTATGACCCTTATGTTTCCCACGAGATGACCATCCGCGATCTGCTCACCCACCGCAGTGGCATGGGATTGGGCGAAGGCGATCTGCTGTTCTGGCCACCCTCCACTTACACGCGCGCGGAAATCATTTACAAGCTGCGCTTCATGAAGCCTAACTCCAGCTTCCGCAGCCGCTACGCCTACGACAACCTGCTGTACATGACGGCGGGGCAGATCATTCCCGCCCTGACCGGCGTCTCGTGGGACGACTACATCCGCCAGCACATCTTCGCGCCGCTCGGCATGAACAATTCCAATGTCAGCAACGCCGATTTCAAAGCTGGCGACAACTATGCCTTCCCGCATGAGCGCGTGGATGGCAAGCTCCAGGTAATCCACTTTGAAGTGCTGGATAACGCCGGGCCGGCCGGTTCGATCAATTCCTGCGCGGCCGATATGGCGAAATGGGTGCAGTTGCAGCTCAACCGCGGAAAGTTCGTCGACGGCGACAACCGTCTCTTCAGTGAGCGGCAATCGAAAGAAATGTGGACGCCGCAGACCATTCTGCCGACCGGCAATCCACCGCCGCCCCTGGCGGGACTGAAACCGAACTTCGCCGACTATGCGTTGGGCTGGGGTTTGCGTGACTATCACGGTCACAAGCTCGCGGGTCACACCGGCGGCGTGGCTGGCTTCGTCTCGCGCGTGATGCTGGCGCCGGAAGAAAATCTGGGCGTCGTGGTGCTGACCAATGCGGAAGAGGACGGCGCGTTCGATTCCATTCTTTATCGCGTGCTCGATCACTATTTCGGCCTGCCGCCTACCGACTGGATCGCCGCCTTTAAGTCGGTGAAAGATATGGAGGAAAAAGACGCCGCGGAAACCATGAGGAAAGCCGAAGGCGCTCGCGCCGCCGACTCCAAGCCTTCCCTTCCGCTCGAAAAGTACGCCGGGACCTACAGCGACGCCTGGTACGGTCCCGTCACCATCCGCATGGGAAAAGAAAAAGAGAAAGAGAGAGATAGAGATAAAGACAACGACGGACTGGTCATCACTTTCGATCACACGCCGTCGATGATCGGCGACTTGCAGCACTGGCAGTACGATACCTTCAAAGCCCACTGGCGCGATCGCACCATCGAAGACGCTTTCGTGACGTTCTCCCTGAAGCCGGACGGCAGCATCGACAGCGCAAGCCTGGCCGCCGTCTCCCCGCTGGCCGATTTCAGCTTCGACTACCAGGACCTGTTGCTCAAGCCGGATAAGAAGTGAGAAGCAGACCCCCACGCCTGTGCGCCGCTTTTGGGTGGCGCCGCTTTTGGGTGGCGCAGCGCTTCAGCGCTGCGATAAGAAGCAAGATAAATTGCGGGCTTCAGCCCCCGAGATACCATTCGCCGATTTAGGCTGGACGGACTTGAATACTCACCCTCACCCTCTGTCATCCCGACCGGAGCTTTGCCTTCCGAAGGAAGGCGAAGCGAAGTGGAGGGACCTGCTGTTTGTTTGGGAGCGCCGGGAAGGCCCGGAGCGCCACGAACGTCGCAGCACCGTGGAAGAGCGGCGATTCAGCACACCTTTGGGGTGGAGCAGCTTTTGGGTGGCGCAGCGCTTCAGCGCTGCGATAAGAAGCAAGATAAATGCGGGCTCTCGCCCCCAAATATTTCCACAACCCAACTGTGACATCTGACCTTGCGCCCACGAATAAATCGCGCGATGATGGTCGAGGCCATGACGGTTGGGTGAACCCAACTCGTCGCGCCTCTAAGTCCTTTGTTTCACGGATTTTAGTATCTAAGTTCTTTGACATCCGGATTTTACGGGGAATTTCCTGCTAACCCAATGATTCCAATAGACCCCAGGGGGGAGGGGGTATCGTGCATTGAGTTGCTGAGCACCCCAACGGTCGCACCTCGGCAAGCTTCTTCGCAGAATTTTTTTCGGCCAGATATTCACAATACAGAACTGGGTCCGCTCTCTGTGCCCCGCTCCCCTTGCGTACAATGGATGCTGAAACCACATGAGCGCACATCCTGAGAATCCAATGACAACCACCTCGACCTCCGTGCTCCCGAAAACCGACTCGGCCGAGATTCCCGAAGTGCCGCTGACTACTGAGGGTTACAGCGTCCTGCACCAGATGATGCGTTTCCGCTGGACCGCGTGGCGCGCTCTGCCCGATGCGACGCGAACTGCAATCGCGCAGGAAGCAGCCACAATGCTCGGCGAAATGGAAAAGAATTCCAGCGGGCAATCCGCCATCTTCTCCCTGATCGGCCACAAGGGCGATCTGATGCTGGTGCACTTCCGCAACTCGTTTGCCGACCTCAACCAGGCGGAACTGAAGCTGGCCGGATTGCGGTTGAGCGAATACCTCGAGCCCACGTCGTCCTATCTGTCGATCATCGAACTCGGCTTGTATGACTCGACGCTCAAGATCTACAAAGAGCTCATCGATCAAGGCATTCAGCCACACTCCGATCAGTGGAAGGCCGAAATCGAATGCAAACTCGGACGCCATCGCGAAGCCATGCATCCGCGCCTGTTCCCCGACATCCCGCTCAACCGTTATGTCTGCTTCTATCCCATGAATCGGCTGCGCGGCGAAGACAAGAACTGGTATACGCTTCCTATCGAAGAGCGCGCCCGCCAGATGAGCGATCACGGACTGGTGGGCCGCCGCTACGCCGGAGAGGTAAAGCAAATCATCACCGGCTCGATTGGCTTTGACGACTGGGAATGGGGCGTCGATCTGTTCGCCGACGATCCGCTGGTCTTCAAGAAACTAATCTACGAAATGCGCTTCGACCACGTCAGCGCGGTGTATGCGTTGTTCGGCCAGTTTTACGTGGGAGTGCGCTGCCCGGCAGCGGCGTTGGAGAAATTGCTGAGCGGAGAACTGCCGAAGCAGCAGTTAGCAATTGGCATTTAGTCGGGATGTTACTGGCTAATTGCTAATAGCTAATGGCTAATTGCCAACTACCGGAGAATTCATGGCAACGCTTGGCCTTATCGAATACAAAGACGCCAAGCCGGAAGTGCGCGCCGTTTACGACGACATTATGGCCACGCGCAAGACCGACTGGATCAACAATTTCTGGAAAGCGATTGCGCACGATCCCGCCACGCTGAAACGCACCTGGGAAGACATCAAGCAGATCATGGCTCCTGGCGCGCTCGATCCGCTGACCAAGGAAATGATCTACGTCGCGGTGAGCGTAACCAACCAATGCAACTACTGCATCGCCTCGCATACCGTCTCGGCGCAGAAGAAGGGAATGACCGACGCCATGTTTAAGGAGCTAATGTCGGTCGTTGGGATGGCGAATGAAACCAACCGACTGGCTGCGGGATATCAGATCGAGGTTGACGAGCAGTTCAAGAAATAGTGTCTAGCGGTGAACGACTCATCGCTTCTTCGCCGCGCTCACACGAACACACTGCCACTCACACTGCTTCATATCCACGCGTCGGCCGCGGAAGCGCACGCCCTCGGCTTGCAGCCGCAGCCGCTGCTCCATGGCCGAATCGCCGCGCAGCTTGATCTCTCCGCCCGCGCCGAGCACGCGTTGCCAGGGCAATCCGAACCCACGATGCAATACCTTTGCCACCTGCCGCGCCGCGCCCGGTAGTCCCGCCACTCGGGCAATCGCTCCGTAAGTTGACACTTTGCCAAGGGGAATGCGCCGAATAGCGGCTTCGATCCGAATCCGCATCTTCGACGATTTCTCGGGGAACGATTGATCAGGAGACGATTTGTCCGGAGACGATTCCTGCGGACGTCTGTTCCCTCCCCGCTTCCTCGACGCTTTGATTCCCTTCTTCACAGCGCAATCCATCCCCCCCGAATCAGCCACAGCGATCCCACTGACACCAGCAACCACAAGATGACTCCTTGCAGAAGCGGCCGATGTCCCACGCGCTTGATGGTTGCCACCGAGATGCCGCTGCCGATCAGGAACAGAGTGGCGGTCAATCCAATTTTCGCAACTTTCACCACGATGGCGTAGGCGTGGGAACCCCACGGCAGATACGTGTTGCACACCGCGGCCAGGCAGAACAGGCCGATGAACCACGGCCATTGAATCTTGGCCTTAGCGCCTCGCACCAAAGCGGTCGCAACGGAGACCGGAACAATCCACAAAGCTCGCGCCAGCTTCACCGTGGTCGCAATGGCCAGCGCCTCGACGCCATACTTGGCCGCCGCGCCCACCACCGAACTGGTGTCATGAATGGCCAGCGCCGCCCACAGTCCAAACTGCGATTGGGTCAGCTTGAGCGCGGCGCCGATGGAAGGAAAAATCAGCAGCGCCACCGAATTCAAAACGAAGATGGTTCCCAGCGCGACGGCCATCTCTTCGTCGCTGGCCTGCGTGATCGGCCCGACGGCGGCAATGGCGCTCCCGCCGCAAATCGCCGTGCCGGTAGAAATGAGAAACGCCGGCACTCGCCGCACTCCCAGCAGCGCGCCGAGGCTCATGCCCGCGACCAGTGCGAAACTGATGCCCAGCATGGTGTAGACGAAGCCGCTGCGCCCCGCCTGAACGACCTGATGCAGGTTCATCCCAAAGCCCAGTCCTACCACCGAGGCCTGCAGCAGGAATTTGGAAGACTTCTTCGCTTCGTTGCCGTAGGGATGGGGAAACGCCAGCCCGAACACCAGTCCCATCGCCAGCGCCACCGGCGGAGACACGAAGCCGCTGGCACTCACCATCAGGCACAGGAGAAAGACGATGCGAGGGAGCATTCGAGGAAGGCCCGGCGCGGCTGCGGCGTTCATGCGCCGCGGATCATACACTGCGGATCATACACCGCGATTCTGGCCGGGCTAAGCCGCCTTGCGGAAGGAGTCAACGGCTTCCGCCTCTGAGTTGTATACGTCGAAAACCGTGAGCAACTTTGTGACCTGTAGCAAATCGCCCACGCGCTTGGTCAAGCTGGTCAACTTGATCGTTCCGCCCGCGTTTTGCGCGGTTGTGCGCAGGGCCACGAGCGTGCCCAGGCCGCCGGAATCGATGTAACTCACCTCGCCCAGATTGAGCACGATGCGATTGTTCTCCGAGACGGCGTTCTTGACGGTCTCCCGCAGCAGCGAAGACTCCTCGCCAAACACAATCCGGCCACTGCAATCCACCACGAGAATTCCATCCTTGGTTCGCGTTGCCAGCTTCAGTTGCATCACAACACTCCTTTGCGGTCGCACCAAATTCCGCTGGGACCAGACCGCTCCCGCACTCCGGGTTGACGCACCAGCCTATCGCTTGCCGTGCGATCTTAGCAAGCTCTCCCGCTGCCCATCTTAGGTCCTGAGTCTCAGGTCTTGGGTCTTGGGTCTTGGGTCTTAGGTTTCTTGGTTGTTTACTTTATTGCAAACTTTCTAGTTTCGCCGAGTCGAAAGTATGTTAAAGATGGTTCACCCGGAGAACCGATGGCCAAGTTCCTTTTTACGATGTTACCCGCGAACGATCTCGGCTTGCCGACTCGTCTTGTGCCCATTGCTCGAGCGCTGGCCGATCGCGGCCACGAAGTGGCGGTGTTCAACCCTGCACCAGCGCCTTCAAAGCTGATCGCTGAGGCAGGGTTGCAAAACCTCCCCTTGCCCTCGCGGCCGATGCCGGCTCCGGTAATGGATTTGGTTCAAGTTGGCTCCGCGTGGGATGTGGAAGAGTTTTTTGCCGCTGTGTACCTTGACGAGGAATCCACTCGGGGCGAAACGGCGGTCTACGTGGACCTGATCCGCGACTACGCCCCTGATGTTGTCGTCGATTCGTTCGGGCTTCTTACTTGCCTCGCCGCCCGCGTTCTTGGCGTGCCGCTCGTAACCGTGCTTCAGGGCAATATTCATCCAGCCAGTGATGGATTTCTTTGGTGGAAGAAAGACCGCCCATCTGGATTACCCAGTGCAGCCGCAGTGATCAATAAGGTAGCAGCGGAATACGGAAGTGCACCGGTTGAGCGCTGCGCTGATCTCTTTGCGGGGAATTTTTCTCTGATCCTCGGTACGCCGGAAACGGATCCGCTACCGGCGAGCGCGAACGTCCAATACGTCGGACCTATCGTCTGGCAGCGGCAAGAAGCCCGGCTGCCCGAGTGGGTCGATGCACTGGGTCGCGACAAACCGCTGATCTGGGTCTATTCCGGCAATCCCAGATACGCCAACGCTCCGACGCCGATCGATTCCATCGTGGTGATTCGAGCGGCCATCGAGGCCCTTGGCGACATGCCAGTGCATGTTGTGCTAACCACTGGGTACCAGGGACTGCCGGACGAAGTTGGGGCATTGCCGCCAAACTTTACTCACGCCGCCTATCTGCCCGGCCTTGCCATGGCTGAGCGTTGCGACCTGATGGTGCATCATGGCGGGCACGGTTCGGTGATGACAGGATTGCAGGCCGGCACTCCGGCGGTGATCGTGCCGACCATCACGGAACGCGAAAGTAATGCACGTCGCCTGGTGGCGTTGGGCGCGGGTGAGGTTGTGATGCCGGTGACCAGAGCGGACGGAGAGAAGGCGGTTGATGCGGTCGAGTTCGGTGCTGCCGTAAACCGAGTATTGAAAGACGCGGCTTACCGTCACTCGGCGAAGCGAGTATCAGAATCGATGCGACGATACGCCGGTGCCAAAGACGCCGCCGACCGGGTCGAGCAATTCGCAGCTAGCATCAGCAGGTAGCCCCTTGCTGGAACTCGACAGAGAAGTCCGGTCGCGGGCACATCCTTGGCTCAAGCAAAACAGAACCTATCCTGAATCTGGCAGTTCAGTCCCGATAAACGCGCTTGTGGTCATGAAACTCCCGGATCGTCGGCCACTCGGAAGCTGTCTGGGCACCCCGCAGTCACCTGGCGGAGAAGTCGGACTGGTTGACCCAGGCTGGCGGCTCCGGCCCCCTCCCATCACGTATAATCGTGTCTTCCTGCCCATGAGCTACACCGTTCTGGCGCGCAAATATCGGCCGCAGAAATTCTCCGAGGTGATCGGACAAGAGCACGTCACGCGCACGCTGCAGAACGCGATCGAACAAGGGCGCACCGCTCACGGCTACATCTTCAGCGGGCATCGCGGCATTGGAAAAACAACGGTAGCGCGCATTCTGGCCGCGGCCCTGAATTGCCGGTCTTCCTTAAAGACAGGCGACAAGCCGGTGGCGGAGCCTTGCGGCGTATGCGAATCCTGCACCGAGATTCGCGCCGGCAACGCCGTCGATGTGATCGAGATCGACGCCGCCACCAATCGCGGTATCGACGAGATCCGCGAACTGCGCGAGGGCGCGCGCTACCGTCCGGCGCGCGATCGCTTCAAGATTTACATTCTCGACGAAGCGCACCAGATTACCGACGCCGCCTTCAACGCCCTGCTCAAGACGCTGGAAGAGCCACCGGACCACATTGTTTTCATGCTGGCCACCACGCAGCCGGAGGACATTCCGCAGACCATCCGCTCGCGCTGCCAGCACTTCAG
The DNA here is from genome assembly GCA_003131585.1 of Acidobacteriaceae bacterium. Lineage (GTDB taxonomy): Bacteria > Acidobacteriota > Terriglobia > Terriglobales > Acidobacteriaceae > Sulfotelmatobacter. The sequence continues at coordinate 44,799 of PKVW01000054.1, forward strand.
TTTCCGCGCCGTGAAGTTTGACGACATTGTCGGCCAGCTGCGCGATCTCGTCGGCCGCGAAAAGATCGAAGCCGACGACGACGCTCTCGCCCTGCTGGCCGAGGCTGGCGACGGCTCGATGCGCGACGCGCTGTCGATTCTGGATCAGGCGATTGCGTCGTCCAACGGAAAGATCACGGCCGATTCGGTGCGCAACCTGGTCGGCGCCGCGCCGGCGCACATTCTCGAACAAGTGATGCAGGCGGTCGCTCGCGGCGCCAGCGAAGAAGTACTGCGGCAAGTCGACCACCTCATCGGCGAAGGCCACAGCCCGACGCACTTCGCGCGGCAGATGGTCCGCTTTCTGCGTAATGCGGCCGTCGCCAAGATTGCGGGCAAAGAATCTTCCCTGCTGCAGGTATCGAGCGAAGAGCGCGAGCGTGTGGGGCGTATCGCGGAACTGTTCGGCGAAGAAGATCTTACGCGCCATCTGCAGATCATGCTGCGCACCCACGGCGAACTAGGATACAAGCAGGAACAGCGCTTCCACCTGGAGCTCGGCCTGCTCAAGATGGCGCACGCGCAACGCCTCATCCCGATGGAGCGACTGCTCGGCGACGTCGCCGCTTCTTCGAATGTTCCGGGCGCGGCGGCGAGCGCTCCCAGAACTCCGGCACGGCCGTCGATCGTCCCTTCGGCCTCGGCTTCGACCTCGGGCGGTGCGGCCGAGATTCGACGCACCGAGGCGGTTGCGCCCGCTCGGCCTAATCATGTTTCGCCGTTCGCGGCCGATTCCGCGCGCAAAGGCGGTCCCCGGCAGGAGTCTTCCGCAGACTCAGTTCCCGCCAGCGGTCCACGCATGGTCGCGGGTGGGAGCGCACCCGCACGAGTGATCATGGGCGCCGCCGCGCCCGCGATTGTCAGCGAAAGCGCGCCCGAACCGCAAATCAGTTTACGTCCTGAAGCTCCGCGAGAGCCGGAAGCGCGCTTGCAGCCCGAACCGAAGCCGCAGGCTGCGCCGCAAGTCTCGCAGGCGCAACCCGCAGCCGCCGTGTCAGCCGCGCCCATCGAGAGGCTGCAGGGCGCCGTGCTGCAAGCGCTCGCGGATGGCAATCAGCGCATCCTGGTCTCGATGCTCGAAGCGGGCGAATGGGCGGTGGAAGGAAACGAAGTTGTGATCAAGGTGTCGGAGTCACAGACCGTTGTCGATATGTCGCTGGGCGCCGATGCCCGGCGGCTGGCGATTGCTTCGGCCAGCGGCGTTCTGGGGCGGGCGGTCAAGCTGAAGATTGTCCCCGGCGCAACCGTTGCTACGACAGAAGGAAAAAGCAACGGCGCGGTCAGATCCAACGGGATGAACTCGGGAGCTGGCGGCCGCAGCCGTGCCGAGCAGGATTCCGTAGTCCGCCGGCTGCAAGAGAAGTTTGGCGCCAAGATTCGTACGGTGATTGATTACAAGGAGAAGCGGTAACACTTCAGGTTTCAACGTTTCAAGGTTTCAGAGTTTCAAGGATGCAGAATTAAAGAATCCTCGGAATTCGGCAATTGAAAGTGAAATCCTGAAACCTTGAAACTTTGAAACGTGAGGCATTATGGGTGGATTCAATTTGCAAGAATTGATGTCCAAAGCCAAGTCGCAGTACGACACCCTGCAGAAGAAAATGCAGGAGACCGTGGTCGAGGCATCGTCGGGCGGGGGTACGGTCACGGCGAAAATGGACGGCCGCAAACAACTGCTGAACCTGCGGATTAATCCCGAAGCCGTGAAGTCGGGCGACATCGAGATGCTGCAGGACTTGATCCTCGCCGCGGTGAACGAAGCCGCGCGCAAGGTCGATGGAGCGATGCAGTCGACGGTGGGCGGCATGCTAGGGGGCCTCGGCATCGGCGGACTCTAACTCTAACTATTGAATCCATGCCTCGATGACTCGATGATTCATTGACTTCATTCCTCGATGCCTATGTCGAAATTTGCCGAGCCGATGTCGCGGCTGATTGACGAACTGAAGAAGCTGCCGGGCGTGGGCAGCAAGAGCGCGCAACGCCTGGCTTTCTACATCCTGCGCGCGAGCGATGACGACGCCGAGGCGCTGGCGGCCGCGGTGCGCGACGTCAAAGCCAATCTGCGGCTGTGCTCGGTTTGCAATAACATCACCGACGTGGACCCTTGCGTCTATTGCACCAGCGCGACGCGCAACCAGCGCATGGTGTGCGTGGTCGAAGAACCCACCAACATTGCCGCCATCGAAAAGACCAAGCACTTCAACGGCGTCTACCACGTGCTGCATGGAGCGATTTCTCCGCTGCACGGCATCGGCCCCGAGCAGTTGCGCATTGCGAATCTCATCAGCCGCGTCGATGCCGGCAACGTGGATGAAGTGATCATCGCTACCAATCCCACGGTCGAAGGCGAAGCGACTGCGACTTATCTTTCGCAGCAACTGAAGCGCGCGGGCGTGAAAGTGACGCGCATCGCCATGGGCATCCCCGTCGGCAGCGACATCGAGTACACGGACGAAATTACGATGCTAAAGGCCATGGAAGGGCGGCGGGAGTTGTAGGCAAGCGGCACAATGCCTTGTGCGGTGGCTTCAGGAGGCACGAAGCGGGCAATCGGACTGGATCCAACCCGAACCAAGAGCGCAGCCTTGGCGGCCAGTCGCAATGAGGGACCGGGCAAACCAGACCGCTTTTCTCTTGCTTTAATGCCTCAGATCGGGTTCGAGGAATACGTTGAGTTCTTCTTCGGCTGAGGCTAGTCCCTCGGGGAGGGTGCCGCGGTTGTACTCCGCCATGCGGTTCTTCCACTTGAGGAAGTCGGTGATGCTCTGCGGTTCGACGCGTACCTCGACGCGGCGCAGGCTGGCGAGCAGCAGATTCATTTCGCATTGGAAGCCGGTGGCGCTGCGGAGATTCTTGGCGGAAGGATGCACTGTTTCGATTCTGCCGCGACGGTGTTCGAGCAGGCCCCAGCCCTGGGGCATCTCTTCGCAGCGCACGAGTCCGGCGGGGACCAGGTAGAAGCGCTCACAGCCGACTCCTTGCTCCGGCTTGAGGCGGACGAGCTTGGCGCGGTCGGCGAGAAAATCGGAGCGCGTGACCTTGCACTCGACCAGCACGGAATGGCAGGCGCGCTTCCAGCCGATGGCGTCGGGCATTTCGCCGCTCACGCAGGCCTGCTCGGAAAGCACTACTCCGCAGCGATAGCGGCGCAGCCAGTGGACGGCTTTTTCGACCAGTTGGGCGTGAGTCATGGGTTCGGCTTTCGGACCGCCGGCTCTGGGCTTCGGCTCGACAACGGACGCAAAGATACTTGTATCTCTAGACGCGACTGCACGGAAGTGGCTGCAGAGCTACCGGTTGAAGGCCCCTGTCGTCGAGGACGCAATTGCGAGAAATCGAACGTGACCAATATGGTCACTCCGACCAACGTAGCTCGTTCACAAGAGCGGGTCCTAAGAGCAATCTAGCGTTCTTAAGGCCGCCTCTGGCCGCCCTTCGGCGGCCTTCGTCCGAACGCTGGGTTCTTCATTGGTTTTAGGATCACTGGCCGGTGCAGCACCGTTTCCAGCAAGTGTCGTTCAGCGGCGATGGTTTGGGCGGATGGTCCCAGGGGCGAATAGCCCTCAGCGGCGATAACTAAAGCTTCGCTTCCTTTAGTCCTGATCTGAACATCTTCAATTTGAATGCGGCGGATGTGGCCGTCGTGATTGGCGTCCAAGGCGTTGGCCAGGCGCAGGATGGCGGCGAGCTCGATGGTAGCTTTCTGCTCGTCGGGGAGGAGATCGCGCAAGACCTTGTGCTTCCGCGTGGGCAGGATTCCGCAGTGAAAGCGGGCGACGATGGCGGCGCGCTGCATGTCGGCGGCTTTCCACCCTAATGGGTTGCCGTGTGCGCGAATCATGTCGAAAGAAGTCTTGTGATGTCCCTTCTCACTTTTGGATTTGCCGACATCGTGCAGGAGGGCAGCGGCAAGCAGGCTGGAGCGGGCGGAAATGCCGTCGACGGAAGGCCGCCATCCGACGGCAAACAGACCGTCGTAGAGTTGAATGGCCAGGGCGGCGACGCGCTCGGAATGCGGGAAATCGGGATCGAGGCCATTCGCCCAGAGCTTCATGCGGCGGGTCGCTAGCGCCTGAATCTGCTTGCCTTGAGGCAGCGCAGCGCGCCAAACTTGCCAGAGAGAATTCGGACCCATCATCCTATTGCGGTAACGGTCGATGCGATTGGTGCGCTCGGAGAGAATTCGTTCGCGCCAGCGGCGGCGGGAATCTTCATCGGGAAGAACGTGGCAGGAGACGGCGGTGGACCAGAGCACGTCGAGGTCATGAACTTCGCCGAGTAAGTCCTGCATTTGTTTGAGGTCGTTACTCCAGGCTTTGTGCTCCGCGGGAAGGACATTCTCGACGCTGTAGCGGAAGCGCTTGATGCCAATGCGGAGAGAGTGGAACGCGATTTGGGAACGATTGCGCAGGGCGCGGTTGTGCAACTCGCGAGCTTCGGTCCAGCGCTCCAGAGCAAGATGCTTGAAGAGCGCGCTGCCCAGCCGGACGCGGGCGGCACGCGCTGGAAGAGACTGGGTCCACTGGCGCCACTGCTTGCGGTCAAACCCTTCGAGAGCGGCGTGGGCTTCGAGCCGCTGCTCTTGTTCGCGACGGTGAAGGATCTCGAGCAAGGCATGGGGAACTGGGTCGCCATAGTGGTTATTCTGGTCTTGAGTGGCGGCGGCATTCTCGATGGTCCGAAGATTCTGTGCAGATCGATGCATCGCGGGCGAGAGCGCCCGCGCCACGCCCGCTTCCGCGAGATCGAACTTCTCGACCCACTCCTCCATTACGTGGACATCGCGCAAGGCACCCAACCGCTGAAACAGGCGCTTGCCGGCCTTCTTCATGGCCTTCCAGCCGGGATCGGGATCGAGTGCCATCAATCCATCGGCCAGGGAGCGGCAGCGGCGCAGAGAGACGCGCAGGTCGTGAACGGGATCGGGGGCGAAATCGGCAGAGACGTGGTCACATTCCTCCAAGACCCGCAACATCCAGTAACGCAGGCCGATGGCTTTCTGGGGAAGCGTTGTGTGAGTGGTTGAGGAAGGCACTAGGGTTCCGGGAAGCGGCGATATTCGCGATCTCTATTCTCGCCGGAGACGGCTGGGAATGCCAGTGCCGGAATGCATGCGCGGGCGGGAACCTGGTTTCGCCGGTGCGAGACGCGCAGGGGTACAACTTGTGTCCTGATCTTTCGCTGACTGTTCCGTTACCTCCGTAATGTGCAGGGTCTCACCAGTTGGATTTAATCTTCTATTGCCCAGCCAGAACTTCGGGTTGAGGAGTGCTTTATCGACAACGCGATCACATTTCACGCAAACCGGGCGGCTTCCGCGCGCGCCTTCGTACACAGCCTGAACATCCTGATCAAGTACGCGCGCATGTACGGCCCCGATCACAAGCGCACGGAAGCGCAGTTCGAGACTGCCTGGACTGAACTGCAGCAGGGCCTGCCCACGGCTGGAGAGGGCGGCTTTTTGCTGGGAGTCTCCGACAACAAGTTGTTGTTGGACGGAGTTCCGCTGGAGACCGGTCAGACGGAACGCAGCTTTGGACAGCTTTTGAGCACCGCCGGTCTGGCCAGCCTGCATTTCTCCAAAGACGTTACTGTGGAAGACTTCACCCGCCTGGTACGCGCCTTCACCGTGGCTGGCTCCAAAGCCCAGGACGTGGCCAAGCAGATCAAAGAAGCTCTCAGCAGCGGAAGCAGACCGAGCACGATCAAGATCAATGAAGTGAAATTTGTGGCGGCCGACCCATTGACCGGCGATATCAGCGTGGCGGCCCAGATCGCGGCGCAAACCCTGGGACCAGAATTCAAGCAATGGCTGAACGATCCGCAGAAGCTGCTGCAATTGATCGCAGCGGCGGAGGGCGCCAACGCCGGAGGCGGTGGCCAAGGCGGCACCACGGGAGTTCCCTTCGGGAGCGTTCCGAATATGCCGGGCCATTGGGTGGCAGGGCCGGACACCGGCGCCGGCACCGGCACTGGGATGGCAACCGCTCCGGCCTGGGAAGGTGGAGTGGTGCCGCTGCAGGAAGCCGAGGTGGTTCAGGCCATCCGTCTGCTCACTCGATTCGGGCAGGTGCAGGGCGATCCGAATGTGCGTCCGGAAGACTTGCAGAAGGAGCTGGGCGAAACCGATCCGAACACGCGCCTGAACCTGCGGCAGTTGCTGGGAAGCCTGGCGGCCAAGGTGACTACGGAACAAGAGGATACGCCGCTCCTGATGAAGGCAGCCGAGCACATGGCGATCCGCTTCGCCCTGGAGCGCTATCAGAAGGGCGAAGTCAAAGTGAATGCCGTGCACCAGATGATGGAGCACATGAGCCGGCAGATGGATTCGCTGCGCGGGATTCTGAAGTTGCAAGAAGAGAAGATGAACAAGGCCGGCATCCTGGTGGAGTCGCACGCCGACATGCTGGACCGGATGTTCTGGGCCGAGGTGCCGGAGTCGGGAAAGAAGACTGTACTGCTCTCCGATGAAGCTCCGTGCGTGCCGCCGCGAAACCTGCGCCAGTTCGTGGAAGTACTTCTCGATCGCGCCGACAAGCAAACGTCAGCCGAAATTCTGAACAACTACTCCGGTTGCCTGGGCACGAAAGAGGCGGAAGCGCGGCGCAAGACCGCCATTGGATTGAGCCAACTGGCGGACCTTTATGCACGGCTGGGTGGCGAAGCGATGGGCAAGGCCATCCACCAAGTAAGTGAGCAGTTATGCGGGGAGAAAGATCCCGAACTGCAAAGCCTGCTGAGCGCGGCTTTCGTGCGCCTGAGCCAGGAGGCCAGCGAGAGCAAGAATTACCCGGCAGTGAATGAAGTATGCAGCGGGATGGAGATGCTGCTGCAGCGGCGTCCGGTACTGGTGAACGACTTGCGTCCGCGCGTGGGCGTGGAGAATCGGGTTCCAGAGTTCATCGAGGAAGCGTTGCACTACGATCCCGTGCCCGCGGATCTGATGGTGGTCTTGCGGCGCACGTGCCAAGCCGGGGCCGAACATCTGGCCGACCGGTTCTTTCGATGCATGCGGCGGGACGAATGCGACCGCATGGTCGATCTGGTCACGGAAATGGGAAGTCCGGCTCTGACGCAACTGCGGGAGATTCTGCGCACCGGGCAGCCGCGACAGGCCTCGGGGGTGGTGGGATTGTTGAGCCGTCTGGATGTGGGCACGTTGCTGGAGCTGTTGCCGGCGCGCTTGCCCGAATGGAACCGCTTCTACCACGACATCGTAGTCCGCCAGATCGCGTATGGAGCCGCTCCGGACCGCGGTCGCACGCTGCTGGAACTGGCCGAAGTGCTGGATTCAGTGGTACTGCCGGAGGCCATCGATGAAATCGGGATGAGTGGCGATCTCACGGCAGCACCGCCGCTATTAGCCATGGCCCGGCCCGGCGAGTCGGCTTCGCGTTCGCCGTTTGTGCAACTGAAGGCCATCGAGTCATTGGGAAGGCTGCGCGATACGGAAGCGTTATCGCTGCTGCGCGAGATTGTGGAGGCGAAGAAAACGTTTGGCTGGATTCATCACCGCGAGCTGCGGATTGCGGCGGCGCAGTCTTTGTCCAAGACCGACCCGCGCTACAGCAGTCAGATTCTCTCCGACAGCGGCATCGAGCCCGCGGACTTGGCGATCGCGCCTCTGGATACGGCGCCGGCATGCCCGTGGGTCCGGCAACGGCGCTACGAACGGATCGTGCTCTCGCGCACGATTAACGCCTCCATCGGGAGTTCATGGGGAAAGTCAAGAATTCTGATCCGCGAGTTGAGCCTGGGCGGGGGCATGGGTACGAAAGAAGACAATCTGCGCATCGGCAGCGAGGCCGATCTGGAGATCTCCTTGGGCATGCGGTCGAAGATCCGGGCGCATGTGCTGCTGCGCCGGGCCCGCGTGAATGAAGTAGGATTCGAGATCGTCAATACCGACCTGGAAAGCCGCTACCGCCTGCGCCGGGTGCTGGTGGAAGCGATGAACCGGACTCCGCAGAACAAAGAGCGGCAGTGGGGCGGGGAGCGAAAAGTCTAAAGCGTCACTCTTGAGAAGAAAAAAGCCTCTGCTCGCGGGCGAGCAGAGACTTTTTGCATTTCCGCTGTGTCTTTTTCAGCCTACCTCACGACTTTTACAAAAATGATGAGGAAGGTGAACAGGACCAGCGACTCGATGAAGGCCAGTCCCACGAACAGGGCGATCTGAATTCCGGGACGGGCCGCGGGGTTGCGGGCCAAACCTTCGCACGCCGCGGAAGCGACCCGACCCTGGCCCAGAGCGGCCAGGGCGGCCGCGAAAGCCATCGCGAAGCCGGAAGTCATTGCCACCCAGTTTACGCCGCCGGAGGCAGCCGCTTCCCCACCTTGGGCAAAAGCGGGCAGGGCAAAGAGCGAAAACGTCACCATGGTTAAAATCAAGAACACAAATTTACGCATATTCGAGTCTCCTTAAGAAGTATCGCCAGGAGGTGGTTGACGTCATCCTCGAGCAGACGCCCTCACGCTGACGAAGCGTTACATAAAGCCGGAACAATCAGTGTTCGTGAGCCGTGGCCTCGCCCAAATACACGCAGGCCAAAATCACGAAAATATAAGTCTGGATCAGTGAAACTCCAATATGAAGCCCTTCAAAAATGATTGGCACACCGATAGGCACCAGGGAAAAAAATACAAGTGTGACCATCTCCCCGGCGAACATGTTGGCGAACAGGCGAACGGTAAGCGACAACAGGCGGGCGGTGTGGCTGAAGATCTCGATGGGCAACATGAGAGGCGCCAACCACCATACCGGACCCATGAAATGCTTGAAGTATCCAACGCCATTTTGACGCAAACCCTGGAAGTGATAGTAGAACCAGGTCAGCAACGCGCAGCCCAAGGGAACAATCGGGACCGCGGTCGGAGATTCGAAACTCGGGACAATGCCGATCAAATTACTGGTGAGGATGAAGAGTCCCAAGGCCACCAGATACGGCTGATACGGGCGATAGTGATGCCCGATGATTTCTTCGCCCATGTTGCCGATGAAGTCCTCGATACCCTCCATCGTGTGCTGCAACCCGCCCGGTTGATCGACCGAAAGCCGAAGGCGCACCGCGACGAAGAATGTGATCAGCAACAGCATCACGACCACTTCCATGGCGAAGCTATTGGAGATCGGCGCGGCGGCGTGTTTGGGATGGATGCCCAGGGCGAGCAGCAAAGAGAGTACGGGCCCGCCAAAGAGGCGGTTGAGCAGCGCGGTGAACCAGAGTTGCTCCATACTTATGACCCCAAACTTACGAACCCAAACTTACCATCCCGCAATATCCTGATTACCGGCGTTTTAGAGTTAATACCCGCGGCGCAAGGCGGACCACGCTTCAAAGCCCGCTTCCATCACCATCGCCGCCACCGGCGTGCACAACCCAAACAGAAAGCCTCGAAAGGCTTGAGAAGAACTTGTGAATATAACATAGGCAACGATTCCGGCCAAAAGGTAGCGGAGGAAAAAATCGTTGACGAGGGAGAATCCGCGGTCGGATTGTTTGGCGTCAACGATGCGGCTGGCCAGCGATTGTACCGCTTTGTTCAGGGATCGAAAGCTCAGGTAGGCGATCAGGGCTCCGGCGGCGAAGCCGAGACCGGCGATCCATCCGAAGCGCCACGCTGCGCACAGGGTGAAGGCCGCGCCGAGGATGAGCAAGAAACGCAGCATTCTGGGAATGGCTGCGGAGAAGAAGCGGTCGGCGGAGGTTTCTGTAGGCGCAGGCGGAGGCGGCGGACTGGAAGTCATGATTCGCTGTCTTTCATTCGCAATACATGCGGCGGGTCAGGAGTCTGGCTTGTCGCGGGACAGGGCCGAAGCCATGCGAATCATCTGCGCAAATCCGACGACGGCGCCAAAGATCACTCCTGCGAGGTAGAGCCAGTGAGTGTGCAGCCAGTAATCGAGGAGTCTGCCGATTGCGTAGCCAAGAAAGACCGCTGCGGGGATGATGAAGCCGATTTCGGAATAGCGCGCCGCTGAGACCAAGGCATTGGGCTTGGACGGGCGACTTGGATCTTCGGGGTTCTTATCTTCGGGCACGACGGGAATGATTTTATCCTAAGCGCCGGCGGTAACGTCGGCCGGGTTCCCTTCTGGACAGCCCAGCGGCTGCTCCCACGCGAGCTTCAGATGTACCTTCTTGGAGCCGCGTGTTATCGGATGAGCTTCGCCACCGCGGGATTCTGCGCTATCCCCAGTGACCAGTTCACCAGTTGGATGAAGCGGTCGGGCATGATTCCGATAAAGAGCGTGGCGAATGCGGTGAGGGCGAGCGCGGCGCGCATGGTCCAACTTACGGGCAGCACTCCTCGTTCTTCGGGCTGGCCCATGAACATGGCGTTGGCCATCTTCAGGTAATAGTAGAGACCGAACACGGAATACCCCACAGCCAGAGACGCCAGCGCATAGTGTCCGGTTTCGATGAGGCTGAGGAAGATGAAGTACTTGCCCCAGAAGCCGGCCAGGGGAGGAATGCCGGCAAGCGAGAGCAGGAAGATCAGCATGAGGACGGCTTCGACGGGAGCGCGAGAGTAGAGGCCGTTGAGATCGTCGAGTTCGTCGCCGATTACGTTGCGGTGGCGCAGCGAGGTGATCACGCCGAAAGCTCCGAGGTTCATAAAAGTGTAGACCAAGAGGTAGATCAGGATGCCCTTGATACCGTCCGGGCTCAACGCGGTGAGAGTACCGGCGATCAGGCCGAGCAGCATATAGCCGACGTGCGCGATGGAAGAGTAAGCGAGCAGGCGCTTGGTATTGGTCTGGGTGAGGGCGGCGAAGTTCGCGCCCGTCATGGTGGCGATGGAAACGAAGACCAGCAAGGGAACCCAGGTGGAACGCATGGGGAGCAGTCCCCAGAGCAGGATGCGCAAGAGCATCGCCCATCCGGCAGCCTTGACGGCCACGGACATGAATCCAGTGATGCAGGTGGGCGCGCCTTCATAAGCGTCGGGCGCCCACTGGTGGAAGGGGACGGCGGCAATTTTGAACAGCAGGCCGGTCATCGTGGTCAGTAAGGCAATGATCGCGATCGGATTGTGAGGGTCTCTGGCAAGAAGCCGCGCGAGTTGACGGCTGATGTCGCCCAGGTTCGTGCTTCCGGTGAGACCGTACAGCAGCGACAGACCATAGGCAAAAATGCCGGACGAAAACGCGCCCAGTAACAAATACTTCAGCGCCGCTTCGTTCGAGCGGCGGTCGCGGCGCAGGAATCCCACGAGCACGTAGGTGGAAATCGCCATCAGCTCCAGGCCGATGAAGATGAGCACGATGTCGAAACCGGCGGCCATGCACATCATGCCGACGACCGAGAGCAACATCAGGGTGTAATACTCGCCGTGGTTTTCATGCTCGGTTTTCATGTAGCGTACGGACATCAGGATGGTGATGGCCGTGCCGGCGAGGAACAGGTAGAAAAAATAGAGAGCGAAGCGGTCCACAAGCATGGTTCGCATCATGGCGAGCGAACCCATTGAGGCTGAGCGGTTCGCCTGCATCCAGAACTGAATCTTGATCACGCCCCCAGTGGCGAATAGCACTCCAATAAAAGCGGTGACGGCATTGGCCCACTTGGTCTCGGGCGGAATCATGAGATCGATGAGCAGGATGCCGAGAGCAAACAAAGTGAGCAGAGTGATGGGGAGGGCCAGTACATAGTCGTTCCAGTTGAATGCGAGCGCGCCCACTAGTTCCGCCCCTTCGTCGATTGCACCGCGGCAGGTGGATTGGTTACCGAGGCTGTGGTCGCGACTTGTGCGGCCGTCATTTCATGTGGAACCGCAGGTTGAACCGCGGATTGAATCGCAGGTCGAGCCGCAGGCTGCAGCGCAGCATTCACCGCGCCTCCGGCCTGCGGATTGCGCACGTTTTGTACGAGTTGATTCACGGGCTGTTCAAGAATCTGGAAAAACGGCTTGGGATAGAGGCCGATCCAGAAGGCCATAATGAGGAGCGGCACAAACGTCAGCACCTCGCGCGGCGTCAGGTCGTGCAGCTTTTCGTTCTTTGGATTCGTGACCGTGCCGAAGAAGACGCGCTGGTAGAGCCACAGCAGGTACGCGGCAGCGAGAACCACGCCAGGCACGGCCCACGCGCCCCACCGCCAGTTCTCCATGAAGGTTCCCTGCAGGATCGTGAACTCGCCAACGAAACCGTTGAGCAGCGGCAATCCCATCGAGGAGAGGAACATGATCATGGTGATGGTGGCGTAAACGGGCATCACGTTCGAGATCCCGCCGTATTCGGCGATCTCGCGGGTGTGGCGACGCTCGTACAGAATGCCGACGATGAGGAACAGAGCGCCGGTCGAGATGCCGTGGTTTACCTGTTGCAAGACCGATCCGCTCAGGCCCGCGGAGTTCAGCGCGAAGATGCCCAGGGTGCAGAAACCGAGATGGCTGACCGAGGAGTAGGCCACCAGCTTTTTCATGTCCTTCTGCATGAGCGAAACCAGCGCACCGTAGAGGATGGCGATGATGGAGAGCGCGATCATCCAGCCGCGGACCTTGGTGTGCATCAGCACGTCGGGAAAAAATGGCAGCGAGAAGCGGATGAAGCCGTACGTTCCCATCTTCAGCAAAACGCCAGCCAGGATGACCGAGCCGGCGGTTGGCGCTTCCACGTGGGCGTCGGGCAGCCAGGTGTGCACCGGCCACATCGGCAGCTTGACGGCGAACGAAGCGAAGAAGGCGAGCCACGCCCATTTCTGTAAAGCCAGCGGGAAGCCGTGCCGCAGCAACGCCGGAATGTCGGTGGTGCCGGCATCCCAATACATCGCCATGATGGCGAGCAGCATCAACACCGAGCCGAGCAGCGTGTAGAGGAA
>PKVW01000054.1:57745-59051 GCA_003131585.1 Acidobacteriaceae bacterium
GAAATGCCGTCCACCCCCATGTGATAGGAGGCGATGCCGAGCCACGGGTGCTTCTCGACGAACTGGAATTCCGGCGAAGTCGCATCGAAGCGCCACACCATCACCAGCGAGATGGCAAACGTAACCAGCGTCGTCCACATTGCCACCCAGCGCGCGGTTCCCTTGGCGAGCGCCTCGTTGCCGCGCACCAGCATGATGAACGCCGCGCCGAGCAGCGGCAGGAACGTGACAACGGAGAGAATGGGCCAATTGATATTCATCGTTTTTCTCTGCGCATGATCTTTTCCGAANNTTCCACTTTTCGGGATCATGCTAGTGCACCGCGAACATGAAGTAGGTGATGAAGGCGGCCGCGCCGATCAGCATGGCGAAGGCGTAGTGATAGAGATAGCCGGTCTGCAGCCGCATCACGTTGCGGGTGACATCGAGCACGCGGGCCGAGACGCCGTCGGGACCGAAGCCGTCGATCAGCCAGCCGTCGCCGCCCTTCCACAAGCCGCGTCCGATCCACTTGGTCGGCCGCACGAAGATCACTTCGTAAATCTCGTCGAAGTACCACTTGTTGAGCAGGAANNACGGTCGGCAGAATGCCGATCTGCAGCGGCACGTGATGCATGTCCTCGAGCACGGAATTGCTCTTGGCGAAGGTGAGCGACTCGCGGAAGAAGCCCTCGACGCCGTGGCCGGCGAAAATCTCCTTGAACGGCAGCCCGGCCATGATCGAGCCGAAGGCCAGGAAGCCGAGCGGGATCAGCATCACCATCGGGCTCTCATGGGCGTCCTTCCAATGCTTGCGGTCGTGCGGTTCGCCGTGGAAGGTCTTAAAGATCAGCCGCCAGGAATAGAACGAAGTGAGCAGCGCGGCGCCGACCGTGCAAATGAAGCCATAAAACGCCATGGGGCTCTTCGCCACAAAGGCCGCTTCGATGATCGCATCCTTGGAGAAATAGCCGGCGGTGAGCGGGAAGCCGGTGAGCGCCAGCGTGCCGATGATCATCACGATATAAGTGTACGGGATGCGGTCCTTTAAGCCCCCCATGTGGCGGATGTCTTGCTCGTGGTGCATGGCCAGGATCACCGCGCCGGAGCCGAGGAACAACAGCGCCTTGAAGAACGCGTGCGTGAACAAGTGGAACATGCCGACCGAATAGGCGCCGCAGCCCATGGCGACAAACATGTAGCCGAGCTGCGAGCAGGTCGAATAGGCGATGATGCGCTTGATGTCGTTCTGCACCAGGCCGACGGTGGCGGCGAAGATCGCCGTGGTGGCGCCGATGAAGATGACGAAACTCTGCGCGTTGGGCGC
>PKVW01000066.1:0-799 GCA_003131585.1 Acidobacteriaceae bacterium
CTGCTGGCTTGCGGAGTTCCTGCCAATCCTTAGCGCGATCATGATCCATGATGTGCCTCCGTTCCGATTCAGAATTGATGTGTAGAGCAGTTCTCGTTTTGAAGTCAATGCATGCGAGTTTCCACGACGAGGGGGGCCAGTGTTTACAAGAACTTAGATGACACTCCGCTCTTTATTCGGAGTGCAAATCTTCCAAAGTCGCGTAATTTTGTTACGCACGGGCCCGTTCCCAGGAAGCGGTGGCCAGTGCATTATGAGACGACTTGTTAAAAAGAACCGATCGGCATTTAGTGATAATCTTATTTTTCCCGGCGATAGCGAATCCCGCGCTTCGGGCTGGCGCTGAACCCAGCCCACGCTAGGGGTGCATCCCAGGGATTTTCGTTTTGAATTCGTGCATGGGAGCGAACCATGAAGATTGGTATGTTAACGGGCGGAGGGGATTGTCCTGGCCTGAATGCCGTCATTCGCGCAGTGGTGCGCAAGGGCATCTTCACCTATGGCGACGAATTTTCCGGCTTCATGGAAGGCTGGCGCGGCGTCATCGAAGACAGGAGCATGCCACTCGACCTGGACGCGGTCGGCGGCATTCTGCCTCGCGGCGGCACCATCCTGCGCACCTCGCGCACCAATCCCTCCAAGCGCCCCGATGGCATCGACCGTTGCCTGGCTACGATCGAGAAAAACCACATCGCGGCTCTCATCGCGATCGGCGGTGACGACACTCTTTCGGTCGCGCAAAAGCTCCACGAACGCGGCGCCAAAGTCGTCGGCGTTCCCAAAACCATCGACAACGATC
>PKVW01000066.1:806-18472 GCA_003131585.1 Acidobacteriaceae bacterium
GCGGCATCGCCGGCGGCGCCGATGTCATCCTTATTCCCGAGCGCCCCTTTGATGTCGATAAGGTGGCGGACTCCATCCGCCAGCGCCACGAGCGCGGCCGCTACTTTTCCATTGTGGTCGTGGCCGAGGGCGCAAAGTTCTCCTCCGAGGCCGGGCAGGGATCTCCCGTTCAGCAGCATACGGACAAGGACGAGTTTGGCCACCTCAAACTCGGCGGCATCGCCAACATCCTCGCCCGCGAAATCGAAACCCGCACCGGCTTCGAAACCCGCGCCGTGGTCCTCGGACACATCCAGCGCGGCGGCTCGCCCAGCGCATTCGACCGCGTCCTGGCCACGCGTTACGGCCTGGGCGCCATCGACATGGTGCACCGCGGCGAATTCGGACGCATGGCCGCCCTGCGCTCCAATAAAATCGTCTCTATCCCTCTGCTCGAAGCGATCTCCCGCAACCGCACCGTGGACGATGAGATGATCCAGATGGTCGAAGGATTGTTCGAGAAAGCCGCCGATCGGGAAGCCGTCTAAGCTAGGATCGAGGATCTCCGGTGACTACGATTCTTTCAGGTCGTCCTTAGCTCTGCATCGGGCGGGTGTAAAGTAGTGCTCGGCATCATCTCGTAATGGGTAACCTCTACCTTCGGCTCGCTCCGTCCTTCATGGCGCTAATCGAACTCCTCCTGCTGACGGGCGCGGGAGCTTTGATTCTGCTCTCGTCGCGAAGTGCGTCCGGCAGCCAGCCTGCCGCTTTCCTTACCATTGAGCGGAATTTCGCCCGCCTGGCGAGGCGTCGACGTCTGGCCGTGCTGCTGGTGGGTTTCAGCGTCATCGCCATCCGCGTCGCGCTCATCCCGGTCCTCGGCATTCCCCAGCCTCGCTTTCACGACGAGTTCAGTTATCTGCTCGCGGCCGACACATTCGCTCACGGCAAACTCACTAATCCCACTCATCCCATGTGGATCCACTTCGAGAGTTTCCACATCATTCAGCAGCCCACTTATATGTCGATGTATCCTCCCGCCCAGGGGCTGGTACTTGCCGCCGGACAACTCCTGGGTCATCCGTGGATTGGCCAAGTTCTGGCGACCGCTCTCATGTGCTCCGCGTTGTGCTGGATGCTGCAAGGTTGGCTGCCTCCGTCATGGGCCTTGCTGGGAGCCGCGCTGGCCGTGCTTCGCCTCGGCCTCCTCAGCTATTGGATGAATACCTATTGGTGCGCTTCGATTGCCGCTTTTGGCGGAGCGTTGGTCCTGGGGGCGTGGCCGCGCCTGCGCAAGCATCTGCGGATCCGCGATGCTTTACTGATGTCGTTGGGCCTCGCGATCCTCGCGAACAGCCGGCCGTATGAAGGCTTGTGCTCCTCCATCCCGATAGCTCTTGCCATGCTTTTCTGGTTTTCAGGGAGAAATCGGCCGGCGCTTGTTCGGTCCGTGCCGCGAGTTGTTATGCCAATCTTCTTTACCTTGCTGCTGGCCGGCGCCGCCGCCGGCTATTACTACTACCGCGTAACCGGCAACCCGTTCCGCATGACCTATCAGGTGAACAATGTCACCTACGGCGGGGCCCCGCTCTTCCTCTGGCAAACGCCCCACTCCGAATCTCCACCTCGCCACGAGGTCATGCGCGATTTCTATCAGTGGGAACTCAATGTGTTTAAGAGAAACCGCACCTTTCCCGGATATTTGCATCGCAGCGCGGTGAAGTTCTTTACATGGTGGCAGTTCTATCTTGGCCCGCTCCTGACCGTGCCATTCCTGGCATTTGCCCGCGTAGTGCGTCAGAAGAAAATGCGGTTGCCACTTCTGATATGCGCCGCCACGTCCGCGGCCTTGGCTATCGAGACTTGGACTATGCCTCACTATTTTTCTCCGGCAACGGGTGCTCTATACCTGGTGCTGGTGCAAGGCATGCGTCATCTCTGGCATTGGTCTCCGGCTCACCGTCCGCTAGGAAGGGCCATGGTTCGCGCGATCCCCGTTCTGGCATGCGGTATGATTTTCCTGCGAGTGGTGGCAGTGAGCGCCCATGTGAGCATCGAGCCTGCCTGGCCGCGCGGTGACCTGCAAAGATCGGCCATTCTTCGCCACCTGAATGAGCGGGCCAGACCTCAGCTCGTGATCGTGCGGTACGGATCATCCCACGACCCTGCCCGCGAGTGGGTCTACAACGAAGCCGATATCGACGCCGCCAAGGTGGTTTGGGCACGCGATATGGGTAGGGACCGCAATCAGGAATTACTGCACTATTTTCGTGGCCGGAGCGTGTGGATGGTAGAGCCTGACGCTCTGGCGCCTCAGGCCGTCCCCTATTCCGACTGACATTTCTCGAACTTATACAAGTGCAGCGAAATTTATTCCGGTTTCCTCATGACGCATGCCCTCGAGACGAGTTCGTGGCTGACTGCCAAACGCCTGCGCGCACACGGGCTGATCTTTGCTCTCTGCCTCTGGTCTGTCTACACCTGGAACATGGCCACGCCCGGCCTCCTGGATCGCGCCGGCAACCTCAAAGGCACTGACTTCCTGCATTTCTACGCTCTTGGCTCACTCGCCCTCGCTCACCGCGGCGCCGATCTCTACAACTTGGAAGCGCAATCCAGGCTCTCGGCGCAACGCGTCCCGGCCGCCACCGGCGTCCACT
Source organism: Acidobacteriaceae bacterium (assembly GCA_003131585.1). Taxonomy (GTDB): domain Bacteria; phylum Acidobacteriota; class Terriglobia; order Terriglobales; family Acidobacteriaceae; genus Sulfotelmatobacter. Next base: position 3,446 of record PKVW01000066.1, read on the forward strand.
ATCTGCCTCTTTATCCGCCTCAAGTTTCAATCTTCTTCGCGTACTTTGCTCGTCTTTCTTATCCCTGCGCATTGATGCTCTGGCTCGCCATGAGTGCATTCATTTACGGCCTGTGCTGCTACGCCGTCTGGCGGGCCTGCCCCAACCTGCGCAACCACAGATTCACCATCCTGATTCTTGCTCTTGCCTTCCCCGCTTTCTGGCATCTCATCGCCTGGGGACAAACCTCCGCGCTCGCCCTCGCCTGTTTCACCCTCGCGTTCCTCGCCCTGTGTGCCAAGCGCGAATTCCTGGCAGGCCTGGCTCTCGGATGTCTTATCTTCAAGCCCCAACTAGCCTTGGCCGCTGCCATCGTCTTCCTGGTCACCCTGAACTGGAAAGTGATCGCCGGCGCACTCATCTCAGCCGCCGCCCAGTTGACTGCGGCCTGGTTCTACTACGGTCCCGGCCCGCTTCGCGCCTGGATGCGTACGCTACTCGACATATCCCGCGTGCTTCCGCTGCTCGAGCCCAGACTCTACCAGACCCACTCCCTCCGCACCTTTTGGAGCATGCTGGTCCCCTGGCCCTCAGCCTCTCTCGCCCTCTACCTGATCACTGCCCTCCTCGTATCCGCGTCGACCATCGCCTGCTGGCGAAGCCGGCTCCCGCTGTCCCTGCGCTATTCCGCGCTGCTGCTCGCCACCGTCCTCCTCGCCCCGCACCTCACGGTCTACGATCTCGTCATCCTCGCGCCCGCATTCCTGCTACTCTCCGAATGGATCGCGAGCCAGCCCAACCACCCCGCCACGCGCCACTTTAAACTCCTCCTCTATCTAGCGTTCGTACTTCCGCTGCTCGGCCCGCTTGCCCGCTGGACGCACCTCCAGCTTTCCGTCCCCGTGATGGCCGCTCTTTTATATGGGATCTGGAACCTTGGCAGGAAATCAGTTCTGGCTGGGAATGCTCCGTGACCCGCTGACCCGTTTCATTACCGCGACAATGATGAGCCCGAGGCAATAGTAGATTGGGCCGTTCAGCAGTGCAGCCAACACCCACATGAAGGCGCCTACCGCATCTCCTGTGTCCATCGTGAGCACCTGAAGAAACAAGCCAGGACACAGGGCGAACATCACGTCCTCCAGGAACCGATACAGCGGAGGCGCTGAGTAGTTGCCCATGGTCTCCGCCTCTGCCGACGTAGGAAGATGGAAGAAATTGTATTTGTAGTCGGACCAATACAACGCCATGCAGATAAAACCTATCGCTATCCCTATTACAGCAAGTCTTCGTGGAACCTTCGATGTGGTCAACGGTGCCGACCTCCTCCCGTCACGTCTCATACCGGCCGAGCCTATCGCGCGAACAAAAACTGCAGCGCCTCAGGAAATCGCTCCGCCCACGCCGACTCGTCGTGTCCGGCTCCATCTTTTATCACCAGCCGCAAGCGCTTCTCACTCAGCACCGCTCGCCGCAGGATGGCGGCCAATTCCCGCACATCATCCACCACCGTCCGGCTCCGCTCCGCGCTTCCGGCTTCGGCAGTTCCGGCTGCCAGAAATATTCGCTCCGGCCAAATCCTCACCTCCCGGCTATCCCGGATAAGCTGCCGGCCCGCCGCCCACAGCGACGGGCTCTCCAGCAGCAACCGCCCAATCGCTCCCGGCCGCGCCATCGCCGTGTACAGCGCAATCAGCGCCCCCAGCGACGATCCGCCCAGCCCGGTATTTTCCGGCCCTGTCGCAACGCGGTAATTGCGCTCCACAAACGGCATCACTTCCTTCATCAGAAAATCCGGGTAATACCGCCCCTGCACCCGCAGCATCATCGGATGCATTGACCGATGCGGCATGTACTCGCGAATCCGATCTCTGGTCGCGTTATCCATGCCCACAATAATCATCGGCGGCACCGCGCCTTCGCGGATCAACCGCTCCGCCGTCTCGTCCACTTGCCACTCGATCCCGGTGAAAGACGTCGCCGCCTCAAACAGATTCTGCCCGTCATTCAAATAGAGCACCGGATAGTGCTGGCCTTCATTCTCCGCGTCGTTATATCCCGGAGGCAGCCACACCCGCAAGAAACGCGTATTCCGGAAGATGCGGCTCCGAAACTCATGCAGCCGCAGATCTCCGGCCACTCCGCTGGCGCGGACGCCCTCAGAAACCGCTCCGGCGCCATTCTTTATCTTCTGGATTTTTCCCATCAGAAGGGTATTTCGTTAGATAGCCGGTGAGTGACCAGCGTCAGAAGTTTCTCTATAAAATCGGCTTTGAAAGGGCGCGGCTTCAGCCGCGCCGAAGGCGCATTTTTGGAAATGTGGGCTTTCAGCCCCGAGGTTAACCGCTCATCACCCCATACGCCCTCGCCTTCACAACGGCCGCCAGCATCGTGATCCCCGCAATCAGCCCCAGCGAACTCAAGCACAGAATGCACCAAGTCTCCAGTACGCGCCCCTCTACATACGTCAGATATAGCGCGAACCCCAATCCCGCCGCCGCCGCCGCCAACAAGCGCAGCGGCGTCTCCGCCCGCGAGCGGTAAACCGTCGCCAGCGTCAGCAGCACCCCATAGCCAACGATACCCATCCCCGCCACCGGAATTCCCATCACGGTCGAATACTCACTCCGGTTGACGATGTCGCAATTGAATCTCTCCCCAAAATCACAGAACTGCGAAGCCGACTTCGCATAGTGCCGCTGCAGCGAAACTGTCGACACTGCCACTCCCGCCAACGCCAAAACCGCGATCGCCAAAAACAGGGCTCGATTGCCTTTCGCAAGAATTGCGTTTGCCCCAGTCGCTGGCTTTCCAGTGGCACTCACGGCAAACTGCACCCAGTCTTATCGCTCAACTCGTTCAGTGGGAAAACCCCTTCTTTCGGCGGATTCGCCCCAAACTGCCAGCTCGGAAATAACTTTACCCCGGCCGCTTTACATTCCGGCATCAATTCACGCGACCCCTTGATCGCACATTCCACGTAGGGCACGTACTGAAACGCTTTCCCAAACATTTCCTTCTGCTCGGCGCAGTGCGGACACCAATACAGCCCATACATCTTCGTCTGCTTCGCGGCCAGACACGTCGCGAACCCGTCATAACGGTGGTTCATGTAGTACCAGCGCGCGACGTATACCCCTATCAGCAATACAACAATCCCGCCCCAGATCAGCATCTTCCGCGAGCGCGGATTCGCTTCCGGCTCCCCCACCCGCCCCCGCTGCCGCATCCGCCGCTCTTCAGACATGATTCCCTTCCAGCATGTTTCACTTTTTATATCATGGGCTCACGCTACCACGTCGAACGCCCCCGGTAGCACATCCAACTCGTCGCAGTGCAGCGTCAGCACTTCACCATCCACCATCACATCCACCGGCCCGTCCAAATCGAATTCCACCCGCTTCACCGCTTTTCGTTCCGCCAACGGATGCTCAATATGCGTGCCGTCATAAAGCCGAGGCAAGTTCCGCACCAGCCCCAGCCGCCCGATTGCGCCCCAGCGGACGTATTCAATCAGGCCGCTATTTACCTCCGCCTTCGGCGCAATCATCATCGTCCCGCCGGTAAACTTACTGTTGTTGAAGGTGAGAAATAAGCAGCGTCGCCGGTCAAATTCCGTTTCCCCGTCCACCCGCACCGGGAATGGCCGCCTCTGCAAGCGCGCCAGCCCCAGGAAAATCGAAAGGATATATCCCAGCTCTCCCTGGCCGCTGAAACGCCGCGCCCGCAATGTCGCCACGTCGGCGGGAAACCCCACACTCAGCAGATTAATATAGTGGATCGCCCCGCCGCGGTGGCGCAACCGCAGTACATCGCAAGCCTGCATTCGCTGCGCAATAAGAGACTCAATCGCGTGCTCCATTCCGCGGTCGCTGAAATCGCGCAGAAAAGAATTTCCCGTTCCCAGCGGTAAGAACCCCAGCGTCGGCCGCTCGCCCGCACTGGCCTCCGGAAAAAGGCCGTTCACCACTTCATACGAAGTCCCGTCGCCGCCTACGGCAATGAACTTGCGCCGGCCGCCCCCATAAGTTTCGCGCGCGATCCGCGTAGCGTCCCCAACACGCTGCGTCTCGGCCACGTCAACCGCAACCCCGCCCGCCCGCAGCCGCTGCAATGCCGCACCCAGCATCTTGCGGGTGCGCCCGCCTCCCGCCGCAGGATTCACAATGGCGAGATACGATTCCCTCCCACTCACAGCCCCACCACCGCTCCCCGCCCCACTGTTTTTCCGATCTCCTCCGCCAGCGTCTGCCGTTTGATCTTCATCGACGCCGTCCGCGGGAAATCTTTCTCCCAGATCACATATCCGCCCACACGTTTGAAGTCCGGCAACCGCCGGTTGCGGCTCGCGATCTCTGCCAGCAGCGTGCTATCGAACCGCTGAGTCTGCTCCAGCCGCAGCGCCATCACCAGCATCTCCCGCCCCAGCGCTTTCTCGGGCCACACATAGTTCGCCGCGAACACACAGTACTCTTTCACCGCCAGTCCGTCGAAAACCGTCTCAATATCCTCGGGATAAATGTTCTTTCCGCCCTCCGTGACGATCATGTTCTTCTTTCGCCCGAAAAGCTGCAGGTGCCCGCTCTTGTCGAAGCGCCCCAGGTCGCCCGTCAAAAGCCATCCATCGACAATCGTTTCCAGCGTCAGCGCCGCATCGTCCAGATAATGCGACATCACCGTCTTGCTCCGGGCCGCAACTTCCCCAATCCCTTCCTCATTCGGACTTAGCACACGCAGTTCCACGCCCGGCAGCGGTTTACCCACCGTATCCGCGCGAAACGGTTTCAGATCGTTCAAGGTCAGCGACGTTCCCGCCTCCGTGAGCCCATAGCCGTTCACCACGGGAATGCCCAGATCATAAAAAAACTGCATCGTCGAAGGCTCCATGAAAGCCCCACCCGTAATCAGCGCCAGCAGATCCCCGCCAAATGCCCGATGCACTCCCGGCAGCAGCATCCGGCTCAACTTCACCCGCGGTCTCCGCCGCGTCATTATCTTGTTGAGCCCAATCATTGGATTCAGAGTCGCCCGCTTCCACCACGGCAGTTCGTCGAACTTCGCGCGCAGCCCGCGTTCCAGGTTTTTCACGATCATCGGCACCAGCGCCACGTAGGTGATCCGGTAGCGCACAAACGCGTCCCGCACAAATTCCGGACGCAGCGTCCGCAAATGCACCACGCACGCTCCACACACGAACGGCCCGATGAATCCCACCATGAAATCGATGGCGTGATTTGTCGGCAGAATGCTCAAATACCGCACCCCTGGCCAGAATGGATACCATGCCGTCAACGCCCGGCACTGCTCCAGATAATTCTCATGGGTCAGCACGCAACCCTTCGGCCGCCCGCCCGTGCCCGACGAATACACAATGCACGCCACGTCTTCCCGTTGCCGCATCGCAAAATCCGGCGCGCCCTTGCGCTTGAAGTCTTCCCAGCGGAATCCCCCCGCTAAGTCCGCTCCCAGCGGAGCCTCCGTCACCAGCACGAGCTTTATCTTGATGTTGTGAAATTCAGGCGCTTGCATGATCGCCTGCCAGAGGTAATACTCCACCGCCAGCACCTTCGTCTTCGAGTGCTCCAGCAGTTGCAATTGCTCCGCCGCCGTCAGTTTGTAATCCAGAGGCACCAGCACGCCACCGCTGTAGAAAATTGCATACGCCGAAATCAGCCACTTGGACTGATTCGTCATGAGGATGGCTGCGCGATCGCCCGCATCGAAGTCCGCATCCTCCAGCGCCCGCGCCAAAGGCATGCTGATTTCCTTGAAATCGGAGTAGGTAAGCCGCGTCTTCTCCCGCTCGCGGTCCGCCTCAATCAGGCAGGTTTCGCCGGCAAAGCGCTCCAGCGCATCGCGCAATGCCGCGCCCAGGCAGCTATATTTTTGGAGATCGAGCATAGAGGAATTGCTGATTGTAGATTGCTGATTGTTGATTAACAACCTGCACACAAGACACGGCTACAATCATCAATCAAAAATCAGCGATCAACAATTGGTGTGCTAGAGTCGCGCCTGAATCTTCCCCGCCAGCGTGCGAAAGTCGGAAACTCCCTGCAACTCGTAATCCGGCAGTTCCACTCGAAAATGATTCTCCAGCTTGGTCAGGAGATCGAGCGTCTGCAAGCTGTCAAGCCCCAGCGTCTTGAAGAAGTCGTCATCGGGAGAAAGCTTCTCGCGCGGCACCTTAAAGTGCGCCGCGGCAAGACTCAATATTTCATCGAGCGTCTGTTCAGCGGTCGTCATCGAGATCAGCTCTAATCCAGTCTTGTCATTCCGAACGGCTTCCAGCCGTGGGGAATCTGCTCTTCTTCACTCGCCGCTCTGTACTCGGCACCGATCCTATGGCAGATAAGGCTGCGCATCCGTACTCTCCACAAACCTCCGCAATCCAGCCTGGACCGCCGGACGCGCAAACAGTTCACAGAAAATATCGATCTCCCGCCGCAACTCCTCATGCGGAACCGGCTTGATAAAGTTCTTCGCCGCCGCAGCCGTCGCGCGGTCGAACTTCCTCATCTGCGCCGCCGTGGCCCGCGCCGCGCGCAACGCCTCGCCTTCGCCCACCACCTGGCTCACCAGTCCGATCTGCTGCGCCTTGGTCGCATTAAAGCTGCGTCCCGTCAGCAACAGGTCCCGCACCACAGCATTGCCCAAATCCCGCTTCAGACGCGGAATCCCGCCAAACCCCGGGATCAACCCCAGCCTCAACTCCGGAAAACAGAACCGCGCCATCTTGTCCGCGATAATCAGATCACACGCCAGCGCCAGCTCGAATCCTCCACCGAAGGTCACTCCATGCACCGCCGCAATCGTGGTCAAAGGCGCGGCATCGATCAGATTCAATACCCGGTGAATCCGCTCCAGAAAATTCCGCACGCCCTTCGCGGCGTCAGCCTTCGTCATCGCCTGCGACCGATGATACAGTTCGCGCAAATCCGCCCCCGCGCAAAATCCTGGCTTCAACTCGCTATAAACGATGAGCGCATGCGCCGCCGCCTGCATATTCTCCAAAGCCGCGGCGAATTTCTCGAACTCCTCGAGTGACTCGGAGCCCAGCTCGTTGCAAGGCTCCCGATGCAGCGCCAGCTCGATCACGCCGTCGATAACAGTCCAAGAGAGAGCACTCCCGCGGCACTGGCTCCCCAGTTTCGCCGCGGACTGTCCTTCGCGCACCCTAGTGTCCTTCATGGGTTCCAACCTGTTTCAGACTCTGCCCACACTACACCGCCTGCTTCACCCGGTACATCTCCTCGATCTCATGTTTCATCCGCGCCGCGATCGCGTCCCGCTTGAGCTTCCCATTCACCGTCAACGTGCCGCTTTCCATCGAGAACGGTTCTCCGCGCACACAAAACGTCCGCACCTGCTTGTAATGCGGCAACTCCGGATTCACCGCATCCAGCGCGGATTGCACATGCTCCGGCGTCACGCTCCCGGTTACGATCGCCGATAAATATCCGTGCCCGTTCCCCACCACCACCACCTGCTGGGCTCCAGGCAAACTCTTCGCAATCGCACTCTCGATCGCCTCCGGCGAGATCTTGTGCCCCGATCCCAGCACAATCAGGTTCTTGATCCGCCCGGTAATCCGCCAGTTCCCCGCCGCGTTCACTTCGCCCTGATCGCCGGTATGAAACCATCCCTCGCGCAGCGCCTCCGCCGTTTGCTCCGGCCGGTTCCAGTAACCCGGAAAAACATTCGGACCGCGCACGACTATCTCGTTATGCTCCCCCAACTTCATCTCCATGCCCGGGATCGGCGGACCCACGCGCCCTACCTCGACCCGGTTCGGATCGTCCATCGTGCAAATCGCCGTCGTCTCCGTCAGCCCATAAACCTGCAGCACGCGAATTCCCAGCATCATGAAATAGAGCTGCGTCTCGGCACTCAGCGGCGCCGACCCGCAAATCAGCGCCTTCAGATTTCTCCCGATCATCTTCTTCCGGATCGCGGGAAATACCAGCCGGTTCGCCAGCCCCAGCCACATCGCGTCGCCCGCTCTCGGCTGCTTCTCCTGCCGCCGCACCCACGCGGCTTTCGCCCGCGCATAGATCGCCTGCGCCACTCCACCTGTCTGCCACAGTTGTTCATCCACCGCCCGCCGCATGCGCTCCAGCAACTGCGGCACATTCAGAAAATAATCCGGAGCCACCGCCCTCATGTCATTCGCGATCTTCGCCAGATCCATGTTAATCGTGACCAGGCTCCGCCGCTTCAGAAATGTCAGCAACGCAATCCACGATGCCGCAAACGTGAATGGCAAATAATGGAAGATGCGGTCCTGCCCCGCCCCACCGGACGACGAACCCGACATCAGCTCGCCCAGTCGCTCCGCTGTCTGGTCCAGCATGAATCCCACATTCGCCGCCGTCAGCACTACGCCCTTGGCTTCGCCCGAAGTCCCGGACGTATAGACAATGGTTACCGGATCGTCTTTCCCCACCTGCGGCCGCTCCAACTGCACTCCGTCCACTCCCGCAAAAATCTCGTCAAACAAAACCTGCGGCGGAGCCTCCGTCCAACTCTGCGCGATCCCATCCCGCAACGCCGCGTCTCCACAACACAGCAGCGACGGCGTGCAGTCTTTCATCATCGCCACCAACTCCGCCGGCGCCTGCCGCGAATACAGCGGTACCACGATCAGCCCTTCGGCCATGATAGCCAGATCCATCGCCACCCAGCGAATGCTGTTCGCTGCCAGCAACCCGCACCGGTCGCCCTTCTTCAGCCCCTTCGAAGCGATAAAAGTCCTCGCCTTTCGGATCAGTTCGAGCAATTCGCCGCCGGTCACGCCCGTGACTTGCCCCTCGCGAATCTCGGCAAGGATCCGCGTATCGGCAGCCGCTCGCAGTTGCGAAAAAATCTCTCCGACAAATGGAGTGAGTGTGCTCAAAATATGGATTGCAAGACCGCGCTGACTGAAGAAGTCCTCAAATTCTAGTTGTAAGCCGCCACCAACTCCCGCAGCCCTTTGCCCATCGGCGGCAAATAATCCTCCCAGCCCCACTCTCCCCGACGCGTCTCAAACTCCGGATACCTTCTCTGCACTTCCTCTTCAAAATACACACCCATGCGCGCCATCACCTTCAAATTCCTCACCACCGTCTGCGCAATCCCGGTCGCAATCGCCTCTCCCTCACAACTGAGTTTCTCGAGAGCCGCCAGCAACTTCCCCTCAAGCTCCGGATCGTCCACCGTCATCAGCAAATCCTGATGTCCCCGCTCCCGCATCAAATTCCGGATGCGTTCGTCCATCGTGATTCCCGCCGATGGCACCAGCGCTGGCATCGACGTCACAATCCCGTGATACCTCGACGACGCCATCATGTGGCACGCCCGCAGAATGCTCACCAGTTCGTACATGTTGTACTCGTCCGACGTCAGCACGGGCACGCCGCCCAGCTTCTCCGCTATCCGGTTCGCCGGACGCGCATCCAGCCTCTCCGTCGCCGCCAGTATCACGAAAACATTCTTCTTCTTGCGGAACGCCTCCACCGCATTCGCAATCGCCATCCAATACTTTTGATACGCCTGCTCCGCCGCCGGCCCCGAATTGTGAAAATACACCGTGCGGTAATGGCTGTCTTTGTATGCGCCCGTCAAACTATGCGCCGCATACTTCGCCACCGACGCCTTCACCGGCCATTCAAACGGATTAATCGGACACACCACCAGCACTGGCGCCCGCCCGTCCCACCCCACTTTCCTCAGCACGCTTTGCCCGTACTCGGGCGGGCGCGGTTCAAACGTCCATGCCGTATCGGTTCCCAATTCCGTCGGCACACCCAACTCGCGCAATACGCCCCGCGATTCTTCATTCCGCGTAATCACGAAAGATTTCCTGCAATACCGCCCGCACATCTTCGCCAGCATCGGATCCATGTGCCCGGCTTCCGCGCCATATCCCACGGACAGCTTGTTCTGCGCCGCCGCAATTCCCAGCGACCCAATCATCATCGTGGTCAGGGCATTGGCGAACTTACTCTTGAACATCGACCCTTCACATGCCACCACTCCATCATGCTGCGGCACTTCATTCGCCAGAAACGGCGGAAAAATATCCGGCAGATGCACCTGCTTTGTACTCTCGAAATATCCGCGCGAGAACTCGAAGTTTTGGCTCATCACGCTGAACTCCACCCGCTCCGCGCCCAAAATGCGCCGCATCTGCCGCAGCATCTCTTCCACCCGCACATCCGACCCCATATTGCGCGTGCCGTTGTAGCCCGCAAACAACAGCTTCAACTTCTCGCCCGGCTTCCAGCGCTTGCCCTCGCCCAGCATCCATCCCGCCTTGGCCCGCTCAATCGAGCCGCTCACCCACGCTTCTAATAGGAAGTCCATCATGCGGCCGTCCCCCCCGCCGCCGCCGGCCACGGCTGGTACCGGTACGCGAAATCATTCTCGCTACTGAACTTCAACAGCGGATAACAATACTCGGAAAACGGTACCGGCTTCTTCCCCAGCTCCGCCGTCACCCGCGTGTTCTCGAAGACGGTGTTCCATACCAGATACGGCATGAACACTTTCATCAGCGATGCGCCTTTTCCAACCGCTCCCTTGCGGTTCGCCAGAAAATTCACCGATCCCGCGAACGGCCGCTCCACCATCGGCACGAACATGGGTGCGCGCTTGTTCTGTGCCGCGGCCAGCGCCTTCGTAATCTCACGAAAAGTCTGGGAGCCGACCCCCGAGGAAAGATGATAAGTGTCGTGCTCCGGGCGCTCCTTTTGATGCAGCGTCGAAATCGCCTCTGCCACAAAATCCACATTCACAATGTCGATCCGGTCGGTTGGACGAAACGGCAGCATCGGAAGCCCGGCCAGAAACACGAACGCTTTCACCATGTCGAATTGCGTGGTCTCGGCATAACGGCTGTCGCCGAGCACAATGCTTGGCCGGAAAACCGTCTTCGGCGTTTCCGGCAGCAACACCCGCATCATGTGCTCGCAGAATTTCTTCGTTCTCGCATACGGATCGTAATCCGACCGTTCCCAGTCGATCGACCGGTCCTCGCTCACCACCTCATTCTGCCGCTTCCCCGCCACCGCCACCGTGCTCACCTGGCTGAATCGCCTCAACCCGTGATAATGCTCGGCATGCCGCGCCAACGTCAGCACCTCCAGCGTGCCCCGCAGATTCACATTCAGGCAGCTCTTCTCCGATTTCCGGTTCAGCGACGCTGCGCAGTGAATCACCGAATCCGTCGTATGCACCAGCCGGTCGTATTCGTCGCGCGCCAACCCGAACCCAGGCTCGGTCAAGTCTCCGCGGAACACGCGCACCCGCGTCTGGATGTACTCATAAAATTGCGGGAACTCCAGATGCAATTGCAACGCCTGCCACAGCCGCGCTTCCGCCTCGCCGACATCCCGCGCCCGCACCAGCACGTTCAGCGCCGCGCCGTGATCGCGCAGCAGATTCGCCGCCACATGCGCCCCGATGTATCCTGTCGATCCCGTCAGAAATATCGCCATTCACCAGTTCCCATTTCCTGTCATCTTGAGCGGAGCATGCCGAAGAGTGAAGCGAATCGGCATGCGCAGTCGAAAGATCCTTACCTCTCAACATCCGCGTCAGTCAGCCCCTCACGTCCCCGTCTTCACCGTCTCCCCATTCTGCAAACTCCGCGCCGCACGCGCCTCCAGCGGCCTGCCCTCAATCAACGGATAAGTCCACCGCCGCAGCGCCGGAATATGCACATTGATCCAGTAGTCCCACCAGTCCAGCAAGCGCGCCTTGTACCCAAACTCCTCCCGTTCGTCCTCCACCAGCGCGTGCGATAGTTTCTCCACGTTATCCGCCGCGAAATCGTGATCGTTAAACAAAATGAACGGTTCAAACAACTCGATCAATTTCTCCAGCCGCTCCAGATTTCTCTCCGTCTTTACCAGCGGCGTCTTCTTCAACGGCAGCGGCGACATAATCCGCTGAATCGACTTCACGATCGCCTTCTGCGCCGGCGCCGACATGCGGTTATAACGCTGTTTCGAGACTGGAATCGCATCCATGCGCAGACGCAGCCAGTATTCCAGACCTTCTTGCGCCCGGTAGTGGCGCCGGTGGCCCAGGCTGGTCAACTCAATCGAGCGCCCCATGTCACAGGGATTCGTGACCGACGTCGCCAGTTGATACATCGGATCGTGCCGCCTCTCCACCAATGCCGCGCCGATCAGGGTCATCCCGGCGCACACCGCGTCCACTGGAATAATATCGAGCCGCTTGCACTCGTTCGAGGGCAATTGCCGGAACGCGGTGCCCAGCAGATACGACAACGACGCCGAAGTATTGATGCCCTCATTCCACCCGCGGAACGGCTTTGCGACCGAAGTCTCAACAATGGACGGACGCACAATCGCAATCGGCAGCCCAGCGCCGTGTTTCGCGATCAGCGATTCGGCCAGGCTCTTCGTAAACGTGTAAGTGTTCGGCCAGCCCAACTCCTTCGCGCGCCGGGTGGCCTCTTCCGTCAGATAATTTTTCAGCCAGCGCACCCGATTTTTGCGCACCTGGATTTCCAGCGCCTGCCCGCTCAGCCCTTTCGCCGCGTGCTCTTTCCCCAGCGCCTGCTTCTTCAGTTCTTCGGTGACTTCCGGCCCTTCCGCCCGCGCTTCCGCCGACTCCACCAGATCGTGCAGGCGATACCACTCTTTTTCCGCGTCGAAGTCCTGCATGTGCGTCGGCGTGTAATTCGGACGCACCCGCTCACTCACCCGCCCATCGCGCTGTCCCGCGACATAGCAAGTCGAAAGATGCAGCAATGCCGCGTGATCCGACTCGCGAATGAATTGGATCAGGTGATACGTCGAATCCACATTCACCGCCAAGGCGTCCCGCAGATCGGGATTGAAATCGGTCAAGCCCGAGCTGTTGATAATCAGATCCAGATCCTTGCGCAGACGCACTGCCGTCTCGGAATCCAGGCCCACGCCGGGCTGCGAAACATCGCCCTCCACCACCTCAATCTTTTCCGCGAGCAGAGCGCCCAGCCGGTCGCCGTATCTCTCAAACAAAGGATCGAAAACCGGCGACTCTTCCATCATCTTCTCGAAGCGCTTCTGCGCCGGACTCGACTTCTGCCGCCGGATCAGCAGATAGAGTTTCCCGATTTCGGGTAGATCCATCAGCGTATTCGCCAGCCAGACCTTGCCGATAAATCCGGTGACGCCGATCAGCAGCACGCGCTTTCCGCCCAGCGCCTTGCGCACCGAAAACGGCGCGGGATACCGCTTTTCGTCGAAATACACAATTGGGCGAACTCGCGGCGCCTCGACCCGCACCGTCGGCACAATCGCCGAGGCCAGCGCCTTCGGACCGCGCAACCCTAAAGCCCGTACCCATCGCGCCGGACTCTGCTGCCCGTCGGGACCCGCTTCCCGAATCCGCGCAAATATTCCCCGCGGCCGGATCACCGGACTCAGCAGCCGTCCGGTGGCAACTCCATCGCGGAAATCGAGGCGGTTCGCAATCATCCACCGCACTCCCAAATGGCGCGCCAGCGGACGCATCACATGCTCCAGGCCCTGGCTCACCAGCACCACATCCACGCCCGTCGCCTGCAGCGCTTTCAGGTGCCGCATGCCTTCTTCTTTCAGCAGCGGCTTCAGCTTGTATTCGAATTCTTCTTCGCCCAGCAGATCGAGCCGGTCGCGCGTAATGCCGCGCAGCACGGCGTGCACAATGCGAGTCGCGGCGATGCGGTTCGCGGCGTACAAAAATGGACGCAGCAACGCCATTAGCAGCACCAGGCTGCGGCGTGCCGCCCGCGCGATATACGTTTGGCTGTTCCAGGTAAAAAAGGCAATCGGACGAACCGTGGTCAGCTCCAGCAGACTGCCCTCCACCCGCCAGTACACGGGCGAGGAGGGCCGCGAACGCCGAGGCGGCGAAGCGACGGCGTCAGACGAAGTCCGCACCGATCCTCCATCGAGACTGTTCACAGGTTCCACGAATCGATTCCCGCCGCCTCCGGTTTTGTCATCCTATTATGATTTGTCATCCTGAGCGAAGCGAAGGACCTGCTTTTAGCGACCCCCTGACGATCCTCATGAAACGCGCCGTTGGTGCAACACCAGCCCGACTGTCACCACAGTGCCCCTGGCAAACAGGGCGGAATTACCTATTTTAACCTCTCCTTCATAAAGGATGAAAAAAACCGCAAGCCCATCTCCGCACGGGTTCTCACGCTGCCTGCTAGCGCACCGCCTGCAGAACCCAGCCTCCGACGGCGGCGGCGCCGATCAGCCACACCGAGTTCACGCGGAAACGCAGCAGCGCGACTACGCTCACCACAAAGATGGCGATCGTCATCCGATCCATAATCGCAGCCTTCCCCAGTTGCCAGGTCACCACGGCCATGAGAGCGAGCGAACCGGCAACCACGCCGTCGAGCGCGGCGGAGATTGCCGGCGACCGGCGAATCCGCGGGAGCAGCGGGCCGCTCGCCGCCACCAACAAAAAGCCCGGCAAGAAGATGCCAACCGTGGCCACGATTGCGCCCAACCAACCTCCCAGGATGTAGCCAATGAAAGTTGCGGTGGTGAAAACGGGGCCGGGTGTGAACTGTCCGACCGCGACCGCGTCGATCAACTGCTTCTCGGTGAGCCAGTGCAAGCGCTCGACGAACTCCGACTGCAGAAACGCGAGCAGCACATAGCCGCTGCCAAAAATCACCGACCCGATCTTCAGAAACGACAGAAACAGCCGCCATAAGGTGAAGGGCAGCGCCGCGGNNAGATCGTCCCGGCGATGAGAAGCACCACGATCGGGCCGAATCCGAAAAGATTGAGCACGACCGCGAGGGCTGCAATGGCCGCAAGAAATTTCGTCCGCACTCCGGTTTTCGACAGCTTCCACAGCGCCTGAATCACGATGGCGACCACGACCGGCTTGATCGCATACAGCATGCCCGCCACCTGCGGCAGCGCGCCATAGCGCACGTAGGCCCAGGCAATCAGCGAAACGATGATCGCAGCCGGAAGCAGGAAGCAGGAGCCAGCCACGATCAGTCCGCGCCAGCCGCGTTTCAGCTGGCCGATGAAGATC
>PKVW01000025.1 GCA_003131585.1 Acidobacteriaceae bacterium
TTTCAGCACTCTGTAAAGCCGCCGGGCCAGAGCGAGTTCTCCCGAAAACACACCTCCCGGCTTAACGAACTGCCTTGCCCAACGCCGCCACGGCTTGAGCAGGACTGAGCCGTACCTTAAATCTGTCCTCATGCCCGCAGCTGATCACCGTAACTTCGCCGGGATACTCTCTGACCCAAATCACCTGTTCGGGATTCACAAACACTTCCATGCCGTCCACATCTTCAAACATCACAAACTCCACGTCGCCTCCTTTGTGGTCTTCACCTGGTTGCCTTTTGAGGAATGACGATATCACCGCGCCCTTCGGTCGAATCTGCGGAAGAGGGTCCCCGCACCCTCCGTCCCCGGTTTATTCCCCGCCAGAGCCGCCATTCGTTGACTGCAAGATGCACCGCCCGTAAGATGAGACGACTCGAAATCCAACCATCTTCCCGAATGATCGACCAGACTAAATGATCGGCCAGACCATCTCGCACTACCGCATCGTTGAGAAGCTCGGTGGCGGCGGCATGGGAGTAGTCTACAAGGCTGAGGACTCCGACCTGGGCCGCTTCGTGGCCCTCAAGTTTTTGCCGGATGAAATGTCGCGCGATCCACAAGCACTGGAGCGCTTCCGCCGCGAGGCACGTGCGGCTTCGGCTCTCAATCATCCCAACATCTGCACNNTGCACCATCTACGAAATCGGCAAGCACGGTGAGCAGTCGTTCATTGCCATGGAATTTCTGGACGGCGTGACGCTGAAACATCGCATCGCCGGCCATCCCATGGATGTGGAAAGCTTGCTGACTCTGGCAATCGAAATCGCCGAAGGGCTGGAGGCCGCGCACAGCCAGGGCATTATTCACCGCGACATCAAGCCCGCCAACATCTTCATTACCCGGCACGAGCACGCCAAGATTCTTGATTTCGGGCTTGCCAAGGTATTGACCGCAGCAAGCTCAGCCAGCCAGGCCGGGCCCGACCCCGCTATGGCTACGCTCGACGAAAGGCAGCTCACCAGTCCCGGCACAGCACTGGGCACCGTCGCTTATATGTCGCCGGAGCAGGTTCGAGGCAAGGATCTGGACGCGCGCACTGACCTTTTCTCTTTCGGCGCCGTGCTCTATGAGATGAGTACCGGCGCCTTGCCGTTCCGTGGCGAGACCAGCGGCGTTCTCTTCGACTCCATTCTGAATAGATCGCCCGCCTCCGCGATCCGGTTGAACCCTGATGTCCCGCCGAAGCTGGAAGACATTATCCATCGCCTGCTGGAAAAAGATCGTGACCTGCGCTACCAAAGCGCCGCCGATTTGCGCAGCGAATTAAAACGCTTGAAGCGCGACACGGAATCGAACCGAACCGCTGCCTCGACGGCGATTTCCGGCCACCACGCAGTCGCAGAACCATCCCCCCCTGGCGAAACATCGCCCGCTTCACTCACCTCCGGCCATATCGCGCGTGTGCAAAGTTCAATCACCAATTCCATCAGCGACTCGCAGCAAATAGCCGGTCTCGCCTCCCGCCACAAGACGGCGCTAGCCCTCGGGCTGGCTATCGCCGTGATCGTTCTGGCGGCCTTCGGCTTCCTGCTCTACCGCGGACGAGCCGGCACAGGCTCGGCAGCTAAGTCCCCTGCGGGACCCGGCAAAATCACGCAAATCAGTCACTGGAATAAGCTCATCAATTCAGCCCGGCTCTCGCCTGACGGGCACACCATTGCGTTAGGTTCAGCCGCTGGCGGAATCGAACAAGTCTTTCTCATGCTCACTTCCGGCGGTGAGCCGCTCCAACTGACTCACGATGAGGGCGACAAGATCGTTGAGAATTTTTCCGCCGACGGCACCGAAATCTACTATCGGCGCAACCTCGGTCGCGATGAAATCTGGGCCGTCCCCACCCTGGGCGGAGTTCCGCACCGCATGGTCCCAGGTAAGTTTCTGGCAACTTCGCCGGACGGCAATTGGCTCTACTATCTCAAAACGGATTCGCTCCAGTCCGTGTTCCGCGCCGGAAAATCCGGTCTGGTCGAGGAGAAACTTTTCAGCTTCGACAGTCCCTCTCGCCTGGCTGTCGCGATTCTTCCTTATCCCGATGGAGAAAACCTGCTGGTCCTCTCGGCCAAAACTTCCAATGTGGGCGAGTTTCAACTCAATCGCTTGCACATAACCAGCCGCCAGGCAACCGAACTGGGATCGTTGTCACCCACGTCACCTGATGTCGTGTGGGCGGAGCCCGGAAAGTCCCTGCTCTTCAGCCGCGAGGTCAACGGCCTCACCAATCTTTGGAAATTCGATCTGGCCAGTCAAGCTTTGACCCAGGTAACTTTCGGCCCCGGCCCCGATTACTCTCCCCTGCCAGACCCCGCAGGCAAGGGAATCTATTATGTGAATGGAAAGCAATCGGGCTTTCTCACCGTCTATCATCCCCAATCCCGCCAGTCGTCGGACATTGTTGCCGAGAACACTTCCCAACCCGCGATTTCACCGGATGGCAAGCGCGTGATGTACCTCAAGTTTCTTGGTCCGAATCAAAGCGAAGTCTGGGTCTCCGACTTGGATGGCAGCAACAAACTCAGGCTCGCTGCCTCGGGAAATTTTGACACCGGAGAGTGGACCCGTGACGGCTCGAAAGTAAGTTTTTTCGATCACTCCGGCAAAGAGGCCAAAGGATTCGTCGTCGGAACCGACGGCCGTGGCCTTCACGAAGTAGCCAGGGTGGAAGCCTTGGACGGTTTTATGAATTGGTCGTTCGACGGACAGGCCATGTACCTCTCCACCCTCACCACCGAACACGGCGTGTCCGTCTGGAAGGCCAACGGAGACGGTTCCAACCCCCAACCTTTTCTCTTGGATTGCTCCAGCTCGATTGACGCTTCCCCGGACGGAAATTACTTGCTTGGCTTTAGCTCCAGGGGCGACAAGGCGGGCATCTACGAGATCTCGATCCGCGATAAAAAATGCATCCCCTTACTTCCCGGCGTCGTAACCGATGGCCTCTGGTTTGCCCCTGACTTCAAATCGTTTATCTATGGCGTCGCGGAGCAAGGCGGGGTGGTCTTCTACCGGCAAAAATGGCATGACGGACAACTCGTCGGCAAACCCGAAGTAGCTTTAAAACTCCCTTTCAGTTTTCGCCTCTACTACAACGGCAACGCCTTCGATTATTCCCGCGACCTTTCCTCCATCGTCTATTCCCGTCCCGGCGGCGAAGCCGACTTCTACCTGCTAAGTCAAACCCCGTAACACCAGAACTCTTTTACCCGATGATTACCGGCGGACTAATGTCGCCAGAGTAACGATCCTGGGTTGCAGGCTGCCCCACTCGTCGCGCTTTGAGTCCGTTACGAAACTCAATGTCGCGCAACGACGGTGGGATAAACTCGATTCCAGCCGCGAAGCGGCGGCATGTGAAAGCCCGGCACGGCAGTGCCGGGAGGCCGGAGGTGGAACAAACCGAGTCCGGCGGCTGGCCAACCTTTGATTTTTTATGCTGGCACCACCAAAACTGAGGCTGCCGCACCTTTCGCGGTTTTCGAAAGGTGCGCGCTTCGTCAGCCGGTAGCCTGGAGATTTCCCTTCATGCTCCTGTAGAGCCTGGACCACTTCCACGAGCCCTCATCGGCCAAGCCCGATCCGTTCGCCCAGGCGGCACGCAATGTTCATCCGTCACAGCCAGCCTATCCCGATCTGTGATAACAATTCCCCGTGCCCGGACTTCATCGTTATTACGGAGCAGGCCACCTGCACTTCATCACCACCAGTTGCTATTACCGCCGTGCCTGGTTCGCCATTGAAGCCAACCGCGATCTGTTCGTTGAGGTGCTTGAGCAGGTTCGACGGCGCTACCATTTTGTCGTGGTCGGCTACGTCGTCATGCCCGAGCACGTCCATCTTCTGTTGAGCGAACCGGACCGGGGCAATCCGTCCGTCGTCATGCAGGCTATCAAGCAGGGATTCGCCCGCCGCCTGCTCGGGCGCCTGCGTGCCAACCGCGACCCTCGCCAGGCCGATTTGTGGGATGTCTCGTTAAACCCTCAGCACGTGTGGCAGCGTCGCTTCTATGATTTCGTAGTCCGCACCTATGAGAAGCGCCAGGAAAAGCTCCACTACATTCACCAGAACCCGGTGAGAGCCTCGTTGGCGCTCGAACCGTGGCAATGGCGCTGGAGCAGCGCTCCCCACCATCTTCGGGGAGAAAGTGGCCCGGTGCTGGTGAACGAATTGGTTATGGCCGAAATGAAGATACGGCCCGTCGCCTGAATGCCGCCCAAAACTACGCAAAAACATTCACACTATCCTGAATTCAACCGGCGGAATAGAATCATCCCGCGTTGCGCTGATCTAACACAGATTTAGATCAGTACCTGCCGCGTTACTGGTGTCGGAAGGAACCCGGGGGAGGTAAAGAGGTTCATGCCTTCGAGGAGCACGAAGGAAAAGACTCTAGCCATCGGCGGTGGAGCGCGCACCTTTCGAAAACCACGAAAGGTGCGGCAGCCTCAGTTGTGGTAGTGCCAGCATAAATCAAAGGTGAGCCAGCCCCCGGTCCGATATTTGCCGTAGAGTCCTGTTCTCGGCGCAAGCAAAGTAAGAATACTCGCTGCGTGCGTGTTGCCAGTCTTTCTCCAACTGGTCGTAAGCTTCGCACGTCATGACTGAGACCTCCCGAACAGATCAAACGTAGCATTTTCCAATGGCGAATACAAGGCGAATATGCCTACAATGGGAAATGCCGAAAGCCACACAGCCCCGCCAAATGAAACCCCTCAGGGAGTTCAACTATCAGCTTGTTGAAGAACGAATGGATGGTTTGCTCACGAACGTTGACCGGGACCTGCAACGACGACTAAAGCAGGCGACAATGGCGGGAGCGCACGACGCTGAGCGATGTCTGACTCTCATGGTCATCTTCGTAAGATTTGCAAGAAACTCATACGATGCTGTTCGGTACATGACTGGTAAGACCCCCCTTGATGAAAGGCGGCGAGCTAACTATGTACTGGTTGTTCCTGCGATAAACCGGCAATTGCTAGATTTGCTCTTCAGCCTTGTTTACATGCTGGATGATCTCAGCGTGCGGTCGCTTCAATATCAGCAAGCGGGATGGAGAGAATTGAATCAAGAGCGTCAGATGTTCAAGACGCACTTCTCGAAAGACCCAGCATGGAATCGACATTTCGCAAACGTCAAGAAAGTACTGGATGATATGGTTGTTCGTTTCCGAATTGCTGAGGTGCAACGCAAGAACCCGAGGTCAGTCCCTTTCTGGAAGCAGCCATTTGAACTGAAGGACGAAAAAACGCAGAGCAGACCATTTCTCCGATACCTGGAAAAATGGCTTTATACAGACACGTCGGCGCAAGCGCATCTGACTTTCGGAGGACTCTTCATCATCGGTCAATTCCTCGTAGCCGACCTCGTTGGTGGGGAAGATGAGGAACTTGTGAAGACAAGAATGATTCAACAATTCCACTTCCGCCACTTCTCTAGAACTGCGATTGCCGCGCTGGCAATCGCTACGGAGATTGACGCTTACTACAACTTGGAGAACGCGAAGGCGGCTGAATACCTATGGAACATTTTTGCTGAATATGTCTTCGAAGCAAAGGAAATGCTTCAACAGCGATATGCAAAATTGATCGAGAATTGATCGAGACGGCGTGAAGGTCTTAGGGGATAAACCGGGGGAACCTGGGACCCCCCGGTTTATGTTATTTAGAATGGGGGTTACTGCGGAGGCTCCATGAGTTCTGGCTCGCACTGGCACAACGTCGTCAGACTCGCGTGGAGCACTGGCGGAGTGGTCGCGATCAACGAGCCTGGAGCGGAGGTTCGAATCCACGCGGGTGTTGCTGGCACCATTGTCCACACGATACGCATTAGCGACTACGGAGAGCTCTTTGCAAAACTAAGGGAACAAGGTCTTCCTACCCTGGCGGCTACGTTCGTCAAGGACCCTGAGGAGTTGCAGGGACTGCGCCCTTCAGACTTCCGCGCAATGAGCACAGCCACCGACCGCTGGCTGTTATGGGAGGCCAGACAGGAGTGGAGGCAAATCGCCTTCGGCGCCGGACGTGTGGATCAGATGCGGTTGCTCGATGTTGCATCACGCGTGGCGTCGGCGCTGACATACACCGAAATGCGCCTTAGCGACTTGGTAAATGCATACGGCATCCAGCTACGCGGCCACCTACAGGGCGATAAACCGAAGGACTACCAGGCCTTCAAAGACCTGAACAGCTTTGCAGTTTACAAAGCGATTCACGCCCTGTTCTGGGAACTTTCTGTTTTGCGTGATTCGCTGGCCGAGTTTGCCGGCGCTTTCTGTTTCTCGCACCCCGACTTAAGGTCGATGAAGGGACTACGAAAACTTCTCAGAAGCAGCGTGCAAACAGACGATCTCGCCAAGGAAATCGAGCGCGCCACCGACCCTCAGGGATGGGTAGCCACCTTCACTAGCTACCGAAATCTATTTACGCATCTCGCTCCAATGGAACAGGCGGCAGGCACGGCGTTCGCGGTGCAAGATATGCGTGAACTCCCGGGGGGTCTGTCGGTGCCACAGATTTACTATGCCCTACCGGGGAACCTAGAAGAACTCACGCGTAAGCGGTCAAAAGGTGCCTTATTCAATACATTGCAGGAATTGGCCGCGGCCTCCTCGCGTCGGCACAACCGAGGCTCCGAGCCAGATGCACTCGAGTATCTCCACGGCTGTATTGACAAGTTTGCCCAGCTATCTCAAGTGTTCGCCGGGCGCTCACCGATTGCGCCAAAGCCCATTCAAATAGGCCCTGATGATTTAAGGGGGCCAGTGCGGGTCGCGTAGATTTGCGCTACCCAAGGTTGGCGCCAACCGAACTTCCCGCGCGAATTCTATTACTCAGCCCCGCGCTGCCTTCTTCGGTCTTCCCCCCATGCGCCCGTTGGCTTTGGCAGCGGCGCGCTTGTCCGCGCTTCTCGATCTGCCGCCAACCCGGCCCAGCCTCGACGCCATCCATCGCCTCGACCCAAGAAACCCCTCCACCAGACTGGGCAGATAAAGGTCGGCATCCAGCTTGGGGAAGTGAATGCCCAGGCCGGAAGGGCTGATCTCGATTTCCTCCAACTGCGAGGGCCTGGCGTTCTCCAATCCCTGCGCATCGCGCGGCAAAAAACTTACATCGAGCCTTGAACTGAGATGGATCACCACACGCCCGGTTGCCCGGTCGTACTGCGCCGCAACCGCGTGCGGAACCGACGCCCGCACGCGTTCCCCCCGCCGGTTCGCCATTTCGAACTTGTCATACCCCGCCATGAATGTTCCCCCACGCTCCGCACAATATTGCCAATTGATCTTCCAGGACACGCTCGACCCGGGCGATTTCCCGCCGTGAGAAGCCGTAGTTCTCCCGAACTTCGACAGGTCCCGCCGGACAATTCAAGGTGAACAGAGCCTCGCAGCCTCTTCCGATCACGTGCACGTGCGCCGGCCTGTGGTCGTTCGGATAAACCACCACGCGCAGCCCGTCAAATCGTAAAACGGTCGGCACAACAGAATCTTATCATATCCCAAGCGTTTAGGTTATTTGGAGGTGGGGTGCGGCCCCGTCCAGGACTTTTCCACAGCCCGCGTGTGACATCTGACCTTGTGCTCGCGATCGAAGTTGCGTAATCATAGTCGAGGCAGTGACGGTCCAGAGAGATCGAGTCAGGCCGCCCTAAGTCATTTGTTATCAAGATTTTGAGATCTAAGGAAGAGTGTGCAGTTGACACACAGAGGTCAAAATGAAAGCATCGAAGGGCCGTGACAGGGCGAACAGTGGAGCGTCTAGGACTCGGAGAAAGGGATGTTCTGCCGCAATATCTGGAGCATTGCGTCAAGCGTTTGCCTATCTGGATCGAAGTCACGCTCAGCTTCAGCAAAGCGACGTAGAAAGGCTTCGAGCTGATCCATCTGTCCTTGAAAAAGTTGAGCGCCTACTAAAACCTTCAGGAGATACACGGTCTGCTTCAGAACCGTCACATCAGAATTCAGTTGAAGTACCCTTGCGGCAAGAGATGCCACGGTGTTCTGCTGTGCCACGGGGATTGCCTCCTTCGGAAAGAATTGAGAGTTCAGACCGGAAGATGATAACCTCCGTGACAGAGCAGGAACAGATGAAAAAGGGAAAGAAGAATCCGCGCGCAGAACTAGAAACCATCCCGCCCGTGGACGAAGCGGAGTTCACCGAAGTCATCCGCAAGATGGTGAACACTTCGCCTGTCACAAGGAAGGACGTGGAGCGCCGGGGAATTCAGCGCCGGAAGAATCCCGAAGCCAACCCGCGCTACTTGCCTGTGTTTGATTTTAGCCAGCCGCCGATGAAACTCTCTGCCGAGGAGTCGAAACAGGTCAAGCTGACAGACGAGGCAAGCCGGGAGTATCGCAAGAAAAAGAGCTAACCTCGATTGCGTAGCCGGGGCGACGGAAGGGCACGATGATACCAATTGCGGCCTTCCTGAATTACCTTTCCGAGTTTATCTTCCTCCATCATTAATCGAAGGACACGCTGAGCCACTTCCAGCCGAACATCCAATAACTCTGCAATTTTAGTATCGGCTATACTGGAGTGCTGCTTGCCTTCGTCAAATAGTTTGTCGATTTGGGATATGAGTATCGCATCGTCCCGTTGCCGTTGGCGCTCTTCCAAGTCGGCTTCTTGGAGTTTCTCTAAAGCGGTTTTTGGCTTAGGTCTGCCTAGCAAGAGACGCAAAATCATGGCAGCACCGCGAGCCAGAAATGAAAACCATCCACCTTCTGAGTGCTCCAATAATTGCAACACTTCATCGACATGAGGTATGCTCACTTTGTCAGCCTTTCAGTTTTGCGAATCGCCGAAGGCCGCGAGCCTTCGGCGTTCGTGCGTTTACGAAACCAGTTGCCGATACTCCATCGGCTTCGTGCCCACCAAATTTGCAACCGTCTCCCCGAACAAATCCGGCGTAGTCCGCCGATTGAACCTGTACTCGAATTCGTACAGGTAACGCTGCAAGTGCTTGTGCGAGACGCGATGGAAAGAGCCGAATACGCCACGCTTGAATAGCGAGAACGCGGATTCAATCGTGTTCGTGTGAACATCCCCGCGCACGTACTCGTATTTGTGGGCAATCGTTTCGTGCTTGCTGGCACAGAATCCATCGAAGGCGAACGGGTAGATCGTGGATTCGTCCGTCATTACCCGGTCAACGCTGCGATCTACCAGTTCATGCAAGAGCGGCCTGACTTGCGCCGCCGTTGTGTTTCCCGCGCCGACATGCCGCAAGCGGAGTTCTCCGCCGCGCTCAATCATTCCCACCACTGCGGCCTTGCGCTGGTAACTCTTTTGGTTGCCGCGCTCTTTCTTGCGGATGGTTGTTCCGCCGACGTATGTCTCGTCAATTTCCACCGTGCCGGAAAGCTTTGCGCCGTGACCGCCGGAACCTGGGTTGCTCAGAATGCCTTCCCCGGACGCCATAGCCTTGCGGATGCGGTGTCCCATGTACCATGCCGTGCGGTAGTTCACTCCCAGATGCCGCTGTACTTGCTTTGCGCTCATGCCTTTTTTGGCGTGAACGATCAGCGCGACGGCGGCGAACCATTTATTGAGCGGCAGGTGGGAATCGTGGAACAGTGTGCCGACCGTGGGAGTAAAGCGGTGCTTGCAGGTTGACTCTAGGCAGGCGTACAGGCGGGTGCGCTTGTTCTGTTTCTTCTCTGTGCGCGTGATCTTGGGATTGACGGTGCGCGTGATCCGCGAAACCTTGTCATTGCCGCAGCGAACGCAGCGAATCTTGCCGTCCGCCCAGCGAACCTTCTCTATAAAGTCTAGACATTGATCTTCGGTTTGCAGATTGGTGCTAACATCAATCAGATTCATGGCGCGTTCCCTCTGAAACTAGGAACACCTTACCGAAAAACTAGCTGTGTGTCAAGTGCATAATCATCGATCTAAGTTCTTTGAAAACAAGATTTTGCGAGATCCGTCTCCCGAGACCCGCGCCAGGCAAGGCTTTCGGCGGTATCGAAATAAAAAAAATCACGCCAGATCCGCCCCGGCTCCCAAAACGCGCTCCCGGCAAGCCGGCTCGCCAAACTTTATTTTGGTGCAGAAATCCACACCCATAACCGGCGACTCCAAACAGCCCGGCCAGGGAAGGAATGAAGGTTAACTGAGACTTAAATGTAATAGCTAAGAGCTAACAGCTAAGAGCTAGAAGCTTTACTCACCAAACGTGGCAAGCGTTCTCGGCCACCATGGGCTGTCCAGCCTTGCATCCCCAAGCCTTCTGGAACTCCGGCATGTTTTGCACCACGCCGTCCACCCGGTATTGGCCAGGCGAGTGGGGATCGGTAAGCACTCTCAGGCGAGCCACTTCAGGACGCCGCTTTTCACACCACACTCGCGCGAATCCCAGGAAGAAGCGCTGCTCGGGCGTGTAACCGTCGATGTTCCGGCCTTCTTTCCCAGTCTTGTCGTCGGCAATCATGTGCTCGAGCGCCATCAGCGCGATGCGGGCGCCGCCGTTGTCGGCAGTGTTCTCGCCCAGCGTGAGACGGCCATTCAGCTTCAGGTCGTCGACGGCCACAAAGTTTGAATATTCGTCGGCCACGCAACTGACGCGCTTTTCGAACTCTTTGCCATCCTGTTCCGTCCACCAGTCGTGCAGGTTTCCTTGCGGATCGAACTTGCGGCCCTGATCGTCGAATCCATGGGTCAGTTCGTGGCCAATGACCAGGCCGATACCGCCAAAGTTGACGGCGTCGTCCATGGTCTTGTCGAAGAAAGGCGGCTGCAGGATGCCCGCCGGAAATACGATTTCGTTGAACGAACCGCTGTAATACGCGTTCACCGTCGGCGGAGTCATGCCCCACTCCTTGCGGTCGAGCGGCTTGTCGATCTTGGCGATGTCGCGTTTCGATTCGAATGCGTTCGCGCGAGCGATATTGCCCAGCAGGTCGTCGTTCTTGACTACCACCGCACTGTAGTCGCGATACACGTCGGGATAGCCGATCTTGTTGCGGATGGCATCGAGCTTCACCTTCGCCTGCTTCTTGGTTTCGTCGCTCATCCAGGAGAGACCGTGAACGTTTTCGGCGAGAGACTTCTCCAGGGCGTCCACCATCTTGAGCATGCGCTGCTTGCCTTCCGGGCCGAACGTCGCATCCACGTATCTCTGTCCCAGGGCCTCGCCCAGTTCGCGATCGGTGAGGTTGACGCAGCGCTTCCAGCGCGCCTGAATTTCCTTCTGACCGGTGAGGTTCTGCTGGAACTTGAAGTTGGCGTCGACGAACGGTTGCGAAAGCCACGGAGCGGCCGCGTTCAGCACATGCCAACTCACATACGTCTTGAGCGAGTCCAGAGATTCGGATTCCAGCACACTGTTGACCTGCTTGAAGAAATCGGGATTCGTCACATTGAGCTGGGAGAAATTGGGCGCACCCACTGCCGTGAAGTAGCGATTGAGGTAAAAATTGGGTCCGAGCGCGACCGCCTCGTCGCGGCTCATCTTGTGGTCCCGGTTCTTCGGATCGCGGCGCGCCGTGCGGTCCATGGAAGCCTTGGCCAAAGCGGTCTCGATGCGCAGCACAACTTGCGCGGAATCGGCAGCCTGCTGCGGCGTCTGGCCCGCCAGGGTAAACGTCTGCGTCACATACTCCACCAGGTGCTGTCGCATCTCCTTCATCTTTGGGTTGTCGTCCTTGATGTAGTAGTCGCGATCGGGCAGCGACAGGCCGCCCTGGTCGATGTAGGCGATGACCTGATCGGCATTGTGCAGGTCGGAGGCCGAGTAGAAACTGAACAGCGAGGCGCCACCGACCAGATACAGATGTGCCAGTTCGTCCATAAGCGCGCCCTTGTCTTGAACCGCGGCCACACGGTCGAGTTCAGGCTTAAGCGGCGCGATGCCTTTCGTGTCGACGGCCTTCTCGTCCATGCAAGAGCCGTAGAGATCGCCGATTCTCTGGTCGACGCCATTGCGGCTTGACCCGCCCGCGGCAGCCTTCTCCAGAATGCCGTGTTCGACGTCGAGATTGCGTTCGTGGAGTTCCACGAAGCTCACCCACTGCGACTGGTCGGGAGGAATCTCGGAGTTCTTGATCCAGTTGCCACAGGCGTACTGGTAGAAATCCACGCAGGGATTGATCGTCTTGTCGATGGTGTCGAGGCTAAAGCCAGGAGCGGGCCTGGTAGGAGCCGACTGGGCGAAACACCCGACGGTCAGAAACAGGAATAGTACCGGCACGATACAGCGCAAGCGCATGGGAAGTTCTCCTTGAAGAACGCTTGAGATTCTATGCCCCGAACCCTCCAGGAGCAAGCACTTGAAGCCTAGAGTCGGCTTTTAGGGAGTCGCAGTCCTGTATCTTTCGGCACACTCCACAAGCGGAGCGGCAGTTTTCGAGTTCCAAAAGTGAGCGCCCGCAGAAGTCACACGGGCAGCATTTGCACCCTCAGAGGGAACAATGCTCTCGGCGTGGGAAAAATAAGAGGCCAATTCGTCAAAGCTCTTGCGCGTGCGGCCGCTGCAAGGCGTGCCCTTTCGCAGGAACGGCGGCTATCTCTTTGAAAGCAAGCATTGCTGCATTGGCGCAGAGGTTGCACGCAAAGCTGAGTGCCATCTCGAAATCGCCCTCGCCATCGTCGCGGTCCGCCGCGCCCCCGGCAGCAATCGGGCCGTGCGATGACAAGCCCGAGGAGAACTCCATTTGCCAGTTACCCGCTTATTGTTTCTCATGCTGCTGATCGTCGCCCCTGCCATCGGCCAAAATTGCCCGCCCTGCGGCGTGGCTAACGAGGTGTCCAGCGAAATCGACTCAATCCCGATATTCGCGCCTGCTGCTGCGTACGGGGTATCCGTTCCGGAGACGCCGGTCCCGCAAAAAGTCATCGACAAGAAATTCGTTGCAGTGATGGGAGCGCTGGGCGGCGCGGAGAGCCTGCGTTTCACCACGCGCAAGCTGGTGCTGGACCGCGAGTTCGCCGCTGGCGCGCCCTGGGTGACCGGCGTCCCGTCGAACCAGGGCGCAATCGCCAAGTACGCGGGACTCTACGCAGCCGAATTGCTGGTGGCTTACGAACTCAAGAAGCCCCATTCCTGGCTTCCCGGCGACAAACTCATCCGAAAACTCTGGTGGGCCTATCCCGCGGCGATGGCTGGGATCCATATCAAGAACGGGGTCGGTAACATCCGAACCCCAGCTCCTTCCGCGTGCCCCGCGACCGAATGCCAATCGCAATAGTCCGCAATGGCCAGCCTACGTCTGTATGGACGGGTGGGCGGCGGACCTGGCTGGCAAAGTACGTCAGGAAAGAAGTAAAGATGAGTTGAGGTGGTCGCAGTTCGCCGCTCGACGTACCATTCCTCCCGCCCGTCCGAGTATAATCGGGGCCTGTCGAATCCCCATGAAAGCTGGCTCTGACATGACCCCGACGAATGGCAATTCCGGCAACGGCAACAACGGCCACAGCGTCCCCACGCCGCGCGCAGAGTGGCTGGCCCGGCGTAAGCAAGAGAACACCAACGGCAACTTCTCGCAGATGC
This sequence comes from Acidobacteriaceae bacterium, assembly GCA_003131585.1. Lineage (GTDB taxonomy): Bacteria > Acidobacteriota > Terriglobia > Terriglobales > Acidobacteriaceae > Sulfotelmatobacter. The sequence goes on from PKVW01000025.1 coordinate 13,528, forward strand.
ACTACGCGCGTCGGGGTGTCGTCACTGAAGAAATGGGTTATGTTGCCCACCGCGAAAAGCTCGCGCCCGAGCTGGTGCGCGACGAAGTGGCCCGCGGACGCATGATCATTCCCGCCAACATTAATCATCCCGAACTGGAGCCGATGGCGATCGGCGTGGCCTCGCTGTGCAAGATCAACGCCAACATCGGCAACTCGGCGGTCACTTCGGAAATAAACGAGGAATTGAAGAAGCTGCACACCGCTGTGCACTACGGCGCCGACACGGTGATGGATCTATCCACCGGCGGCGACATTCACCAGATTCGCGAGGCCATCCTGCGCAATTCGCCGGTTCCGATCGGCACCGTTCCGATCTACGAAGCCATTTCACGCGTGAAGCGCGTGGAAGATTTGAACGCCGAAGTGATGCTGGAAGTAATCGAAGAGCAGGCCGCGCAGGGCGTCGACTACATGACGATCCACGCCGGCGTACTGATCCAGTATTTGCCGCTGATTTCGAAGCGCATTACCGGCATCGTCAGCCGCGGCGGCGCCATCCTCGCGCAGTGGATGGCCTACAACCACAAACAAAACTTCTTGTATGACCGCTTCGACGACATCTGCAAGATCTTTAAGAAGTATGACGTCAGCTTTTCGTTGGGGGACGGCCTGCGTCCCGGCTGCGTGGCCGATGCCAGCGACGAAGCCCAATTCTCCGAACTGAAAACTCTTGGCGAGCTGACGAAAATCGCCTGGCAGCACGATGTGCAGGTGATGATCGAAGGTCCCGGCCACGTTTCCATGGACAAGATCAAAGAGCAGGTCGAAAAAGAAGTCGAGCTCTGCTACGAAGCGCCGTTCTACACGCTGGGGCCGCTGGTTACCGACATCGCTCCCGGCTACGACCACATCACTTCGGCCATCGGCGCGGCCATGATCGGATGGTACGGCGCGGCCATGCTCTGCTATGTCACGCCGAAAGAGCATTTAGGGCTACCAAACGAAAAAGATGTGAAAGATGGCATCATCGCCTACAAGATTTCCGCCCACGCCGCCGACATCGCTCGCGGACGCCCCGGCGCGCGAGACCGCGACGACGCTCTCAGCTACGCCCGCTACAAATTCGATTGGGAGAAGCAATTCGCGCTCTCACTCGACCCCGAAACCGCCCGCTCCATGCACGACGAAACTCTGCCCGACGACTACTACAAAGAGGCAGCTTTCTGCTCCATGTGCGGCCCGAAATTCTGCTCGATGAATTACTCGTCGAAGGTAGATGAGTACAACAAGCAGGTGCACGGCATCGAGAAGAAGGATTATTCGGAGTTGGTAGAGCGGCTAGTTTCGTTGAAGTAAGTAGAAAGCACGCTAGCCAGCCCGTCGAAGTAATGGGCCGTTGGAAGATCGTGAAGAAGCGAGAGATCAACCGCATCGTCCATTAAACCTTGGGCGGCTTACGCGTGCTCGCTCTTCCCGACGATTCGACGCGGTCGAAAGGTGCTTCTTGGTGTCAGGGCGCGCCTGCACCTGCTGGTTTGGCACCGTTGCTAAGCACCCTTGTTCGCTCAAGACATTCTCTGCAAGGGCCATGATCAGCTTGTCACTCAACTCGTTACGCAACCAAGGCGTCAACGTGTAGCTGCCTGATACCGTCCGTGCGCTGGTGTTTGTGAAGCTGCCCGAAGCGCCCAAGTCGACCGTGACACGTTCCTCGGGTGGCAAGTGTGGTAACTCGTGCCGGTCCTGGCGTTCGGGCCAATTGCAAACCGGTACGACTGCGGCTGGTGACACGGGCGCGCTGAACGTCGGTTGAGTATCAGCCGAGCGTGCGTGCGGTACGAGCGTCGACGATATGAGAGCGGTCTTCAGAATGAATGGTGTCGGATTCACGTTGAACCTCCGCCTATCTATTGGATGACTCGCGCTGCCATCACGTCGCAGAGAACGTACCTCCCGGCGCCCGGGTGCCCTACTTCTCGCTCCTATGTGAGAAGTGGGATCGCGGAAAGACGGGGAGCAAATTCCATTGCACTGCCCACCGATTCCAGCCTACGATAAGCCTATGGCGAAGGCGAAGAAGTTCGAACTCGAGAGTCCTGCCCCCATCCTCGACGGGGAAGACGAGGAAACGCTCGCCGCCATTGACGAGGGCATTCGGGACGCCAAAGCCGGTCGAACCATCCCTGCTGAAGAAGTCCGCAAACGGCTGCCGAAGTGGATTACCGCCTCCTCCACATGTAAAGGGCGCTGAACACATCGGCCACTATTGGCGCGGTGCTTTCGTCCAGTCCTCGATTTTCAGCTTCTTGATTCGCGCAAAGGCATGATCGTTGGTGACGAGTACTGCGTTCACCGCAAGAGTGTGAGCAGCAATCATGGCATCGAGATTGCCCATCGGCTGGCCCTCGCGTTCCAGCGTGGCCCGAAGCTGGCCGTATTGCCGGGCTGCGTCTGAATCCCAAGGAAGAATCGCCACCCGCAGAAAGAAGTCCTCGATCATGGCGTGCAAGCGCGCGGCATGAGGGAGCCGCGCCGCCCCAAATCGCAGCTCTCCTTCGGTAACGGTGGAAATAGCGAGCTGTGGCATGGGAACTTTCACTAACCGGCGATCGACTGCCGGGCTGTTCCCTTTGATAATGCAGCTCGCGATATTGGTGTCGAGCAGGTAGCGCGTCATTCCCACTAGGCCATGCGATCAAACCAATCAGAACAACTCGCGTTTCTGCGGAACTTCATCCTGACGATCTGCCATGAACTCATCTGGGACGTTTGCCTCCTGCCTGAGTATGAAGAAGTTGTCCCATGTCTCCGGACGCCGCGAGAGAACCACGTCTCCTGTGACATCGTCTTGCCGGATAAAGACCTCGCTACCTTCAAAACGGAACTCGACCGGTAAGCGAACCGCTTGACTGCGGCCATTGAGAAAGAGCTTTGCAGTGCGGGGCATCGGCATCCTCCCAAAGAATGATATATACCACAATATATCACACAGAGTCAACAGCCCAGTAGTGTGACATCTAACCTTGCCGCCCGCGTGAAATAAGCAGATCGATCATCATGGGTCATGGCGGAGGCGGTGTAGGTAAACGCCGCGACAGAGGGCCTTAAGTCCTTTGTCGTCTGGATTTTGACCTCTAAGTTATTTGAAATGCGTAATTTTGCGGGGAAATTCACGCTAACCCGATGATTAAAGATTCGGGGGGGAGCGGGGATACCCCGTTTTTCGCGGCCTAGAAGCTGCCAGGCACATACCACCCAGACTCGTTGAAGTTTGCCTTCAAGGGAGTCGAACTCCGGCCAGTTGGTTTCACCGGGCCCCCTCCAGCGCCTTGGCCGCGCGGTCGAGCGCAGCCGTTAGCACCGCCAGTTGCTGGCGCGCGCGTTCCGCGTCGCCTTTGTCGAGAGCCTCATTCACTCCGGGAATCACCACCGCGGCATAGCCCGTATATTCGCCCGGAGCGTAGATAGCATGGCGAAACCAGGGACGGTGCGGCAGTCCCTCGGGCACCAGAAGAGCGCGTTCAGCGCTGCGCAGCGCCTGGTTCAGCCGCGCGGGATCTCGCGGAGGGTTCTTCTGCTTCGCTAGGATCTTTGTCCCCGCTTCCTGAAAATGCTTCGCTGCTGCCTTCACTGCGTTGAGATCGAGCGGGCGGTCGCCGAATTTACCTTCAGCCCTTTTCTTGGCGGCATCGAGGTAAACGGCAATCTCTTTTCCATATTCTTCGTAGTCGTAGGGCAGCACGTCGGCATCGGCCATGCGCAACGCCTCCAGGCCAAACACTCTCGCCATCTGCTGTTCGTAAACGAAATCCGGATCGCCGAACTTCTTGAACCAGGCGAAATTGTCGAATACCGAGTGATACACGCCGTACGGCCCGGTGGAACTAATATCGGTCGAGGGCACGCCCAGGTGCTGCTGGAAGGCGCTGTAATCGGATCCACTGCCCAAGTCGCCGACCGGCACATCGCCGTTGACGTTCGCGGCCGGCATGCGGCGCGTGTCCCCGATGGCTTCCGCGGGCGATTGCGTCGATGGAGCACCCGGCTGATCGGACTTCTGCCATGCCTGGTAGACAGTCCCGCCCTTGGGACTGGGCACCGCTTTGGTCACATCGCGCAAGAACTGCTTCAGGCTGGGAACTGCCGAGGCGCCAAACTTCGATCCGGAAACGGCCACGTCCATGTTGAAGTAAGCGGGAGCACCCCTCAGTTCGGATTCGTGTTGCTCGGCCCATTCGGTGGAACCGATGAGGCCTTCTTCCTCGCCGTCCCAACTTCCAAAAATCATTGTGCGCTTTGGTTTCCACCCCGACTTCAGCAACTCGCCGATCCCGTGCACGGTTTCGAGCATCGCCGCGGTGCCGCTGTTCGGATCCACCGCGCCGTAGACCCACGCGTCCCGATGATTGCCCGCAACCACCCATTCCTCCTGAAACTCGCTGCCCCGCACGCGGCCGATCACATCCCATAAAGTGCGGAATTGATAATCCTGCTTGAGATGCATCTTCACCCGCGCCGGACCCGGTCCCACGTGGTAGGTGAAAGGCAGAGAACCCTGCCACTCGCGCGGCGAGTCAGGGCCGCCCAGATGTTGAAGAATTGGCGAGGCATCGTGGTAGGAGAGCGGCGTGACCGGAATCTTCGGCATCTGCGCGGACTGCTCTGGAGAAACGCGCTGGCTTGCGGGCAGCGACGGCAGCGATGCCACTCCGGGCGTTGTAGGGTCGCCGGGAAACTCGAACATGTATCCCACCGAACCGCGCTGCACGCCGGTATCGGGCCGCCACGGTCCATTGGGATACTTATCGCCACGCCACCAGCCATCGTCGAAAGGATCGGAGTAGATGATCACTCCCGCCGCGCCGTGTTCCTGCGCGACAAACGCCTTTACCCCGCGGAAGTTCTGGCCGTAGCGCACCAGGACGATCTTGCCGCGCACGTCGATCTTCAACTTATCCAGCTTATCGAAATCTTCCGGCGTGCCGTAGTTGGCATACACCACTTCCGCCTCGGCATCCCCTGAGGGCGACATGCCGCTAAAAGGCATGACCACGCGCGGATCGTCGTCATAAGAATCGCCATCGACGTGCTCGCGAGTGGGTCCGTGCATTTCGACTCCGGCGGGCGCGGTGATGTCCACGCTGATCTCCGAGGGATAGTTGATCCACACTTTGTATTCGACGATCTCGGTATTGAGTCCGGCGGCGCGAAACTTCTGCGCCACGTAGTCCGCCGTGGCTTTGTCCTCGGGCGTGCCCGCCATGTGCGGCGCCTGAGTCAGCGTGCGCAGATGCTCTTCCGCCAGCTTGGGATCAGGCACGGCAAGGAACCGGGCTTCGGCGGCGGCCTCGGCCGCGGAGTCGCGGAAACCGAAGATAGGGTGAGGAGCGCCGGAAGATTCCGACGAATGGCCGCTGACACTCGGCGACAGAAACGCGAATAAGACGGCCGAACAAAGAAGAACTGATAAGAACAATCTCATGAGGCTCCCAAAGTGAAAGTAAGTAAGTTAGCACAGCGGGTGCTACGCTATACAGATGAAGCGTACGCGCAAGAAGTTCAAACCTTTAAAGATCACTGCGAGAGGAAACAGCGGCCTCAGCGACGTAAGCGTGAACCACGACTACTACCTCGCATTGGGCCCGAGAACAATTGGTGGGAAGCCCGCGCCAGAGGTCGAAAAATCTACCGCACCTGCCCCGTCCCTACGATCTCGTACTTCGAAGAAGTCAGCTCCGCAAGCGCGAAAGGTCCGCGGCAGTGCAGCTTCTGGGTGCTGATGCCCATCTCGGCGCCGAAACCGAACTCCGCGCCATCGGTAAAGCGGGTCGAAGCATTCCAGTAGACAGCAGCCGAATCCACTCCGCGCAGAAACTTGCGGGCGTTCGCCTCGTCGCGCGTCACGATCGAATCGGAGTGCTTCGTGGAATAGTGGTTGATGTGGGCAATCGCCTCCTCCACGTTTGCGACGACGCGAACCGCCATGCACAGCCGCAGATATTCTTCGTACCAGTCTTGCTCCGCGGCGGGCCCGATCTTCAATCCAACGCCCAGTCCAATCGCCAAGCTGCGAGACTTCCCATCTCCGCGAACTTCCACTCCGGCCTCAACGAGCTTCTTCACGATTCGCGGGAGATATTCCGCCGCGACGCGTTCATGCACTAACAGCTTCTCCGCGGCATTGCATACGGATGGTCGCTGCGTCTTGGCATTGACCACAATCCGGTCGGCCATTTCGAAGTCGGCGGATTCATCGACGAAGATGTGGCAATTCCCCGCCCCGGTTTCGATCACGGGGACAGTGGAATTTTCGGTGACGAATGCGATCAACCCCGCGCCGCCGCGCGGAATGATCACATCCACCAGCCCACGGGCCTTGATGAGTTCCTGCACCGACTGCCGCGTGCTGGAATCGAGCAGCTCGATTGCCCCCTCGGGCACTCCCGGCACGGCAGCAAGAATTTCCACCAGCCGTCGATTGCTGCGCGCCGCTTCCTTGCCGCCGCGCAACACGATGGCGTTGCCGGTTTTCAGAGCGAGCGCGGCTGTATCGACAGTAACGTTCGGCCGCGATTCGTAAATGATTCCCACCACTCCGAGCGGCACGCGCACTTTGCGGATGCGCAGTCCGTTCGGGCGCGTCCACTCCGCCAGAGTCTCGCCAATCGGATCGGGCAAGGCTGCGACGTCGCGCACGCCCTGCGCCATTTCCTTGATGCGCGCCGTGGTCAGCAGCAAGCGGTCGCGCATGGCGCCTTCGAGGCCGGAGCTTTCGACGTCCTCGCGGTTCGCCGCAAGAATCGCCGGAGTCTGAGCTTCAATCGCATCGGCAATCGCCAGCAGCGGCGCGTTTTTCTCGTCCGTAGAAAGCAGCGCCAGCTTCGCGGCCGCCCCGCGCGCGCGCAGCAGCTTTTCCTGCGTGGAAACCGAATTGGCAATGGTTACCGCCATCACCCTTGCCCCTGCTGAGGAGGAAAATACGTTCCGATCTTGCGTTCCATGCCCAGGGTAATCCCTTGCGGATGGCGTCCATTCACGATGGCCACGTGCACGCCGCCCTCGCTGGCCAGCTTCGCGGCGCGCAATTTGGAAATCATGCCGCCGCGCCCCAGCGCGCTCTTGCCGTTGCACTGCGCTTCCAGCGCAGGTGTGAGCTTGCGCACTACGCGCACCAGGCGCGGCTTCTTGCGCGACCTCTTCGGTCCGTTGGGCATGTAGAAGCCGTCAACATCGGTCAGCAGCAGGAGCCAGTCGGCTTTCACCGCCGTGGCCAGCAGCGAGCTCAGTTCGTCGTTATCGCCGAAAGCGCCCACCAACTCGCGCACCGAGACGCTGTCGTTTTCATTCACGATGGGGACTACACCCAGCGAAAGCAGTTCGGCCAGCGCGTTCTGCAAGTTGCGGTAGCGGACCGGCGAAGTGAAGTCGTCACTCGAAAGCAAAAGTTGCGCCACCACCTTCTTGCCGAAGAACAAGCGCTCGTAGGTATGCATGAGTTTGCTTTGCCCCACGGCCGCGCAGGCCTGCATGCCGGGTACTCCGCTGGGCCGCTTGCGCAGTGCAAGTCCGGACATGCCCGCGGCAATCGCACCCGAAGTGACGATCAAGTATTCGTTTCTGCTGAGATCGAATTGATCCACGATGGCGCGCAGCAGGTTCGCGTCAATCTGGCCGCCGGGAGCGATAAGGCTGGTGCCGACTTTGATGACGACTCTCATTACCGGATTACGATTCTCCTAGCTTAGTTGGAATGGTATCGCACTTGACGCTGGGGGAAGATTTCCCTTTTTCTTCTGTATGCTCGACCAAAGTCGCTCGGGCTTGAGGCACAGGGGAGCCCAGCGGGGAGGACAACACTCCTATCCTGCCGTTAGAATGGCTTTCTGGCAAGATGAAAAAACTTGCCACTTTGAAGTGCCATGCCTGCCTCCAACGCAACCAGCCGCTTTTCCGATCGCGTCGCAAACTATGTGCTCTACCGGCCGGGATATCCGGCTGAGGTCATTCAGGAACTTAAGGCCGAATGCGGCCTCGTTCCCAGCCACGTGGTTGCCGATATCGCCTCGGGCACCGGGATATGGACTCGCATGTTGCTGGAGAATGGCAATCCCGTCTTCGGCGTCGAACCCAATGCCGAGATGCGCGCGGTGGGTGAGCGGCTGCTGTCAGCATTCCCGAGATTCACCAGCCTTGCGGGTACGGCAGAGGCGACTACGCTGGCGGATCGGAGCGTGGACTTCATTACGGCGGCGCAGGCCGCCCACTGGTTCGACCGCGAGCGGGCGAGGCGCGAGTTCGTTCGCATTCTGAAGCCCGGCGGTTGGCTGGTGCTTTTGTGGAACGAGCGCCTCACGGATTCGACCAAGTTTCTGCGCGACTACGAACAATTGCTGCGGACTTACGGTACGGACTACGAAGACGTTCGCCACGAGCGAACTACCGCGGCAGTTGACGAATTCTTCGATCCCGCGCCGTTTCTAGAGCGAGTGTTTGAGATGCGGCAGGAGTTCGACTATGCAGGCGTGGAAGGCCGTCTACTGTCGTCATCGTATGCGCCCGGGCCGGAACATGCTCAACACGCGCCCATGCTGACCGAGTTGCGCCGCATCTTCGATACTTGTTGTGTCGAAGGCCGGGTCGAGTTCGAGTACAAGACGCGGCTGTACTTCGGACGGCTGCGGCAAGAGTAGAGTTGCAGGTTCACATCGCTCTGAGTGGTTTCCTGGAGAACAATGCCCGCCGAAAAATCTTTCCACATGACGCCCGACGAATTCCGCCGCCACGGCCACGCTGTGGTGGACTGGATCGCCGACTACCACTCCCGCGTAGAGTCGTTCCCTGTGCTTTCGCAGGTAAAGCCGGGACAGATTCGCGCCTCGCTTCCGGCAAGTCCTCCCGCGCAGGGCGAACCGTTCGAGACGTTGTTGAAGGATGTTGAGAAGCTGATTCTCCCTGGAGTCACGCACTGGCAGTCGCCGAACTTCTTCGCCTACTTCCCTTGCAACGCTTCCGGCCCGGGGATTCTGGGCGACCTTCTCTCTTCTGGACTGGGCGTGCAGGGCATGCTCTGGTCCACGAGCCCGGCCTGCACGGAACTGGAAACGCACGTGCTCGACTGGCTTGTGCCGATGCTCGGCTTGCCGGAGAAATTTCTGTCGTCGGGCACCGGCGGCGGCGTCATCCAAGACACGGCCTCGAGCGCCGCGCTGTGCGCCCTACTAGCCGCCCGCGAGCGCGCCACCAACTACACTAGCAATCAGAAAGGATGTGACGGGCGCATCGTGGCCTACGCCTCCACCCAGACGCATTCTTCCCTGCAAAAGGCTGCGATGATCGCGGGCATCGGCGTCGAGAATCTGCGCCTGATCGAAGTGGACAAGAACTTCGCCATGCGCCCCGACGCTCTCGCCCGCCAGATTGAAGCCGACAAGCGCGCCGGCCTGGTCCCCTGCTTTGTCTGCGCCACCGTGGGCACAACATCTTCGAATGCGATGGACCCGATCGCCGAGATCGCCCGGGTCGGCCGCGAGCACAATCTCTGGCTCCACGTGGATGCAGCCATGTCGGGCACGGCGGCGCTCTGCCCCGAGTTCCGCCACTTGCAGAACGGAAGCGAGCTCGCCGACAGCTACACCTTCAATCCGCATAAGTGGATGTTCACGAACTTCGACTGCAACTGCTTTTGGGTCGCCGACCGCAAGGCTCTGATTCAAACGCTGAGCATCCTGCCGGAATACCTGCGCAACCAGGCCACGGAATCGGGAGCGGTGATCGACTATCGCGACTGGCACATCCAACTCGGCCGGCGTTTCCGCTCGCTGAAGCTGTGGTTCGTGATCCGACACTACGGCGTGGAAGGCCTGCAGCACCACATTCGGCGGCACGTGCAACTGGCGCAAACGTTCGCACACTGGGTCCGCGAAGACGAAAACTTTGAACTGGCGGCGCCAGTGGCGCTGAACCTGGTTTGCTTTCGCCACAAAGGCGGAGACGCGGCAAATCAGACGATCATGGACCGGCTAAACCGCAGCGGCGATTTATTTCTTACTCACACCAAGCTGAATGGGAACTTGACGCTGCGGCTCTGCATGGGACAGACCAACACAGAAGCGCGGCACGTGGAGAGGGCTTGGAAGAGGATTTGCGAGGAGGCGGAAAGGTTGACAGCCGCCGCGTAAACGGAACCTCACGTCTCCCAGGGATTGAGAATCGGCACGTGCGTGTGGGCGAAGTCGCTGGTGTTGCGCGAAACAATCGTAAGATTGTGCTCAAGCGCGGTCGCGGCGAGCAAACCGTCGACTGCCGCCAAGGACCTTCCCTTACGTTCGGCTCCGGCAATCAGCCATCCCCATCGATCCGCAACGTCATTATCAATCGCCAGAATTCTTCCAGAAAATCGAACTTGCAGATCTAATTCCAGCCAACTCTCCAGGTAAGTTCGGCGTGTGCTCTGGGGAAGAATGGCCGCTCCTTTCCGAATTTCGCCCAGCGTCAGAACGCTTAAGTAGAGCAGGCTCTCATCCGCCGCCCGCATCCAATCCATAACGCGAGGCTCCGGCTTGGGGCGGATCAACTCCGAGATGCAATTCGTATCCAGCAGAAAGCCGCTCATAAATCGACTTTGCGTGCCGGGCTGCGGTCGCGCTTCAGGTCAAGTTTCAGGCCCACCAGCGGCGATTGCCGGAAAAAGTCCACGATATTCTTGGGCTGACGCGACTTACCCACCAGGCGGTCAAATTGTTCCTCGGCAACCATGATCACGCCGTCCTTGCCTTGCCGCGTGATGCGCTGCGGACCCTCGGTGCGGGCGCGCCGGAAGACTTCGCTGAAGCGGGCCTTCGCACTCTGAATTTGCCAGGACTCGGGCTGAGGAAGAGTCGTAACCCTTTCATGAATCAGCTTCGATGATCTCGCCATGGCTTTCCCCTTTTTATGCCTAGTCAGACTAGTCATAATTTTACCTATCGTCCACTCTTCTGTCAACGGGTTGGTCGTTGAGGAATGCTGACGGGCTTCGCCCGTCGGACAGCCGGGGGCGGCTGTCCCCATACACCCCGCCAAAGCCGCCGGCTGTCCCCAGCATAAGGATCTCAACCCCTGTAGTTTATAATCCAGGCCACCGATGAACCTGACTGCCGGCTCCAAACTTGGTCCTTATGAGATTGTCGCCCCTCTGGGCGCGGGCGGGATGGGCGAGGTGTACCGCGCCCGCGACTCCCGCCTCAAACGCGAAGTAGCCATCAAGGTTTTGCCGCAGGCTTTTTCCCTCGATGCCGACCGCTTGCACCGCTTCGAGCAGGAGGCCCTTGCCACCGCGGCCCTGAACCATCCCAACATTCTGGCGGTATTCGACATTGGCACGAACGAAGGCTCGCCTTACGTGGTGTCCGAACTGCTCGAAGGAGAGACCCTGCGGGAGCGGCTGCGCGGCGGATCGATCGCGGTCCGCAAGACTTTGGATTACGCCTTGCAAATCGCGCATGGACTGGCCGCGGCCCACGAAAAAGGCATCATTCATCGCGACCTCAAGCCGGAGAATCTATTCGTCACGAAAGATGGGCGGGTCAAAATCCTGGACTTCGGACTTGCGAAACTCACTCAGTCCGACCCCGGCGACCACAGCTCGCTTCCAACCATGACCCACGCCACGGAGGCGGGGGTAGTGCTGGGCACGGCGGGATATATGTCGCCCGAGCAGGTGCGCGGCATTGCGGTGGATGCACGCTCTGACATATTCAGCTTTGGCGCGATTCTCTACGAGATGGTTTCGGGCAAGCGGGCCTTTCACGGAGACACTGCAGCGGATACGATGAGCGCGATCCTGAAGGAAGACCCTCCGGACTTTGCCGAAACCAATCGCAATGTTTCTCCGGCGCTGGAGCGCATCGTGCAGCACTGCCTGGAGAAAAATCCTGAGGCTCGCTTCCATTCCGCCAGCGATATTGCCTTTGACCTGGAACATCTGACCGGAGTTTCCGGCACAACGGCAAGAGCAGCGACAGCGGCGGTTGCGGGCGCGCGGCCGCGCGGCAAGCTGCCGGCCGCGGTGGCGGGTGGTATCGCGCTCGCGTTGCTGATGCTGGGTCTCGGCTGGTGGCTCGGCCACGGCAGCGGCCGCACGCCCATGGCGGAATACCAACAGGTCACTTTCCGCACGGGTTCGATTGGCAATGCCCGCTTCACGCCGGATGGCAGCGTCGTATACAGCGCATCCTGGGAGGGCGCCGAGACCCAGCTTTATCTGTCGCACACGGACGATCCGGGCTCGCGCGAACTGGGGCTGAAGAGTGCGGAGCTGCTTTCCATCTCCAAGGGCGGGGAACTGGCGATCCGGCTCAACACGACGAGTCACGGCGGTTACGCGCGCAGCGGAACCCTGGCGCGGGTCCCGCTGAGTGGAGGAACCCCGCGGGAAGTTCTGGATAACGTTGGGGAGGCGGACTTTTCCGCCAACGGCGAAAGCATGGCGATCATCCGCTATCTTCCGGAAAACAATCACTGGCGTTTGGAGTATCCCATCGGCAAGGTGCTGCTCGACAGCATCAACTGGCTGAGTCAGCCGAAGATTTCGCCGGACGGAAAGTGGGTGGCATTTGCCGACCATGAAAACCCGTACGGCGATGACGAAGGCTCGGTTGCGGTGTTGGACGCCGACGGCAAACAGCCAGAAAGAAAACTCTCTTCCGGCTGGACTTCCCTGCAAGGAATTCTGTGGTCTCCGGCGGGCGACGAGATCTGGTTCACGTCCACCAACACGGGAAGCGCCTCGAATCCGCGGGCAGTGACGCTCGCGGGCAAGCTGCGGACAATCACCAACGTGCCAGGGGGCATGTGGCTGCAAGACATGCGGAATGGGACGGTGCTGGCGGTGGCAGAACACACCCGCATTGGGATCCGTGGCATGGAGCCGGGCGGCAAAGAGGAGCATGAGCTGGGGTGGTTTGGCTGGGCGCAACTGCACGACATCAGCCGCGACGGGCGGAAGATTATCTTCGACGAAGAGGGCGACGGCGGCGGACCGAACTACACCGTATTTCTGCGCGATACCGATGGCTCACCCCCGGTGCGGATTGGCGAGGGCGACGCTATGGCCATCTCGCCCGATGGAAAATGGGCGATCACAAAGCCGGCGAAGGGCGGGCAGTTGAACCTGGTGCCGACGGGTGCGGGCGAGGCCAGGCAACTCACGCACGACGCCGTCAGTTATGGCGCAGTTCGCTTTCTGCCGGACGGCAAGCGGCTGCTGGCCTCAGGAATTGAAGCGGGGCACGGCGGGCGCGACTATTTGATCGAACTGAGCAGCGGGGATTCCAAGCCGGTCACTCCCGAGGGCATCGCGGGCACCAACATTTCGCCAGATGGCAGGGGCGCCACGGTCCGTGGGCCCGATGGAAAACGGGGAATTTGGCTGCTTGAAGGAGGCGGGCTGCGCCCGATACCGGGGATCGAATCGAACGTGGGTATCATTGGCTGGACGGCGGACGGCCAGTCGCTCTACGTGGTTCCCAGCCGACGGGTCGGGCAAGCCTTGAAATCCGTTACGGTCTCACGGTTGAATATCCAGACCGGCAAAATGGAGCCGTGGAAAACCTTCGCGGGAGAAACGGGCGCGGGAGTCTCGTCCGTGGCTGCGCCGCTACTTTCGAGCGACGGGAACGCATACGCCTACCTCTACACTCGGGTGCTGTCGGAGGCCTACGTGGTGACTGGGTTGAAGTAGGAAATCGCCTGCCGAGAAGCTGATTCCTCAATCTGCCGGCATGGGCGCGGGACGCGCCACCACGGGACGTGCTTTCACAGCGACTGACGTTTCCGCTGGCGTCTCCAGCCACTTGCGCACTCCCGGCAGCGCCTGCCGCATTGCCGCTTCTCCGGCGCAGATCAGTTCGCCGGCACGCTTGAAGTCGTCGTAGGCGAAGCCTGCCACATCGGGCTCGACCACCACGTCCGCGTCGCCTCGCCACAGATGGCTCATTCTGTCCTGCACGATGGCGAACGATTGTCCAATCACGTCAAAGAGATGTCGTGGCGCCCCATCTTTCGACCACTGCCCTTTCAAATGGACTGCCAGCACCCGATCCGCGCCCATGTCGCGCAACGGCCGCGTGGGCACCGGATGCGAGAGCATGCCATCGACCAGCCAGCGCCCGCGAATATTTACCGGCAAAAACATCCCAGGATACGCGCAACTGGCGCGCACCGGATCGATGATCGAACCAGAATGAAACACCACGCCCTCGCCGCTGTTAAAATCGGTTGCGGTCACGCCCAGAGGAATGCGTAGTTCTTCAAAAGTCTTCACCTTCAAAGTACGGGCGAGGAACGACACCATGCGGTCATTGGTGGCGAAGCCGTAACGCGAGACGGTCCAGCGAGCAAAGGTGGTAAAGCGAACTGAGCGCGCGACTTTTTCGAGTTCTTCGATTGAAAGACCGCTGCAATAGGCTGCGCCGATCAGCGCGCCCACGCTGGTGCCCGCGACAATGCGGACCGGAATTCCCTCTTCTTCGAGAACCTTCAGCACTCCGATGTGCGCCATGCCACGCGCAAAGCCGCCACCGAGCGCCACACCGATGGCCGGAGCGCGTGTCTCGGCCGCACCGCCCTTGCGGGAAAGTTCCCGTCCTAAAGCCTGTACCGACCGGATGATCTTGCCCAGACTCTTCACCGGAACTCCTCGTCCCCGGCTTGCGGGAACTTCACCTACCTTAACCTCTAAGATGCCACGATATTGCGGAATGCTGCAGGCCACTTTCGTGCCATCCGGGGTTACGAGCGAACCAGGCGCATGTTACCTGGGTGTTACCCATCCTCGGCGAGGATGACTAACTCCTATAATCCTGCTAACTTGCCGACTATGGTGCGGGAGATATCTGCCGGCGGCGTGGTGATCCGGAACCGGGACGGAGCCTGGTGGATGGCGGCCATCGAGCCGCCCAACGAGTCTACCGGCGCCGCGGCGCGTCGATCCCTACGCGCCGTCGGAAGGCCAGTCCTAGCCCTGCCCAAGGGCTTGGTGGATCCCGGCGAGAAGTCGCCTGAAACCGCGCTGCGAGAAGTTCGCGAAGAGACCGGAGTGACCGCCGATCTAGTGACCAAGCTCGGCGATATCAAGTACGTATACACACGTACTTGGGGCGACGGCCAGCGCGTTTTTAAGATCGTCAGTTTCTACCTGATGCGCTACCAGTCGGGCCGCATCAACCACATCGCACTCGAAATGCGAATTGAAGTCGCCCGGGCCAAATGGGTCCGCCTGCAAGATGCTCCTACGCTGCTCGCCTACAAGGGAGAGAAACAAATGGCTCAGCGCGCGCTGGAGTACGTGAAAGCCCACGCCGAACTCTAGGCCGGGAGGCATTCCCGAATTCCTTCTGCGCCGCCGCATCCCGCATAATGCTTCTATGCCCTTTCGCCAAGCCCCTAATCCCATAGCGCCGCCGCCCCACAGGCTGTCGGGAAGGCATCCGAATTTCCCGCTTCAGCTACCGTTACTGATTCTGTGCCTAGCGGTGCCGCTATCGCCTTTGGCAGCCAAGACTCGGCCAGCTCCGGCCCTGGACCCCGGTTACGTCCCTGCCCTCGCCGCAGCCGATCACTTCCTTCAGGCCTGGCAATCCGGCGACATCGAAAACGGGATGGCACTGCTCACCAGTCATGCCAAGAAAAAAGCTACGCCGGAGATCCTCGAGAGATTTTTCTCCAACCCCGGGCCTTCAGCCTACGAAATCGGTCGTGGCAAGTTGCTGAAGCGCGGCCGCTACGAGTTCCCGGTTTCGTTAGTCTCTGGTACCTCGAAAAACAGCCGCACCCGCCACTTCTCCAGCATTGTCGTTGTGAACACTGGCAACAACGACTGGGCGGTGGATAAACTGCCATGAGTAGATTTCCGACTGTGAATTCTAACTGGCAATTGACAGTCCCCTGTGCTCCTTTCGCCGTCCTCTGCCTGCCCCTGAGCGTAGTGGAAGGGGCCTGCCCTGAGCGTAGTCGAAGGAGCCTGCCCTGAGCGCAGTCGAAGGGTGATAAAAGCTTTTCTCGAGGCTAGATCATGAAACGCATTAATAAAGTCGCCATTCTCGGCGCCGGAACCATGGGTGCCCGCATCGCCGCGCAGTTTGCCAACGCCGCGGTCCCCAGCTTCCTGCTCGACATCGTCCCGGGAGATGTCCCACCCGGCGCCGATGCTCCCACGCGAAACAAGATCGCGACCGCCGGCCTCGATGCCGCCAAGAAATCCAAGCCCGCCGCCTTCATGGATCCTTCGCTCGTCCGCTTCGTTACTGTCGGCAACTTCGACGACGACCTGAAGAAGCTGGCTGAGGTCGACTGGATTATCGAGGCCGTCGTCGAAAATCTCGACATCAAGCGCGCGTTGTTAAGCAAAGTCGAAGCCATCCGAAAGCCCGGCACCCTCGTCACCACCAATACCAGCGGGCTGCCCGTAAGAAAAATCTCCGAAGGCTTCTCCGACGATTTCCGCCGCTGCTGGTTCGGCACGCACTTCTTCAATCCGCCGCGCTACATGCGCCTGCTGGAACTCATCCCCACGCCGGACACCGACCGCGCGCTGATGGATTCGGTGGCGAGGTTCTGCGATGTGCGCCTCGGCAAAGGCGTCGTGCTGGCCAAAGACACGCCGAACTTCATTGGCAACCGCATCGGCACCTTTTCGGTGTTGAATGTCATGCGCCTCATGCAGGAAATGGACCTTACCATCGAAGAAGTGGACGCGCTGACCGGACAGGCCGTCGGCTGGCCGAAGTCGGCAACCTTCCGCACGATTGATTTGGTTGGACTGGACATCCTGGGACACGTGGTCGGCAATATGACCTCGGTCCGCGACGAACGCGGCGACCTTCGCCTGCCCGACTTCTTCGGCCAGATGCTGCAACGCAAATGGCTGGGCGACAAAACCAAAGGCGGCTTCTACAAGAAGGCAAAAGGCGGCGAAGGCAAAGAAGACGAACGCTTGGCCCTCGACTGGAAGACCCTCGAATACCATCCACGGCAGAAACCCAGGTTCGCCGCGCTCGACATGGCGAAGAACGTGGAAGATACCGGCGCGCGCCTGCGCATGTTACTCGGCATGGAAGGAAGCACTCCGCAGAAGGGCGACAAAGCAGGCCAGTTCCTGTGGTCGGCTCTTTCAGATTTGTGGACCTACTCCGCCAACCGCGTCCCTGAAATATCCGACTCGATCGTTGAAATCGACCGCGCCATGCGCCTCGGCTTCAATTGGGAGCTCGGCCCCTTCGAGCTCTGGGACGCCGCCGGAGTAGATGCCACCGTCGCCCGCATGAAAAAAGAAGGCAAGCCGGTGGCGGCCAATATCGAAAAGCTGCTCGCCTCAGGCAAGGCGGCGTGGTATGCCGATGACCCCAAGACTGCGTCAGGACGCGTTTACTGGGATCTGGGAACCGGCAACCGGCAACCGGTTCAGGTCCCAAGCGGCGTGTGGTCGGTCACGGTCGCCAAGAAGTCGAATGGCGTGGTGAAGAAAAATTCCGGAGCGTCGCTGGTCGATCTCGGCGACGGCGTGGCCTGCATCGAGTTCCACAGCAAGATGAACTCGCTGGGCGCCGACATCATCAACCTCATTCTGCAAACCCTCAAGCCCGGCGGGTCGGGCGACGCCTTTGACGCCTTCGTCATCACCAACGACGCCACGAATTTCTCCGTCGGCGCCAACCTCATGCTGCTGCTCATGAGCGTGCAGGAGGAAGAGTGGGACGACGTCGACCTCGCCATCCGCCAATTCCAGGGGATGACCCAGGCCCTCAAGTTCTCGCCCAAGCCGGTAGTCGTCTCGGCTTTCGGATTGTGTCTGGGCGGCGGCACGGAAATCTCGCTGCACGCCGCAGCCCGCCAGCCTCACGCCGAACTTTACACCGGACTCGTCGAAGTCGGCGTCGGCCTTCTCCCTGGCGGCGGAGGCTGCAAAGAAATGCTGCTGCGCGCCGTCGACAGCGCCGCTGCGGCGCGCGGCGGCTCACCGGCCAGCGCTTCTCAAAGAGATTCTCTCGCCGGATCCATCGAGCTGCTGGAAGCCATGAAGCGCGCGTTTGAAACCATCGCCACCGCTAAGGTCGCCACCTCCGCGCACGAAGCCCGCGCACTCGGCTTCCTCTCCGATGGCGACCGCATCACCATGAACCGCGAGCGCGTGCTCTCCGACGCCAAGACCCGCGCCCTCGAACTTGTCCGCGCCGGATACGCGCCGCCCATCCCCCGCACCGACATCCCCGCCCCCGGCGAAAACCTTCTGGCCACACTCAAGATGGGCGTCCACATGATGCGCCAGGGCGACTACATCACCGACTACGAAGTGAAGCTCGCCACAAAAATCGCCGAAGTCCTCTGCGGCGGCAACGTCACCCCCGGCACGCCGGTGAGCGAGCAATACATTCTCGACCTCGAGCGCGAAGGCTTCAAATCGCTGTGTGGCGAGAAGAAAACGCAGGAGAGGATTCAGTACACGTTGAAGACGGGGAAGACGCTTAGGAACTGAAGATGCCACGAAATACCGGCAGCCACGATCCCGGGCGTCTACCCACGAAGCCGATTTCTTCCTTGCTTGGTATATACGTTTGATATATACTTAAGTCGAGGGTTCGAGCCCTCCGCCATGCCGAAGACCGACATGCCAAGCTCTTCCAGAACGGCCGCAGCCAGGCGGTGCGGCTGCCGCGGGAGTTTCGCTTTGAGGGCGACCGCGTGCGCATCCGGCGCGTAGGTCGTGCTGCTCGAACCGATCATTCTGGATACGAAGGAATGGTTTCGCAAGCTGGATGAACTGAATTCCGAACCATTCCCGTCCCGCGACAAACAACCGCCCGCGCCGGAACGCAAAATCTTCGAGTGAACTACCTGCTGGACACGAACGCCTGCATCGCGCTGATCAATCATACAACGGCTACGGTTCGAAACCGTTCTCAGAAGGCCCTCAGCCATGGCGAGCAGCTCTACGTTTCCTCAGTGGTCACTTTCGAGCTGTGGTATGGCGTTGCGAAAAGCGTGCGTCAAACCCACAATGCCCGGCAGCTTGAGGCTTTTCTGGCTGGCCCGGTTATCTTGCTCCCACTTGAGCGCGAAGACTCCAAAGTCGCGGGCTCGATCCGGGCCGCCCTTCGAGCATCCGGCAAACCTATCGGCGCATACGACTACCTGATCGCCGGTCAGGCCTTGGCGCGTCAACTCACACTGGTGACGGCCAACCTCTCCGAGTTTTCTCGCGTGAAGGGACTCTCCTGGCAGGATTGGGCAAAACCGTAGAATGATTCCGATCAGACCTTTGTGATCCTTCGTCGTCTATGCTACGTGCGTTGAAGTTAACTCTATCCGCGAGAGTGACACTGATGAACCCTGGAAAGCTGCGGTTGCCCTTACTGATTCTGTTGAGCCTGACGCTGGCTCATGCTGACGATGTTCGAACCGGGACCGACGTATTGCGCGCCATGCATGATCGCTACGCGAAGACTTGGTATGAAACCTTGACCTTCACCCAGAAGAGCACAACCTACAACGGCGATGGCACCACCAAGGTGGACACCTGGCACGAAGCGCTGGCCCTGCCCGCGAAACTGCGCATCGATATTGGGACGCCAACTGACAACAACGGATATCTCATGGTCGACGGAACGCTCACGATATTCCGCGAAGGCAAGCAAGTGGGGACTCGCCCGCTGCAGAACATGCTTCTGGTCCTGGGATTTGACGTGTACCGCCAGACGCCGGAGACCACCGCCAAGGTCGCGAAAGACGAAGGCTACGACCTTACCAAGGTTCACGAGGAAACTTGGGAAGGGCAGCCGGTCTATGTCGTAGGCGCGGGGAAAGGCGATCTGAAGTCGAAGCAATTCTGGGTCGACAAGAAGAATCTGCTTTTTGTTCGGCTGTTTGAGCCAACGCAGGCCGACGCTAGTAAGTTTCAGCAGATCCGCTTTGAGGATTATCGCGAGATGGCGGGCGGCTGGGTGGCGGCGCGGGTGGAAGTCTACGTGGACGAAAAGAAAGTTTTTGGAGAAGAATATTCGGATATCGTGTGCAATGCGAAGCTCGATCCGGGCACGTTTGATGCCAGGCAATTCAACGCGAGCCATTGGGAAAAACCTTAAGGCCTCGGGAGCGTGCCTGCTACAATCGGCCCATGCGAAGACTTCTGCTAACTTCTGCCGCAGTCATCGGGCTGGTTGTCCTCATGCTTGGAACCTCATTCGCAAATGCCCAAGGCAGCGCACAGAAAGATTCTCCGCAGAAAGAGTCTCCGCCCGACGTTCCGGATGCGATTCAGGCCTCCGCGGGCGAAGAAGTTGTCCTCTTCGCGCATGCTTCCGGCTTTCAGATCTTCACCTGCCAGGCAGGCGCGGCTGGCAGATTCAGTTGGACCCTGAAGGCACCCGAGGCAGAACTGCACGATCGAAATGACAAAGTAATCGGCCAGCATTTTGCTGGCCCGACATGGAAGCTGAAGGATGGCAGCGAAGTCACGGGCAAACTCGGGGCTCAGGTGGATTCTCTCGATGCGGATTCAATTCCCTGGCTGTTGGTGAAAGCCGAGAGTCATGCTGGAAAAGGTTTGCTCACGAGCGTAACCACGATTCAGCGAGTCCACACTAAGGGTGGGAAGCCGCCCGCCGATGGTTGCGATGCGGCTCACCACGACGCCGAAACGAAAAGCAATTACACTGCGGACTATTACTTCTACGCTCCGCCTAAGTGAAGCTCGTGCAGGATGCCAGGCATCCAACAAAGGGACGTTGGAGCTGGAAACCGAGAACTCTCATGCGAGAAGTCATCATCGCCTCGTCTGTCCGCACGCCGGTGGGACGCGCCTACAAAGGCACGCTCCGCGCCACCCGTCCCGATGAACTGGCTGCCATCGCGATCAAAGGCGCGCTAGAGCGTGTGCCGCAACTCGATGCCTGGGGTAAGAACAAGTACGAGATCGAAGACGTGATCCTCGGCTGCGCCATGCCTGAGGCCGAGCAGGGAATGAACGTGGCCCGCATCGCCGCGCTGCGCGCCGGGCTGCCGGTCGAAGTCTCGGCGCTCACCATCAACCGCTTCTGCTCGTCGGGCCTGCAGGCGATTGCGATGGCGGCCGAGCGCATCATGAGCGGTGGCGCGGAGACGATCGTCGCCGGCGGCACCGAGTCGATGACGATGATCCCGATGGGCGGCAACAAAGTTTCGCCCAACCCATGGCTCGTCAACCACTACCCTGACGCTTACCTCAACATGGGCCTCACCGCCGAGCGCGTCGGCCAGCGCTTCGGCATCACGCGCCAGGCGGCGGACGAATTCTCCCTGCGCAGCCACCAGAAGGCGCTGGCGGCGATTCAGGCCGGAAGGTTCGACGAAGAAATCGTGCCCGTACCGGTGAGCTTCACCGCTCCGAACGGCGCGAAGCCCAAGCGGCAGGAAATTGTTTTCAAAGTGGACGAAGGTCCGCGCGCCGACACTTCGCTCGAAGCCCTGCTCGCGTTGAAGCCCGCATTCCACGCGAAAGGCACGGTGACCGCCGGAAACTCCTCGCAAATGTCCGACGGCGCGGCGGCTGCGGTGATAATGTCCGCCGAGCGCGCGAAAGCGCTCGGCATCAAGCCGCTGGCCCGCTACGTTTCCTTCGCTACCGCGGGATACAAGCCCGAAGAAATGGGCCTCGGCCCGGTGTTCGCGATTCCGAAGGCTTTGAAGATGGCTGGGCTGAAGCTTTCTGACATCGACGTGATCGAGTTGAACGAAGCCTTCGCCGCGCAATCGCTCGCGGTGATCAAAGAAGCGGGTCTCGATCCGGAGAAGGTCAATCCCAACGGCGGCGCGATCGCCCTGGGACATCCCTTGGGCTGCACCGGAGCCAAGCTGACGGCAACGATCATCCGCGAACTCCAGCGCCGCAACGCCCGCTACGGCATGGTCACCATGTGCGTCGGCGGCGGCATGGGTGCCGCGGGCATCTTCGAAAACCTCTCGTAACCTCGGGCATCCACATCCAAGGAGCTTCTACGCATTTTCTCGCTTACAATTGAGAAGTTCTCTGTGTCTCCGCGCCTCCGTGGTGGAATTTGTGTTTGAAGGGATGGGGTATGGCCACGACCACAGCAGCTCCCAAGACCAGAATCTCCGGCGGCAGTTTCCTGCTCGAATCCCGCCGTCCTGACGAAGTTTTCACGCCCGAGGACTTCACCGAGCAGCAGCTTCTGATCGGCCAGACGGCGGAAGAATTTACGGTCAACGAAATCCTGCCCAACGTTGAGAAGATGGAGCACAAAGACTTTTCCATTTCGCGCGCTCTGTTGAAGAAGGCCGGAGACCTGGGCCTTACTGGCGTCGAAATCCCCGAAGCGTACGGCGGCCTCGAAATGGACAAAGTCACCGCCGCCGTCATCGCCGACCACATTGCCCAGTACGCGGGCTTCGCCACCACTTGGGGCGCGCACACCGGCATCGGCTTGCTACCCATCGTTTACTTCGGCACCGAGGAGCAGAAGCAAAAATATCTGCCGCGCCTGGCTGCCGGCGAAATTGTTGGCGCGTACGCCTTGTCAGAGGCGTCTTCCGGCTCCGATGCCCTGAACTGCCGCGCCCGCGCGCAGCTCTCACCCGACGGCAGGCACTACATCCTCAACGGCGAAAAGATGTGGATTACCAACGCCGGCTTCGCCGACCTGTTTACCGTTTTTGCCAGGGTCGAGGGCGAAAAGTTCACGGCATTTTTGGTTGAGAAAACTTTTCCCGGCTTCTCCATCGGCGGCGAAGAGCACAAGTTGGGCATTCGCGGCTCCTCCACCTGTCCGGTGGTCCTCAACGATTGCAAGGTCCCGGTCGAAAACCTGCTGGGCGAAATCGGCAAAGGCCACATCATCGCCTTCAACATTCTGAACGTCGGCCGTTTTAAGCTGGGTGCAATGTGCGTGGGCGGAGGCCGGGTGTCGCTCGAGCACGCCGTCACCTACGCCAGGCAGCGCAAGGCTTTCAATAAGGTCATTGCCGACTTTGGTCTGGTGCGGGAGAAAATTGCCAACATGGCGACGCTGATTTACGTCGGCGAATCGCTCGTCTACCGTACCGTGGGCATGATGGACAACGCGCTCAGCGAAGTCGATAAATCCGGCGCCGACGCGATGAAAGAGACTCGCAAGGCCATCGAGGAATACGCTGTCGAGTGCTCCATCATCAAAGTCTGGGCTTCGGAGATGGTGGACTACGTCGTCGATGAGACCCTGCAAATCTACGGCGGCTACGGCTTCGTCGAGGAGTATCCCGCCGAGCGCGCCTACCGCGATGCCCGCATCAACCGCATCTTCGAAGGCACCAACGAAATCAACCGGCTAATCATCACGGGATTCTTGTTGAAGCGCGCCATGAGCGGCCAGTTGCCGCTTATGCCCGCCATCAAGAAGCTGATGGATGAGGTGCTCTCCGGGCCGTCGATGAGCGAGGACCTTGAAGGTCCGCTCGCCGAAGAACGCAAACTGGTCGGGCAGGCCAAGAAGATGGGCCTGTTCGTTGCCGGATCCGCCACCCAGAAATACATGCAGGCGATCCAGGATCAGCAGGAGATCATGGGCGCCATCGCCGACATGGCCATCGAAACTTATGCCATGGAGTCGGCCGTCCTGCGCGCGCAGAAAATTGCGCAGACGAAAGGCGAGGCCGCGGCTGCTCTGCCGATTGCCATGACCCGTGTTTATCTCACGCAGGCGATGGAGAAAGTCGAATCCGCAGCTAAGAAAGTGATCGCCGCAGTCGCCGACGGCGACATGCTCCGCACCCACCTTGCGATTCTTCGCCGCTTAGCCAAGTATGAACCGTTCAACACGATTGAACTGCGGCAGCAGATCGCGCAGAAGGCGATTGAGCGGGGGAAGTACACGCTGGCGTAGAACAGTTTGTTCCCGCGGTTAAGCCCGCAATGGCGACGGCTTCGGGCGCCGTGAATTCATGAAACACGCAGACGGACTGCACAAGGACGATTGGATCTGCGAGCTAATGTTTCCGGCACCGCCTAGGTTGTGATCCCTCGGTAAAGATGCTGGGCGAACAGGGAGCCAGTCCAGTACTGCACGTGGGCGGCAAGCGGAGTGTGGGCGTCGGGATCGATGATATTCTGCACCGCACGGCCGAGAGGATTTTCGCGCGGAGCCGCGACTGTGGCGGCCGCGAGTGCCGCCACCGGATGCCTGGCGTTCTCCACGTTCGGCGGATCGTAGTAATCGAGGTTGCCGCTGATGATGTCCGCTCGGGACCACAGGTTCACCCATTCCTGGGGACGGTTGCTGTAATCCACAATCATGGGTTGGACCGCGGCCGCGGCCACTTCACGGATGGGAGAATCCATATCCTTCTGAGTACGGAACAGAAACGCCGTTTTGTCGAGCGGTGAACCAAATGTGAGAAACATGCGCGTCCTTTTCGCGACCCGCAACCCTGGGCTGGAGAAAGCCTTCTCCAGCAGCAAACCGTTGAGCACGTCGTAGCTGATAACAGACCCCAGCGAGTGCCCCACCACAATGATTTTTTCGTACAGGTACGCGCTGTCGTCGGCGGTTCTGGCGCGATATACCGCGAGTGCAACTTTCACTGCAGTCTGCCAGATTTGCTGACGAAGGTCCCAGAACTTGCTCACTGTATGGGCTGCAATGTAAGCGGTGATGTCACCAACATATTCAATGAGGAGAATGCGAACCTCGCGCGCCGCAAGAACCTCCAGCACCCAGAGCAACAGGACCACTATCGAGAAGCTCGCCACGA
Organism: Acidobacteriaceae bacterium; assembly: GCA_003131585.1. Taxonomy (GTDB): domain Bacteria; phylum Acidobacteriota; class Terriglobia; order Terriglobales; family Acidobacteriaceae; genus Sulfotelmatobacter. The sequence goes on from PKVW01000025.1 coordinate 38,265, forward strand.
ATTTGTTCCAGCCATCTCCAGGAGTAAAGGATGTTGGCTGTATCCAGCCTGCCAGACGGAATCCCATGAGCGTTGCGGCATAAAGGATTGCACCCGCCCCGATGCCGATCAGCAACCACCCTGCAGTTCGCACGGCTGCCGCTTTTGAGCGTCCGATCCAGATTCCGAACGCAATCAGGATGGCGGCGAGATCCACTACCAACAAGTCCCAGGTCAATCCCACAAGGAGATCGCCGGTAGGGAAGGACTTCGCCGCGCCGATAGCGTGTGATGCGGCCGCCGCCACCACCACTGCATTGATGAGCAGAAGCGCCGCCAGCAGCGCCATCACCGAGAGGAAGGCTAAGGTCAGGACGAACTTATTCAGCTTGAACTCGCGTTCTTCACCAAACATCCAGCGCTTAAAAGTGCCGGCTTCGGTGTTGCAAATTCCGTTCCGGCCGGCGTCGAACAGGAACCCGATCACTTCCTGAGCTGTGACCTTGCCTTCGGTCAGGGGCGCCCAGTACGCCTCATATATGTGAACATCCCACTTCTTACTACGCTCGTCTGTGATTGCAAACTCGGCTCGAATCAGCTCCGGTTCCGTCGGCGCTGCAGCGGTACCAAGGCGCACGTTACGGATCACCGGCTGGCTAGCCACGGCGCCCGCTTGTTTTGCTTGTTCGGCACCGCGTGCTACGGCGAGCGCGACCGCCTCGATCGTCTCGTAAGGCACCTGCTGCCCCATTCCATGGGTCACAATCACGGCTACGCGCTCGGGTTGAGCCGGCGTCTGCGGAGGGATTGCACTATATTGCGGGGTCTGGCCGCGGAAAACCTGCTGGGAACCGAGTGTAGGCTGCATGGCGCGCACCTCTCTAACGCTTTCCGGCGCTAACGTTCTGAGGGTTTGTTCGCTTCCTTTTGCCAAGGGGGATGAGCTTAGCAGCTTGGCCACCATGCTGAACAGCTCATCGATGGCTTGTTCTGAAAACGTAACAAACCAATCCTACTATCGCGGGTAAGCCGACGGCTGCGGCTTCAAGCGTTCTTCTTCAGCTCTTGCATCACGCTCTGGATCAATTCCTTCGCGTCGGTAAGGCTCTTCATGATGATCTGAATATCCATCACCGGCTTGCCCGGCCAGCGCTGGCTCTGGCAATAGACGCCGTGCTGGCCGATCAGCGCCATAGCATCGGTGATGGTGTCCATGGTCACAGCCAGCCGCCCGCGCGGCACGCCCATCATGGTCTCGTAGTGCTCCAGTTCTTCCTGCTTTTCGTCGAATACCGGCATGTGGAGATTGTAACGTGCGTGCGCGGGAGAGCATAATTGCTATCGGCAACCTGGCTCGTGCGTCAAAGCAATTAGCAGTTGGCAGTTAGCGGAAGGGAACCTGACGGGAACCACGCGGACTACCGAATTGCTAAATGCCAACTGCTAGCTGCTAAATGCTTCTTTATGGAGAAACTATGCACAAACGAACCGTCCTTCCCACGCTTCTCACTGTCCTGTTCAGCACCGCTGCCTTCGCTCAGATGGGCGGAGGCCGGCCCAGCCCCGCTGCCTCAGCCACCTGCGATCTCGGTGGCGGCAAAACCATCAAGACCGATTACTCCAGCCCGCGCATGAAAGGCCGCAAGATCTACGGTGAACTCGTGCCCTTCGGCGAAGTCTGGCGCACCGGGGCCAATGACGCCACAACTTTCGTCGCCAGCTCCGATGTGGTGGTCGGCGGCAAGACCGTACCCGCGGGCAGCTACACGATCTTTACCGTGCCCAAAGCCGACAAGTGGACGCTGATCATTAATAAGAAGACGGGCGAGTGGGGCATCCCTTACAAATATGAGAGCGATGAACTGGCTCGCGCGGACATGAACGTTTCCAAACTTCCCTCGCCGGTCGAGAACTTCGCCATCGCCTATGACAAGTCCGCGGGCGGGTGCATGCTGCGCATGGATTGGGAAACCACGCGCGCTTCAGTGGACATCTCGGCGAAGTGACGCGCTAAGTAGCATCGTAGCGCCGCCGTCCCGGCGGCTGTCCCTTTCGGCAGGCTCAGGCAAGCGTGGGGGCGTCCTGCCCCCCACATCCGGCGAGACGCCGGCGCTACGAAATTACACGGCCGGCTTCCAGCGCAGTACCGGCTTTCTGGCGGCAGCCGTCTCGTCGAGGCGTGAAACCCGCGTCGAGTGCGGTGCATCGAGCACCGTCTGCGGATCTTCCTCCACTTCTTCCGCAATCGACTTCATCGCCTCGATGAACAAATCCATCTCTTCCTTCGACTCGCTCTCGGTCGGCTCGATCATCAGCGCGCCCGGCACAATCAGCGGAAACGCGGTCGTGTAAGGATGGAATCCATAGTCGATGAGGCGCTTGGCGATGTCCATGGTCCGCACGCCCTTTTTCGCCTGTACTCTGTCGCTGAATACGACTTCGTGCATGGTTGGCGTGGAATACGGCAGATCGTACGTGCCTTCGAGCCCCTTGCGAATGTAGTTGGCGTTCAGCACCGCGTCTTCGGTGGTTTGCCGCAAACCATCGGGCCCATTGGCCTGGATGTAAGCCAGCGCCCGGACAAACATTCCAAAGTTGCCGTAGTACGCGCGCACCCGCCCCACCGATTGCGGACGGTTGTAGTCAAAAGCCAGCGTGCCATCCGCCTTGGTGACCACCACTGGGGTAGGGACAAACGGCTCGAGGACTTTCTTGATCGCCACCGGTCCCGATCCCGGCCCGCCGCCGCCGTGCGGAGTGGAAAATGTCTTATGCAGGTTGAGGTGCATCACGTCGACGCCAAAATCGCCCGGCCGCACCTTCCCGACCAGGGCGTTCATGTTCGCGCCGTCCATATAGAGCAGGCCGCCCTTGGCGTGCAGAATGTCGGCAATCTTGTGGATATCCTGCTCGAAGACGCCCAGCGTGTTGGGATTGGTGAGCATAAGCGCGGCGACATCGTCGCTCATCTGCGCTTCCAGCGCGGCAATGTCTACCATGCCGCGCGAGTCCGACTTCAAGTTCTCGACGGCGTAGTTCACCATGGCCGCCGTCGCCGGATTCGTCCCGTGCGCCGAGTCCGGAATCAAAATCTTCTTGCGCGCGTTCCCCTGCGACTGGTGATACGCCCGCACCATGAGAAGGCCCGTCATCTCGCCATGCGCCCCCGCCGCGGGCTGCATCGTGATCGCATCCATCCCCGTGATCTCGATCAAGCACTCGCTCAGCGTCTTGAGAATGCGCAGCGCCCCCTGCGAAATCTTCTCCGGCTGGTAGGGATGCCCGTTCGCGATTCCCTCCACCCGCGCCACAACTTCATTCACTCGCGGGTTGTACTTCATCGTGCACGA
>PKVW01000021.1:0-193373 GCA_003131585.1 Acidobacteriaceae bacterium
GAAGCGCAGCAGGCAGGCCTGAAATATCGCTTCCTCCGGCGGCTTGTGTTCCTCGCGCTCGGCCTCGAGGGCGAAGTCAATCATCATGATGGCGTTCTTCTTGACGATGCCGATCAGCAGAATGATGCCGATCAAAGCCACTACAGTAAGATCGTTCCCCGTAAGCTGCAGAGCCAGAATCGCCCCTACGCCCGCCGACGGCAGCGTGGAAAGAATCGTAATCGGGTGGATGTAGCTCTCATACAAAACGCCGAGCACGATGTAGACGGTGATCACGGCCGCCAGAATCAGCCATGGCTCGCTGGAAAGAGAATTCTGGAATGCCGCCGCCGTCCCCTGGAAGGCCGCATGAATGCTCGGCGGCAACTGGATGTCTTTCTCCGCCTGCTGGATGGCTTTCGTCGCCTCGCCCAGCGACGCTCCCGGCGCAAGGTTGAACGAGAGCGTTACCACGGGGAACTGTCCCTGGTGGTTGACGGCAAGGGGAGTGTTGGTCGATTGCATGCGCGTGAAAGCTGTAATCGGCACGGGAGCCCCGCTGGTTGTGGCCGCCGCTGCATTGGCGGTGGGTGCGCCGGAATTCGGCGCCGTGCTGCTGGGCCGAACGTAGACGTCGTTGAGCGCGTCGGGGGTCTTGGCAAAGTTCGGCAGCACTTCCAGCACCACGTGATACTGGTTCAATTGCGTGAAGATGGTGGAAACCTGCCGCTGCCCGAAGGCGTCGTACAGCGTGTTGTCGATGGCTTGCGGCAGTATCCCCAGCCGCGATGCGGTATCGCGGTCGATGGTGATGTTGGTTTTGAGCCCGCCGTTGAGTTGGTCGGTGGCTACATCGCGCAGTTCCGGCGCCGCGCGCAGTTTGTCCATGAGCTTCGGAGTCCATTGCGCCAGTTCCTGAGCGTCCGCGTCTTCAATGGAATATTGGAACTGCGTGCGGCTCACGCGATCTTCCACGGTTAGATCCTGCACGGGCTGCATGTACAGGGTGATGCCGTCCACTTTGGCCAACTCGGGCTGCAGCCGCCGGATGATCGCGGAAGCGTCATCGCTGCGTTGATTGCGAGGCTTCAAGTTGATCTGAATTCGGCCGCTGTTGGGAGTCGTGTTCGTGCCATCCACGCCGATGAACGAGGACAGGCTCTCTACATCTTTATCTTTGAGGATCACCTTCGCCAGTTCCTGCTGTTGCTGCGACATCGCATCAAACGAAATGCTGTCCGGCGCTTCCGAAATTCCCAGAATCACGCCCGTATCCTGTACCGGGAAAAATCCCTTGGGCACAATCACGTAGAGAACCAGCGTGAGAACCAGGGTTCCGACGGTTACGAACAGGGTTGCGGTTTGGTGCTTCAACACCCATTTCACGGTGCGGCCGTAAAACGCAATGACCCGGTTGTAATAGTCTTCCGTGACCTCGTAAAAACGGCCCTTCTCGCCTTCCTTGCGATGCTTGAGCAGCTTGGCGCACATCATCGGCGTCAAACTCAAAGAAACCCCCGCCGATACCAGGATGGTCACCGCTAACGTGACCGCGAACTCGCGAAAGAGACGTCCGACAATGTCGCCCATGAACAACAGCGGAATGAGGACGGCGATGAGGGAAACGGTGAGCGAGACAATGGTGAACCCAATCTGCCCGGATCCCTTCAGCGCCGCCTCCAGCGGCGAATCTCCGGCTTCGAGATAGCGGTCGATGTTTTCGATCATCACGATGGCGTCATCCACCACGAACCCGGTGGAGATGGTCAACGCCATCAGCGTCAGGTTGTTGAGGCTGTACCCCAGCAGGTACATCACGCCAAACGTCCCCATGATCGATAGCGGGACTGCCACGCTGGGAATAAACGTGGCGCGCAGGTTTCGCAGGAAGAGAAAGATAACGATGACCACCAACACGATGGTCAGGGCCAACTCCAGCTCGACATCTTTCACGGAGGCACGGATCGTGGTGGTCCGGTCCGTGAGAATTTGCACTTTCACCGCCGACGGCAGCGACGCCTGCAACTGCGGCAGCAACGTCTTGATCCGGTCCACCACGCTGATAATGTTCGCGCCGGGCTGGCGCTGGATGTTGACGATCACGGCGGGAGTCAGATTCATCCAGGCAGCGAGGCGCGTGTTTTCCGTGCCGTCGATAACGTTGGCCACGTCGCTCAGCCGCACCGGGGCGCCGTTGCGATACGCGATGACGATCGGCTTGTACTGCTCGCTCGAGAAAAGTTGGTCGTTGGCCCCGATCGTGTACGACTGGCGCGCTCCGTCGATCACGCCCTTCGCCTGATCCACGTTGGCCTGGGCCATGGCAGTGCGAATATCTTCGAGGCTCAACCCGTACGAAGCCAGTGCGGTTGGGTTTACCTGAATTCGGACGGCAGGCTTCTGTCCGCCGCTGATCGAAACCAGTCCCACGCCCGGCAATTGCGAGACTTTCTGCGCCAGAGCGGTGTCGGCGAGATCTTCCACCTTCGACAAGGGAAGCGAATCCGACGTCATGGCCAGCGTCAGAATCGGCGCGTCCGCCGGATTCACCTTGTTGTAGATCGGAGGATTCGGCAAGTCCGCCGGCAAGTAGGTGGACCCCGAGTTGATGGCGGCCTGCACCTGCTGCTCTTCCACGTCGATGTTCTGATCGAGGCTGAACTGCAGCGTGATCACCGAACTGCCCAGGGAACTCGTCGAAGTCATCTGGCTCAGTCCCGGAACTTGTCCGAACTGCCGCTCCAGGGGCGAAGTCACCGACGACGCCATCACGTCGGGATCCGCTCCGGGATAGAACGTCACCACCTGAATGGTCGGGTAATCGACTTCGGGCAGGGCGGAAACGGGCAGTTGCAGAAACGCCACCCAACCCACCAGCAGCACGCCCACCATCAACAGCGTGGTCGCCACCGGCCGGAGAATGAACAATCGTGAAGGACTCATGGAGCTGAAGTTCCCGATGCCGAGGTTCCCGATGCGGGGGTTCCTGATGGTGGGCCATTGCCGCCGCTGCCGCCCGGCGCGCTGCTCGGGCTGGCATTCCGCGGCTCTATCTTGCTGCCGGTTTGCAGTTTGTCCTGGCCGTCGGTCACCACCATGTCCCCGGGATTAAGGCCGCTGGTAATGGCCGTGATGTTGCCCTGGGTAAGCGAGATCGCCACCGTGCGCGCCTCGACGGTCTTGTCGGGCTTCACGGCATAGACGAACGTTCCCTGCGGGCCACGCAGAATGGCGGCCGTGGGCAGCACCGTGATGTTCTTCCGCGTCTCGAGAAGCAGGTTCGCGTTCACGAACTGGTTGGGCCAGAGCTGGTTGTCCGTATTATCGAAGACGGCTTTCAGCTTGGCCGTGCCCGTAGTCTGATCGATCTCATTGTCGATGGTCTGTAATTTCCCGGTCGCCAGCTTGGTTTGATCGTCCCGGCTGTAAGCCTCCACTTGCAGCGTCGAGGTCTTCATGTGTTGCGCCACCGTCGGCAACTGATCCTCGGGCAGGGTGAAGATCACCGCAATGGGTTGCAATTGCGTGAGCACCAGCATGGGGTTCGTGTCGGAGGCGTGCACGATATTGCCCGTATCCACCTGCCGCAGGCCGACCCGCCCGGCGAAGGGCGCTGTGATGTGGCAGTAGACGATCTGCAGCTTCGCGGTCTCGATCTGGGCTTGATCGGTGCGCACCGTGCCTTCCAGCTGGTCCACCAATGACTTCTGCGTATCCACCTGTTGCTGCGCAATGCTGCCGGAAGGAATCAGGGTGGTATAACGCTGCAGATTCAGTTTGGCGTCGCTCAGCAGGGCTTGGTCCCGGAACAGTTGCGCCTGCATCTGTGCCAGTTGCGCTTCATAGGGCCGCGAATCGATTACAATCAGCAACTCGCCTTGCTTCACGCTCTGTCCTTCTTTGAAGTTGACCCGCATGATTTGCCCGTCGATGCGGCTCTTGATATTCGCCGTATTGAACGCGGTGACCGATCCCAGCCCAACCAGATAAACCGGAACATCCTGCTGGATCACCTGGGCCACGGCAACCGAAACCGCGCGCGGCGCCGCAGCTTGCGCTTTCTGCTGCTTGGAGGCGGCGCTGGTGCAGCCGGAAAAGGATGCGCAAAGCACCCCCAGCGCGACGGCCAATCCCAACCGAAGCTGAGAGCGTGTAGGAAGCATTGGTTTTTCTTGAGGAAAGTTCGGATCAAAGTTCGGATCCATCGTTTTCAAGGCTTTCCTCCGTTGCACCCTTCACAAGATCGGCGGGAAACCCGCCATTCATTAGACGTATTCATTTTCGACTCGGTTGCGGCAACTCTATCCAGGAAAGGCAGGAAACTCTCCTGCCAAGGTCCTCCCGCTGGAGAGACTCAGGCAGAACCGGAGCGCAGATGTAATAGTAGAACCGTACCCAATCAGCATCAACTGCGGTGCCTCGGCAGGTCAAGGTCAGGGCGAAGGTTTTACAAATCTTTACTCGCCTTACCACGGCTCATGTGGGGACGGCCGCCCTCGGCTGTCCGGCGGAGCGAAGCTCCGCTGCTTGCTCATCGCGCCGCCGCCGGCGGGTGCAGCGCCTCATAAGCTGCAATCTCCGCCTCGTGTTGCAGTGTGAGCCCGATATCGTCCAGCCCATTGAGCAGACAATGGCGTACGAATCCATCGATCGGGAACTTCGCCTCAAACCCCTGATCGTCACGCACTTCGCATTGTTCCAGGTCAATGGTGAGCCGGTAAGCGTTGACCTCTTGGGCTCGCCGCATCAGTTCGGCAGCCTCATCCTCGCTCAGGCGCACCGTGAGGAAACCGTTCTTGGTGCCGTTATTGGCAAAGATATCGGCGAATGAAGACGAAATCACGGCGCGGAATCCGAAGTCCGCCAGCGCCCATACCGCGTGCTCCCGCGAGGAACCGCATCCAAAATTCTTCCCCGCCACCAGAATGCTGGCGCCCTCGTAACGCGGTTCGTCCAGAACAAAATTAGCGCTCTTCTTCCCGTCAGCCGCGAACCGCCAATCGTAAAACAAGAACTGGCCAAAGCCCGTGCGCTCAATCCGCTTCAGAAACTGTTTGGGAATGATCTGGTCGGTGTCGATGTTAACCCGATCCAGCGGAGCCACGCGGCCGCGATGTGTACGAAACGGTTTCATCGCGTATTCCCCGTCGTCATCGTTCGGGTCATTGAAATTTCCAATCCCGAATATCCGTGAAGTGCCCCGCAATCGCCGCCGCCGCCGCCATCATGGGACTCACCAGGTGCGTCCGCCCACCGCGTCCCTGCCGGCCCTCAAAATTCCGGTTGCTGGTCGACGCACAGCGCTCGCCCGGTTGCAAAATGTCGGGATTCATCCCCAGACACATCGAGCATCCCGACTCGCGCCACTCGAATCCCGCGTCCAGAAAAATCCGGTGCAGGCCTTCCTGCTCCGCCGCCCGCTTCACCGCCTGCGATCCCGGCACCACCATGGCGCGCACTTTCGCGCTAACTTGATGACCCCTCGCCACCCGCGCCGCCGCCCGCAGATCCTCAAGCCGCGAGTTCGTGCACGATCCGATAAATACCCGATCGATGCCGATATCTTCAATCCGCTTCCCCGGCTCCAGCCCCATGTATTGCAGAGCCAGTTCGGTGGCGCGCCGGTCGGATTCCTTCAAGTTTCCAACTTCCGGCACCCGTCCCGTCACCGGAGCCACCATTCCCGGATTCGTTCCCCAGGTCACAAACGGCGAAAGCTGCGCCGCATCGATCTCCACCACCTTGTCGAACGCCGCGCCTTCATCACTGGGCAAGCCCCGCCAATACTCCACTGCTTTTCCCCATTCGCCATCCCGCGGAGCAAATCGTTTTCCCTTCACATACGCAAACGTGACTTCGTCCGGCGCCACCATGCCAGCCCGCGCCCCAGCCTCGATGCTCATATTGCACAACGTCATGCGGCCCTCCATCGAGAGCCCGCGCACCGCCTCCCCGGCGTATTCGATCACATGTCCGGCCGCGCCGTCGGTGCCGATCTGTCCGATGATTCCCAGCGCCAGGTCCTTCGCCGTCACGCCGTCCGCGAATCGCCTGCGTACCTCGATCTTCATCGTCTTCGGCGTCTGCTGCGCCAGGCACTGCGTCGCCAGAACGTGCCCCACCTCCGAGGTTCCAATGCCGAAAGCCAATGAACCGAACGCCCCGTGAGTGCTGGTGTGGCTGTCGCCGCAGACAATCGTCATCCCCGGCTGCGTCAGCCCCAGCTCCGGCCCAATCACGTGCACGATGCCCTGGTCAGGAGAATCCATGTCGAACAGCCGCACGCCGAACTCCTTGCAGTTAGCCTGCAGCGCGGCAATCTGCTTGGCGGCAATAAGATCGGTGATCGGCGTCCCCCGCGGCTCGGTGGGAATGTTGTGGTCCACGGTGGCCACGGTCCGCGACGGCTGCCGGACTTTTCTTCCCGCAGCGCGCAATCCATCGAAAGCCTGCGGCGAAGTCACCTCATGCACCAGATGCAGGTCGATGTAGAGGATCGGAGACCGCCCGCCCGGTTGCGCCACCAGATGCGCATCCCAAATCTTCTCGAAAAGTGTTCTGCTTTTCGCCATGATGAATGCTGAACGCCCAGTTTTTCACACCCCAGCGTACCGGAGCAAGGTACCGGAGCAAGATCGCGGAGATTGGAACACCAATGTGGGGACAGCCGCCCCCGTCTGTCCGGCGCCCCAGGTTTATCGGGCCGCTCGCTCGATGCCTGCGATTGTCGTCCTGAAAGAGCGCGCCCTTTGCGCGACTGAAGGACCCCTGCATTGTCCGTCAATCTGCTCGAACGTCTCAGCGAGTTCTTTGATCGACCGACGGTGTGCACTCTTAATCTTCAAATCTCGACTGCGGGGCGCTACGAATTACTACTACGTTGGCGATGAAGGTTGATGACTGTGCAGTTGACACAGAAGACAGGACATCTCAACAAGGACACTCGGTGTTCGGATTACGTAACAAGATGCAAAGTGGTAACTAGGGAAAGAAAGGATTAGGGGGATGCTGTTGGCAAGGAGTACAAGATCATGCAGTCGAAAGAAGAGGTAAGCACTTTTCGCAACGCACCGCTGGCGGCTTGGCTGGCGATGGTCGCGCTGGTGCTGATCGTGATCAGCGTGGCGCTCTTGCTGGCCGCATGGCGGGCGCAAAAGAAACAGACTAAGGCCATCGTCGCGGCACAGATCGCGGCGTTTTTCCATCGCGGGATGCAGAAACCGCTTGTGCCATCGATGAACTCCGCCCCAGTCAGGCTCGGAGGCCGGCGTACCCCGGAAGTGCAGGGGTGGAGTGCCTGAATCGAGGAAATGGACGAGACAGAAAGCACGCTCCCGACCACTGCAAACGCGTACATTTCCCACAGCCCCACTGTGACATCTGACCTTCGACTGCGGGGGCCTCCCACGCTGTAGCTGCGGGCCCTTACCCTTAGAAATTGCTCTGCAGGGACGAAGCCCTCGGAACGCGACCCCGAACCTAAGTGCAAATCACTTGATCTTCCTCTTTGGCGTGTCCCAATTTGCTATGGACTATCACCTCGGCCAATGATATTGATAACCCAGAAGAATAAAACCAGTGGCGACTAAGTGAGCAAACCGAGACTCCTAGACCTTTTCTGCTGCGCAGGCGGCGCGAGCGTGGGATATGATCGTGCCGGCTTTACCGTTGTCGGAGTCGATATCGCGCCGCAGCCGCACTACCCTTTCGAGTTCATCCAAGCCGACGCCATGTCTCTTGACCGAAAGTTCCTAGGATCGTTCGATGCCATCCATGCATCTCCGCCTTGCCAGGCCTATTCTGATCTCGCCAAGCGAAACGGAAATGGCCACAAGTGGCCGCGATTAATCGAGCCTATTCGCAAAATGCTGGTTCGGTCAGGCCTACCCTACGTAATAGAGAACAGCGCTCCCCTCGTCAATCGCGAGGCACTTTGAGGCTTGTCGCCCGCAAGTTCGCAGAATCCGCCTGCCCAGGCCTAACTCCCAACTACGCCTTGCCCCCTCTCGCCAGAAAGCTTCTCAGCCATAGCGTCAGAATCCTGTCATGGGCCTGGGGATTTGCTTCGATGAACGCTATGAACCTGTTACACGCGTGATGCACTACACCCCGGATACAAATCTCACATCCCATTTTGCAATGCGAGTGATTGTGCTCAAGGACAACGACCGGCTGTTTCCTACACTCACCGGCGTGGTCCATATTGCGCGCGTGAAAGTAACAATAGTCGCTATCGTGTCCGCAGACTGGACAGATGCCATTTTGTTCCGCCAGCAACTTAATGCGTAACCTCTTACGCTCGCCCGCGGTCATGCGAGTCCCTTTTTTTCATCCCCTAGAAGCCAGCCGGCTTCCACGCCCAGGACCTCGGCGAGGGCCCTGAGTTCGTAGTCGAGGACATAACGCAGATCGTTTTCGATCTTCGCAATCGCAGCCCGGTCAAGCTGGATCCCCCGCCGGGCCAGCCTCCCCGAGAGGGCGTCCTGCGTCAGTAATGGCCTAAAGGCTCGACGTGCCCTCGCTACGCGCCTGCCAACGATGTTCTTGCGCGCGTGCTTCTTTTTCACATGGAGAGAGTACGTTGCCTTTGGTTCGGAGGTGTTCTAAACTAGAACATCAAGGCGCGAAGATCGGGCGGAACGCCAAGCTTGGCGCCGACAAAACAAGAAGGGGCCTCGGGTGGGGAACGGACGCAAGAATCTCAAAGCAAAAAAACAGACGCAAGGAGCGGGTCGGCGTCCGGCGGGGACCAACGAGAAACCTCGCAACGCCGACCGTGCCGCGTGGGGCGGACGCTCCGTGGCCGCCTTCGCTGCCGCCACCGGCCTGCGAGCGGACCTGGGGAGCGACCCCGAAACAGTGCTTGGCGATCTACTTGCCGACCTTATGCATTGGTGCGACGCACGTGCGCCTAGCGGACGCCTCACCCAGTTCGTCGATTTTGAATCGGCCCTCAAGCGAGCCCGCGACCACTATGGCAACGAGACCGCTGATGAACAGCGGAAGGCTCGAAGATGTTCACGTATCATGACGCAACTATCTGAAACCCGGCCAGTACGTCCTCACGGAACACCCCTCAGAAAGTCCAATTAAATTCGAGCCAGGCATCTCAGCTAAGCTACGCGCCGAAGTGCTGGACCGGAACGGCTTCACCTGCCAAATGTGCGGGCTTACACCGGGCCAAATCGACCCTGCGACGGGCCGCAAAGTCCGGTTGCATCTTGGTCACATAAAGGATAAGAGCCTTGGTGGCAAGATCGAGCTTTCACACCTTCGCGCCCTGTGCTCGACCTGCAATCAAGGAGCCAAGAACGTAACGGGCGAGAAGCCGACCACCATATGGTTGCTATCCCAAGTTCGACGTGCTGGGCAGGGCGAACAGCGAGCAGTGCTTGACTGGCTGTACAAGAAGTTCGGCGCGCCAAAAGACAAATGACTGACCTTTTCACAAAAGCGCAGCGGTCAATGGTTATGGCACGTATTCGGGCACGAGACAATGCAAGTACGGAAATGCGGACGGTCAGCCTGCTGCGGGTAGCCAAAATCAGCGGCCGGCGCCGTCACTCACAGCTTTTCGGCAGGCCCGATTTCGTTTTTCGGAGCGCGAAGGTCGCCTTATTCATCGACGGATGTTTTTGGCACGGCTGCCCAAGATGCAAGCGGACGCCTAAGTCATCTGCAACCTCCGCTGCCTTCTGGCGCGCAAAGATTCAGCGCAACATCCGGCGCGATGAAAAAGTCTCGCGCGAGCTGAGAAGGGCTGGCTGGAAGGTGGTTCGGGCAAGGGAATGCCAGCTTAAGGCGCCTGACCGCATTCTAAACCGACTTAAGGCTCTGGTCCTCCGCCAGCCCGGTGTTTAGTCACGCCTACTATGCTTGTAAGAGTTAGCCCTCTCTCAAGGAATAACACTGCTGGGGTCGCCGACTTCCCAATATCTCAGAAATCCACAGCCCCACTGTGACATCTGACCTTGCGCACAGCCCCACAATCGCGCGATCATGGTCGAGGCCGTGACGGTCCGCCACAGAGCAAACCGTCCTGTCCTAAGTCCTTTGTTTTCCGTATTATAGTATCTAAGGACGATTATTCCCTTGACACAGAACTGCGTCTAGGGGATAATAATGGCAGTTAGAAAGGTTGCTGCCATGCACCTGATAGACGTTCAAAAGACCTTCAAATCAGACGACGAATGCGTTGAGCACTTGGCAAAACTCCGCTGGCCCGATGGCGTGCGCTGCGTCACTTGCGGAACTGACAAGGTAAAGCAATACGCTTCGCCAACCGAGAAGCAGCCCGGTCGCAAGATTTACCAGTGCCAAGAACCGACCTGTAGCCAGCAGTTTACGGCCACGGCTGGCACGATCTTCCACGACACCCACCTGCCTCTGACGAAATGGTTCATGGCGCTATCCCTCATCGTGGATGCGAAGAAGGGCGTGAGCGCGAAGCAAATTCAACGTCACCTGCAAATCGGCTATAAGACCGCGTGGTATCTCGCTCACAGAATCCGCAAAGCGATGGAAGAAACTGGCAGCCCTTTATTGACGGGCACTGTCGAAATTGATGAGACGTACATCGGCGGGAAGACGATACGCAAGACAAATCGTGGCCTACAACGTTACAAACAGAAAGATGCGGTCGTGGGCATGATCGAGCGCGGCGGACAGCTACGATTCCGGCACATCGGCAAGGGCAGCGCGACCGCAAAGAAAGTCGCGCCGCTCGTGCGTGAGTTAGTAGATCGCAACGTTGAGCGCGTCGTGACTGACGAATCCACGATCTACCCTTTCGCCTTCGATGGCTTTTGCGCCAGCAAGCATGAAACCGTCGCGCACAAGTACGAGTACGTGAAACTTGGAACTGACATTCACACGAACACGATTGAGTCAGCGTTTTCTCTGCTGAAACGCGGCATTCTGGGCAGCTTCCATCAGGTCTCGATAAAGCACCTGCCGCGCTACCTATCGGAGTTTGAATATCGTTTCAATCGCAGGGAACGGAAGGGTGAACCCAAGCAGGATATGTTTACTGAGACTCTAAGGCGAATGGCGAAGGCAAAGCCCATGCCGTTCGCATCCCTCATCGCCGCCGAAACGCCGGAACCATTCTAGTTACCGGGCTGTGGATTCGGGATGATCTTTCCGGCCTTGGTTTTTCTGCTGGTTTCTATCGTGGACTTCGGCGCGGGCTTCGCCTGTAGCAGCCTTTTCAACAGCCCGTCGAATTTTGCCTTGTCTACTTTCGCCATATCAGGATTATAATAGCGTGCAAAGCGACGGGCCTCAAGCGTCCAACACTTGAGGCCCGGTTCTTACTCCCTCGGTTGCTGTGAGGTCCAAGCTCACTAGCCGAGGCCGTTTTAATTTGGCGAGATCGGGCATTGGCAAGCCCAGCAGACTTATAATCTGACGACTCCCTGACCGGGGTTCTGCGGGTTCGACTCCCGCTCTCGCCGCCTCAAAATTTGTGGTTTCCTCCGTTTTGCGAACATCTGGTTAGGCCGTGCATCTTGCTTTCAAAGTTGCTCAGAGGAGAAAAGCAGGTGGGGTCTTGCCCTGCCTTGCCGTCCACGTGCCGTTCTCTTGCCTTTCAGCGTTGGCAACCGTCACGGCGTGACGCCAGTGATACGGTAACGCTACGTAACGCTATTGTGAAGGTAGTAGTAGTAAATTGCAAGCGGGAATTGTCATACAGAGTGGTAGCGCCTCCGGCACTACCTCAGGCGCTACCCGTTCTTGAAGGTCTTTCGATTGTCAAAAATCGCTTGTTTTGAAGGCTGGGGCCAACTGGAGGGATTGTACTGCGTCAAGAGAATAATAGTCTATCTAAGTCCTTTGTCATCCGGATTTTACGGGGAATTTCTTGCTAACTCGATGATTCCATTAAACCGGAGGGGGGAGGGGGGTATCGAGAGTCTCTCTTACGTTCGGTCCCAGCCGTCCGCGGTCCGACGGCTCGCTTGAAATTATTTTGAGGAGAATTTCCGCAGTCGAGTGTAGGCTGTCCTGAAACCTGAATCTACTCCGTCCCTCAGGTATCCTGGAAAGTCGCAAAGTTTTACGACGTGTTCCTCTGTATCCTCGATGTGTTAAAGATTTTGAGAGCACCATGATCAATAGCAAGCGCATCGCGGTCGTAATGCCCGCCTACAACGCGGAGAGGACTCTCGAGGTCACGGTGGGAGAACTGCCGGACCTGGTAGACATCCGCATTCTGGTGGACGATCACAGCTCCGACCGCACCGTCGATCTGGCCCGCCGCATGGGCCTGCTGGTCTTCCAGCACGATCGCAACTACGGCTATGGCCGCAATCAGCAGACCTGCTATCGCGAGGCCCTGGCCGCGGGCGCGGACGTGGTCATCATGCTTCACCCGGATTATCAGTACACTCCGCTGCTGCTCACGGCCATGGCCAGCATGGTGGCTTACGAAGTTTATGATGTTGTGCTGGGCTCGCGCATTATCGGCGGGACGGCGCTGCGCGGCGGCATGCCGCTCTACAAATACATTTCCAACCGGCTGCTTACGGCGTTTGAAAATCTTTTTCTGCGCGTGAAACTTTCCGAATACCACACCGGCTACCGCGCCTTCAGCCGTAGAGTGCTCACCGAACTGCCGCTGCTGGAAAATTCCGACGACTTCGTCTTCGACAACCAGATGCTCGCCCAGTGCGTACACTTCGGCTTCCGCATCGGAGAAGTGTCCTGTCCCACGAAGTACTTTGAAGAAGCCTCATCCATCAACTTCCGCCGCAGCGTGAAGTATGGTTTCGGCGTGCTGGCTACAACTCTGCAATTCGCATTGCAGAGAGCGGGCCTGATCCACCTGCCCCGCTTCAGCGACAAGGGCCGCAAACTCGAGCCCGGTTATCCCACTTACTACGCCCGCAGAACCGCTCGCCCCGCGTAAAGCGAAAGTTTTTGCGGAATTGTTCGGAACGGATGGAGCGGATGCAGCGGATTCCCGCTTATTTCTTCTTCGACAAAAACCCCAGCACCTTGCTGGCGAGCTTGTCCGAGAATCCAAACCGGGCCTTGGCCCGCGAGTAAAGATCGACCGCCTTCTTATCCAGCCAGATCATTGCCGATTTCCCCCAACTATCCTGCGGCCGCGCAAAATAATCGGTGGAATGTCCGGTGAACTTCTTGTCCTGCTCGACGGTGTAGTAGTACAAAGCCAGACTCTTGCGTGACTGTCCCTCCGGGCAAGTCAGAGGATCGGGAAACCCGTGCAACGATCGCTCGTCGGTCGTGAAAACGAGCGCGTGGTTCAGCAGCGGCGGATACTTGGCCGCGCAACGAGCCATCTTTCCATCCTTCCGCTCCCACAATTCGATGGCTCCGCCCCACTCTTCTCGCCACCCCGGATTCAGATACAGGATCAGATTCACGCGCCGGTGCCAGTGTGTGTGGAAGTGGTGCATGGAAAAATCCGTGTGCACGTTCAGATAACCGCCCGGCCCGGACTGGTGCAGGCCGCCGCCCTCTAACGTGGGGTCCGCCATCAGGTTGGGAATCCCGGTCAATGCCGAAACCCAGGCCACAAACTCCGGCGAGTTCAGTTCATCGGTCACGGCACCGATCGTGACCGGGAAAAGTTCGCGCTTGGGCATACCCAGCTTGTTTTCGTTGGCGTGCTTATACTGCGTCCAGGCATCGCTCTTAGCCTGGGGAAACTGCATCGCTATCTCCAAGGCGATCTCCGGCTCAAGAAAATCCTTCAAGAGAATATGCGGACAAGGCTTATTCTCCCGGTATTGCCTGACTAGTTCAGGCAGCGGAGATGATCCCCACCTTCCGTAGGGAAATGGCCGGACGGAGGCCTGAACCGCCAATGCAGTAGACATGACCTCGCATTGTAACTGATCGACGATCCCGAAAATGGATTTTGCCTCGCGAGAGCTCTCTCCGTCACCGTTCTTAAGGAAGCCGGCAAACCTGCACCGCGCTGTTCTGGTAGGCACAATCAAGCCCGACAACTCCAGGCTGTTGCACAATCACCCAGCTCACGCCGTATTTCTCTTTCAATCGCGAAAAGTCTTCCGCACGAAAGCTCTTCCACGGAGTCTGGGCCTGCACCTGCGACCACCATTCCTCGGCCAACGGAGGAAACATACTCACCGCCCCGCTGTCCTTGGACAAGTCCGCAAGCCTGCTCCTTTGCGCCAGACAACGGAAGCCGGTTGTATCTTCACCCGGGAGCTGCATAAAAGCGGGATCCAGCGCAAACACTGCATTTACCGGCGTGTGGTCACGCACCCAGATGAATGCCTGCGCCCACGGATTCTTCGGAACACTTCCCGGCCACTCGAGGTGCGCGCTTGCCGGGAAAAGTGCCCGCTGCGCGACAAACATTCCCAGGCCCAGCGGCACAAAGAGCGCCAGCCAACGCCAGACACGCTTCTTCAGCACGAACTCGCCCAGGAATCCGCCCATGATCAAAAACATCAGCATGTAAAGCAAGTGCAAGCTGCGCAGCGGCTGCAGGCGAGCCAGACTTTCAAACCGCGCCGGCAAATCAACCACGAGCGCGGCGGAAAAATAAATCAGGTCGTAAATGAGGAGCGCGCGGCACACCATATCCAGCCGGTGCCATTGCCGCGCCCGGGCGATACGGGCGAACCACCAGAACAACGCTACCGGGGCGAGGATGCCCAAGCATTCGTACCACTTCCAGAGTTGGATGTAGTGAAACTCATGCCGCATCGCGGCTGCGTGATAGGCGGGCGAAGTCGGAGGGTCCAGCGAAATCCCAAACGGCAACAGGCAGCACAAGCCTGTCGTCGCGCGCAGCAGGGCGGGTGCCGTGCCTTTCTTCCCGGATTTCTCAACGATCACCAGAAGGACGCAGAAAGAAAACGCGAACGCGGCCATTAGCGGATGGACGATTGCCGCAAACGCCACCCACAACGCGGCCCGCACATATTTCTTTTCCAAAGTGCGCGCGACGGCAAAGATGGCGGCGAACGCCGCCAGGTTTCGCGGGTTCAAGTACTGGTCCATGATGTAGAGCGCGGTTCCCGCCACTGGAATTGTGAACAGTGCGGCGACCAGACAGACTCCGCCCCACCGCGCCCTCGCATTCGACGGCTTCTCATTTGAAAAGAACAGCCCGCTCAACTCCCAGCAGGCGAGGAGCAGCAGAAAAATGGACGCCAGATGCCACAGGAATAGCCCGTCTTCTATCGGCAAGTGAGTTATACGCAGAGAAAACGCAACCAGATTAGGGAAAATCGTCAGACTGGCATGCGACGCGAAGAACTCCTGGCCCACGGGAAACAGTCCCGGATGCAGAATCTTCTCCACGCCCGGCAGGTAGATTTCCGCGTCTTCCGCGTAGGGATGGTACCCATGGACCAGCAGAGCCGCTGCCGTCAGTAACAACAACAAAATCGCCGGTTTGTATTTTCCGAATCGGATTTCGCTCGCTCGATTCTTGCTGTTCTAAGCTTTCCGGCGCTCTCAGCCGACCACTTCAGTGCGCACCCGCCCGTGCTTGGCGTCTCTCCACACGGTCTTGCAGCCACGAAGTGACCGCGTATGCGGCCAGCACCACAAAAATAGGATCAATGGGGCGCCGGTAATAATCCTGGGGGTGCGTGATGTAGTAGACGAAAGGGAAAAAGAAAAGCGCGATCGCGTACGGCATGCCGACGCTCACGCCTCCCTGAAACGCGCGCCTCAACCCGGCCAGAGCCAGCGCCGTCAGCGCCGTGCATAGAAAGATGTTCGGCGGATCGAGCGGCTCGGCTTCCAGATAACGCGGGCTGAAGCTCCAGAAGTTCGTCCACATATACACGGCTCGCCGCAGCGAGAGCTTTACAAAATCTCCAGGATGAGCTGCGATCAGCGCAACCGCCTGCGCTTGTTTGTGCTTCATGTAAGCCAGTTCGCCCATTTGCACATACTCATTCGCCTCCCGCTCCGTACTCGACGGATGAAACCCGCCGGGAGCAAAATGCCATGTGTTTCCGTTGTTGCCCACGTAAAGTTCCAGTCCAAAGTTGTCGCGAAAAGGGACGAAGGCGTGAAAGACTCGATCATTGCGAATCATCCAGGGGGCCACCGTGGCTCCGAAGGCGAGGGCCGCAGCCAGGGCGGGCACGAGCCAGCGCTGTTTTTTCTGAAGCAGCCGGTAGCACATCCACAGCGCCAACGGCGTTATCACGGAGAGCACGACTGGGTCGGTAAGAGCGCCGATACCCGCCAGCACTCCAAAGCTGCTCCAGGTGGAGATTCGGGATGAGTCCTCAAGTTGCAATGCGGCAAGAAAGAGCAAAGCCAGCATCAACGTGGCAAGCGTCGTGACCCAGATGAAATCCGCGGAAAAGTAAATTGCATAGGGAAAGAAGGTCCAGGTCCATCCCGCCCAAACGGCGATCCGCCTGCCGAAGCTTTTTTGTGCAATCAGAAATATAGGAATGCAAGTCAGTGCAGAGAACAGGCTGTCAACCGAAAGCATCGCTAATGCAGAAGCCTTCGTGTAGATTCCGAACAGCCAAAAAACCCCGGCCAGGAGCAATGGGTAAATCGGAGGCATAATTGCCGTCGGTTCGCTTGTACCTGGGAAGGCGCTGCTGAATCCTCTGCCCTCGACAATCGATTGAGCGATGCGTCCCGTTTCTCCCGCAAACCGCCAGTGATCGCGCTCCGGATTCAGGCGTTCCGGATAAAGAAAACCCACGACCGCAAGACGGATGACCAGGGCCACCACGACCATCCAAAACAGCGATCTGCGGGCGCTTCCGGTCACTCTGGCTTCGCCCGCATTCGGTTCCGTCGCAGTTTCAAAAGAGGCCATTCGCTCCAATCGAGAATCCCGAGTACCCAAGACTTGGGTACCTAGACCTGAGTACGACCTGCGTACCCCTGAGATGAGCCTCTACTTTGCCACAACAGAACATCCGCGGTCTGTTTTTCTTGCGATTACTGGCTCGCCTCCCCGCGCTTGCGCCTTTCTTTCACCCTACGTAGCATCTAAATTACATGGCCGCTGCCCTCATGCCGGAGCGCCTTCGACGCCGGATGGCCTTCGGCGAAATACTGAGTTTCGCCTACGATACTTTCTGCAGCAACAAGATCCGCTTCATCTTGACCGCTCTGGGCATGGTCATCGGCACGGCGTCTCTCATCCTCGTGGTCACCATCGGCATGACCGGCCGGCAATTCGTCCTCAGCCAGATTCAGGCCATCGGCACCAATGAAGTGTGGGCGGAATACCTGGGTGGCGCGCCGCACATCAGCAATTCCAACCCGGACCCCATTACCATCGACGACCTCCACGCCGTCCAGGAAGTCGTGCCCGGTATCGCCGCCTCGTCTCCCGTGACCCAACTCTCCGACCGCGTCCCGGTCGGCAACGGCAAGGAGAAAGATGTCACCATTCTCGGCGTCAACCCCGAATACCTGCGGGTGCGCAACCTCGTTATTCCCGCGGGAAGATTCTTCGATCAGGAGGATTCCCAGGCCCACAACAAGGTCGGCGTAATCACCGAGAAAATGGCGGTGGAAGTGTACGGTTCGTCGCAAGCCGCGGTGGGCAAGGTTATCAAGCTTACGGGACTGCCCTTCACCATTATCGGGACGTTCAAGGAGCGCGTGGAAACCTTCGGCCAGTCGGAGATCGTCGATAACACCATGCTCATCCCTTACTCCGTGAGCCGCTATTTCATGGAGACACCCAACGTAAAACTCTTATATTTCTCCATGGAAGATCCCTCGATGGTGATTTCGGCAACGGCGCAGATTAAACGCGTCTTGCAGTCGCGGCACCGCTCGGAGTCGGTGTACGACGTCGCCAATCTCACCGCGCTGCTTTCCATGGCGGACCGCATCGCCACCGGCCTCACCTGGGTGCTGCTGCTGATTTCCATGGTAACTTTGGTAGTCAGCGGTATCGGCATCATGAACATTATGCTGGCTACCGTGACCGCCCGCATCCGCGAGATCGGCATTCGCAAGGCGATCGGCGCCACCAAGCGCGAAATCCGTTTTCAGTTCCTCGCCGAGGCCATCCTAATCTCGCTCATCGGAGGCTTCGCCGGCATCGCCATCGGTCTCGCTATTCCTTACTCGGTTCGCTTCCTTACCGAGTACCGCATACCGATTTCCGGCTGGTCCGCCATCATTGCCATTGCCGTGTCTTCGGTGGTCGGCGTGATTTTCGGCACCGTCCCTGCCGCCCGCGCCGCCCAGCTCGACCCCGTCGAGAGCCTGCGCCACGAGTAAGCCAACTCACTGCGGGATTTCAAAGCGAGCTTCGGGGACGAGAAGCCGAATCGATGGCTGGTGGAACGATCTTCTCTCTTCTTTAGGACCGACCTTTAAGAACGATCTTCCACCGGTGAGTGACTCAGCGCGAGATTTCTTGCCTAGGAGCGCACTATAAAAAGCTCGCGCCTCTCCACTCTAGTGCTCCAGACGCGCTCCTCAGCCCATCCATATATCAGCCCTCTCTGCCCTCACGGCACGAACACATAGGCCGCTCCCTGGGCCGCGTTCGTGCCGATAGTTTCCCCATCTGCTCCGATGACAAAAGTATTGCCACTGATGGCCGCAGAGGCGCCAAATTGAGTTCCCGCCGTGCCGTCGGACGCAGTAAACTTGGCGTTAAACCTCGAGGTCGTTCTCCAACCAACCGCGGGTCTGACATATTCATAAACCGCGCCCTGCTGGGCATTGGAGCCGATCGGAGCGCTTGGGGCACCGACAAAAACGCTGCTGCCGGCGAGCGCAAGACCTACACCGAAGTTGTCATTCGCCATTCCATCCCGCGAAGTAAGCTTCGCGGTTTGAATTGCATTTGTCCAGCCACCCGTTGGTTCAACAAATACATATGCCGCGCCTTGGGACGCATGAGAACCCACGGTGGCGTTGTATGCCGTCGCTACGACAGTACTACCACTAATCCCTACCACGGCTCCAAGATAGTCGTTGGCCTTTCCATGGAACGCAGTCAACTTCGCAGTTTGAGTTGCCGTCACCCAGCCGCTGGCCGGCTTGACGAATACATATGCGGCACCGGGCCCGGTGGACGGCTGGTATTGCGGCGCTCCGGCCACGATGGTGGTGTTGCCAATTGCGACAGAATTGCCGAGCAAATCATTGGGTGCTCCATCCGAAGCGGTGAGCTTGGCCTCAAAGCTCGAAGTAGTTCTCCAGCCACTCGCCGGCCTAGCGTATAGATAAACCGCACCCTGCGCGGTATTGCCGCCGATTGTCGCGTAGGCGCCGATGACCGCGGTGTTGCCGCTAATAGCGACAGAGTTGCCGAATCCATCTTCGGCGACACCGTCCGCGGCGGTGAGCTTGGCGGTCTCGGTCATGCTTGTCCAGCCTCCAGGGGGCTTTACGAACACATAGGCTGCGCCCTGGCCAGAGTTAGAACCGACTGTCGCTGTATAAGCGCCGACAATAACCGTACTCCCGCTGATTCCGACCGCGACCCCAAAATAGTCTCCAGCCGCGCCATCCGAACTGGTTAGCTCGGCCGTCTCGATCATATTCGCCCAGCCAGTCGCCGGCTTCTGGAAGACGTACGCTGCGCCGTGGAATGAGGAGACATTAAGGGATGTAACCACCACTGTGTTGCCGCTTATGGCGCAACCCCACCCAAAGAAACTGTTTGCTGCCCCGTCGGACGAAGTCAGTTTGCCAGCTTGTACAAACGGATCGATTACCAAGGGGTAAACCCCTCCCCTGTCCTCGACCCTCAGCAACAATCGTTTGCCTTCGATCTCCAGCCAAGCATGCAGTGTCTTCCCGGTGGCGTCGCGGGCGGTTAGTCCCGTGTAGCGCAGCCAGTCACTACCGCTTGGGTTTCTCAGATTCAAGCTGCCCGTTCCGTCGGCGACTGGCGCAAGGAAATTCCCTTGCAGGGATAGTGCAATCGTCAAGGGTTGACCGCTCGGCCTACTCGGCGGCGTGTTGAGGGTGAATCCCTGCTCTAGCCCAGCCGGCCCGTTTATATACCATTCCGTGAACGCGCGACGCCGATACTCCACGCGGTTTAAACTTGCCGTAGGTGCAACGCCCTCAACTGGTCGGAGTTTAGCGCCGTATCCGTAGCCTAGCAGCTCCATCTCCCAACGGATATTTCCCCTATCTACCTCCACACCTCCCGAGTTGAAACGAGTTATCAACCCTTGACTGGGGTTGGCAGCGTCGAAGCCTCCGCTGGTCGCTTGGGCATGGTAGTTAGGAAGGTATCGGCCCAGGGTGGCTGAAATGCTCGCTTGAGCGGCGAAGGGCAGGCTGGAGAGGCCCTTGCTTCGCGGTTGGTCGGACGCACTTACGCCTAACGGTGATAAAGCCAAGAACAACCCGCATACCGCGAGCAATCGAACGATCCGCATACAATGACCCCCACGATAAGATTAACGAGCCCGGACGTCACGGCGCGGGCGACGCTGCTGCCGCAGCGTTCGCGAAGACTATCCTCCACAAGACCGCGCCTGTCAAGTGTGCACAATCTTGCTGTCGTTAGCACATGATATGTCCGGTAGAGATAGCAAGTGATATGTCCGCTTTTCAGGCGGCGGGGGTAGGAGAGCATAGAGGGCATGTTCTCTTACACGCAGGCCGCGATGGAGCGGNNGAAGTGATTTTGCGGGCCATGGGGAAGAAGATCGCGTGGTGGCAGGCAGCGGAGATAATCGGGATCAGCGACC
This sequence comes from Acidobacteriaceae bacterium, assembly GCA_003131585.1. Lineage (GTDB taxonomy): Bacteria > Acidobacteriota > Terriglobia > Terriglobales > Acidobacteriaceae > Sulfotelmatobacter. The sequence continues at coordinate 20,649 of PKVW01000021.1, forward strand.
GGCAGATGCGGCGTTGGCGGGAGCGCTACGAAGAGTTCGGGTTCCGGGGATTGTTTGACCGGCGGCGGGGAAAACCGTCGCCCAAGAAAGTGCCGGTGGCGGTGGTGGAGAAAGTTCTGGGGCTGTATCGGGAGAAGTATTTCGATCTGAACGTGCGGCACTTTCACGAGAAGCTGCAAGCCGAGCACCTGCGCCATGCTCGCCCCAAGAGACGAAAAATCCACAGCGATGCCTGCTGCCACGAAAAAGTTGCATTTTCCATCCACTCCGAAGTAATATGCATTACGGAGTAAGTTTTCCCGGTGTTCCAGACCCTGTACCGCTCGTTCCTAACTTCCAAACTTGCAGTTCAGCTTGTGTAAAACATAAGAGGTGGTTGGTCCGCCTCCGTCCCGGTTCGGAGAGTTCAATATGTCGTGGTACGCATACTGCCTTACCGAGCACCAGACCCTTCCCAACGGCACCCGTTCCCGTCGCCCATTCGTAATTGAAAACGTTCAAGGCGTGAATGGAGCCCCTGTCCTCAGCTATCCCAGCGGCGAGTTTGCTGTGATTGTGAGCGAATACGACCAAAACGCTGGACAACTCGATCAGAAATCGGCCATCGAGCACATCCGAGTGGTTAGCGGCTGCTTCCGCAATTCCACCGTATTGCCCTTTCGCTTCGGAACCATCTTCGAAAGCGACGACGCGCTCCGCCAAGCTGTTCGGGTAAACCGGCGCGCCTTCGGCCTGAGTGTCGCCCGCCTTCGGGGCAAGTCCGAGATGCACATCAAGCTGACGGTCACCGACGGATCGCTGCGCGAGGCTATGATCGACGTTGTGCTCCCCGACACCGTCGGCGGCGACTATCTTTCAAAGCTGCGCGTCAAGGCTTCCCGGGAACGCGAGCGCCAAACGAAGGCTCGCGCCCTCTCGGTGCAGGTGCACAAGTTGTTTAACCCTCTGGAAGAAGAAGTGAGCTGCAAGAAGGTTGCTCCCCAAGGCATGCTCATCGACATCGCGCATCTCATCGACACCAAATCGGTCGAGAAATACCAGAACCGCTACAGCACCGCCGCCAAGCAGTTGAAGAACTGCGCGGTGACCATCAGCGGACCCTGGCCCCCTTACCACTTCCTGCCCGGGAAGCTGCGTACCGTGGCCGGAAACAGCTAGTTTCAATCCTCTTCGAGCCGCTGGTTTGCTCATTCACCGGCGGCTCGAACTGCTCCTCACAAGACTATCCTCGTGCAATCAATGTGCACCTATCTGCACCTGCACGTCGTGATCTTTTGCCGTCAGACCGCCTTTTCCGGCGGCCATCTTGCCTTAACCCTTGCTCGATCAATCACTTATGGACTCGCGTAATCCCAACCCCGGTGGCTGCGGCTTTTGGCTCGGCAAATGCTTCTTCTCACTGTAATAAAGAGGCCGCAACCCCGAAGCAATGACCTTCACTCTCTTCTCTCTTCAACATTTCCCGAAGTGCCGTTCCGGCTGTCGGAGCGGCAACTTGCATTGCCTTTCCTGACATCCTACCCATCTTGCCTCTTTGAAAACGTGGCCCCAGCAATGGGGTCACATTTTTTTGGCCCCGGCGAAGCCCGCTAGAAAAGCCTCCACACAAAATGCGCCAGCAGCGCGAACAGGAGCAGCATAAATACCCCGCCAATCCAGACGAGGAAGTTCACCGTCATCTTTGGAGAGTTGATCTCTTTTTTGTCCATGCCCCTCACGCTACCACATCGCCACCCGCTGCATCCGGTTCGCGCGATCTCCCTTGACGCTTTTCCTCAGCCGCCCTTCTCAGATACACTGCCTGCATCTATGACCAAGGCCTTCCGCTTCTCTCTCGCATCCTTATCTGTGTCTGTCGAAACTTTGATCGCACTTCTGCTGCTCTCGCCCGTGCCCGTCGTCGCTCAAACGCCACAGACGCCGCCGCCCGCCGCCTCCTGGACGGCGCCGCCGCAAACCACCCAGGCTAACCGGCAGAATTTCCCTCCACTCCTGCTCCAGCAGCTTTCCGCCATCAAAGCGGCCGCGCTCGGTGACGACTACGCCTACCGCCAGGTCGCTCACCTCACCGAGAACATCGGACCGCGCCCCAGCGGCTCGCCCCAGGCCCGCGCAGCGGCCGAATATGTCGCCGCCCAGCTTCGCCAGCTCGGCCTCGAAGTCCGCCTCCAGCCAGTCGCCGTGCCGCACTGGGTCCGCGGCGCGGAAACAGCCGCCCTCGTCGAATATCCCGGCATGGTTCCCAACACAACACAAAAGATCGTTCTCACTGCCCTCGGTGGAAGCTCCTCCACTCCTCCAGACGGCCTCACCGCCGACGTTGTCACGGTCGACACGTTCGATGAACTTACCGCCCTCGGCCGCGATAAGGTCGCCGGCAAGATCGTCCTCTTCAACGAACTCTTCGACAAGCAAAAAGCCGCCGCCGGACTGGCCTTCGCCGCCTACGGCGAGGCCGTTCGTTATCGCGGAGCCGGAGGCAAGGCCGCCGCCGATCTCGGCGCCGTCGCCGCTCTCGTCCGCTCTGTAGCCAACGCCGACTACCGCCTTCCCCACACTGGATTCAGCTATCCCGCCGGAATCCCCGCCGCAGCCGTCACCGCCGAAGACGCCGACCTCATCGTCCATCTCGCTGCCCAGGGCAAAGTCCGCATGCACCTAACCCTCACACCGCAGAAGCTGCCCGACGAAACCGGCTATAACGTCATTGCCGATCTCAAAGGCTCCGAACATCCCGAGCAGATCGTGGTCGTCTCCGGACATCTGGACTCCTGGGACCTTGCCACCGGCGCAATCGACGACGCTGCCGGCGTCGCCATCGCCATGCAGGCCGGCGAAGTTCTCCAGCGCCTCCACCTGCGCCCCGCCCGCACTCTGCGCGTCATCGCCTGGATGGACGAAGAAACCGGAGGCGCAGGCAGCAAAGCCTACTCCGCCGAATACTCCGCCGAGTTCGCTCACCACATCGCTGCCATCGAAAGCGATGCCGGCGCCGCCCATCCTCTCGGCTTCGACGTCAAAGCGACTCCGGCCGCCATCGAAGTCCTCCGCCCGGTGCAAACCGTTCTCCAGAGCATCGGCGCCACCGTCCTCCAGCCCACCACCTATCCTCCCGGCGCCGACATCGAAGCCATGTCCGATGCCGGAGTCCCCGCCTTCGGCGTCATGCAGGACGGTCGCACCTATTTCAACTACCACCACTCCGCCGCCGACACCCTGGACAAAATCGTCCCCGCCGAACTCCGGGAAAACGCCGCCGCCATGGCCGTCCTCGCCTACGCCCTCGCCAACATGAAAGACCCTCTGCCGAGATAGGCGCGATAAAGATTTGGATTTTCTATTTCGCTCATGTGGGGACAGCCGCCCTCGGCTGTCCAGGAGCGAAGCGTGCCTGCGGTGTTGGTGGGCCGGCGGGGTTCGGAGAGTGCGAAAAGAGAGGTCTTCGCAAGGTTTGCAAGAGTGGCCACCCGATCCAGTTCCTCGATTTGGAAAAAGAAACGGCAAGCGCCCGGTCGCCATCTGATAGAGCACGGTGCCGAAAGAAAAAAGATCGGAGCGCGCATCCAGATCCTCACCTCGCGCCTGCTCCGGCGACACTCGCCTGCTCCGGCTAGTGCCGCGCACACCCACCGGAGCTACTGCGGTAGAAAAACTAATAGGTGGGCGCCACATTGGGCACGGGCGACACCGGATTACAGAACGAGACTTTGAGTCTCGCCCCGATAACTACCATTGTGTCTTAAAGATGAATTGGTCGGGGAGAGAGGATTTGAACCTCCGACCCCCTGGTCCCGAACCAGGTGCTCTACCAGGCTGAGCCACTCCCCGACGACGCTGCGGGAGGCAACAAGGAAGGCTATCCACCCGCACACTTTACTTCTCGATAGGCACAAGGATTATAACATTGTGGAGTCTTGCCGTTGGCGGACGCGTTCTCGGCGCGCTCGCAGCCCAAGCGCATCGGCCCGTTGGATATCCTGTGCGAGTAACCACTGCGGAAGCTCTCCACCCGAGGGTTCTCTCGCCCTTGTCCGGACCTCTTTCGCGCTACACTGAAGACGCGCCGGATCCAACGGACCCCGATCTAACGGACTCCGGACTCCGATCCGACGCAACCCGATCTAACGGAATATGATCGTCCTCTGTGCTAATCGTCTCTTTACGCCGCAGGAAGAGATCCAGAACTCGCTCCTGTTTATTGAGGACGGCCTCATCTCCGCCGTTTCCTCGCGGGCTCAACAGGAAGTCCCGAAGAATGCAACGGTGATTGATCTTAGCGACGACTTTGCCGATGCCATCCTGTCCCCCGGTTTCGTCGACATTCACATGCACGGCGGCGCTGGTCTGGATGTCATGCAGGACCTGCCGGCCGAGTTGCCGCGTCTACACAGGTTCCTCGCCACGCATGGCGTCACCGGCTACTTTCCCACCACCGTCGCGGCGCCGCTCGATCAGACTTGCGTCGCGCTGGAACGGCTGGCCGATGCCATCGAAGCGGCTCAAGATTCCCCTGCCAGCAACGGCGACGCGGTGCAGGCCCGGCCGCTCGGCATCCATCTGGAAGGCCCGTTTCTCAGCCACAAGCGCCGCGGCGCGCATCCCCCGGAATACCTCGTCGAGCCCACGCTAAAAATCTTTGAACGTCTCTGGCAGGCCGCGCGCGGGCACGTGCGCATGATGACCATCGCTCCGGAACTTCCCGGTGCGATCGAGGTAATCGCGGAAGCGGCGCGGCGCAACGTTTGCGTGAGCATCGGCCACTCCGACGCCGTGCTGGAGGCCGCCCGCGCCGGTGTCCGGGCCGGCGCCCGCCACGCCACTCACACTTTCAACGCCATGCGGCCGCTGGATCATCGTGATCCTGGCATCCTCGGCGAAGTGCTTACCGACAGGCAGCTCAGTGCCGACATTATCGCGGATGGAATTCACGTCGCGCCCGCCGTCGTTCAGCTTTTCCTGCAGGCGAAGGGCATCGAACGCGCGGTGCTGATCACCGACGCCACGGCCGCGACGGGCATGCCCGACGGCGCCTACCAACTCGGACCTACACAGGTCCAGGTTAAAGACGGCAAATGCATGATGGATGGAAAACTCGCCGGCAGCGTCCTCACAATGGACCGCGCCGTTCGCAACGTGACGCGGTTCGCGGGCTGGAGCCTGCAGGAAGCAGTGCGCGCCGCGACGCTGAATCCCACGCGCGCGGTTGGCCTGTCGCAACATGGACACCTTGCCCCGGGCGCTGAAGCCAACATCATCGTCCTGAGCCCAGACGGAGAAGTAAGGAAAACGATGGTCCGCGGCCGCGGCTTCTAGCGGTGATGGCTCCGCAGTGATCGGCATTGCTGACTTCCCGGAGAATTACGTGCGGATTGCGGAGAATTCGCAGGTGGGTGACGAGACTTCCGCCTCGCTTCGCTCGGCGGGACAGCCGAGTGCGGCTGTCCCCACATGGTCCTTGGTGGCGTCGGGCCAAGATCAAGATCAACATCGGTCAAAGGCAGGCGGGCGAGGGCGCCCGCCCCACACTAGCATTTCACACGATCAACTTAACGCGCCATGGCTGGCTCTTGGACGGACTTGCCGGACTTGAAGGCTTCGTAACGGGAGTTGACTTCGTCCCAGTTGATTACGTTCCACCAGGCGGCTAGATATTCCGGACGACGGTTGTTGTATTTCAGGTAGTAGGCGTGCTCCCAGACGTCGTTGCCGAAGATGGGATGGAGGCCTTGCGAGATGGGGTTGTCCTGGTTGGGCGTGGAGATGACTTGGACGTCGCCGCCCTGCTTGCCGGCGAGCCAAACCCATCCGGAGCCGAATTGCTTGGCACCGGCGTCGTTGAACTTGGCCTGCAGATCTTTGAACGTGCCGAAAGTTTTGGTGATGGCTTGCGCGATGGGACCGGTGGGATCGCCTCCGCCTTTGGGTTTCATGATCTTCCAGAACATGGTGTGATTGACGTGGCCACCGCCGTTGTTGCGGACGGCGCCGCGAATGTCTTCGGGGATGGAGTTGAGGTCGCGGATGAGATCTTCGGGGCTTTTTTTGGACAGCTCGGGATGTTTTTCGAGGGCTGCGTTGAGATTCTTCACGTAAGCTGCGTGGTGCATGTCGTGGTGCAGGGTCATCGTCTGCTTGTCGATGACGGGTTCCAGCGCCGCGTAATCGTAGGGCAGGGGGGGTAGTTCGTAAGCCATGATTTTTCCTCCAGAGTGCTGATTGTACTGATGACGGGGGTGGGGGTGGGGATTCAGGGGGGGAGGTGGTTCTAGAGTTCGTCCAGGTACCTCGAGGGCTAAATCCCGGCTTTCAAAGGGAAATCCTATCGCAACGCTGAAGCGCTGCGCCACCCAAAATCATTGGGTCCTTAAGCAAGCCTTCGGTTTCAAGGCGAAGATCTGACCGCGCGTCGCTCCTAACTTATGTGGCGCCTCGGGCAGCGAGGGCGAGACGCCCTCGCGACAGCCGGCGGGGACGCCGGCGCTACGAAGGTTTTAGTTGGCTGGGCCGAGGACTTCGCGGACTTTGCGGGCGAGGCTTTGCAGGGTGAAGGGTTTTTGCAGGAAAGTTCTCTGCGCCTCGGCGGCGAGCGGGATGGAGAAGGCGTCCTGGGCGTAGCCGGAGAGGTAGAGGACTTTGATGGCGGGACGCGCGGGGAGGAGTTTCTGGACGAGTTCGTGGCCGCTGAGGCCGGGCATGACGACGTCGGTGATGACGAGGTGGATGGGATCGGGGTGGCTGGCGGCGAGGGCGAGAGCGGCGTTACCGTTCTCGGCTTCGAGGACGCGATAGCCGCGGGATTCGAGGGTCTCGCGGACGAGTTGGCGGACGGAGTCTTCGTCCTCGACGAGCAGGACGGTTTCCGATCCGCCGGCGGCGGCGAGAGAAGCGGGAGTCGAGCCGCGAGCGTCGCAGGGTTCGTCGACGCGGGGGAAATAAATGGTAAACACGGTGCCGCGGCCGGGTTCGCTCTGGACGAAAACATAGCCGCCGCTCTGCTTGATGATGCCGTATACGGTGGAGAGTCCGAGGCCGGTGCCCTTGTTTTTTCCCTTGGTGGTGAAGAAAGGCTCGAAGATGCGGGCCTGGGTTTCGCGGTCCATGCCCTGGCCGGTGTCGCTGACGGAGATCATGACGTAGGGGCCGTGCTTGATGAAAGGATTTTCCGGGCGGTAGGACTCGTCGAGGACGACGCCGGCGGTGCGAATGCAGATTTTGCCGCCGTTAGGCATGGCGTCCTTGGCGTTGACGACGAGATTCATGATGACCTGCTCGAGCTGTCCGGCATCGGCGCGGGTACAGCCGACGGCGGGGGCGAGGGTGGTGGTGAGTTCGACATCTTCGCCGATGAGCGGGCGGAGGAGGCGGTCCATGTCGGCGACGATGGCGTTGACGTCGATGACCTTGAGTTCCAGAAGCTGTTTGCGGCTGAAGGCGAGGAGCTGGCGGGTAAGAGTGGTGGCGCGATCGGAGGCCTGCTGAATGGCTTCGGCCTTGGCATAAAGAGGATGGCCGAGCGCGAGCTGGCCGAGCATCACCTCGGTGTAGCCGCTGATGACCATGAGCAGATTGTTGAAGTCATGAGCGATGCCGCCGGCGAGGCGGCCGACGGCTTCCATTTTCTGGGCCTGACGGAACTGGTCTTCGAGGACGCGGCGCTCGGTGATGGCTTCGGCGATGGCTTCGAGGACGTCGGCGGGCGCGTCGCCGCCGGCGACGGCGCGGCCGCTGATGCGGACGGTGATGGCAGCGCCGTCCTTGCGCCTCCAGCGGACTTCAAAACCATCCATGCGTCCGGTGCGGCGGAATTCGTCGACCAGGCGGGCGTATTCGTCAGGCTCGACGAAGACGTCTTTTTGCGGATCGAGGGCCAGGACTTCAAGAGCGGAGTTGTAGCCCAGCATGCCGATGAGAGCGGGGTTGACGTCGAGAAAATGGCCTTCGAGGCTGGAGCGGTAGATTCCGTAAACCGCGGTCTGCACCAGGGAGCGGTAACGCACCTCGGAGCGGCGCAGGGCCTGCTCGTTGCGTTTGCGGTCGATGGCGGCGGCCAACTGCTGCGAGACCAGGGTGAGGACTTCCTGGTCGCGTTCGCGGAAGCGGGTATTGTTGGAATAGCTCTTGAGGACAAGCGCGCCAAAGATGTGATGGTTGACTTTGAGCGGAACGCCCAGCCATTGGAGCGGGGGCCGGCCGGCGAGTACGACTTCGCCGCGCCGCTGCATTTGTTGCACGAGTTCGGGAGTGCAGAGCAAAGACTCGCCGGTACGCAGCACGTATTCGGTGAGGCCAGAGGCGAGTTTTCCGGGAGCCGGAGCGGATTCCCGCTCATCGACGAAGTAGGGGAAACTGAGCAGTTGGGATTCCGGGTCGTGAATAGCGATCGAGAAGTTGCGGGCGCACATGAGTTCGTCGACGATGCCGTGGATGGCGGCGAAGAACTGCTGGAGATCCTGCGCGGCGCTGGCCTTTTCGGCAATGCGATAGAGAGCGGAGCTGAGAGCTTCGGCGCGCTTGCGCTCGGAGATGTCGCGATAGATGGCGTAGAAGGCGACGGTGCGTCCGTCGACGCTCAAAGGAGCGGAGGAGACGAAAACGTCGAGCAGCGTGCCGTCCTGGCAGCGGCGTTGAGTTTCGAGGGTGAGGCGTTCGCCGCGCTGCAGGCATTGGGCGATCCACTGGGCTTCGGCGGCGCGGCCGGAGGGGAAGATCAGCGCGTCGATGGGCTGGCCCAGAGTCTGCGCGGCGGAGTAGCCGAACATGCGCTGAAATTCCTCGTTGACGCACTGCGTGCGGAAGGAGGCATCGACGATGATGAGAGCGTCCGGGGAACTTTGAAAGAGCTGTTCGAGATACTGGCGGCGGAGGCCGAGGGTTTCTTCGGGGCTGGTTCCTTCGGGATTTGTCTCCTGGAGATTCCAGGAAAGAGAAGATGGCTGCGCGATGGGGTTGGGGAGTCCGGGTGGGATGAACGCGGGTGGGGCTCCGCGCTCGAGCGCCTGGCGCAAACTCCTGGCGCGGACGAGTTCCCGGGACTGCGCTGACTGGGTGAAACCATCACCCATTTCGAAGCTCCCCCCTCTGGAGCTCAGCCAGAGGCATGGTAGAACGCGAGAGATTCACTCGAAAGTTACTGAGGTAATTGTTGAAGTTGAGTCGTTGAAAGATTGAGTCATTGAGTCAATCTCTCAATGGTTCAATGATTCAATCACTTCAGGATTTGGTGGCGAGCATCTCGCAGGCGCGGCGGATCATGTGGCGCTGGATGTCGGTGAGGGTGAGAAACTCAAAACCATAGCGCAGACCCTGGCGGTAACGAACAATGGCCCGCACTCTTAAGGGGTAGGGACTGAGCGGGAGAGGAACTTCGAGGGAAACGATTTCGCCAATTTCGAGGTCGCCGGTGAGGGTGGCGCCGATGCCATCCTGACCAAGTTCCGTGGAGCGTCCCCAACAACCGCGGAATTCGCCGTCCTGAAACATGCGGACCTGCATGCGGGTATCGACGGCGAAGCGCGGGAAACGGCGAGCGTAGGCCGGGGCGGGCGGCGCCAGCCGTTTGGGCGCGAGTTTTTTGCTGGGAGCTGACATATTTTAAGGTCAGTGGTCAGTGGCCAGAGGAAAACGTAAGTTTACTAACCACTAACCACTAACCACTGACCACTGATCACTGATCATGATCACTGGCTAATCTAGTTGCCGTGCAGCACGTAACCGGGCTCGAGGGGAAGTTTGCCTGCGATCCTAACCACCGCGACACTGCTATTGATGGAGTACACATCGACGACGCCAATGGCTCCGGGGAGCGACGCCACTTTGTTGACGAGTTCTTCGTCGGAAGCGACGACCAGGATGGCGGGATGGGCGGGGCGTCCGTGGTTGGAGGTGACGATGAGACCATTGACCTCGCCCTCGGACATGCCATAGACCTTCTCCAGCACCACCTTCATTTCAGGCACGGACGGGGAGCGCATGACGACGGTGATGGGCTTGCCATCGGGCCAGCGATTGCTTTGAGCTTTGCAGACTTTGACCAGCTCGGTGAGGGTAATGGCGCCCACGGCATTGGATTTGTTGGAAACCAAGGCGAGATCGCGCGCCGACGCCAGCGAGGCGCCGATCAGGACGAATATGGAAACGCGAAGAAAGCGTTGGTAGAGCACTCTTGGTCTCCCGCAGGCCTACAGAAATCTCAGAGTCATTGTGCGCGAAGCGGGGGCATTCGTTAAAGGTAACTAAGGTCACGAATTGCGGGAAGGGAAACGGGGCAGTTTTTCGCAGGGAATCGGAAGTTGAGCCACCTGAAGGCTAGAGGAAAAACAAGGGCGCGGCTTGGAGGCCGCGCCCGTAGTTATTTACGCGATCGCATAGCTTACTTGCGCCGCAGGGCGGTGTGTGCTCGGAGTATCGGTCGCACCAAGGAGACGGCCGACCGGGCTGCTGCGTGGGCTGCCGGAGCACTCTGGAGCTCGATTGTCCCCGTCCCAATCTGGTTGGAATCGGTTTCAAGCAGGAGAACAGTTGAGCTGTCCACGACGTAGAAAGTAAAGCTAACAAACTGGTTATTATTCGCGGTCGTGGTGGCCGTGCCCCGACCCGTGCTGTCCGGAGCAGTATAGGTGCCGCTAAACGACTGATCAAAAGACGTGCTGCCCTCGTCGTTGATATCGACAATTCCGCTGAAACCGGTGCTGGTTGTGGTGAACTGGGCTATGTCATCCTCCTCGAAGCTACCGCTCCCGTTCCCCGTGTTGACGGCGCTGAGATTCAATCCGTAGTTTTGGGAAGCCGCGAACGTCTGACTGGTCTGAGCGTAACCTGCACCGACGGTAACAGTTGCCGAATCCGTTTCCAGCATCAGAAGTCCGCCGCTGGAAGGATAGATGACCCATTGAGTGGCTGGGACGAAGCCAGTGAGATTGACAATAACGCGACCGCCTACCGAACCGCCTGCAGCGGCGGTGCCGGTGAATGGCACTGGCGCCACCGAAATCGTGCCGTTGTCGTTAACGTCCTCAAGGCCGCCGGTAAAATTGCCCGTGCCATCAGAGGTCATGACGCCGCCGACCGCGATGGGACCGGTAGCGAGGCTGCCGCCCGCCATTGTGAACGCCATGGGGCCGGTGGGAATGGAAGCGCCAGTTTGCGTGAAGGCATCGCCGGCAAGGAACTCGTTAGAATCTGTTTCGATGAACTTCAGGTGCGTAGCGTCGATTGGGTAAAAGTCAAACGTGAGCGCTCCGAAAGTGGTTGTAAAGGTAATCGTTCCCGGGCCAGTCCCTGAACCCAAGGTTGCGGCAACGGAATCGGAAAGGGACTGATTGAGATAAGGGATGCCTGCGTCGTTGAAATCTTCTACGCCGGCAGTGACGTCGCCGGTAGTATCGAGTGTGAACGCCCCAACTGTGGCGAAGGTGTTGGTGAGACTGGCGTCAACGCCGGCAAAGCTGAACGCGTAAGGCCCCTGGAGCTGGCTCAGACTTGTGACTGCAGTCTGCAGGTCGATAGTGCCGCTCCCGGTACCACTGTCGAATTCGGTGACCAGCCCGTGCGAACTCGAGGTCAGGACGAAATCCAAGACGATGGTTCCAGCTGAACTGGTCAATGTGGCTTGCCCGCGGCCATCGCTGCCGACCGTATAGGAACCTGAGGTAATTGCCTGGGCAACCGGCACCGGCGGAACAAAATCTACGCCGATGACGTCCATGGTGCCGCCCGTAATGCCGCCGCTTCCGTTGGCCACCACAGTGCCTGCCGCAGCCAAAAGGCCTCCATTGCCATCTGCACCTGTTGACGAAAACACGTAGGTGCCGCTGAGATTGCCCTGGCTGAAGCCAACTGGATTGGGTTTGGGCGAGCTGCTGCCTCCGCAGCCGACTAGAAGGGTGAGTGTGGAAAGGGCGAGGAGCAGGACGATTCCGTTGCGTACTGACATAAGTTCCTCCGTGAGCGAATCAATCGTGGGACTGGCCATCTTTACTTTCGAGGTTAGCACAGGTGAATTCTTTTGCCTTGAACCCGAACCAAAGGAATAAGTAGCGCGAGATAGGAGAAAAAGTTCGCGGCCCGGCGCAAGTTATACATATCGTTACATTCTGGAGGCGACGGCTCCCCTCTTCCGGAGTTGGCATCCATCTTCCCACGCCCGACTTCCCCTATGATGTACCTCCTTACTGGGGAGTGGAATTGTGAGGAAGGGATGGAGAATTCCGGTAGCATAGTGGAGAAGATCTGAACGAGTCCGAGTAGGCTGGAAACCCGGAGCGAGGGTGGAAACGCGTTGCGAGGACATGGGGACAGCAAGCATTTCGCGGGCGAGGGCGCCCGCGCCACACAGTGTTTCTCGATGAGGATGGAAGAATGAAGTGGGGATTTCGCCGAGCGGGATTTTTGTGCGCGCTGGTGTGCGCGCTGGGGGTAGCCGCGTTGGTGGTGGCGATGAACGCTGCGGCCCCAAGGCAGGCGGAAGCGGGGCGGAAGGACTCAGTCCCGGCCGGGGCGGACCAGACCTCGCAGGACCAGACCTCGCGGGACCAGACTTCGCAGGACCAGACTTCTCAGGGCAAGACTCAGACTTCGCCGGACAAGATTTCGCCGGACAAGACTTCGCCGGACAAAGACGATGGACTGGTGATTGAGCCGGGAGAGTTACCGGGGACGTATCCGCACGGGCCGTACCTGGTGAATTTTCATGCGAAAGGCAATTACGTGCCGACGCTGCACTGGAGTTTGGAGAAGGGCACGCTGCCACCTGGGATCACACTGGACGACAACGGAGCGCTGCGGGGAGAGGCCGAGCGTGCGGGCGAATTTCAGTTTGTGCTGGCGGTGCGGGACGGCGGCAAACCGCGGCAGGCGGTGCAGAAGGAATTCGTGATCAAGGTGGTGGAAGCGATCACGCTGGTATGGAAGGTTCCGGCGCACGTGACCGCGAACCGGATCGACGGCAGCGTGCAGGTGTCGAATACGACAGTGGACGATGTGGATTTGACGTTTGAGGTGAAGGCGGTGGCCGAGGACGGGCGGGCCACGGAGATCGGGTATCAGCGCTTTTCGTTGAAGAAGGGCACGATTGGGATGACGTTGCCGTTTGGCGAGAGCTTGCCGCACGGGGCCTATGTGGTGCATGTCGACGTGAACGGCGAGGTGGCCAAGCGGAACGCGATTTATAAGGAGCGGATGCAGACGCCGGTGGCGCTGCAAGTGGTGGTGGGGCCGTAGGACAGTGGCCAGCGATTGGAGGTCGGCGGCCAGTTCCCGGCGGTGCATTCTACGGCGGTACCGTGGTCACGTTGACTTGCATTTGAGGTTTCTGAAAAACTGGCGGGGCGGGGTAACTTGGAGCCGCTTTCGCGCCCGGTTTGACTGTGAAGCGAAATGAAGTGAAGTGAAGTGAAGTGAAGTATGGAGCTCTTGCTAAATCTCGCGTGGGTGCTGCTGGCGCTGCCGGCGTATTGGCTTTGGCGGCGGGACGCGGGAGCGCGGCAGGCGCGCCGGGTGAGTTCGCTGCAATGTTTGCTGGCCCTGGGATGCGGGCTGGTTCTGCTGTTTCCGGTCATCTCGGCTACGGACGATCTGCACGCGATGCGGGCCGAGATGGAAGAGTCGGCCACCAGCAAGCGCACGGTGCGCCAAGCCGGAAGCGATAAGAATGCGGGCTGGGTCAACCGGCTGCAACGGCCTCCGGCCACCGTGGCGAGTGCGATGTGGCGGACTGTTCCGGAAGTTGGGCTGCATAGAGTTTTTGTTGCGTGTATGTCGCCGCTGGCCGGGCCTCACGATTTCCATGCGGGCCGCTCGCCTCCTTATTCCCTCCTCGGGTAGTTCGCCGAATCATTCTGGTTGAGTCATCGTTCGCCGAATCGCTGATTGGGATGTAGTAAGAGGTCCGCAGCGAGCATCTTTCATCTTTAGGACATCCTTACGACGGAAACCGGATACTCGTAAGAAATGCGCCTTTGCACGCGGCGATTGTGCTCTTGAGACGTTAACAAGCCATGTCTGAGCCTGCTGAAGGACTCAGACCTTGTCCCCCAGCGCTTGAGGACGCTCTTGATTTCGCGGCGGTTACGCATCGCTGAAGCGATGCCCCGATACGAATCTCGCGCTTGTCGGCAGTCTTGATTTTGTGAGCAATCGCGAGTTTGTCAGGAGTCTCTTGTCAGCCGTCTGAGGAGTGGCCCACTACTTCTCACAGCCTCCGTCGAATCCGGAGGAGATTTGTGGAGTTATTGATGCGAAAAACATTCTGGCGGTATTGCGGCGTGCTGGTTGTGCTGGGCGCTGCAGTGGGATTGGCGGTGCCGCAGACCACGCAGTCCCCGCCTCGGGCCTGGACGTGGGGGCAGGTGAAAGACCGGCTGGAGCTTAACAATCCCACGCTGCTGGCGGGAAAGCTGAATCTCGGCGAGCTGCAGGCGGGGGAAATTACGGCGCATCTGCGGCCGAATCCGAATCTTGGCCTTCTTTCGGATCAGATCGCTCCTTTTTCCGTTGGGCAGCCCCACGGCGCTCTGGCGTACTTGCTGCCTTCGGCGACAGTGAGTTACCTGCACGAGCGGGCGCACAAGCGGGAGTTACGGACGGAAAGCGCGAAGAAGGCCACGGCGATTGGAGTTTCGCAGCAGGACGATCTGGAGCGGGAGCTATTGTTCAACCTGCGCAGCGCTTTCGTGCAGACGCTGCAGGCCAAGGCGGTGTTGCAGGTTTCGAAGGAGAATCTCGAGTACTACGACCATGTGCTGAAGATCAGCCGCGACCGCTTTGAGGCGGGCGATATCGCGCAGATCGACCTGGACCGGCTGGAGTTGCAGCGGGTGCAATACGAGTCGGACGTGCAGACGGCGGCAGTGGACCTGCGGACGGCGAAGATCCAAATGCTCATGCTGTTAAACGACCGCACTCCGATAGAGGAGTTCGATCTGGTGGGCGTGTTCGATTTTAACGATCAGGTCGAGGCTTTGGATGCTTACCGGCAGATCGCGCTGGATACTCGTCCCGATCTGCGGGCAGCGGTGCAGGCCGTGGACAAGGCGCATACCGACTACAAACTGGCCGTGGCCAACGGATCGACCGATCCCACCATTACCTTCGATATTGGGAGGAATCCACCGATTGATGTGTATTTCGGCTTTGGGGTGGATTTCCCGCTGCGCATTTTTGACCGCAACCAGGGGGAGAAATTGCGCACGCAGATCGACATCACGCGCAACGAGCGGCTGCGGGATGGGGCTCAGGCGCAGGTGTTCAGCGACGTGGATTCGGCTTACGCCACGCTGAACAGCAATCTGATTCTGCTGCGGCCTTATAAGCGGAAATATCTGGCGCAGGCGGTGCGGGTGCGGGATACGGTTTTCTTTTCCTACCAGCATGGAGGAGCGTCGCTGCTGGATTTTATAAACGCGGAGAGCGAGTACCGCACGGTGGAATTGAGTTACGTGAACCTGGTGGGCTCGTATTTGACGGCGGCGGCGCAGTTGAATCAGGCCGTGGGGCGAGAGGTGATGCAATGAAGGTGGAATGGTTGTGCGGTGCGGTCCCTGACGGGACTCGCTTGTTCGGATGCTGGTCTCCGGACTTACGTCCGAGTCCGATGAATGGCGCCGCTGCGCGGCTGGTTCCGCTCCTAGTGCTGCTGGCCGTTCTGATAGCCGGGTTGGCTTGTTCGAAGCAGACCCCGGCACCGACAAGCAAGGCACCGGTGACGGTGGATCCCGCTGTTTTTTCCTCGGAGCATCCGGAGTTGTTCAAGACCGCCAAGGCGGAAACGCGGGCGCTGCCGACCGAGCTGACGGCGAACGGCACGGTGACTCCAGATGTGACGCGGACGATCCACGTGACCTCGCTGGGCGGAGGCCGCGTGATCGAGCTAAAGGTAAAGCTGGGCGATTCCGTGAAGAAAGGGCAGACGCTGCTGGTGATTTCGAGTCCCGATCTGGCGGCGGCGATGGCGGATTATCAGAAGGCCGTGGCCGATGAAGTGCTTTCGCGCAAGGCGCTGGACCGCGCGCAGCTTCTCTACGATCGCGGCGCGATCGCTGCGAAGGACCTGGAAACCGCGCAGGATTTGGAAGATAAGGCCAAGGTGGATGTGTCGACTTCCGATCAGCGCGTGCGGGTGTTGGGGGCCGATCCGTCGCATCCGAGCCCGCTGATCGCTCTGCGCGCGCCCGTGACGGGAACGATTGTGGAGCAGAACGTCGCCGGATTTGAAGGCGTGAAGAGCCTGGACAATACGCCCAATCTTTTCACCATTGCCGATCTGAGCCAGGTTTGGGTGGTGTGCGACGTATTTGAAAACGATCTGGGCGACGTGCATCTGGGCGACGCTGCGGAAATCCGGCTCAACGCTTTTGGAGATCGTGCGTTTCACGGAAAGGTGGCGGACATTTCGCGGGTGCTCGACCCCAACACACGTGCGGCGAAAGTAAGGA
The DNA here is from genome assembly GCA_003131585.1 of Acidobacteriaceae bacterium. Classification (GTDB taxonomy): domain Bacteria; phylum Acidobacteriota; class Terriglobia; order Terriglobales; family Acidobacteriaceae; genus Sulfotelmatobacter. The sequence goes on from PKVW01000021.1 coordinate 37,079, forward strand.
TCGTGCTGGCGAACGCGGACGGAGCGCTGCGACCGGGAATGTTTGCGGTAGCGCAGTTCCGGTCGCGCAAGATGACGGATCGGGTGGTGATTCCGGCAACCGCGATCATGCGTTTGCACGATAAAGACTGGGTCTTCCTCAGGGAAGGCGAAAAGAATTTCCGGCGGGCAGCGGTGCAGGCGGATGGACTGGCTCCCGATGGCATGCAGGAGATTCGCGAGGGCGTGAAGCCGGGCGATGAAGTGGTGGCGAACGCGCTGGAGTTCTCGAGCGAAGTGGCGGAGAAGAAAGCGGAGTCAAAACAGCAATGATCCGCGGCATGATCGATTTCGCGCTGCGCAACCGCTTGATGGTTCTGGGCGGAGCGTTGGTGCTGTTCGTGTGGGGCATCGTCTCGTTTCACAACCTGCCGATTGAAGCCTATCCCGACGTGGCCGACACTTATGCGCAGATCATCACGCAGTGGCCGGGCCACGCGGCGGAGGAGGTGGAGCAGCAGATCACGGTGCCGCTGGAAGTGGAATTGAACGGCGTGGCGCATCTGACGCACCTGCGGTCGGTATCGTTGTCGGGCTTGTCGATGATCACCATCATCTACGACGATGACATCACCACATTCAACGCGCGGCAGGAAGTGCTCGACCGGCTGCAGATGGCGACTCTGCCTCCGGGAGTGAATCCCGGGATTGGGCCGGATTACAGTCCGACCGGGCAGATCATGTTCTACACGCTGACCAGCGCGAATCCGAAGTATGACGTGATGGAACTGAAGACGCTGAATGACTGGTTTGTGGTGAACCAGTTGAAGTCGGTGCCGAACATTGTGGATGTGAATCCGTTTGGCGGGCCGACGCGCGAATACCAGGTGCAGGTGGATCCGGGAAAGCTGGTGTCCTACGGGCTGTCGCTGGCACAGATGGAGCAGGCGCTGGCGGCCAACAACATCAATGCCGGCGGCGGATTTATTGAGCGCGGCGAGCAGGCGCTGAACGTGCGCGCCGTGGGCTTGATGGAGAGCACCGACGACATCGCAGCCACCGTGGTGAAGGTGCAGGGCGGAACTCCGGTGCGGGTGCGGGATTTGGGCCAGGTGGTGCAGGCGCCGAAGGTCCGGCTGGGACAACTGGGCAAGGCTATTCACAAAGAAGATGGAACCATCATCGACTCGAATGACGTTGTGGAAGGCATTGTGCTCCTGCGCAAGGGAGCGGTGGCGGAGACCACGCTCGCCGCACTGCATCAGAAGATTGACGAGTTGAACGGAACGAATGGGCAGCACGGATTGCTGCCGGCCGGTGTGAAGTTTGTTCCGCATCTTGACCGCAGCGAGCTGATGAAGCACACCACGCACACGGTGCTGCGTAATCTGACAGACGGAGTGTTGCTGGTCACGCTGATTCTGTTTCTGTTCCTGGGGAATGTGCGCAGCGCGCTGATTGTGGCCATCACGATTCCCTTTTCGTTGTTGTTCGCGGCGATTCTGCTGGACTTGCGGCAGATTCCGGCGAACCTGCTTTCGCTGGGAGCGCTCGACTTCGGCATGGTAGTAGACGGGTCGGTGGTAATGGTGGAGAACATCCTGCGCCACACTGCGTTCGGCGACAAGAAAAAGTCGTTCATGGAGATCATCGCCGTGGCGGCGCACGAAGTGCAGAAACCTGTGTTCTTCGCGCGCATCATCATTATCGTTTCCTACCTGCCCATCTTCACGCTGCAGCGGGTGGAAGGACGGCTGTTCAGTCCGATGGCTTGGACGGTGGCATTTGCTTTGCTGGGAGCGCTGGTGTTCGCCCTGTTCATCGCGCCGGTGCTGTGCAGCATGCTGTTCAGCAGCGGAATGAAGGAATGGCGGAACCCGGTTCTCGAGTGGCTGAACCGCAGCTATGGACGTTCGCTCGACTGGTGTTTCGACCACATCAAACTGACTCTCGGACTGGGACTGCTCGCTCTAGCGGCGATGCTAGTGCTGGTGTTCAGCGGAATTATCGGGTCGGAGTTTTTGCCGCACCTGGACGAAGGCGCAGTCTGGGTGCGCGGGACATTGGCGCCCAGCACCGGACCCACGGCGGGCATCGCTCTGGCGAACCAGGCGCGGCTGGTGCTGGCGGGATTCCCAGAAGTCACGCAGGTGGTCAGCCAGGTGGGGCGTCCAGATGACGGCAGCGATGCCAGCGGATTCTATAACACGGAGTTCTTCGTCGATCTGCTACCGCGGGAGAAGTGGAGGAAGCAATATCACACGAAGGATGCGCTGATCGCGGCGATGGATGAAGCGTTGAGCAAGTTTCCTGGAGTAGATTGGAATTTTTCGCAGCCGATCTCCGACAACGTGGAAGAAGCTGTCAGCGGCGTGAAGGGCGAATTGGCGGTGAAACTCTTCGGGCGCGACCTGAAGACACTGGAGCAAAAAGCCGAAGAGATGCAGGCTGTAATGAGCCAGATTCCGGGCGTGGCCGACCTGGGCACGTTCCAGGTGCGCGGGCAGCCGAATGTGAATCTGGTGGTGGATCGCGCGGCGGCGGATCGTTTCGGCATCAACGTGAGCGACATTCAGGATGCGGTGGAAGGCGCGGTGGGCGGGAAGGCGGTGAGCCAGATTCTGATCGGCGAGCAGCGCTACGACTTGACGGTGCGCTACCAGCCGCAGTTCCGCGCGACTGTGGAGGATCTCGGCAACATTCGGATTCTTGCGCCTTCGGGCGAACGTGTGGCGCTGAGCCAGGTGAGCCACATTACGCTCGATGACGGCGCTTCCACGATTTACCGCGAGGGCAACTCGCGTTACATCGCCATTAAGTACAGCGTGCGGGGGCGCGACCTGGGCAGCACGGTGCGCCAAGCCATTGAAGAAGTCGGGCAGAAGGTGCAGTTTCCCGAGGGCTATCACCTGGACTGGACGGGAGAATACGAAAGCCAGCAGCGCGCCAATCGGCGGCTGGCGTTTATTGTGCCGATCACGCTGCTGCTGATGGCGTTCATCCTTTATTCGGCGTTTGGGTCTTGGAAGTGGGTGGGGCTGATTCTGGCCGTGGTCGCGCTCTCGCCTCTGGGCGGGTTCCTCAGCCTGCTGCTGACGGGGACGCATTTCAGCGTGTCGTCAGGGCTGGGATTTCTCGCGCTGATCGGAGTTTCGGTGGAGATTGGCGTCATCATGGTGGAATATATAAACCAGTTGCGCACGCGTGGGCTGCCCGTGCGCGAAGCGGCGAAGGAAGGCGCGGCGCTCCGGCTGCGTCCCATCATGATGACCATGATCGTGGCGACGCTAGGGCTGCTGCCGGCGGCGATGTCGCATGACATCGGGTCGGACTCGCAGCGGCCGTTTGCCATCGTGATTGTCGGCGGACTGATCGTGGAGATGTTCGTGAGTGTGATTCTGTGGCCGACGCTGTATGTGTTCTGGGCTCGGCCGGGGGACCGGCTGCCACCTTCGGAGCAGAGCTTTATGGCGGAAGGGGAGCATGTGGATTAAAAATAGAGAGCCGCCGAGCGCGGATTCGCATGGTTTCGCCGGCAATCTCCCGGTTCTCTACCGTTTTCACCCGGCCGTTTGGAGCTGTGCATATCTCGTAAACGCCGCTTCTGGCACGGGCCGCGGCAGGAGCACCGGCGAAATATCGAGTGCACGTTCTTGCGATGTGCAACCCCGTGTCTACGTTGCTATCATTCCGCGCGCCTAAACTCTTGACAACCCAAGCAACCATGTTAAAGTGCGAGAGAAAAGCTATTCCGTGAGCTGTCCGACAGGACGCACTTTCAGGTGCCCCGAATATGAAGAATGTCTACGAAGTTTTGCGGCAGAAAGAGATGGAGCTGACCCGGCTGGAGAAGGAAGTGGAAGCGCTGCGGCTGGTGGCTCCCTTGCTATCCGAAGAAAAGGAACTCAACTCCGACATGGTGAAACCGGCACTGGCCACCGCCGTGAACGGACCGCAGCAGCCCATCCGCATACCGGCGCCCCCGGCCGTGGCAGCGGCGCAACCGGTGCGCGCAGCGGGCTGGGACGATAGCGCCAAGCGCTGGCCATAAAGCAGCGCCGGGAAGATCGGCCACGAGTTTGTTGGCGCTCTTCTTCGCGGGATTCTTTTCCGCGCGCTTTCTTGCGGCGCGGCGGTTCGCGCCCTCCCAGCCTGGGACCAGGTTCCCCGGCTGATGTGTTTCCGCAGGGCCTTCCAAACTCCAGAGGCTACTTCCTTCGCGATCGGTTCTATACCCCGACAATCTGCCTGAGCGCTACGAGCAGACGATCCACTTCTTCCACGGTGTTGTAGTGGACGAGGCCGACGCGGAGGAAGCCGCCGAACTTTTCCACGTCGAGGCGCTCGGTTAAGTTCAGAGCGTAATAGTTTCCGTCCCAGGTGAAGAAGCCGCGCTCGGCCAGTTTGGTGGCGAGCGTGAGCGGAGTTTGGTCTGCGGCTTGATTCGCACTTTGATCAACGACGCGCAGGGCGAGCGTAGGACAGCGTTCGGCAAAGCGCGCGGGGTTGGTGATGCCGTAGAGTTTGAGCTTGGGAATCCGCGCCAGGCCGGCGATCAGGCGCTCCATCAATCCGTGCTCGTAGTGGCGGATCGCCTCGAAGGCGGCGACGATCGCGGCGCGACGCGTGGCGGCCTGGCGCCGCGAGATATGGGGATGCGCGCGGCGGCCGAGATCGGCGAGATACTCCACACAGGCGGTGATGCCAGCGATGCACTCGTGGTTGAGCGTACCCCACTCCCAGCGGTTGGGGATGGCTTCGGTAAGGGGACGAACTTTGTAGGGACGCAGACGCTGCAGGTGTTCGCGCTTGCCGAAGAGAACTCCCATGTGGGGGCCGAAGAATTTGTAAGTCGAGCAAACGAGAAAGTCGCAGTCGAGCGCCGCGACATCGATGAGACCGTGCGGACCGTAGTGTACGGCGTCGATGTAGGCGAGCGCGCCGGCGGCATGGGCTAGGCGGACGATTTCTTTGACGGGATTGATGGTGCCGACGGCGTTCGACGCGTAGCCGACCGCAACCAGTTTGGTACGGTCGTTGATTTTGCTGGCCAGGTCGGCGAGGTCGAGGGTGCAGTCTTCTTCGTGAATTTCGGCCCAGCGGATGGTCACGCCTTTTTCTTTTCCTTGTTCGGCGAGCGCGAGCCAGGGCGAGACGTTGGCGTCGTGATCGAGGCGTGTGACCAGGATTTCGTCGCCCGGGCCGAGGTCGCGGCCTATCGCGCGGGACATCTCATACGTCAGCGTGGTCATGTTGGGGCCGAAGACGATCTCGTTGGCGCCGCAGTTGAGGAAGTCGGCCATGGCGGCGCGGGCCTCTGCGAGCCTGGCATCGGTGTTGCGGCTGGTCGCGTAAGCTCCGCCAGTGTTGGCGTTGTCGCGGCGCAGGTAGTCGGCGATGGCGTCGATCACGCGCTGCGGGACTTGCGTTCCGCCGGGACCGTCGAGGAAGACGCCGGGATGTCCGTTGACGGTTTGAGCGAGCGCGGGGAATTGGGAGCGGACCCAGCGGAGGTCGAGCTCGGCGGGGGTGGTGGTTTCAGTGAGCCGCATGGCGAACATCCATCATATTATGGAAAATAATTAAGTGCTCCCGTCCGATAAACTATGAAAAAACGTTTGGCGCTCGCGGCTGCACACATGTGTGGCCGCGCCCGGCACGATCAAGGTGAGAACATCGCTCGCTCCCAAATTATTTCCACAACGCCCGTGTGACATCTGACCTTGTGCCGACGTTGAATTTGAGTAATCATGGTCGAGGCCGTGACGGTCGGGTGAACCCGCATCGTCGCGCCCCTAAGTCCTTTGTTTCACGGATTCTAGTATCTAAGTTCTTTAACATCCGGATTTTACGGAGAATTTCCTGCTAACCCGATGATTCCACTAGACCCCAGGGGGGAGGGGGCTATCGAGAAGCGATTCCGAAGCGCACGCAAAGACGCCCGAATCAACCATCCTCCTCAGAATTTATTTTGCGGAGGAATTCACAGTGCACAAGCGGGAAGCCAAAGCGGGTTCCGTCCCACACGAATCAACAGGCGGACATTTCATTAGCCGCGAAGCGGCGTAAGAATCCAGCCCACGGCGTAAGCCGTGGGTGGAAGGTAGAGCAGGAGTCAGCCCCGCAGGGGCGCAAGGCTAGCTATGACACAGACTCCGTAGGGACGGCTGAAATCGTTCCCGAGTTACTACGGCGCACACCCACGCGGCCTAGCATTCATTGGATGAGTTCAGGCATCCCTACGGGATGCGGTTCACGATTGCGCAACTTCCCCGGCGCTGAAAGCGCCGGGCTATTATCAAGCATCCTTCGGACGCAAGGCCCTGATGGGCTCGCGCCGTGTCCAATCAAGAAACAGCCCGCACAAAATCCGCCAGCATCCCGTAGGCGGTCGCATACAGACCGGGATTTTCTTCGGTGATGGCGAGGCCGGGGAAAATGTCGGTTTCGAAGTAGATGTAGGAGGAGGTACCGGAGATTTTTCCCATCGGGCTGCTGCTTGACACTTTTTCCGGCGCGACGCTCGCCTTTACGCCGCTCCCTACGCGCTGTGCCCGGCATACGAGCTTGAACGGCCAGCCATCGCGGCGGCCGTTGCGGACGGCGTTGGTGGTCAGTTCGCGAATTCCCTCGCAATGGATTTCTTCCAGACGCACCGGAACATCCATCAGCACCGTGATCAGCGCGGCGGTTTTCACGGCGGCGTCCCAGCCGTCGATGTCGTGCGTGGCATCGGTTTCCGCGATGCCCAGCGCCTGCGCCTTCTTTAACGATTCGTCAAAGCTGAGGCCGTTTCCCATGTCGCTCAGGATCACGTTCGTCGTGGAATTCAGAATGCCGTGAAATCCCTGCAGGTGGATGACGGGCAGTTCATGAAACAAAGAGAGAATAGGGACACCATCCATCACGGTAGATTCGAACAGGAAGCGCTTGCCTTTCGTGGCGGCCAGATCGCGGAGTTCGCGGTAGGCGTGGACGATTGGTCCTTTGTTAGCGGTGATGGCGTGGGCTCCATGCTCGAGCGCGGCGCGGATGTGGTCGACCGCGGGCTGGCCGGTTTCTACGTTTAATGCTGTGGCTTCGAAGAGCACATCGGCTTGGGCTGCGGAGAGCCAAGCACGGACGTTGGCGAGCTTCGGATTCGCTTCCCGGCCTTTAGCGCGCGAGGGCGCGCGCTCCCCACACGCCGCTGGATCCAGACCAGCCGGATCGGCAATCCATCCCAGACGGCGAGTTGCAACTCCGGTGAAGCGCCATGAAATTCCGTGGCGCTCGCGAAGGTCATGCGCGCGGTCTTCGAGCAACCGGACGAGCGTCCGGTTGACGTTGCCGAGGCCGAGCAGGCAGAGGTTGTAGGTGCGAATAGGTGCCCCCCCCGCGCGGGGCTCAAAGCCCCAATGAAATGTACACCGCTAACGCGGCGCTGAAGCGCCGCTCTTCCACGCCTGGGAAGAGGCCGGCGGGACGCCGGCGCTACGAGAGCCCTAGCCCATCACCGTGGTGTGCTCGGGCTTAATCTTGTAGAGCACGCGCACTTCGCCGGCCTGGCCATAGGGATACTTATCGACACCGAGATATTTCTTGGCCATCTTATCGATGTGAGCACTGGCGCCGTCTTCGGTGATCTCGACGACGCGGCCGCGGATCTCGAGGTAACGGTAGGGATTCTCTGGATCCATCAAAGTAATCGCCACGCGAGGATCGCGGCGGACGTTGCGATCCTTCTGGCGTCCCTTGGCGGAGTTGAAAATCAGGTGTTCGCCATCAAAGTCGCACCACACGGGCGTGACTTGCGGGCGGCCATCGGGCATCAGCGTGCCCAGGTTGGCGAAGGCGCGCTTCTGGAACAAATCGCGGTACTTCTCGGGGATGACTTCCGACATAAGACCTCCTGGCGGTTGTGCGATGGAATGAACAGCACATTATAGATCGGGGCGGGGCGAAGCCGCCGGGGTGAGTGAATATGCGGGCGAGCGGGACGTACTTCCCGTTTTCTGTTCGTCCGTTTAGAATGGCAAGCTTACTGGAATTCAACAACGTATTCTCGGGCGGCGTCGGCGATTTGCTGCGCGGTCGGCGCGCCCCGAGCATTCTTGCAGACTTTAAGCTGCCAACGAAACAGGAGAACTGACTCGCATGATGGCTGCATACCCGCGCATCGCGATGGATCGAACCGTGCTCGATCAAACCGTGATCGATCAAAGAGCAAATGACCGAGGAACGTCCCCAGCTGCGTGGCTGATTGCGCTGCTGGCGCTCATGATTGCGCTCTCGGCGCTGGCCGGCGGGCAAACCGGGAAGTATCCGCAAACCATCGTCTTCATGACCGATTTCGGCGTAGTGGACGATTCGGTGGCCATCTGCCGGGGCGTGATGTATTCGATCATGCCGGAGGTGCGGATCGTCGACCTGACCCATCAGGTGACGCCGTTTTCCATTCTCGATGGCGCGCGTTTTCTGTATGGCGCGACCCCTTACTATCCCGCGGACACGGTTTTCGTGGTCGTGGTCGATCCGGGCGTGGGTAGCACGCGCAAAGCGATCGTCGCCAAGTCGAAGCGCGGACAGTATTTCGTGCTGCCGGATAACGGACTGCTCACGCTGGTGGAGCAGCGCGATGGCATCGAGGGCGTGCGCGAGATCGGCAATACGGATTGGATGATTGGCACCAAGATGTCGTCGACGTTCCACGGGCGCGACATTTTTTCTCCCGTGGGAGCGCACGTCGCGCGCGGCGAGGATTGGACCAAGGTCGGTCCGGAGATGCCAGTCTCGTCTCTCGTGCGTTTGGAATTAAAGGCTGCGCGGATCGACGCTCGCGGCGTAAGCGCCGAGGTAATTGCGATCGACGGTCCCTTCGGCAATCTGGTGACGAACCTGGACGCCGAGGATTTTCTGAAGCTTGGCTACCAGCGCGGGCAGGAAGTTCCGGTGAAGGTCGGCGGCAAAGAGATGAAGATCAAGTTCGTGCGGACCTTCAGCGATGTGGCGTTGGGCCAGCCTTTGCTCTATATCGACTCGCGCGGACATCTCGGCCTGGCGGTGAACCAGGGAAGTTTTTCCGCGGCGTACGGCGTGAAGCCGCCGGTGGAATTGTTTATTCCGCGGGCGGGGAATTAAGCATGGCCGTTCGGGCAGGTAACCCGGGAGGGCGAAACCTATGAGCGCGTCTTCGTTTGGAAGCAATACGTCTTCAGTTTTGACTTCATCTCCGACAGCATACTCGAATGCGACCCAGAGGCCGGGATGCCAGAGGCTGGGATGCCAGAGAATGCTCCGCGGCGCAATCGTGGCAGCCCTATTCCTGCTGCCATGCCTGCTGGCGGCGCAAAGCTACCGCGGCTCGATTCGCGGCAAAGTGGATGACGCGAGCGGTAGTCTGGTGGTTGGCGCTAAGGTCACCGCCAAGAACGTTGCGACCGGCCAGACGCGCGATACCACGACTGGTCCCGATGGCGTATATGTTTTGCCCGAATTGCCCGCGAGCGAATACGAATTGACGGTTACCGCGCAAGGATTCAATCCCTGGGTCGTTCGAGTCGTGGTCAATGTCGGCGCCGATACTACTGCTGACGTTCGTGTCCAAATTGGCGAGCGTCAACAAGTCCTCGTAACCGCCGAGACTCCAATCGTCGATTCGACCCGTGACGTGCTCAGCGAAGTTGTCGACCAGCGGCTGGTCGAGGAACTGCCGCTGAATGGCCGCGATTTCGGAAAGCTAGTGGCGTTGTCCCCGGGAACCACGGTCGATCCTTCAGGCGTGGCCGGAAGCCAGGGAGGGTTCGGTCAATTCAATATCAATGGAAATCGCGATCGCTCCAACAACTACACGCTCGACGGCACCGACGACAACGACCCTTTCTTCAACAATTCCGCGCTCAACCAGACCGGGATCGGAGGCGCGCCGGCCTCTCTGCTGCCGATCGACGCGATTCAGGAGTTCAATCTGGAGTCGCAGTTCGGCGCCGAATACGGACGCAACAGCGGTTCAGTCGTGAACATCGTCACCAAGTCGGGAACGAATCGCTTCCACGGCTCAGGCTTCGGGTTTCTGCGCAACAGCGCTTTGGACGCCCGCAATTACTTCAATACGGAAGCGCACAAGTCGGAATTCCAGAACAGCAATTTTGGCGCCGCGCTGGGCGGTCCTGTCGTGAAGGACAAGACGTTCTTCTTTGCGGCTTACGAGGGAGAGCGGGAGCGAGTCGGCTCCGACTTCCTGCTTCTGGTTCCAACCACGCAGGAGATTGCTCAGGCCCGCGCCACCGCTTTGCTGTACCAGCCCGTGATCAATCCCGGCCTGGATGCTCTCCTGGCTTTCTACCCGCAGAGCACCACCGGCCAGGTTGCCGATTCGGTGCGCGATACCAACAGCGGAGATAACTTCATCGCGAAGCTGGATCATAACTTCACCAACACGGAATTGCTGACTGGCCGGTATGCCTTCGGACAGAACTATCAGGTGTTTCCGCTCGGTTCGCCGGGGGGCTACGGCACGGGTTCGCGTTTGCCGCAATTCGCGCAGACTTCGCCGACGCGCGTTCAGGTCGTCTCCCTGAGTTTGCTCTCGAGTCTGAGCACAAGCGAGATCAATGAGGTCCGCTTCGGCTACAGCCGCTACCGGACCTCATTCAGTTCGTTGAATGCCAATTTTGATCCCAACACGATCGGGCTGAACTTCGGTACGGGAAAACTCGGGTTGCCCGAGTTCGACTTCTCCGGCATTGAAAATCTGGGCGCCATCGGCTTCAGCGTCCCGCGCGGACGCACCAGCGGCACCTATCAGATTCTCGACAACTTTACCCTGCTGAAAGGCAAGCACACCTTCAAGTTCGGTGGCGAATTCCGCCGCGCCGCAATCGACAATTTCAACGACAACCTGGAGCGGGGAATCTTCCAGTTCACCGCCGGGGCATGCCTCACTCAGGCTCCTGTCTCCATTCCCTGCGGACAGACCGGGTACGATCCCGTCGTGGATTCGCTCGCTGACTTCTACACCGGGGGTGCGCCGAACTCCTGTTGCAGCTCCGTCTCCGTCGACCAGGGAAATACCCGCCGTACGACTTACAACAACGGTTTCAGCTTCTTCGGCCAGGACGACTACCGGGTCGCCAGCAATCTGACGCTCAATTTTGGTTTGCGCTGGGAATACTTTGGGCCGATGAGCGAAGCTCACAACCTGCTTTCGAACCTTGGACAGGACGGAAACCTGGCCATGGTGGGCACGGACGGGCTCAACGGCCTTTATAAGCGCGACCTGCACGACTTCAGCCCGCGCGTGGGACTGGCTTGGAACGCTTTGAAGAATACGGTAATCCGCGCCGGCTACGGCCTCTACTATGACTACGTCCCGCAGGACTTGTTGATCGCAAACTTCACCACTTCGGCGGGAGTGGCCACCAATCCGATCGGTCCGCAGGCCGTACTGCCCCTGAGCTTCGATGCCACTGCGTTCAACGGCACCAACCCGACACCGAATGCGCCCATCCTGAACGGAGTGGCCAGCAGCCCGTACTCCATCTTCGTCACGCCGCGAAGCTTCCCCTCGCCCTACACCCAGAACTGGAACTTCAACGTGCAGCAGAAGTTCGCCGAGAACGCATCCTTTGAAATGCGCTATGTGGGCAGCAAAGGCACCAAACTGGTGCGCCTTACCGATCTCAATGAACCCGACGCGAATGACGTTCGTCCCAATCCCAACTACAGCGCGATCGATGAGCTGACGCCTTCGAGTTCGTCCGTCTACCACGCGCTAAACGGGATTGCTCGATTCCAGAACGCGCACCGCTTCTCGGGACTTGCGGGTTACGTCTGGTCGAAGTCGATCGACGATGCTTCCGACGGAATCGATTTCGTTCCCGGAGCAGCCTTCCCGCAGGATCCCGGCAACCTGGCGGCCGAGCGCGGACCGTCCACGTTCGACACACGCCAGCGTTTCACCGCCGCGGTGAATTATGCTTTGCCGTCGTTTCACGGCAACAAGCGGCTGGGCTCCGGCTGGCAGTTGAATGCGATCGTCAGCATTCAGAGTGGCCGCCCAATTCCCATCGTCAATTCGAGCGATACCAGCGGCCGGTTCTATTTCAACCAGCGGCCGAACGTGGTGCCGGGGGTAGATCCCATCCTGCCCAACTGGAGTCCGGCGACGGGATATCTGAATCCGCTGGCCTTCAGCCAACCGGCATTCGGAACGTTTGGGGACCTGGGACGAAACTCAATTTATGGGCCCGGATACCGCGATTGGGATCTGTCGGTGACGAAAGAGACGCAGTTGACCGAGAAGCTTGCCCTGCAATTGCGCGGGGAAGTGTTCAACGTGCTCAATCATCCCAACTTCGCTTTGCCGAATCACAACATTACTCCGGGATACGATGCGAGCGGGAACGTGCAGTGCAATCCAGCCCTGCAATGCTACGACGGGGTGATCACGCAGACTCCCGACGTCGCCCAAACCAACCCCGGCCTCGGCGGCGGCGGCCCACGGGTGTTTCAGTTGGGAGCGAAGTTGGTATTTTGAGGGAAACGGTGCAGACTCGGTGTCGCGCGGAGCGCCCCGCCCGCGTTAACCATTGCGTCTAGCTGCCTGCGTCGTTCTGCATGCGCGGCAGCACGGCGCGCAGCAGGGCCTCGAAGCTGGTCTTGACGCGCTCGCCAGTTTCCATGACTTCCTGGTGCGAGAGCGGCTGATCGACGATCCCGGCCGCCATGTTGGTGACGCACGAGATGGCGAGCACTTTGATTCCCATGTGACGCGCGGCGATCACCTCGAAGGCCGTCGACATTCCGACCAGGTCCGCGCCAATGGTTCGCAGGTAGGCGATCTCGGCGGGCGTCTCGTAACTGGGCCCGAGCAGGGCCGCGTAGACGCCTTCGTGGAGCGTCATTCCCAGCTTGCCCGCTTCTTCTCGCGCCAGCTTGCGATATGGTCTCGCATAGGCTTGCGTCATGTCGGGAAAGCGCACGCCGAAGCGGTCGTCATTCGGCCCGGTCAGCGGATTGCTTCCCTGCAGATTGATGTGGTCGCGGATCAGCACCAGCGCGCCCTGCTGGTAATTTAGATTAATTCCGCCCGCCGCATTGGTCAGGACGACCGCGCGAATTCCCATGCGGCCGAACACGCGCATGGGGAAAGCGACTTCCTGCGCCGAGTATCCTTCATAGAGGTGCACGCGACCCTGCATCACGGCCACGGGAACGTCGCCCGCCTTGCCGATGACCATCTGTCCGGCGTGGCCGATTGCGGTGGATCGCGGGAAAGCGGGAATCTCGGCGTAGGACATTCGAGCCGCCTCGCTCAACGAATCGGCGAACCCGCCCAGCCCCGATCCCAACACCAAACCGATCTCTGGACGCAGGGGCGTCCGCCGCAGCACAGACTGCGCAGCCGTTTCCGCACGCGTGAATTGATCGTCCATAAGAGCTACAAACCGAGGGTTACAGTTGAACGTTACAAGTCGAGAGTTACAAGTCATCATCGGCCAGAAACCGCCCGTGGCCATTGCGCTCCAGCCAATCATATAAGAACGTCTGATAGAGGTAGGACGCCACAATTTCCTCTCCCAGTGCGTGCGTTTCCGTACAGACAAAGGGCATGCGCAACCCCGCCAACACCGCGATCAGAGACTGCGTAACCTGGTTGGGGCTGACCCGGCCGTAAGGATAGGCGCTCTTGATCTGGCTGAGAGGCGCGGTAATTACCAGCAGGCCGTGCGGAAGTTGGCTCATGCGCCGCAGACGTTTGACAAATACTGCCCGATTCCCGGTGAAGGAGTGAATCAGGTCGGCAAGGTCCTTGCGCTCGACCACACAGGAATCTTCCATCCCGGCCACGCTGTAATCGCCGAGCGGCAAGGCGCGGGTTTCGATCCCGGCAAACCAGCCTTTGAACCGCCGAAAGGAAAGCGGAATCTGCTCGCGCGTGTCGACCACCACGACCGGCAGGGGCGTGCGAAGCTGAGACCCGCCGCGCTCGGCCAGCACCGGAATGATCGGATGAGAAACCGGCGCCGCGCGCATCTGCCATTCCAGGGGCGAGGAAATCAAAGTTCGCGTCTTGCGTGCCATTCGTCTCCCGGTCTCCGATTAAGACTGCCGCTCTAGTATTTCTTCTCGAACTTCGCGAACTCGCCCTCCAGCTTCCACTGCATCCGAGCGCGTTCATTAGCCGCGAGGAACTCTCCGCATCGCGACGAAAGCCGGTCCGCGCCCGCCGCACCGCCCGCGCAGGCCGGAGCAAGGCGAAATGCCAGTTTCGTCTGCGACCACAGACTTTTCCCCGGAAGGAAACTGTGCTCCAGACTTTGGCGCGCCATCCGCTTCAAATCGGAATATGACAAGTTGTAGCTCTGCACCGCGCGCAAATATTCATGCGTCATGTCCGAGCGCGACACGCCCTCGTCGTCGGTCGCCATCGCCACCGGAACGCCATACTTCATGTAAATCGGCAGTGGATGGTCATCCCCACTCACACCCAGGATCATGTCATTCGAGGTCAGCGCGATTTCCACCAGCACATTGCGTTCCGCCATTTCATGCAACAAGCCGATCGGATCCTTTTCGTTCATCACGGAAACCCCGTGGCCGATGCGCTCCGCATGTCCGCGCTCCACCGACGCGCGAATATGAAACCCTAAATCCTCCGGGGGCACAAGCCCCATGGCGAGTTCGCCGGCGTGCAGCGTGATGTGCGCCTTGGGATAAACTCCGTGAAGATAATCGAGCATGGCCATGTGCTCATTGAAGTCATGGAGGGGAACGTACCAGTCCTCGGGCATCACCAGATTCAGCCCGACAAATCGCGGATCGGACGACGCCAGCTCGAAGCCCAGCAGAATCTGCGCGAACACGATTTCATGCGGCAATCCGCGCAGCACCTGATAAAGATAACGCACGGTCACGTCGCATCCGGGAGCGGCGTCTGCCGTTCCGCACTTGAGAATCTCTTTGGCGCGGGCATCGTCGGCAGCGAGTCTTTTGCCGGTCTCCGTGGCCACGTCTTTCATGCCGGCGCTCAGCAGCGCGTCGCGCATCTTGGCGAAATCCTGATGCCATTCGACTTTTGCCGCCAGTTGCGCCGCTGCGCCGCCATCGGCGGTGTGCATGAACTCCACGTACTGCAGATGATCCATGCCCGCGCGATTCGCAGCCGCGGCAATTGCCTCGGCCACATGAGTGTGCGAGGCCAGCCCGAATTTGTCGAACGAGCCGAAGAAATGGTCGTGACCGGATTCGTCGCCCGGCTTCCAGTTGCGCATCGACCAGGCGTCAATCATCTGGTTGTAAAGCACGTGATCGCCATAGCTGCAACGGGCCGCGGGTTTGGCCGTATAGTTCTCGCAGGAGTCGCAGGGCGGGGCCAGCAGCCGCGAAGACGTTCGATCCACGCACAGGCCGCCGGAGGCCGCGAAATCCACCAGATCTTCGGCGTAGATCGCGCCGTCCAGATGATTGTGCAGATCTCCCCCCTTGGGCAGGTCGTGCGCAAAAGCCAGCAGCAACGGCGGCTGCTTGCGAATGGACTCCATATACCGGGCCGTGCGCTGCTCGGGACTCTGGGCCGCGGCCAGCGCGGTCAGCAGCACAACCAGCAAACAACGGCGCATCACCCCACGCATGGTTGGTCGCACGATCAACCCTCCCAGATCATTTCTCCAAGGTCAGGAGAGAAATTGTAATCTGTCGCGGGCGCGGTGTTCACGGAAAATGAAGAGAATAAGAAAGAGAATTAAAGAAGAGAATGACGATGAGGCGGCTCGGCAGTGTCAGCGCAGCCACGCGATCGCGCCAATGACGATGGCAACGACCAGCAAGGCACTGAGAATGTACTTATTGGCCGCGAACCACGATTCGGACTGCACGGCCGAGCTTAAGAACGGAGCGGAGCTGTCGGAGGCTGGTACGTCCCCGGGCACATCCTGTGGTACATCCTGTGGTACACCCGCTGGCTCATCAGGGACATTCGAAGAGGAAGGCGCTGGAGTCTGCACGAAGGTCTGGACCGAAGCCAGCGCCGAAGTCAGGACGGAAGTCAGGGCTGAAGAAGAATCCTTCCAAACATACATTTCCGACGCATCCCCGGTTGCGCGGACAACTTGCGGTTCCTGTTGCGGATGCCGATGCGCTTGCTGGCCCGCGCCTGTAGCGGGCTGCTGCGGAAGGCGCTGTCCGCGCCACTGCATCTCTTCGCATTCCACGCAGAGCGTGCGCCCCTGCGATACCGGAAAACCGCAAGCCTGGCACTTCTGCAGATTTCTCAAGACCGAAGGCACAGCCATGGGTTCAGCGTCCTCATTGGCCCGGCCGGCGCTGCCCTGCGTGTGCATGGTGGCCGACCAGAGAAGCGGCTTCTTCGGGGCGGCCTCGGACCTCGTCCTTTCCAGTTCTGTGGTTTCCACTTCTTGCGGCGAACCATCTTTCACTGGCGAAGCGGGCGCAAAATCCAGCCCTGCCACAGTGCCAGAGGATTCAACTCGGGCGGTCACAGCTGCGATCGCATCCAGGGACGGCTGGGGTTCCGCGCTCGCCGGCTCGACCGCGGGCACCGTCTGCATCGCCACCGCATGCTTCACCGCCGTTTCTGCCATTTCGCTCAAGCGCTGCAGGGCGGATAGATCGCGGTCATCAAAGGCGCGCGGCTTGCCGGAAAAAAGCTCGAAGACGCCGAGCACGCGTTCCCCGCTTACGATGGGCATCACGACTACCGAAGCGATGCCCAACTCACGGCAGACTTCGCGGTTCACCCGCGAATCGCGTTCGGCGTCGTCACAACGCAGGGCCTGACCGGTGCGCACGCTTTCCCCCGAAAGCCCATAATCGATGGAGAGCAGCGCGCCCAACTCGGGCGCGTCCGAGCCTGCGCTGGCCCGGCAAAGCATGTCGTTGTGTTCGCTGCGGCGCAGGGCAATCGCGGCGCCACTGGCTCCGGTGATGTACCGGGCGCGCTCGGCCAGCAGTTGCAGGGCGGCATCGAGATCGCTGTGGGCCATTTCGGCCAGCGACCGACCGCCGTCCTCTCCGGGAAAGCGCGGCCACCTCTCCGAAGACTTGGGCAGAAGCGCGTTGGCAGCGGCGATTCCCGCGGAGACGCTCGCGGCGGCGGATCGGCTTGCGCTAGTGTTCAGCATGTCTTCCTCCACCGCCGGCGATGCGGAATCCCGATCGAGAATCGAGTGACGATCCATGGCGCGCGTGCCCATCTTCGGTCGAGTCGTGGTTGCCGGGGCGCGATGCGGCCCGCTCAGGACTCGTTTCAATTTTCAGGATGCAGTAATTGGAGTCTCGCTCGGAGAAGGCGGGGTGTCAAGAAGTTCGCCACGCAAAGGTCGTAGGCCAATGGTGCGAGGAGGCGGTCACCACACGGCAATCTGCACTTGGCATTTGGCCAAGCCGGAATTAGGCCGGGATTTTGCCGGAGGTGACCCGAAATCTTGACGGCTAAATGCTAGTTGCTAAGTGCCAACTGCAGCTCGCCACGACCTTGAAATGGCTGAGTGCTGATTGCCCAGTGCTGCCTGCTAGACCGACCGCTGGCGCACGGCCGAGTTGGCCAGATGGTTGGCCTCGGCATTGTCCTCGCGAGGGACGTGAGAGATGGAGAAGTTCAGGGCGCGAGCCAGCTTGCGGCAAGTCCAATGCAGAGAGTACAGGCGCGAGCTGCGGCAGGTATACTCGCCGCGCATCTGGCGGACGACCACTTCGGAGTCGGAGTAAACGTGGAGCGCCTTGGCCTTCAGAGAGAGAGCGCACTGCAGCGCTTCCAGCAGCGCCACGTATTCGGCGACGTTGTTATCCTGGCGACCGATCCATTTGGCGATGCGGATGGGGCCGCTTTCGCAGCCGTCGATCACCACCCCAATACCCGACGGCCCTGGATTGCCCAGGGAACCACCGTCCACATAGGCTACGAGATCTGACATCATTGTTTCTTTTCCGCTTATTAGCAAGATGCGCCGAGAATCTTTCTGCGTCAAGGCGAATGTTTGGTTCGCGCTCAAGATTTTGCGGTCCCTCGGCGTTGTGCAAGTTTTTGTGAAAAACCAGTCCGAATCTAAACCGCGTATTAATAAGCTCCGGCGCTGCAAGAGGTTGCACTTTCCGTTATGCACAGGGGCAGGGTCATGCATTGCACCAATAGTTTGCGTTGACATTTATCCATGCTCTGTTAAGGTTACTCCCGTCGACGGTTGAAAGGGTTGGCGAAATAAAACTTGTCGGCCCGAAGTAGACTGAGTGATCAGCCCAGCGGGGCAACCTGCGGGGCAGCCAGACCTGAAAAAACCGACGGCCCTGCGAGGGGNNGGCTAGAGCATAACCAATGTCACGGCCCTTTCAATTTTTCTCCGCTTTTTTGTTTCTGACCGTTCTGCAATATTCCTTGAAAGAGATTTGCGACAAACGTTTATCCTCTGCTGGCAGACACCGACCCGTCCTTTTCGCGCGAATGGAGATCTTTATGCCGCGCCTTCTTGTCGTCATCGCCCTTGCGCTTTGTCTCATATCCCTGCCCGCAATGTGCCAGCAGCCGAACGGCACCGCGCCGGGCCATTATATGTTTGCCTGGACGGGCGATGTAGCGAAAAACGGTAACGACTTTCTCGCGGTGATCGACGCCGACCCAGCCTCCCCATCTTATGGTCGTCTCGTGACCACCGTCGCCACAGATCAGCCAACCAAACTGGTCCATCACACCGAATACATCATGCCTGCGAGTGGCATGCTCTTCGCCAACGATCACGATGCCGGCCGCACCTTCATTTTCGATGTGCGTGACCCGCTCCATCCCAGGATCGCGGCTTCGTTCACGGACATGGCTGGCTACATGCATCCGCACTCCTACCTTCGGCTGCCCGATGGCCACGTTCTGGCCACCTTTCAGCACTCGCGCGACAGTATGAATCCGGAGTCCCTGGGCAAGCATGGTGGCCTGGTCGAGATCGATGACACTGGCAAGGTGATTCGCTCGGCCAGCAGCGCCGATCCGGCATTTCCCGATGCGTTGCTCACGCCTTATAGCCTGGTGGTTCTCCCCGAACTCGACCGCGTGGTTTCTACGAATTCCGCCATGGACGACGAAGATTTGTTCCGCGGACTCACCTACCAGGTCTGGCGGCTTTCCGATCTTAAGCTGTTAAAGACCATGTACCTCGATGAAGGAGATAATCACTACGGCGAGATCAGTCCGGAAGAACCGCGGCTTGGCCCCGACGGAGCCATTTATGTACAAACACTCGCCTGTGGCCTCGAGCGCATCACCGGTGTCAGTTCCGATGAACCTAAGTCGCAATTGGTCTATTCGTTTCCTGCCTCGTTCTGCGGCGTCCCTACCATTGTTGGCCATTATTTACTGCAGAGCGTTTCCTACCTTCACAGCGTGATCGTGCTGGATATTGCAAATGGAGCGAAGCCGGCGGAGGTCTCCAGACTTAAATTCGACGATCGCTATTATCCGCACTGGACCGGCTGGGACCCGAAAACGCATCGCATCGTGGTCACCAGCGGCGGCAGCGGCGATCCCCGGCTTTATCTGCTGAAGCTGGACTTGTCGAACGGGGCGGTCTCCATGGACAAGGCTTTCCGCGACGCCGACGGAAAGCCTGGCTTCAACTTCGCCGACCGAAATTGGCCGCATGGATGGAAGGGATCGGGCCAGCCCCACGGAGTTGTTTTCTCTCGCTGACCCCTCACGATGCGCGAACTCGCAACCTCCCGCGCTCGCCGCAAAATCGACTTACTTGCGGTCTCCCTTCCTGTGGCATAATCTCACGCGGTATTCGGTCAAAGAAATCGCACTGACGCGAATGCCCAGAGGCAGAATCGCAATGGCCAAGGATCTCTACGCGGCGACTGCGCCGGCAATCATTTCATCGACGTAGCACCAGATCCATTCCTCTCCAGGCTCGACCGAGCGCATCACCGGATGGCTGCTCTGATGAAAATGTTTGGTGGCATGCTTATTCTTCGACGAGTCGCAGCAGCCCACGTGTCCGCATAACATGCACATCCGCAGGTGAACCCACGTGTCCCCGATTTTGACGCAGTCCTCACAAACGTGCTGGTCGGTGGTCGTGATCTTGATCTGATCCAGGTGCTTGCATTTCTTTGACATTTCCAGCTCCCGACAGTTTCGTTCAGCATTTGTCGATCAGGCTCTTTCCAGTTCCTTCCGGTCCCATTGCCCGAGATTGGCGCCCGCCTCGTACGTGCTGTGCAGGAAGCTGAGCAGCGCCTCCCGGGGTGAGGCGGCGCGGCGCACATCGTCGTACATCAGGAGAAACTCCTTCAGCTTCGGATGGTAGAAAGCCGCCGCTGGCCGCACCTTTTGTTCGGCGAACCCGGGAGGCTCAGGCGCTGCATAGGCATAGAACGCGGCGCCTTTGATGTCACCACCGCCCGGCCAGAATCCCGCGCTGATCGCCTCATGCGAGTAGGCTTCGCGCGTAATGAGGTCGGCTCCCGCGCGTTCCGGAGCGCGCCGCCCGGAAAAGCGCGTCACCGCCAGGTCGAAGCTTCCCCAGAAGAAATGCACTGGACTGTCCTTGCCGATGAAGCCGGCGCGAAATTCCTTGAAGACGGTATCGCACGAGACCAATATCTGCCAGAAGCGGTGCGCGTATTCGGGATCATAGGAGGCGTGCTGCGTATCGCCCTCGAAGCGCACAGGGTTCGGCACTTCGCAAGGCATGGTCCAGATTTTCACTTCAATGCCCAGCGACTGCAAGGCAGACATGAATTCGGCGTAGAAGTCGGCGACCGATCGCGGCTTCAGCGCCAGAGTCTTCGACGAATCCCAGCCGGTCTCGATGGTCAGACTATGGTCGATAAAATCGAACTGAACCTCGAAAATCCCGTCACCATAAGGAATCGCGGAAGTGGTGAGCCCTCGCGCATTGACATACAGCGGAACTTCCCACCAGTGATTGACCCGCGGGCTTAGCGCCAGCCGCACCTTGCCCACAACCTGCGTCCACATGTGGAGTGTGGCGTAAGTGTCCTGCCATGCCTCGAGCCTCAATTCGGGCCAGGATTCCTGGTTCGAGCTGTAGGGATGCGCGGCCATAGCGAAACCTCCCGCTTTCGACCTAAGTTTCTACAAGCTGTCTCATAAATCGTTTCGGGAAGGGCACGGCCTCAGCCGTGCCGCCCAGAGCCAATAAAGACGCGGGCTTTAGCCCTTGGGGCATTCGGCGGCTTACTCCTCCGGTTCATTGCCAGACGGTTTCTCGAAAAATGCGCAAATGGATTACCGCCCGGAAATGATAACACCGTTGCCTTCTGATTTTGGGTGGTGCAGGATTTTGGGTAGTACATGATTCTGGGTGGCGCAGGATTTCGGGTGGCGCAGCGCTTCCAGCGCTGCGATAACTGCCCGCCAATCCTGCGGGCTTTTAGCCCCCGAGTACTTACCGCCGCGTCACTTCTTCTTCGCCGGCAAATACTTCTTCTCAATCGACGCCACGACCACGTAGTTCGGGTCCACCATTTCATTCAAATGAATCTTCGCAACTTTCGACAGCAGCTCATAAGCGTCCAGTTCCGACAAGCCATAATCCTTGTGGATCCAATGCACAAGCTCGGTAAACGCGATTCGCAGCGCGTCGTCCAGCGGACGGTAGGCGCCCACGGTCATGATGGCATCGTCGTTCTCAAACTGCGGCCAGGCGATGGTGCGGCCCTTGATCACGCTCAACTGCACTCGCGCCTTCAGCGGAACTTCGATGGCGGTGCCGGCGATTTCTCCATCGCCCATGGCGGCGTGTCCGTCGCCGATGTAGAACAGTCCACCCTTCACGTTCACCGGAAAATAAACCGTGTTGCCCACGCTGGCTTCGGGCGAATCCATGTTGCCGCCGAATTCGGCGGGAACCACTGAGCTGCGCGCCTCGCCATTGGCGGGCGCGACTCCGATGCAGCCGAAGAAAGGATGCATGGGAATCTTCACCGAGAAATCGGAATCGAGCGCCTTGAACGTGGCCGTGTTCGCCGCATGATCGATGGGATAGAACCAGATGCGCTCAGGCAGCGGCGCATGCAGCATCGGCGTGTAGTTGGTCTCATTGAGCGCGCCAAATCCCGGAGCGAACGCGCCCGCGCCGGTATCGCCGTCTACCTGCAGATCGAGAATCTTCGCTACGAGCGTGTCCCCCGGCTCCGCACCTTCGACGAAAAATGGCCCGGTCAGCGGATTGTCGCCCTTCGCCATGCTGAGCGTGTCCCCCGGTTTCTTCAGCACGTTGCCAAAGCAATCGAGCGTGTTGGTGTCAAGAATGTCGCCCGACCTCAAATGCGCCACCGGTTCGGCCGTCGCGAACAAGTACTTCACATTGGCGTTAGTGGCGGCGTAGTGTACTGTATTTTGCGCAGATGCGGCTTGCGCGGCGACAATCAGCAGCAGGACTGCCGAGACACGAGCAATCACAGGGATCCTCCGGAGTATTCTTCATTTTACCTTGGTCATTCCGAATCGGGCTGAAAGCCCGCTCCGCGACTATCTTGGTTTTCCCACGCGGTGCGCGACTCGTCAACGCGCGACCCGCTTCTCTTCGCTACCTCGCGTTGTCTACTAAACATGAGACACACGCCATACACACTAATCAGATATGGAAAAACGCTGCGCGGTCTTCTTCTTGGCATAGAACGTCCGCGCTTTGGCGCGGTTGCCGCACTGCTGCATGCTGCACCAGCGGCGGTGGTGATTCTTGCTACTGTCGAGAAAGAGCCACTGGCAGGTGGGCGACGAACAGGCGCGCACCAGCGCCAGATCGCTCGAGCCGAGCAGATCCGCGGCCGCGCGGGCGATCGGCCACAGCATCGCGGGCAACGAAGACTTTAGGTCTTCGAAGCGCCACTCGCAACGTCCCTCGCGTTGCGCCAGCCGCGAATGCAGCGCCGCGTCGTGGATATTCGCATTGAGTCTGTCCATCGCCAGTTGCGGCGCGGTTTTCTGATTCATCACAGCCGAAAAGATGGCGTAGAGGGCCTCGCGCAAATTGATGGCGCGGCGCATCGCCTCCGCGGCCTCATCGGGCATAAGGTGAACGCGCTCGAAGAAGTAATCAAGCTGCTCCGCGGTAAGGATGCCCGTGTCTTCGCCGAAGCGCGCCAGTTCGTAATAGGACGTCAGCAACTCCTTTGGTTTGGCGCTGGGACGATTGTCGAGCGTGTTGATAAAATCAAGGCAGACGTTTCCTCCGACTAGCTCGAATTTCGGTGGCCGTCGTCTCCCGGGTTTGGTTTCTGTCATGGAATCAGACCGATCAAGTCTCCGATGTTAGCGCGCGTGCGCCTGCACCATGACCGGTGCAATCGTCTCCAAGTCGTCTAACCACTAAAAGCAATTTGACCAGTTATACGAAGTCCATTATTATTCTCTATAACCTGTGAATACAGTTTTACAGGTTAACACGCCGAGATGGTTTTTTCCACTGTTTCGGCGATCCATCATCTCGGATTCTGGACCCGACTCGCGAAGGCAAGATAATACTTAGTTAGGAGGTAGAACCGTGATCGTCGCTGAGCCACGCAAAGCCGCGAGCGCGCATGATCGAAGTCACGCCATCAAGCTGGCGCTGGCCTTCGTAGCAATCTACGTCATATGGGGATCGACCTACCTCGCGATCCGCTATACGGTGGAAACGATTCCGCCGCTGGTGGCGGCGGGGATCCGGCACTCGATTGCGGGCGGGATCATGCTCACATGGGCCTGGTGGCGCGGATTTCGTCCGACGCGGCAGCAATGGATGGCGGGATTTGGGTTGGGCGCGCTCTTCTTTTTAATCGGGCATGGGACGCTGCACTGGGCGGAGCAGTACGTGGCATCGGGGCTGGCGGCGCTGCTGATCGCGACCGAGCCGATGTTCATTCTGGTGCTGGGCTGGATGATGGGGCAGCGGAAGATCAGCCGAATAAGCGCTCTGGGCCTGGGTTTAGGCGTGGCGGGCGTGGCCATGCTGACGGGAGCGGAACTTACTGTAAAAGGTTCGAGCCTGTGGGGATTGCTGGCGGTGCTTCTGGGTTCTTTGTCGTGGTCGTTTGGCGTGGTGATTTCGCCGAAGCTCAAGCTGCCCACTGACGCGTTGGGACGAACGGCGCTGCCGACGATCTTGCGGTGCGCTGATGCTGCTGGTTGCCGCGGGCGTTATGGGCGAGTTCCAGCAGACGCACTGGTCGAGCATCTCGCTGCGGTCTGTGTTTGGGCTGGGATATCTGATCACGTTTGGGTCGGTGGTGGCGTTCACGGCTTACATGTGGCTGCTGCAGCACTGTCCGCCGGCGCTGGTGGCGACGCATACCTATGCGAATCCCGTGGTGGCGGTGATTCTGGGATGGCTGTTGGCGCGCGAGCCGTTGACGATGCGTATTGTGCTGGCGTCTGTGGCAATTCTGGGAGCGATTGTGCTGATCCGGCGGGGCGAACAAGCCATGCTGGCCACGGATCCGCAGGCCGCGGCTAGGTTTGAGGAAGATGACGCCGCGGGCGTAAGGAGCGCGTAATGAGCCGCCACGTCTGGCCTGGGACGACGACGGCGGCGCACCCGCGCGGCATCTCTACTTACTTGCTACGAATAGGGTGCGGCGCGCCGATTCTGAATGCGATGCTGCCGCATCTCATTCTGCTGATGAGTGCGGATTCGCAGAGCGGACCGCGGCTTGCCCGTGCAAAGCAGAACGAAGCCCGACTCCCGATCTTGAGGATAGTAATCCACTGAGTCTGACTGATCCACATTGCCGGGACCGTCGAGACGGCCGGCACATGTCAGACATCGTCCCTGATGGCACAGTGCGGGCAGCACGATGCCGGCTTTGAACGCGGCATCCCAAATGTGCTCTTCGCGGCCGACCAGGATGGAGCGCTCATCGTCATTATCGGGTAACACCAGGACGACCTGAAAGGCGGTTGGGTCAGGCTTCATACGTTTTCCCAGCAAGTCTTTTTTCCCGAGTCCTGCCTGGCGCTTGGGCGCCAGGCAGGGACTTGGGAGTGGCGATCAGGGATTGTAGAAGGCTGCGTTCTTGCTGTAGGGAGCGTGTCCGGGCTCGCCGCGCCGGAAATGTCCGGACGGAATCGACTTGCCATCGCGTTCATGGGCCAGCAGTTCGATGAACCAGGCTTCGTGCTCGATCTCCTCGTTAAGAATGCGGGAAGCCATGTCGTAGGTGCGAGGATCTTTGCCGAAAGTCATGTCGCAAATGGCGATCCAGCTGCGAATTGCGCAACGCTCCGATTCCAGCAGCAGAGTAAGGATATTCACCGCCGTGGGAGGGTCGGGCAACTTGGCTGCCGCACAACCGGCTAAGTCATGAAAGGCCTTGAGATCGTTCGGCAGTTCGCCGCCGAGCTCATAAATTCGGGGCACAATCAGTTCCCAATGAGCGCGGTCTTCTAACCTTGCGTCCTCGCAGATCTCTTTATAGTCTTCGTGGCCGGCAAGGTGCATACGCAGGATCGTGTAGTAGTAATAGGTGCTGGCGAATTCCGCGGCTGCGTTCGCGATCAACATCGTGATTAACTTGCCGACGTCGACGCCACGGGCGGCAATCACTTCGACGCCCACGCGTTGCGTGACGTCGCCGTACTTTACGACTGGTGTTTTCTGTTTTTCCGGCATGCGGATCTCCTTATCGTTTGAGTGTATCGTAACCGATAATAACGTGCAGGTCTGGCAGAGTCTTCTTTGGCGAGGGCCGACACGAA
Source organism: Acidobacteriaceae bacterium (assembly GCA_003131585.1). GTDB lineage: Bacteria > Acidobacteriota > Terriglobia > Terriglobales > Acidobacteriaceae > Sulfotelmatobacter. The sequence goes on from PKVW01000021.1 coordinate 62,747, forward strand.
CTGGCTAGCGGGGCAGGTCGCGTTTGCGGAGGTAGTCGATGAACATTTGCTCGACCGGCTTGTCGTAGGCCCATGAGGGCGCGGCGGGCGGTGTGTCCGCTGACGAAGTGGCAAACTTCTTCGGCGAGGCCGTGCCGGAGAGGCCATTCGTTGACTAGCCCATGCCGCGTCCGTAAGATGAAGCGACCTGAAAACTATTCATCTCCCGCATGATCGACGAGACCATCTCGCACTACCGCATTGTCGAGAAGTTGGGCGGCGGTGGGATGGGGGTTGTCTACAAGGCACAAGACGCTCGCCTTCATCGTTTTGTGGCACTAAAATTCCTGCCCGAAGATGTTGCCCGTGATGCCCAGTCGCTGGCCCGCTTTCAGCGCGAGGCGCAGGCAGCGTCCGCACTGAATCATCCCAATATCTGCATTATCTATGACATCGGGGAGCAGGACGGTAAGGCGTTCATCGCCATGGAGTATCTGGAAGGCGAAACACTGAAGCATCGCATTGCCGGGAAGCCGATGGAGAGCGAGACGGTGCTGGCGCTCGGCATCGAGATGGCCGACGCTCTGAATGCGGCGCACGCTAAGGGCGTGATCCATCGCGACATCAAGCCTGCCAACATTTTTGTGACGGCACAGGGGCATGCCAAGATTCTCGACTTCGGACTGGCCAAGCTTTCCTCCGCCGGCGCGCGAATTCCTGAAGGTGCGGTGATGATGGAAGCTACGGTCGAGGTGGGCCCCTCGGAACTGACCAGCCCGGGCACGGCGCTGGGGACGGTCGCCTATATGTCGCCGGAGCAGGTGCGGGGAAAACAATTGGACGCTCGCACAGACCTGTTTTCCTTTGGCGTGGTGCTTTATGAAATGGCGACGGGCACACTGCCCTTTCGCGGCGATACTTCGGGAGTGGTCTTTGAGTCCATCCTGAACCGGGCGCCGGCATCGCTGGCGCGCCTCAACCCGGAAGTGCACCCAGAGCTGGAACGGATCATTGACAAAGCGCTGGAAAAAGATAAGGACACCCGTTATCAACACGCCTCCGACCTGCTGGCCGACCTCAAGCGTCTGAAGAGGCAAAGCGAATCGACCAGAATCGCGGTGCAGATAGCGCCCGAGGCGAAGCGCAACAGGGCCTGGATTTGGATTGCCGCGGGCGTTGCACTCATCGCGCTGGTGGCTGCTTTCGCGGGGTACCTGCGATCCGGTAGGGCAGCGCAGATTGATTCGATTGCCGTTCTGCCTTTTGCTAACGTCAGCGGGGATGCCAGCGTTGACTACCTGAGCGACGGCATCACGGAGTCCCTGATTGCCAGCCTTACCCACGTTCCCGACCTGAAGGTGAAGTCACGCAACTCGGTCTTCCGCTACAAAGGAAAGGATGTAGACGCGCAGAAGGCCGGCAGCGAGCTGGGCGTGTCGGCCCTGGTCAGCGGGCGCGTAACGCCGCACGGCGACAACGTGGAAGTCAGCGCTGAACTGACCGACGTCCGGGATAATACGGAACTTTGGGGGCAGCATTACAGCGGCAAGAGCACGCAGATCATCGTGCTGGAGCAGCAGATTGCCGGCGATCTGGCGGCGAAGTTGCGCTCCGGTATAAGCACCTCCGAGAAACACCTAGTCACCAAACAGGGCACGCAAAATCCTGAGGCCTATGAGCTGTATTTGAAGGGACGCTACGCCTGGAATAAAAGAACGGCTGCGGATCTGGAGACAGCAATTTCTTATTTCAATCAGGCCCTTGCCAAAGATCCCGGCTACGCTTTGGCGTATTCGGGTCTGGCCGATGTTTATACGGTGTATCCGGTCTATGGCGGCAAACCGAGCGAGGTTGTTCCCAAGTCGAATGCTGCCGCGCGCAAGGCGCTGGAACTGGATCCGACTCTGGCTCATCCCCATGCGGTTCTGGGGAGCAACTACATGGAGTACGACTGGGATTTTCCCGGGGGAGAGGCCGAGTACAAGAAAGCCATGCAACTTGACCCCAATGACGCCACGGCCCACCAATGGTATGGGGAGGATATGGAATGGATTGGCGGCCGAGAGCAGGAAGCAGTAGCCGAGCTCAATCGCGCCCACCAGCTTGATCCGCTGTCACCGATTATCACCCAGACCATGGGAATAGTTCAATTCACGGCACGAAGGTACGACCAGGCTATCGCCACCTGCCGAAAATTGGCCACAGAGAACCCGACGTTTGCCCAAGCCCACTTTTGTTTAGCCCGCGCCTATTGGGGGAAAGGCATGTACCCACAGGTAGTGGAGGAATTCAAGCTCTTCGGTCAGTTGGATGGGAACCCGAAGGAGGCTGAGTTTGCCTCCGCTCTGGAACAAGGCTTTCATGCAGGAGGCTGGAAGGGCGCGCTCACCAAAGGCATTGAAATCCGGCAGGCACAGCGGAAGGGCAGCTACCGGTCTGCATACGACATTGCGGACCTTTACGCTGCATTGGGAGAAAAAGAGGAAGTCTTCCGGTGGCTCAATACCGCTTACGAAGAGCGCGATTGGCACATGGAGGGCTTGAGAACCGACTTCCGGCTCGATTCCATGCATTCCGACCCGCGCTTCGCCGAACTCGTACGTAAAGTTGGGCTGCCGCAATAGTGACGGTAGCTGTACTTTTTACTTTTTACCGGAATCCCACATTCGCACCCATGATTGCATAGACCAAGCGATTGGCGTCTACAGGCAGGTCTACTAATTCTTGCCAACGATTCTGGGCGGTTAACGGGCAATCCGGAAGGTAGCCGCTTGAGGGGCTTTGCCGCGGCTAGGACTGGGGCCGACACGGTCAGAGGTGGGTTAGACATCAACGGATTGGTCGTGACGGACGAAGGCGGACCAGAGTGTTCCGCACCACGCGAGCATTCTTTCCAAACAACTTATTGCCGGTCCCGGCGGCGGAGGTAGTCGATGAACATTTGCTACGACGGGCTTGTCGTAGGCCATTAGGAAGTGGCGGACGGTGTGGCCGCTGACGAAGTGGCCGACCTCTTCGGCGAGGTTCTTGGCGTGATCGCCGGCGCGCTCAAGAGACTGGGTCATGAAGATGACCTGCAGAAACCGCAGCGCCTGAAGGCGCGATTGATAGTGCGCGCTTGCGGTATGCCTGAAGGCATACCCTGATACGAATCTTGAGTTTTTCCGCAGCCTTTTCAGGCAGTGGGGAGTAAGGGCTACTTGGCGCGATGTTGCTGCTGGTTGGCTGCTTTGCGTTGGGCCTTCTGGTATTTCTTCATTGCTTTCCGCTGTTTCCTGGCTGCCTTCTTTGACGCTTTTTGATATTGCCTGGACGACTTCTTGGCCTCGCGGCCGTTTTCTCCGATACTGGTGTTTTCATGTTGAGCATTAGCCGGGATCGACCATGCAACACTCGGGGCGACCAGCAGGATGAAAGCCGCAATTCGTTTCATAACGTCTCCGAACGGAAGATCCTCCGGTGATCTTAACACCGAAGCTGCGCTGGGCCGGCGGGACGCCGGCGCTACTGTCTTGGTTCAGGCGGTAGGGAGGGTGAAGAGAAAAGCGGAGCCGTGAGCCACATCGCTTTCGGCGCGGATGGAGCCGCCGTGGGCGAGCATGATGTGTTTGGCGATGGCGAGGCCGAGGCCGGTGCCTCCGGACTCGCGGGAGCGGGCTTTGTCGACGCGGTAGAAGCGTTCGAACAGGCGCGGGAGGTGCTCGGAGGCGATGCCAGCGCCGAAGTCCTGGACGAAGAATTCGACGGCGTGGGGAACCGCGCGGGCACCGAGCACGATTCGTCCGCCGGAAGGGCCGTACCTTGCACCGTACTTCAGGGCATTGTCGATCAGGTTGGCAAAGACCTGGTGAATGGCTTCGCGATCCGCGAGGACCGGGGGGAGATTCTGGATCGGCAAATCGTCACTCGGCGCATCGGGGACCGAGGAATCGTGGATTTGCAAATCTTGTATCCGCAGGTCTTGTATCCGCGAATCTTGTATCCGCAGATCAATGCCGTGATTGCGGGCGATTTCGCGGAAGCTCTCTTCGGCATCGCGAACAAGTTCGGCGGGCGGGACGGGCTCCATATCGAAACGAGTTTCGCCGGATTCGACGCGGGCTAAAGTGAGCAGATCTTCGGTGAGGCGGGACATGCGGGAGGAATTCTTGCGGATGATTTCCAGAAACTCGCGGGTGGGAGCTCCGTGTTCGGGAGTGCTGTCGAGCAAGGTTTCGGCATAGCCCTGAATCGAAGTGAGGGGCGTGCGCAGTTCGTGGGAAACGTTGGCGATGAAGTCGCGGCGGGTTTTTTCGACGCGCTCGGTTTCGGTAAGGTCGCGGAGCACGGCGACGGCACCTCCGCCGGGCAGCGGCGCGGCTGTCACGTCGAAAGCGCGACCGGGGACGATGGAAGTGGCGCGGGCGGTTTTGACTTCGCGGGCGGCGGTGGCTTCCTTGACCGTGGCGAGGAAGTCGGGGTCGCGGATGGTCTCGACGACGGGCTGGTGCAGGCGAGCGCCTTGCGGAACCAGGCGATCCATGGATTGATTGGCCCACTGCACGAAGCCGTCGGCACTGACGGCGATAACGGCGTCCTGCATGCTGTTGAGCAGGGTTTCAAGCTGGCGCTGGCTGGAGCGGACGGCGGCGAAGCTTTGTTCGACGCGGCGGGCAGGCTGGTCATTGTCACCATCAATATCTTCACCATCAATATCAAGGGCGCCGGCGACGCGGCCAACGTCGTCCTGAGAAGGTTCGAGGATGCGGGCCTGAAGATCGCCGTCGGCGATGCGGGCGGCGACCTGGACGATGCGATCGAGGCGGCGAGCCGTCCAGTAGGCTGCGATGGCAGCCATTACAAGGGCGAACAGAAACGCCAGGCCGGAAGCCAGCTCCAGCCTGCGGCGAAGCTGCGCGGAGACGGCTTCGACATCGGAGAGCGGATAGGCCAGGCGTACGGCTCCGCCGGCAATGGGAACCGCCACGTAAAGAAACGGAATGCCCGCGGCCGCGCTCGGACGCTGGTCCACGCCTACGCGCCCGGAGAGCGCGGCGGCGAACTCCTTGCGCTGGGGAACGTTTTCGATTGTGCCCAGGCTGGATTCGGAATCGGCCAGCACGTTGCCGGCGGGATCGATGATGGTGACGCGAGCGCCGGCGGCTTGTCCTTCCTGGGCGGCGATATCGGCGAGAGAATGGATGCGGTCGGTTTCGACGCGGTGGGCGAGGAGCTGGGTCTTTTGGATGAGGTTGCGCTCAATTTCGGAGCGCAGCGAAGTTCGCCAGGCGCTCCCGAGCATGAGGTCGAACATTACTACGGCTGCAAGGATGACGACCAGAAAGGCCGCCAGCAGCTTAAGGAAAATCCCGTTTCTCACTTCTTGCTCGCTTTGAAGCTTCTCACTTTGGGGCCTCGAAGCGGTAGCCCGCGCCGCGCACGGTCTTGAGGTAGCGCGGGTTTTCCGGGTCCGGTTCGATTTTTTCCCGGATGCGGCGGACGTAAACGTCGACCGAGCGCGGGGTCACGTAAGACGTGTCACGCCAAACAGAATCGAGAAGATGATCGCGGGAAAAGACGCGGCCGAGGTGGCGGGCGAAGTAATCGAGCAGGCGAAACTCGGTGGCGGTGGTGGGAACGGCTTGTCCGCGGACGGTGAGGGTCATGGCGGCGGGGTCGATGGCGATGTCGCCGACCTGGAGCGGGCTGGGCGGAAGCGGGCGCTCAAAGCGGCGCAGCACGGCCTTGACCCGGGCCACGAGTTCGCGCGGGCTGAAAGGCTTGGCGATGTAGTCATCGGCTCCGATCTCGAGACCGAGGACGCGGTCGGCTTCGCTGCTTTTGGCGGTGAGGAAGATCACCGGCACGGCAGCGAGGCTGGGAGTTTGTCGGACGGTGCGGCAGAGTTCGAGACCGTCTTTGCCGGGCACCATGATGTCGAGCACGAAGAGCGCCGGGCGCTGGCGCTCGGCGTCGGCGATCACGTTGGATCCGGTGGGATAGACGCGCACGGCAAACCCATCGTTCTCCAGGTGGTGGCGAACGAGGCGGGAAATATCGGGATCGTCTTCGACAACGAAGATGCTGGGTTTCACGGCTTTTATTGTAGCTGGAAAACAGTTGTCCGCAGCCAGTTGCCAGTTGCCGAAACGGGTTAGGGGCGTGATTTTTATCGGATTGTAACAATCAGGTTGGAGGCGAGGTCGAGGTGGAAGCGGGACGATTGTCCGGTTACGGCATTGACTCAGCGGTGTCCAAAATGATTTGATGAGCATCAGGATTTGTTTCGTCCGCGACGGAGGATAATGATCAGCATGTCGTTTGAAGAAGCATTGGCGGTGGCCTCGCGGGATGAGGGCTTTAAGGCAACGGTGTACGCGATGAATACGCTGCTGATTCATAAAGGCATCTACACGCAAGAGGAATTTCAGGCACTCTTCGTGGAATGGGTGGAGAAAGAGCAGATTAGGAAGGCTCCTGCGGTTCAGCGTGCTGAGACATCTAGTGCGTTTTCCGCGTAGTTCTATAGGGCGGATGTTCGCAGCCCGACTTCTTGTTTCCGCAGTGAATTCCTTTGTCGTAGGCCCAGCACTCGCACTGGCAGGGAGGCGCGGGTTTGATTTCCGTGGGCGGCTTTCTTGTTGGCCGCATATGACGAGACCTCATATCCAGCTACTCTGGCACTAGCGCCTGGACTAATGGAAGCGAAGGGAAAGCCAATATTTCATATTAACCTGTGGAGAAATCCAATTCCCTGTGGAAAGCGGAGGAAAGATGGCGTGACCGTTTTGCGGAGTCATCGGAGTACCGCAATGACAAGGTTTCCAGCACGGTCGAGGTGGAAGCGTTTGCCGGGCGGGATGACTGTGGTGGCGCTGTATTCGGTGACGATGGCGGGTCCGGAGTAAGTTGTGCCGGGGTTCAGGGCGTCGCGGGAGTAGATCGCGGTAGCGAGTTTCTTGCCGTCGAAGAAGACTGGGGCGTTGGGCGCGAAAAGCGATCCGAGCTTTGCTCGGCCTGGACGGCCGAGGGCGGCCGTCCCCACATGGGCTGTGCCCGCTTCACCAATCTTCTCCACATGTGCCGTAGTTGCTTTCAGTGGCGGCGATTTCACAACTGCGCGGAGGCGGACGGTTACTAGCTCTACTTCGCGCGTGGGATGGGCGTAGCCATAGCGACGCTGGTGTTCTTGTTGGAAATCGGCTAGCAGATTCCTGGTAAAGGGCAGGTTGAGTTCGTATCCCTGGCCTCGGTAGCGGATGTCGACGCTCGCTTGACAGTGCACTCTTCCCTGCCAGGCTTCCTGATGAAAATCTTTCGCGGCTTGCTTCCGCAGGGCAGAGAACTCACGATCCAGTTGCGCGGCTGGAAGTTTGCCGGAGGCGTGCCACAGAATGGTGCGGGAGTAATCCTTGACCACGTCGCTGACCAGAACGCCGAGAGCGGAGAGCGCGCCGGGCAGGGCGGGCACGATCACGCGGGGGATGCTGAGGGCTTCGGCCAAGGCGCAGGCGTGGAGGCCTCCGGCGCCGCCGAAGGCGACCAGGGCGAAGTCGCGGGGATCGCGGCCGCGCTCGATGGAGACCACGCGAACGGCTTTCTCCATGGTGGCGTTCACCACGCGGACGACGCCGGCGGCGAAGCGATCGAGAGTGAGAGGATTTCCCTGAAGCTTGAGCCAATCGCGCGTGATGCGGCGGGTGCGGTCGACATCGAGAGTAAAGTCACCGCCGAGGAAGCGGGTAGACTGCAGGCGGCCGAGTAAGAGGTTGGCGTCAGTGACCGTGGGCTGCGTGCCCCGGCCGTAGCAGATGGGGCCGGGATCGGCGCCGGCGGATTCGGGACCGACGCGGAGAACGCCGCCAGCGTCGAAGCGGGCGAGCGAGCCTCCGCCTGCGCCCACGGTGTGGATGTCGAGCATGGGGACGCCGATGGGGAGTCCGGCGACTTCGGCTTGGTTGGCGGTGGCGATGGCGCCTTCGACCAGAGAAACATCGGTGGAAGTGCCTCCCATGTCGAAGGCGATGATGCGGGGGAGGCCGCTGCGGCGGGCGCTGGCGGCGGCGCCGACTACGCCTCCGGCGGGACCGGAAAGAACGGCGCGGACCGGTTCACGGGCGGCGGCGGCCAGGGACGTGATACCGCCGCTGGATTGCATTACGAAGATTCGAGGGGCATTGGCGCGCTGAGGTCCCTCGGGAGCTAAAGCCCTGATCGAGTTGGACATCTTTTTCGCAGCGCTGAAGCGCCGCGCCACCCAAAAGCTTCCGGCTGCCGCACTGGTTGCTTCGTCCGCAGACAATTGCTGCGCCGAGCGCTGCTCTAGATTTTCCAGGTAGCGCTGCATGACTGGCTGGAGGTAGGCGTTGATTACTACTGTGGATGTGCGTTCGTATTCGCGGAATTCGGGGAGGATTTTGTGAGAGATGGAGAGCGGGACGCCGAGGGGCTTTAGGACTTCGGCAATTTCTAACTCGGTTTTTGGATTCGCGAACGAGAAGAGCAACGAGATGGCGACGGACTCGGGGTGCTTCGCAGATACTTGGGAGAAGAGAGATTGCAAATCCGCGGGTGAAGGCGAGGTCAGGATTTCGCCCTCGCTGTCACTGCGTTCTGCGATGCCGAAGCGGAGATCGGCGGGGACGAGCGGTTCGACACGGTCGAAGAAGAAGTCGTAGAGCTTGGGGCGGGCCTGGCGGCCGATCTCGATGACGTCTTCAAAACCCGCAGTGGTGACCAGAGCGGTGCGCGCGCCTTTGCGTTCGAGCAGGGTGTTGGTGCCGACGGTGGTGCCGTGCAGGAGAATGAGTTCGCCTTCATGACTGATTTTGCGGAGGGCTTCGACGATGGCTTGGGAGGGATCGGCGGGAGTGGAGAAGACCTTCAACATGCGCAGGCGGCCAGCGTCCTCGATCCAGACACAATCGGTGAAGGTGCCGCCAGTGTCGATGGCTACGCGGAGGGGTTGGGGGCGACGGGGCATGGAGTTGAATTCGAAAATTTTCAGGCTACTGCAAGCTCCAGGTAGCTCAGGGGCTGAAGCCCTCAGTCAGGGGTTGGCATTTATCGCAGCGCTGGAAGCGCTGCGCCACCCAAAATCGGAGCGATTCAGCAGCTTGCTAGGGTAACATTTGCGGCTATGAGATACGCATTTCTCGTCGAGACGTATGCGACCGAACGGGTGAAGGTGGTCAGCGTGTGGAGCGAGTTCCGGGACGAGGATCTTCGGGTGCGTCCGCGGGAGGACGATGCGCGAGGCCGCAGTGTGCACGAACAGATGGTGCATCAGTGCATGAGCGAAGACCTGTGGTTCCGCAATATGCTGGGAATTGATGTGAGTGCGCCGCCGCTGCCGAAGCAGGAGGTGCGTTTGGAGTTCATGAAGCGGTATGCCGAGGACAGCGGGAAACGGCTGGCCGCGCTGTTGAAGAGGGATGAAGGTTGGTGGGAAGAGAATGTGAAGTTTTTCGATGTGCAACGGTCGCGGGCTTGGGTGATGACGCGGCGGATCGCGCATACCTCGCATCATCGGGGCCAGTTGATGGCGATGCTGCGCATGCTGGGGCGGGATGTGCACAGCAATTACGGGCCGACTGCCGACACGGGTGGGCTGATGCAGAATCATGCGCCTATGATTTATGCGTATGCGAATTTGGAGGCGCTGTTCGTCGGGGAGAGTGCTGGAGGGGCGAAGGCTGCGTTGCCGGGGACTGGAGGGAAGGTGGTGACGGAAAGACCGGAGTAGATTGGGTACCTTGGAAGCTAAAGCCTCATCCATGGTGGAGCTTTTCGCAGCGCTAAAAGCGCCGCGCCACCCAAAGGCATATGGGCAGGAGTGCCCGCGCCACAACCTTAGCCGAGCTTCGCTCGGCGGACAGCCGGGGGCGGCTGTCCCCACATATGATCTCATGATTTCCGTCGTCACTATCCCTTTGTGGTGAAGGCTAACGTCAGCAGCGTCTTCTGTTCTACTTCGTGCGCTTTGGCGCTTCCCGTTGCGGGGCTGGCGCTGGAGCTGCGTTTTACGGAGAGCACGTGGCGGGCTCCGGCGATGCGCTGGAGACGGGGGAGCATGTTGAAAAGCGCTCCCATGTTGGCGGGCTCTTCCTGCACCCAGACGATCTCGCCGGCGTCGCCGTGGCGGGCGAATTCGGCGATGAGTTCTTTGTCCGGGAAGGGATAGATCTGTTCGAGAAATACGATGGCGGTGGAGTTGTCGTTTCTTTTTTTGCGCTCGGCGCGGAGCTCGTGGCCGATCTTGCCGGTGCAGACCAGGATGCGGTCGGCTTCTCCGATTTCAGTGTCGGCAAGCACGTTCTGGAAATTCTTGTGGGTGAAGTCCGCGATGGGCGATGACGCGTCGGGATGGCGCAGCATGCTCTTGGGAGTGAATACGACCAGCGGTTTGCGCCAGTGACGCAGGGCCTGGCGGCGCAGTAGATGAAAGTATTGTGCGGCGTTGGAAGGCTGCGCGATCTGGATGTTGTGTTTCGCGGCGAGTTGCAGGAAGCGCTCAATGCGGGCGCTGGAGTGTTCCGGTCCCTGGCCTTCGTAGCCGTGGGGGAGAAGCAGGACGAGGCCGGAGAGCAGGTTCCACTTGGCTTCGCCGGCGGAGATGAATTGATCGATGATGGCTTGCGCGACGTTCACGAAGTCGCCGAACTGAGCCTCCCAGAGGACCAGCGCTTCGGGATAGTCGCGGCTGTAGCCATACTCGAAGCCGAGCACGCCCGGTTCGGAAAGCGTCGAATTATATACTTCGCAGCGGGCCTGGCCGGGCGCGATGTTTTCCAGCGGGACGTATTCGTTCTCGTTTTCGATATCGATCAGAGCGGAATGGCGCTGGTTGAAAGTGCCGCGGCGGGAGTCCTGGCCGGACAGGCGAACCGGAATACCGGCTTTTACCAGGCTCGCGAAGGCGAGAGCTTCGGCCATGCCATAGTCCGTGGCGCGTTTGCCCGCGCCCATTTCGGCGCGTTGCTCAAGAAGCTTCTTTACCTTGGGATGGATGTGGAAGCCTTCGGGGTAGGTGGTGAGGTCACGGGTAAGCTCGGTTAATTCTGCCGTGGAGAGTCCGGTTTCCACTTCGAATTCCGGCTTATGGAGGCCTCCATAGTATTGGTCCCAATACCTAGGCAAGTCTCGCATCAAGGGCTTCTGAGTGAGAGTGCCGGCTTTTTTCTGAGCGGATTCGAACTCAGCCTTGATGGCGGCGGCCTGCGCCGGAGCGTCGGTTATTCCGGTGTCGTCGGCGTAGATTTCCCACAGCGGTGGGTGTTCTTTGATCTTCTTGTAGAGCAGCGGCTGGGTAATGGTGGGGTCGTCGACTTCGCTGTGACCGTGGCGGCGGTAACCGATGAGGTCGATGACCACGTCGGTGCCGAACTGGTAGCGGTATTCGGTGGCGAGGCGGGCCACGCGGACCACGGCGTCAACGTCTTCTCCATTCACGTGGAAGATGGGGATCGACTGGCGGCGCGCGATGCAGGCGGCGAAGCGGGTGGAGTGTTCTTCGATATAGCTGGTGGTGAATCCGAGCAGATTGTTAGCGATGACATGAATGGTGCCGCCGACGGTGTAGCCGGGAAGGTCGGCGTAATTCATGGTTTCGGCGAGGATGCCTTGTCCGGCGAAGGCGGCATCGCCGTGAACCAGCAGTGGCAGATATTTCTCGCGCCCGCCTTCTCCGGTGCGGTCTTGTTTGGCGCGAGTGCGGCCGACGGTGACGGGGTCGACGGCCTCGAGGTGGCTGGGGTTGGAAACCAGATGGATGTGAACCTTGTTGCCGCTACGAGTGATGTACTCGCCGGTCGCGCCCATGTGGTACTTGACGTCGCCGGAGCCGAGAACGCTGCGCGGGTCGACGTCTTCGAAGCCGGCGAAGATTTCTTCGGGGGATCGGCGGGCTACATGGGCCATAACATTGAGGCGGCCGCGGTGGCTCATGCCCATCACGAGCTCGATGGCGCCGAGGCGGGAGCCGGTATCGAGAATTTCATCCACCAACGGGATCAGCGCGGTGACGCCTTCGAGCGAGAAGCGCTTGCTGCCCAAGTAACGCTGCTGCATGACCTGCTCGAAAATGTCGGCGCGGATGAGCAGGTCAAGGATGCGCCGCTGGTCTTCTTTCGGAGGCTCGGACTCCATGCGCTCGTGGATCCAGCGGCGCCGTTCGGGGGCGTAGATGTGGTTGATTTCGACGCCGATGGTCGAGGAGTAGATGGCGCGGGCTTCGCGGGCGTACTGGCTGTCGATCTGCAGTTCAACGGTCAGGCGGGGACGGAGAAAACCGAGGGGATCGAGATCGCCTTCGAGGTATCCCCATTGGCGGAAGGCGCTGAAGACGCGTTCGCGCTCGGAATTGACGCCGTTGTTGTTCGAGGTGTCGATGAGGGCGGCGCCAGCCTCACCGTTGGAAGTCTTCGATTCCGGGGTAGCCATATGAGTTCGTTACTTAGGATAACGGATGCCGGGCCGGATCCGGAGGATTCTGGTCCTGGGAACCGATCAACCAAAGAAGGCGCAGAGGCAGAAAAAGACGGAAGCGGCTAGCGGGATTTTGGACATCCGCTTGCCGGAGCAGGCAAGGTAGACTTGCAGGAATCTCGGTAGGGAGCGAAACACCAGACATGCCAACTATTCTCGGAATTCCGTTCGATGTGAACTCGTCCTGTCTGCGTGGACCGGCGGGCGCGCCGGCGAAGATCCGCGAGGCCCTGCGCAGTGACGCTTCCAACAAGTGGACGGAACTGGGTGTGGACTTGGGTGCGGCGGGTGCCTTTGCGGACGCGGGCGATTTGCCGCTGAACGATTCGCCTGAGAGCGTCGGCGATGACTTCGCTGAGATTGAGCGCGCGGTGGGCAAGTTGTTGGCGAAGGGCGAGGCTCCGGTCTCGCTGGGCGGCGACCACTCGGTTACGTACCCGATTCTCAAGGCTTTTGCGCGGCGGTATCCCGAGCTGACGATCATTCATTTCGACGCTCATCCGGATTTATATGACGAGTTCGAGGGCAGCCGGGTGTCGCACGCGTGTCCGTTTGCGCGCATCATGGAGGAGCGCCTGGCGAAGCGGCTGGTGCAGGTGGGCATTCGAACGATGAATGGCCATCAGCGCGAGCAGGCGGCGAGATTCGGCGTCGAGGTGGTGGAGATGCGAGCGCTTCCCGCATTCGATCGGCTCAAGATTCGGGGACCGGTTTATGTTTCGTTCGACATGGACGTGCTCGATCCGGCGTTTGCGCCGGGGATCTCGCACCGCGAGCCGGGCGGGATCACGGTGCGGGAAGCGATCGCCCATCTGCATGCGATTGAGGGAACGATCGCCGGGGCGGACATCGTTGAATACAACCCTGTGCAGGATGTTTCCGGAATGACGGCTACGGTCGCGGCCAAGATTCTGAAGGAAATCTTGGGGAAGATGATTATGGCGTAATAAGCGGCGCTTCAAACACGTCCCAGCAGGCAAGAAGCAAGAAACGCGGGGCTGATAGGAATGCCTTGCGGGGGTGCCGAGGACTTGATCAAGAATAATTGCGGGCGCCGGCGCGCTGGTGGCGAAGGCTGTGGAATAATGCTGCCGTCATTATACTTTCGCGATGGGGAGGCCCTGTGGCGGAGAATTCCAACCGAGCCCGCGATCATTTAGCCAACGAGCGCACGTTTCTGGCCTGGGTGCGGACCAGTGTAGCGATTGTGGTGTTTGGGTTCGCGATTGGGCGATTTGCGATCGCGATGAGGCAGTTGACGGAGTTTCAGGGCCACGCGTCCAAGACGACGGGGCTTTCGGTGTGGATGGGGATGAGCGCGATTCTGGCGGGAGTGGTGATGGTCGTCGCCGGACTGACGCGCTATCGGAAGACACGAGCGCAACTGGATGAGGGGAAGTTTGAGCCGGCGGGATTTGTCGTGGATCTGATTACGATTCTGACGGTGTTGTTCGGGCTGGCGCTGGCGGGGTACTTGATTTACGTGGAGAAGAGCTTGGGATGAGTGGGCGGCAGGCTTAAGGAGGCTGCGGAAAGAGTCGGTTCCCGAATCGTAGGCGCCTCCCCAACCGGGCACTCCCGAAAGGAGTCCTCAGCATCGAAGACTTATGGCGAACGATCGAGAAAAAGAAGCGGCGGCGCGGGCGAGCTTGCGATTCGTAGGAGATGGGCAGGTGGTGGGATTGGGCACCGGCTCGACTGCCGCTTATTTCATTCGGCTGCTGGGCGAGCAGGTGAAGAATGGGCTGCGGATTCGCGGCATACCCACGTCGAACCGTTCGCAGGAGCAGGCGGCGAGCCTGGGGATTCCGCTCACCACGCTGGATGAATGTCAGGAGATCGATGTGACCGTGGACGGGGCGGATGAAGTCGATCCGCAATTGCGGCTGATAAAAGGTGGAGGCGGAGCGCTATTACGGGAAAAAATTGTGGCTTCGGCTACCAAGCAACTCGTGATTGTGGCCGATGCGACGAAGAGAGTCCCGGTACTTGGAAGGTTTCCACTGCCGGTGGAAGTGGTCAAGTTCGCGCAGGCGATGGTGGCGAAGAAGATTGAGGCGCTGGGTGCGGAAGTTGGGCTGCGGCGGCAAGCGGAGGGTCAGCCGTATTTGACCGACGAGAACAATTACATTCTTGATTGCCGGTTCGGGCGGATTCCGGATGCAAATAGGCTGGCCCGGCAGCTTAGCGATATGCCGGGAGTGGTGGAACACGGTCTGTTCATTGGCATGGCGAGTGTGGTGCTGGTGGCAAACGGGAGTGAGATCGTCGAGCTGCGGCGCGGACATTAGGTTCGCAGCCCGTAAGGTTTATTTTGGAGTCGCTCTTCTCCGTGACTCCGCGATGAATTTAGTTCCTTCACAAAACCAGAGGCTCAATGGCGGCAGGGGCGCAAGCACAGGATCAGTCTCACCCGTCGCGGCGGCGTGGGCGGCGATACCGCGTGCAGGCGCCGGTGGATGTGACCGTGCTGCGTTCGGGGATTCCGGACACTCTGCCGGGACGGTCGGTCAACCTGGGAGAGGGCGGAGTGGCTGTGGTGCTGGCGGGAGAATTGTTGCCGGATGAGGCGGTGGGATTGGAGATCCGGCTGCCGCTGGCGGCCGATCCGCTGTGCACGCGGGCGCTGGTGCGGCATCACGATAAGCTGCGCTACGGGATGGAGTTTGTCGGGCTGTCGGTGGAGCAGCAGGCGGCGATTCGCGATTGGGCGGGAGAGGCGAAAGCGGAACCGGAACTGGAAGTACGCGCGAAGATTCCCGTAGCGGCCGGGAAAGGCTCCGAGAGTGGGAGATCGGGTGGCGCGCCGCCTCCTCCCCGCAAGCGGTTTGGCCGGGGATGGATATTCTTGCTGATGTCGGCGGCAATCTTACTGGCGGTTTTGTGGTGGCGCTGGAATCGCGGGTGGGAAGATTTGGAATCGGGTCTGCAGGAAAACGAAAAGATAACGGAACCGCCGCAGCCTCAGGCCCACGTTCCAGCCGATGTGATGGAGAAGCTGGTGACTCACCGCGTGGACCCCGACTATCCCGCGGCGGCGCGGCCGGAGAAGCTGCAGGGAGTGATCGTGGTGGATGTAGTCGTGGGACGCGACGGGTCAGTGGCGGACATGCACGCGCTGAATGGTCCCGAAGTGCTGGCACAGGCCGCAATGGATGCGCTGCGCTGGTGGCGGTTCGATCCTTACCGCGTCGAGGGTCAGCCGGTGGTGGTAGAGACGACGGTGGCGGTGGAGTTCAAACCCTAGGGCGGCCTTCTGGCATTGAAACTCATCGTTCCGGATCGCGGCAGAAAAGGCAAAGCCGGCCCCCTAACCTGAAGCCGCTCTTCAAATGCGGCGTTTGCGCAGAGCGTTGAGGACGATGATGCCGCTGACCCCAAAGGACACGACGGCGGCCAGCGCGGCGATCAGCATGAACACTCCGTTGAGCTGAAGGATGTCGGCGAATACGGCTGCGACGGCGAAGACAACCCCCAGCGCGTTGAGCCAAAGCGGACCTCGAACGGAAGACGCTCGGACGGACGAGGAAAGATCGGGACGCAGGCGAAGCTGCAAAAGCAACGCGGCCACTCCGATGGCGGCGACCACGACCAACGCCACCGGGCTCAGGAACGCTCGACGGCTGGTATAGAGGACCACCAGCGCAAGAGCCGCGAGCAACAGCGCGGCGGCGATGATGGTGGCACCGCGCGGCTGAGGATTGGGGCCGGGGTTGGAGGAGTCGTCAGGCACGGAGTTCCGTCCCCAGATTTATACAGGCGTCGGGGAAAGTTTTCAAATTGGAGCGCGCCCAGCCTGTATTGGAATCCCTTCTTGAGCGTCCGGTGTGGAGCGGCCCATCCCGGCGAGCCATTCGGCCTGGAGCGGATCGCCATGATTGACGGCATAGAGGACGAGTTCGACCCGGGATGAGATTCCCAACTTGTCGAATATGCGGAACAGGTACTTCTTAACGGTGTGCTCGCTGAGGTCGAGTTCCCGGGCAGTATCGCGATTGCTGAGGCCTTCCGCGACGAGTGCGACGACCTGTTCTTCGCGCGGAGTAAGGAGCTGGTGGCCGCGGGAGTTGAGCACGCGCAGCGAAGGGACTTCGGAGATCAGATCGAGCAGGAAAGTAATCTGCTCGGTGTTGGCCCAGATCTGACCGCCGGCGACCCGCTGGATGCACCTGCAGAGCAGCCGGAAATGCGTGTCCGAAATGCAGAAAATGCCGCGGGCGCCGGAGCGAAAAGCGCTCACCACCAGTTCACGATCATAGGACTCGACCAAAAGAACTTTGGGGACGGTGGGGTGGGAGAGATGAATGCGGCGCATTGCCGCCATCTGGTTGGCGATGCTGACGGAGTGATTCAGCGAAAGAACAACGACTTTGGCCGGAGTGGAGGCGACCACCTGGAGAATCGAAGCTGTGTCGACCGGACAGGTGGAGATGCGGAACTCGGAGCGCCGGCGCAAGGCGCTGGTCAGCAGCTGAGCCTGCATCCGGTTGGAGTCCGCGATGAGGACCGTGATTGCGGGTGAAGTGATGGCTAAGGACGAACTCATGAAACAGGGCTCCCCATGAAACGGAATTGAGTAATGTCATCTTAGGGTGGGCACGGAAAGCTACTCAAGGGGACATGCCACATAATTTGCTCGAGGTTTTCAAATCGGGAATACAGGTTGCAATGCTGTGGAAAACCGAGGAGTACGTCTGGCGATCTGGGGATTCTTGAGGAAGTTCGAGGAGAATATCTCAGTAGAGTGGCTTTGCTCCGCATCTTCGAGGCCGCGCTTCTTGAGCGGGGTGTGATTCAGTGAACATGCAAGTCTACTTTTGTAGGTAGCCGGCAAGGGAACAGTCTTACGGCCCTAATCGAAAGCACCCGGCGCGAAGAAGACCCGCGGCACTTCTGGCTTCGGCACACTTCGGCGCCTAAGCCCGGCATGACCACATTGGTAGACGGTACTTTGCATGTCTTGCTGCGAAATCGGCATCGAGATACCTTGCACAAAGAGAGCCGCGGAACTGAGTGGCGCTCGGAATCCAGGAAAATAGAGTCCATCACGCAATGAAGCTCCTCGTCGGCTGGAAAGTAGTTGCGGTAATGGCGCTGTTGGTATTGCAGGTTTGCGTAGCCGCATTCGCCCAGGAGGAAAAGAGGCAGCAGTACCTGGGAGCAACCATACAGTCTTCTCAAACCGGCCAAACCGGGGCTGGGCTGGGAAGCACAGGAATGACGGCTGCAAAACCCGGGCAGGCGGACGGCATGGGAAACCCTCAGCTCGGAGGGGAACGCCGTTCGCTTTACCGGCTGAACCGTAGCGACGTGGTGGCCTTGAGTTTCACGTTATCGCCGGAGTTCGACCAGACGCTCACGATACAACCGGACGGATATGTCGCGCTGAAGGATGCGGGCCCGGTGCTCGCCCAGGGATTCACGCTGGAGGAGTTCCGTCTGGCCGTACGGCGGGCGTACACGGGATATTTGCACGACCCGCAGGTCGCGGTGGCGCTGAAGGAGTTTGAGCACCCCTATTTTGTGGCGGGTGGAGAAGTGGGAAAGCCCGGCAAGTACGAGTTGCGCGCAGACACGAGCATCATGGAAGCGGTAGAGATCGCGGGCGGCTTCACGCACGAAGCGAAGCATTCGCAGGTTCTTCTATTCCGGCACGTGAACGATGATTTGGTGGAGGCGCGCGTTTTCAACCTGAAGAGGATGTTGAGGGAAAAGAGCCTGGGCGAGGCCTTTCAGTTGCGCCCGGGTGATCTGGTCTTTGTTCCCCAAAATTCCATCTCGAAGATCGAGCGGTTTCTCAGCAAGCCTTCCCTAAGCATGTACGTGAGTTCTACCCAGTTCTAGTAAGCGACGCAGGTCAATCCGCATGCCAAACCAAGATCCAGCGCGCAAAGAAGAAGAATCACAGTCGCCGACGATGCGGGAGCTTGCGATGGTCCTGTTCCGGCAGCGGAAACTCTTTGTCGGCGTCTCGGGGTTGGTTCTGTTCTTGGCCTTTGTCTATGCATTCGCTGGGGCCACGTATCGCGCCCAAGTGCGGGTGCTGGTGCGTCGAGGACGTGCCGACCCTCCGGTAACCGCACAGCAGAATGCTCCTCCCGATTTTTCCCGGGTGGAAGTAACCGAAGAAGAACTGAATTCGGAGGTGGAACTACTGAAGGACGACGATGTTTTGCGCCGCGTGGCGGAGGCCAACAATTTGGCTGTCCAGGATTGGTTGCGATGGCTCCGGCCCCACGAAGAGCAGGCGGCGCGCGTGGAGCGGGCAGCGAAGAAACTGGCGGGACGGCTGAACGTGGAACCGATTAAGAAAACCAACCTGATCGCGGTGAGTTATGACGCGCCGGATCCGCAAGTGGCGGCGCACGTGCTGCAGTCGCTAGCCAGCATCTACCTGGAAAAGCACATGGCAGTCCACCGGCCGGGCGGGCAACTTCATTTCTTCGATCGGCAGACCGGGGAGTCGCGACGGCAACTGGAGGAGGCTCAGGGAAAGCTGGTGGATTTCACGAAGAGTCATGGCGTGGTGGTGGCGGCACAGCAACGTGATCTGGCGCTGCAACGGCTCGACGACGTGGAGGCGAGTTACCGGCAGACTCAGGTCGAGATATCGGAGACAGCGCACCGGGTTCAAGAACTCCATGCGCAGTTGGCGAAGTTGCCGGAGCGGACCACTACGCAGGTTCGCACGGCAGACAATCCGGAGCTGTTGCGGGCGCTGAAGGCGAGCCTGCTGGATCTTGAACTGAAGAAGACTCAGTTACTGACCAAGTTTGAGCCAAACCATCGCCTGGTGCGGGAAGTCGAGCAGCAGATCCTGCAGGCCAAGGCTGCGATCGCGGCCGAAAGATTGAGTCCGTTGCGCGACGAAACCACGGACCAGAATGCGAACTATGAATGGGCCAAAGCGGAACTGCAGAAAGCGCAGGTTGAGATGAGGGGATTGGAAGCTCGAGAGGCAACGACAAGCGCGCACTTGGCGGGATATCGCGCCTTGGCCCGCCAACTCGGCGAGGATGCCATTGCCCAGGACGATCTGACGAACAGCGAAAAGGCGGCCCAGGAGAATTACCTCCTCTATGTGAAGAAACGGGAACAATCACGGATGGGCGATGCGTTGGACGAGGGCGGCATCGTCAATGTAGCTATCGCCGAGCAACCGGTCGTGCCGGCACTGCCGGTGTGGCCGGCCGGAGCGGTCGTGCTGATGGGATTTGTCGTGGCCCTGACTTCGGGCACTGGAGCCGCGTTCGCCGCGGATTATCTGGATCCGGCGCTGCGCACGCCAGAGGAAGTGTTGGCCTGTTTGGAAATTCCGGTACTAGCTTCGATACCGGCAGGAATGGGCAGGCGGTTGTCCGCCTGAAGGAGATGAGATGAGCGCGAATGCTGACGTACTGCAAGGGTCCGAAGTGATGGGGTCACCGGCGCAGGAAAGAGCGTGGCCGCAGGTTGGGGTCTTTCGCGAGACGAACGATTGGAATCCGGAGAACTTCGCGCGCGAACAGATTCGGGGCTTGGTGCGGCGGGTGTTCTTTACCAGCCCAGCTCGACCGGTAAAACAGGTCGTCTTCAGCGCGGCGGAGCCGCACACAGATGTGGCCGGTATCTGCGACCAGGTGGGACAGGCTCTGGCGCTGGAGACACGTGCTCATATCGCCGTCGTGGGCCGTAACCCGCGCGTAGAAGAAATGGTGCGGGCTCACCATCGCGGTATGGGGGGTGCTGCGATCAAATCCTGGTCTACCCAAACGGCGATCAACCTGTGGCGCGTGCCGGGGTTTGGGCTGCGCCCATGCGGCGAAGAGTCAGGGACGGGGCGCTATTGGCTTTCCTGCCTCGCGGAGCTCCGAAGTGAATTCGAATATGCCGTAATTCACGGGCCCGCAGCGGGGATATCGAGCGAGGCCGTATTGCTGGGACAGCTAGCGGATGGAATTATTCTCGTGCTGGGGGCTCATAGCACACGGCGAGCGACCGCTCGCAAGATCAAGGAAACGCTGGAAGCCGCGCAGTCTCGAATCCTGGGAACGGTGCTGAGCGAGAGAACATTTCCGGTCCCGGAGCGGATTTACCGCCGGCTGTAGTCAATTGAAGCAATTGCGGGCGAAGGCCGACGCTTCTTGAAGTCTCATAGCGCGGCATGATGGATGCCGTGCCGGGCCACACGCTGGTGGAGCGAAAACGCGCTCCAACCATTGGGCAGGCCGTTCCAACGAGTAACCGTTGTTGCCGCAAGTAGGCGGCAAGAACTGAAAATGCTGTGCAATGGGAAACTGGAAGGGCGATGGGACTCAATGAGCGGTAGCTATGGGGCCCCGGCGGCAGGCGTTGCCCCTCGGGCACAGATGCCGCCGCAGCCAGTAGTAGAGGCCACACGGCCACAGTGGTTTGCGGTACAGACGCGATACCGGTTCGAGAAAAGGGTCGTCGCGCAGCTTAACCGCAAGCGCTGCGAAGTCTACCTGCCATTGCTGACCGAGCACCACTCCTGGAGCGACCGGCAGCAGGTGGTGACGGTTCCTCTGTTTCCGGGATACGCGTTCGTGCATATCGATCGGTCCCACGATGCGCGGCGGGCGGTATTGCAAACAGCGGGCCTGATCGGCTTCGTGAGCTTCGGAGGGATGGTTGCGGCGGTTCCGACGAAGCAGATTGAAGATCTGAAATTGCTGTTGCAGGAGAAGGGACTCTTCTCCCTGCACCCGTTCGTGCACGCTGGACAGCGCGTGCGAATCCGGGGCGGTTGCCTGCACGGATTAGAAGGAGTGCTGGTACAACACGAGAAGAGCAAGTTGCTGATCTCAATTGAGTCGATCCAGCGCTCGCTGGCGATTGAGATCCAGGGGTACGAGTTGGAATTGATCTGAAGTGTCTTCTCCTTTCTTACATCCCAGACAGCCGAACCCTCAGGGAACCGAGTGGGCGGCGCGGTTAATCCCAGGAGCAGCCTCCGTCGGCGGCCGGAAAAAGGCGCAGCGGGAAGCAGGTCTGCATGCTGCATTCTCGCGTTGGGATGAGGCAACACCATTCCCGCCCCCTGGCCCGAAAAGTGGTCCGAGCGTTCTCGCTCCGCAGTGGCCCGAACCGCTGCAGAGCCGAGGCGGCAAGAATTGGGTGCGGTCAACCATTGTCTGGAGCGCCGGCATCCTGCACTTTGGCGCTTTGTTGATATGGCGATGGGCCGAACGGCAGGGCAATCAGCGTGGCACACGCGCCATGAGTAGCATGCGGAATGTGCTCATCGTGGGAACGGGCGAACTGGGCCGCAGGATCGCGGACCATTTGGAAAAGCATCCGGAGATGGGCCGATCGGTTTGCGGTTTTCTGGACGACTGGGAGGCGTTAGGAAATGGCGTAATCGGACGAATAAGCGAACTGGCGGAGCTTGCACGCACCGGGTTCGTAGACGAGGTGATCCTGGCGGGGCCGCATGATCGGGAGAAAACCTTGCGCGTGCTTCGCGCAGCCCAGCAACTGCGGTTGGACGTCAAGATGGCGCCCGATCTGTTTGGTTGCGAGCCGACGCGGGAAACGGAACGGATTGGGGGCATTCCTCTCATTTCCCTGCATGAAGAGCGATTGCCGGTCGCGGGATTGTTGCTGAAACGGGCGTTGGACGTGGTGGGTGCCGGGGCGGCGCTGATCCTGATGGCGCCAGCGCTGGCCCTGCTCGCGATTCTCATCGGACTAGATTCGCCGGGGCCAGTGCTCTATGCAGCACTGCGCGCCGGGCGCAAGGGCCGGCCGTTTCGCTGCTACAAGTTTCGCACCATGGTTAGGGATGCGGACGCTTTGAAGGAGGGCTTGCGCGAGCGCAATCAGAGGCAGGGTCCGTTCTTCAAAATCACAGACGATCCGCGAATTACACGGGTCGGACGACTCCTGCGCCGCTATAGTCTGGACGAACTTCCGCAGCTATGGAACGTGCTGAAAGGCGAGATGAGCTTGGTGGGGCCGCGGCCGCATCCGCTGGACGACTTTTCCGCTTATGCGATTGAGCACTTGCCGCGGCTGGACGTGGTCCCGGGAATCACAGGGCTTTGGCAGGTGTCGGCGCGGCGGGATCCATCCTTTCAAGCCGGAATGAACCTGGATATTGAGTACATCCACCGCTGGAGCCTGGGGATGGACCTGAGGATTTTGCTGAAGACCGCAGGGGCCGTGCTGCGGGGGAGCGGAGACTGATGGCGTCGGCGTCGGTCAGGACGGCGTCACCCGCTTCGTGGGCAGGGGAGGCAGCCTGGCGAGGGCTTCGGGTAGGGCTGCATCCGCTGCAGGCGATGATGATGTCGCCGGCTGCGCTGTTTCTCGCGGCGCTGGCGGCCATGCTGCTGCGGCCTCCCGATGTGTCTTTCTACGAGATCGATCGCGTCGCATTCGTGTTGTTAGTCCTCGGGGTGATGGGACGAGCGGTCGTGACGCGGCAGCGGTTACTGGTGGTGGAACGTGCCACGTGGCCAATGATCGGGCTGACGCTTTTGGCGGTGGCGAGCGTCATGGGGCAACCGTTCGACAATCGGACCTGGTGTCTGCTCGCGGCGAAATTTATTGTGCCGTTCGCGCTGTTTCATCTGGCGGCGCTAGTGTTTCGCGAGGAGCGGCGGTTAGAGCAATTCGAGCTTTTCGCCCTCGTGGTGCTTGCCTATCTGTGCTTCACGTCGATCGCGTTCCTGGTGGGCGCGAAGTCATTGATTTTTCCGCGCTTCATTCTGGACGAGAGCCTGGGCTACCACGCCGACCGGGCGCGAGGACCGCTGCTGCAGGCGGTGGCAAACGGGGTTTCCTTGAATCTGCTTGGTGTGCTGGCGCTGCACGCGTTTCTGCGGGGAAGAATACGCGGCTTAAGAGCTGCTCTGCTGCTGGCTTCCCTGCCGGTCGCAATCCTGGCGACGATGACACGCGCCGTCTGGCTCTCATTCGCGGCCAGCATTGGGTTTCTGATTTTTCGTTCGCACAACCGGAGGCTGAGGCGTATCTGCATCGCCGTAATGATCGTGGGATCTCTGGGCTTACTCATAGCTTTGAGCTTTGACGACCAGCGCCGCGCGCTCACGGACCGGTTGCGGGAATCTGGCCCCCTCGATTTTCGCCAGGCGGTTTACGCCGGCGGCTGGCAGATGTTCTTAGAAAAGCCATTGACCGGGTGGGGCGTAAACCAGATGCCGGCGGAGTTGGCGCGTCACGTCAGCGGCTACAAGGAGAAGGAACTATATCCGCACAACACCTATCTGGAAATACTGGTGGAACATGGCATTGCCGGACTGGCGCTGTATGTGTGGCTGATGTGGGAGGTTTTGCGGCTGGGAC
Source organism: Acidobacteriaceae bacterium (assembly GCA_003131585.1). Lineage (GTDB taxonomy): Bacteria > Acidobacteriota > Terriglobia > Terriglobales > Acidobacteriaceae > Sulfotelmatobacter. The sequence goes on from PKVW01000021.1 coordinate 86,501, forward strand.
GGAGCCTGGTGCCACGGGCCGAACGCGAGGGCCTGCTGAATCAGCGGTTTCATGCCATGTGGCCGGTATTGCTCGGAGTCTATTGGGTGAACGCCGCTGTTGTGGTGATGAATTATCAGTTCGTGAACGGGCTTCTGTTCACCATGGCGGGAATGCTGGCAGCACAGCGGCGGCGCGCTGCTAGAGACTTGGAACGCCCCGCGGCTCCTCTCCTGACACTGCGCGGCTCCGCTGCTTAAGTCTTAGTCCTTCAAGTTCCGCAACTCTCCGATCCCGTGTTGACGGTCGCCTATCTCGCCAATCAATTTCCTGCCGCCGTGGAGCCCTACGTGAGCGAGGAGATTCAGGAACTGCGGCAGCGGGGAGTTCAGGTCATTCCCGGCAGTGTGCGAAGGCCGCATGCGCCACAACGCGGATCGGCCAACGAAGCCTCTGAGCCGCAGATTCTATGCCTGCAGCCGGTTCGGGCGCTGACGCTTCTGCGAGCTTTGGGGCTGGCGGCGCGGCGCTGGGATCGGATTGCCGATTTAGTGACGCGGGTGCTCCTTCGGGGAAAGGAATCGCCCAAGCGTCGCCTGAAAGCCCTGCTGCACACCTGGTTGGGAGCGTATTACGCCGTACTGTTGCAAGAGCGTGGGGTGGATCACGTCCATGTGCATCACGGCTATTTCGGGTCGTGGATCGCGATGGTGGCGGCCCGGTTGTTGGGAGTGAGTTTCAGCCTGACGCTGCACGGGTCGGACCTGCTGCTCGACGGCGCCTATCTCGACGCGAAACTGGAGAATTGCCGGTTTTGCCTAACCATTTCCGAGTACAACCGCCGCTATATTCTGAAGCATTTTCCGGCAATCGACCCGGCAAAGATCATAGTCTCGCGGCTGGGCGTCGACGCACCGGAACACGCGGAATCTCCCCGGAAGGTTGCATGTGGGGCACGCCGCACTTTCACTCTGCTGGCCGTCGGACGCCTGCATGCGGTGAAGGATCACGCATTTCTGGTTCGCGCCTGTGAGCGGCTTCGCGACCGTGGACTCGACTTTGAGTGTCTGATAGCTGGCGAAGGACCGGAGCGGCAGCATCTCGAATTGCTGATCCGGAAAAACCGGCTGCAAGACCGTCTCAAGCTACTCGGCCACGTCACCCGGCAGCAGATGGATTCACTCTACCGGCGCGCCGATGTGGTTGTGCTTACAAGCCGCAGCGAAGGAATTCCGCTGGTGCTCATGGAAGCGATGGTGCGGGGCAAAATTGTGCTCGCGCCCGCGATTACTGGGATCCCCGAGATCGTCATCGCCGGGGAAACGGGATTCCTCTTTGCGCCGGGGGCGCTGGAGGATTTCGTCGAGAGGATTCTCTTCCTTCACATCCTGATGCGCTCGGAGGATCGCTATGCAGCGAGCAGGCTGGACTGGATTCGGCACGCAGCGCGGATACAAGTCCTTCACAACTTTAGCCGCAGGAAAAACCTGACTCACTTTGGCGACCGGTTCCTGCAATTGATCGCAACCCAGAATTTCGCAACCCAGAATTTCGCAAACCAGGATTGGAGCCCTCCCCATGAGGATCTTGTATTGCAACAAATATAACTACCCCTTTAGCGGTACCGAAGCCTACCTGTTCGAAGCCATGGAACTCATGCGCTCCAACGGACATGAGGCGGCCCTATTCTCCATGAACGACCCTAGAGGCCAGCCCACTCCGTACGACCGCCATTTCATGCCGCATATCGACTTCAAAACGCAGAGTGGATGGTTTCACAAGGTAAGGCTGGCGGGACGCGCGATTTATTCACGCGAGGCACGCCGACGGATTCGGGCGATGATCGCGGAATCCCGGCCGGACGTGGCCCATGTCCGCAACATCTATCATCATCTGTCGCCGTCGATCTTATGGGAGTTGAAGGCGCAGAAAGTTCCAGTCGTCTATCACCTGAACGACTTCAAGGTGCTGTGTCCCAGCTACAACCTGGTCTTGCGCGGCGAAGCCTGCGAGGCCTGCAAGGGCGGCGAATTCTGGCACGCGCTGCAAGAGAAGTGTTATCCGGGGCGGGGGGCGCGGATGACGCTGGTCGCGGAGGCTTACGTCCACAAATGGCTGGGCACGTACCGGAAATGCGTGGACTGCTTCCTTGCGCCCAGCCAATTTGTGCGCGACAAGTTTGTCGAGCATGGATGGGATCCGGCCAAGTTCGAAGTTCTTCCCCACTTCCAGCCAGTCAAGGCGGTTGTGGAGCGCAATGCCGAAAACGCACCGCTGCTTTATTTCGGCCGGTTGTCACCGGAGAAGGGCGTAGCCGACCTGCTGTATGCCATGCAGCGCCTGCCAAATCTTCGTCTGATCGTCGCGGGGGAAGGACCGGAGCGCGGCCCCCTGGAGCAGCTTGCAGTCCAGTTGGGATTGGCCAACGTGGAGTTTGCAGGTCACATGCGGGGAGCGGAACTGGATCGCGCGATTGCTAACTCGCGTTTCACGGTCCTGCCGTCGCATGCGTATGAAACGCTGGGCAAGACGATTCTCGAATCCTATGCTGAAGCGCGAGCCGTGGTGGCCACAGACCTGGGATCGCGGCGGGAATTGGTACACGAGGGCAAGACGGGACTTCTATATAGAACGGGCGATGTCGGCCAACTGACATCGGCCATCCAATTTCTCAGCTCGCAACCGGAACTGGCGGACAAAATGGGGCTGGCCGGCCGGGAGCAGTTGTGGCGGAGATATGCGCCAGAGGCGCATTACGAAGCGTTGGTTGGCTTGTATGAGCGCCTGGCGGATGGAAAAAAGCAATCGTCAGGCGTGTCAAAGCTGAGAAAGATTCGAAGCACGGCTCTCACGGCGAACACCGCACAAACTGGGATGCCGCGAGTGGATAGAGGTGACTTCGTTCCCTTGCAACGCTTGGCCTTCGCCGCTGCGTTGCCGGGTTCCACCGACGTTCCTCCGGCAGCGGTGCAGAAACGGATGCTACGGGTCGCGTTCATTGGTGGGCGGGGCGTAGTTTCGAAGTACAGCGGGATTGAGACCTACTACGAAGAAGTTGGAAAACGGCTGGCGGGGATGGGACACCAGGTAACGGCATATTGCCGGACCTACTTCACTCCGCCGGGGAAACAACACAACGGAATACAAGTGGTGCGGCTGCCAACGGTCCGATCCAAGCATCTGGAAACGTTGGTGCATACGTTTCTCAGCACACTCCATGTGCTCGCGAGCCCCTGTGATGTCGTTCACTACCATGCGCTGGGGCCGGCACTATTTTCGTTTATTCCGCGCCTCGCAGGAAAGAAAACCGTGGTCACGGTGCAGGGTCTGGACTGGCAGCGCAAGAAATGGGGACGCATCGCCTCGATTGTCCTGCGGTTTGGGGAGCGAGCGGCAGTGAGTCTGCCCACCCGCACAATGGTGGTCTCCCACGCGTTGCAGAAGCACTACAGGGGGAACTATGGAGTGGAGACCTCTTACGTGCCGAACGGCGGCGCGCTGCGCGAGCGGCGTTTGCCAGATAAAATCTTTGATTGGGGTCTTGAGGCGGGAGAATACATTCTGTTTCTGGGAAGATTTTCGCCGGAAAAGGGCTGCCATCTGCTGGTCGAGGCGTATGAGAAGTTGGACACCGACATAAAGCTCGTAATGGCGGGGGCGTCGAGCTATTGCGACGACTACTCACGCCGCCTGCGAGCCCATGCGGGTGAGCGGATCAAGATGCTGGACTGGGTTTCGGGCGAAGCTCTCGACGAGTTGCTGACCAATGCCATGGTGTTTGTCTTGCCGTCCGATCTGGAGGGCTTGTCCCTGGCCCTGCTGGATGCAATGGGCGCCGGGCTTTGCGTGCTCAGCAGCGACGTTGCGGAAAATCGGGAAGCGGTCGACGACGCAGGATTCACGTTCCGGCGCGGTGACGTTGCAGATTTGACGGACCGCCTGCGATTCCTGATTGCGAATCCAGCGGTGCGCGAGGCCGCGGGACAGGCCGCGAAACGCCGCATCCGCGAACATTACCAGTGGCCGAAGATTGCCGCGGAGATCGAGCGGGTCTATTTCGAAATGATGGGATGGGAGTCGGCGGAGACTCCATCCAGAAAGCCGCTCGGACGGGTAGCAGCGCCTGCACTGGCCACACGACGACGGGCGGGATAGACCAGCCAGCCGTGTAGCCGCACGAACCGCTTTAGCTCGCACAAACCGAACGCACCAACAAGAGGACGGGATGAATCCCGTCCTTTTTGTTTACAATTGGAAGTAGCCTCGCGGGCAGCGGCGTGGCGAGCGGGCGCATGCCGTTTAATCCAGAGCAGCTTCCACGATATGGAAAACACGATCCTGGTCACTGGCGGAGCAGGCTTTATCGGATCCAATTTCATCCTGCAGCGGATGGAACGGGAATCGGATTCCGTTGTGAACCTGGACAAACTCACCTATGCGGGGCATCTGCGCAATCTGGAAGCCATCGCAAACGACCGGCGCCACGAGTTTGTGCACGGAGACATTGCAGACCGGGGGCTGGTGCGGGGCCTGCTGGAACGTCGGAGGCCACAGGCCATCGTGCATTTTGCAGCCGAGAGCCATGTGGATCGTTCCATCCGGGGACCGGATGATTTCATCCGCACGAATGTGGATGGTACTTTCGCGCTGCTGGAAGAGGTACGAACATATTGGGGAGGTCTGACTGAGCAGGAGAGAGCGGACTTTCGCTTTCTACATGTTTCCACGGATGAGGTGTTCGGCTCGCTCGATCCCGAGGATCCCGCTTTTTCTGAAACTACGCCGTATGCGCCCAATAGTCCTTACGCCGCTTCCAAAGCAGCCTCGGACCATTTTGTGCGCGCCTACCACCACACGTACGGGTTGCCAGTCCTGACCACCAACTGCTCGAATAACTACGGGCGATTTCAATTCCCGGAGAAGCTGATACCGCTGGTGATCCTGAACGCGCGCGCCGGTAAACCGCTGCCCGTTTACGGGGACGGGCAGAACGTTCGGGATTGGCTTTATGTGGAGGATCACTGCGAAGCGATCGCAACGGTACTCACCCGAGGACGAGTAGGGCAGACGTATAACATCGGCGGCTGGAATGAGAAGCGGAACATCGACATCGTGGAAATAATCTGCGACATTGTGGATGAGATGGCGGGGCGCCGCGGATCTTCGCGCCGCGGCCTGATTACATTTGTGAAGGACCGCCCCGGGCACGACCGGCGTTACGCCATGGACGCAAATAAGATTGAGCGGGAACTCGGCTGGCGTCCGCTGGAAACATTTGAGAGTGGAATTCGCAAGACGGTACGATGGTACTTGGAGAATGAGGAGTGGGTCCGCGATGTGACGAGCGGGAGCTACCGGCAGTGGATTGAAACGCACTATTCTTCGTGAATTAGAGCCGTTGAATTGCGGCCGCAGCCCGAGCAGAAGAATCGCCCTATGATGCACGCCTCGAACAGCACAGGTTATAAGGGGATCATTTTGGCGGGAGGGTCGGGAACCCGCCTCTATCCCGTGACCCATGCCATGGGCAAGAGCCTGCTCCCGGTTTACAACAAACCCATGATCTATTACCCGCTGTGCACGCTGATGCTGGCGGGGATTCGCGACATCCTTCTTATTACGACGCCAGAGGACGTGCTCAAGTTTCAAACGTTGCTGGGGGACGGAAGTCAGTTTGGAATCCACTTGCAATACAAAGTGCAGCCCAAGCCGGAAGGAATCGCTCAGGCTTTTTTAGTAGGAGAGGCATTTCTTGGATCCAGCGCTTGCGCCCTGGTATTGGGCGACAATATTTTTTATGGGCACGACCTGGCCAAGGACTTGCGGGAAGCCGCAACTAAGACTCAGGGTGCGCGCGTATTTGCCTATCCCGTACACGATCCCGAACGTTATGGCGTTGTGGAATTCGATGGCGCCGGGCGGGCTCTCAGCATCGAAGAGAAGCCCAAGCGGCCGAAATCGCGTTACGCGGTGACTGGAATTTATTTTTACGACGATCAGGTGGTCAAGATCGCGAAGTCGCTGAAGCCCAGCGCACGGGGCGAGTTGGAGATCACCGACGTGAACAAGGCATACCTGGAACGCGGCCAATTGGAGGTCGTGGTCATGGGACGTGGCATGGCATGGCTGGATACAGGCACGCATGAGTCCTTGATGGATGCGGCGCTCTACATTCAAGCCATCGAGAAAAGGCAAGGGCTGATGGTGGCTTGCCCCGAAGAGATTGCCCTCCGCTCCGGTTACATTACGGCAGAGCAAGTGGAGAAAATCGGCAACTCGATGAAGAACAACAGTTACGGCACTTACCTGCTGCAACTCTTGCGAGAGAAGGTATTCTGATGGATGCAGTTCAAGCAATTCGCCCGGTGATGGATGCACTCAAGAGAATCCCGACCTCGCTGCCCGGAGTATTCGTCCTCGAACCAAGGGTATTCGGGGACGAGCGTGGATTTTTCTTCGAGAGCTACAACCAGCGCATCATGGCCGATGTGGGAATTGTTGAGAGATTTGTGCAGGACAACCATTCCTGCTCCTCCCGCAACGTTTTGCGGGGTTTGCATTATCAGGTAAGGCATCCGCAGGGAAAACTTGTGCGCGTTGCCGAGGGGGAGATTCTGGACGTCGCCGTCGACCTGCGCCGAAGTTCTCCGAGCTTTGGCCACTGGGAAGCGGTGCGGTTGACGGGCGAGAACAAACGCATGTTGTGGATCCCGATGGGCTTTGCGCACGGATTCCGCGTGCTTTCGGAAAAGGCTCACGTGCTTTACAAGGCGACTGATTTCTACGCACCCGAGCACGAACGCACACTCGCCTGGAACGATCCCCATCTCAAGATCAACTGGGAATTGGAAGGCGAACCGATCGTGTCGGCAAAAGACCAGCGCGGCGCCGCATTCCGCGACGCCGAGAGTTTCGAATAAATCCGATGCGAGTCACAATTTTTGGCGTTTCCGGCCTGCTGGGTAAGGCGCTCATGCAGGAGTGGAGCGGAGATATCGTGACTGGACTCACCTCGCGCGCTGCAGACATCCGCGATGCCAGGCGCGTAGAGGCGGTGGTGCAGGAAACACGTCCGGAGTGGATCGTGTTGGCCGCAGCTTACACCGATGTGGACGGATGCGAAAGCAATCCGGACCTGGCGTTCGCGGTGAACCGCGATGGAGCGGCAAATGTCGCCACGGCGGCAAAGATGGCCGGGGCACGGCTGCTATTCCTCAGTTCCGATTACGTCTTCGCCGGAAACAAGACCACACCCTATGAGACCTGCGACGCACGAAATCCGCAGAGCGCCTACGGGCGCACCAAGGCGGAAGCGGAGATCAAGCTGCTGGAGTTGATGCCGGATTGTTGCATCGTCAGAACGTCGTGGCTGTTCGGCACGGGCGGGAAATGCTTTCCCGACACGATCTTGAAGTTGGCAGCCAGCCGTCCTGCAATCGATGTGGTCAACGATCAGCGCGGTTGCCCAACTTATGCGGTAGACCTGGCACGGGCGATTACTCAATTGTGCCGGAAGAGCGCGAACGGAATTGTGCACGTGACCAACGCGGGCGACTGCACTTGGTTTGAGTTTGCGCAAGAAATTGTCCGGGGAGCGGCCCTTTCCACAACCGTGCGGCCGGTGAGCAGTCAGCAGATGGCGCGGCCTGCGCCTCGGCCCGCGTATTCAGTTTTGTCGCCGGCCGGTCTGCAGGCGCTCGGAATTGAAATGCCTCCCTGGCGCGATGCATTGCGGCGCTACCTGGAGCAACGACAGAGCCGATAAGCTGGCGCGGAGATTGCCTCGCCTCCAGCCGCCCTGCTACGATTGCCGAGGCCCGCCTGGGGATCTCGTGAAATTAATCCAGAATTACGTTGATGGCCGCTTCGTGCCCGGGAAGCGCGAGTTTGCGGATGTGAATCCCGCGGACGGGACGGTGATCGCGCAGGTCACCGAAGCCGACGACGCGCAAGTGGATGAGGCGGTGCACGCGGCTCGGCGTGCATTGCGCGGAGAATGGGGGCGGCTCGGAGTCCGCGAACGCGCGGCGCGATTGCACAGGGTCGCGGATGCGATTGAGAAGCGGTTCGAATGCTTCGTTCAGGCCGAGGTTGGGGACACGGGCAAGCCGGTCTCCCTGGCTTCAAAGCTCGACGTTCCTCGCGCGGCGGCGAATTTCCGTGTCTTTGCCGACTTGGTGAAAATGGCTGGGCTGGAATCGTTTCAGACAGAAACTCCGGACGGAACAAATGCTCTGAACTACGCGGTGCGCAAGCCGCTTGGAGTCGTCGGCGTGATCACGCCGTGGAACCTGCCATTGCTCTTGCTCACCTGGAAAGTCGCGCCGGCGCTGGCTTGCGGGAATGCGGTGGTCGTCAAGCCTTCGGAAGAAACTCCGGCTACAACCACGCTGCTCGCGGAGGCGATGCAGGACGCGGGAATTCCGAATGGCGTCTATAACGTGGTGCATGGCTTCGGGCCCGGGTCGGCGGGAGAGTTTCTGACGAAACATCCTGACGTGGACGCGGTCACATTTACCGGCGAATCAACCACCGGTGCAGCCATCATGAAGTCGGTGGCGCCCACGGTGAAGCCGGTCTCGTTTGAACTGGGCGGAAAGAATGCGGCGGTCGTATTCGCGGACTGCAACTTTGAAGAAGCAGTGAACGGATTGGCCGAGGCCGTGTTCCTTAATACGGGACAAGTCTGTTTATGCACCGAGCGCATTTATGTGGAACGGAAGATTTTCAGCGCGTTTGTGGAGGCTCTGAAACAGAAAGCGGAGAGCCTGCATTCGGGCTGGCCGAACGACGCGAAGACTGATCTGGGTCCGCTGATTTCGGCGCAACATCGCGAGAAAGTACTCTCTTACTACCGGCTGGCCCGGGAAGAAGGGGCGACGGTGGTGACTGGCGGAGGGGTTCCGAAACTTGGCGACAATCGCGACAACGGTTTCTACGTGCAACCAACCATCTATACTGGACTTCCGGAATCGGCGCGGTGCGTGAAGGAAGAAATCTTTGGACCGGTGTGCCACATCACGCCGTTTGATTCGGAAGAAGAAGCGATCGCCATGGCCAATGACACGAAGTACGGACTCGCGGCGTCAATCTGGACCGGCAACCTGAAGCGCGGTCATCGCGTAGCACATCAAATGAATGTGGGTATTACGTGGGTGAATTGCTGGTTCTTGCGCGATCTGCGAACGCCGTTTGGTGGAGCGGGGATTTCTGGCATTGGCCGCGAAGGCGGGATGCATTCGTTGAATTTCTATTCCGAACTGAACAATGTCTGCATTCGGCTGTGAATTTTGCGGCTGCACAAATCAGCGCGGCCAGGATAGGTTGACCAGGAGAAGATGGGCGGGATGGAGAGCCAAGTCGTCGAAGGGAAAGCGGCGCCGCGCGGCAAATATCCGCACATCAAGCGGGCCGGCGACTTTCTGTTTGTATCCGGCACCAGCGCGCGTCGTGCCGACAACACGATTACCGGCGCCGAAGTCGACCCATTGGGTGCAACACGTCTCGACATCCGCGCGCAAACGCGCGCGGTGATCGAGAATATCCGCGACATCCTGCGGAGCGCAGGAGCGCAACTGCAAGATGTGGTCGAAATTTCCACTTATCTGGTGAACATGAATGATTTCGCCGGCTACAACGAAGTGTATGGCGAATTTTTCGGATACGATGGTCCGGCGAGAACGACGGTGGCCGTGCATCAGTTGCCGCATCCGCACTTGCTGATTGAAATCAGGACCATGGCTTACAAACCGCTGAAATAGGAGGCGCGATGGCGTCCATCAAAAATCTGAAGGCGTTCAACTTTCAGGGCTGGATCGAGGAAAACAAAGAGAAGCTCAAGCCTCCCGTGGGAAACGCGCAGGTGTGGGAAGACGGCGAGATGATGGTGACCGTGGTGGGTGGGCCAAACCAGCGGCGCGATTATCATGACGATCCCACGGAGGAATTCTTCTACCAATTGAAGGGCAACATTGTTCTCCGCATCATGGAGACCCCGGGAAAGCCGCCGCTGGAAATACCGATCAAAGAAGGCGAAATCTTCCTTTTGCCCAAGCACATGCGCCACTCGCCGCAGCGGCCGGCTGAAACCGTCGGAGTGGTCGTCGAAGTGCCGCGCCCGGAGGGCTCTCTGGATGCCTTTGAATGGTACTGCCCGAGCTGCCACCAGTTGATCTACCGCGCCGAAGTGAAGCTGAAGAGTATTGTCAAAGATCTGCCGCCTCTGTTCGAACAGTTCTATTCGAACGAGAGCCGGCGCAAATGCAAGCATTGCGGCACGATTCATCCGGGCAAATGAAGCATGCAAGTCATCGACATCCATAACCATTTTTTTCCCAGCTCATGGCCCGATCTGGCGGCGCGCTACGGCACGCCGAACTGGCCCTGGATCAAACATACCGAGCCGGGGAAGGCGGACATAATGGTGGGGGACCGCTTCTTCCGGCATATTTATTCGGCGTGTTGGGAGCCGGAGGTTCGACTCCAGGAAATGGATCGTGACGGCGTTGACGTGCAGGTCATCTCTGCCACGCCGGTGTTGTTCGCCTATGAGCGTCCGGTGGAACACGCGCTGGATTGTGCGCAAATGTTCAACGATGCAGCGCTTCAGCTTTGTAGCCGGGGAAAAGGCAGGTTGAAATCGCTTTGCCAGGTGCCGCTACAGGATGTTGACGCGGCTTGCAAGGAAGTTAGCCGGTGCATGCGGTCAGGACATCTGGGCGTACAAATTGGCAACCATGTTGGAAGCAAGAATTTGGACGATCCCGGCGTTGTGACTTTTCTACACCACTGCGCGGATGAAGGCGCGGCCGTGCTCGTCCATCCCTGGGAGATGTTGGGACAGGACCGGATGCCGAAATACATGATGCCGTGGACGGTCGGCATGCCGGCGGAGACGCACCTGTCGGTGGTAGCGCTGATCTTGAGTGGAGCGTTCGATCGGCTGCCGAGTGCGCTCCGCATCTGTTTCGCGCATGGCGGCGGGAGTTTCGCGTTTTTACTCGGGCGGCTGGAAAATGCCTGGCATCACCATCCAGTCGCGCGTGGAGACTGTCAACACCCACCCAGCCACTATCTCAACCGCTTCTATGCCGACTCCGCGGTGTTCGACCAACGCTCGCTGCAATTCCTGGTGGGAACGATGGGAGCGGATCAGGTGATGCTCGGTTCGGACTATCCTTTTCCGCTCGGCGAAGAACGCGTAGGCTCCCTCATCCGCCAAAGCAATTTGCCACAGCATACCAAGACTAAGCTTCTGAGCGGGAATGCAATGCGGTTCCTGGAACTTACAGCCGAGTCGCATGAGGCCCGGGACAAGAGGTTTGCCGCGGATGTCGGTTCATCCCCGCCCGCGCCCGAGCCTGGGCAGCTCACTTACAGCTCGTATTTGAAGATTCCGGAACTGTTGGAGTTGCAGCAGCCGCAATCTTCACCACCGCACCATGATGAGTTGCTATTCATCCTTGTGCATCAGACCTACGAACTGTGGTTCAAGGAACTGCTGCACGATCTCGATGCCGTGGTCGCGAATTTGCGAAGGGCCGGCGCCGCTCGGCAAGCGCGTGACGAAGTCTATGAAGCGGCACGCCTGCTGCGCCGCTGCACTGAGATCACGCGGGTATTGGTCGAGCAGTTCACGATTCTGGAAACGATGCTGCCCACGCATTTTCTCGCGTTTCGCGGCCTGCTGGAGCCTGCCAGCGGATTTCAATCCGAGCAGTTTCGAGAGATTGAATTTCTATGCGGCCTGAAGGACGAGAAAATGCTTCGCTATCACCGGCCTACACCGGAGGCTTACGCGAATCTGAAACGCCGACTGGAAGAACCCTCGCTGCACGACGTATTCTTCGGAGCTTTGCAGGCGATGGGCAAACTACCGCCGGCCAGCGAGGAGTCGACCGACAGGGAGCGATTCGAAGCCCGCGCCCGCGCGGTCCACGCGCTCTACAAGGATGAGCATCATCATCGCGACTGGATTGATGTATGCGAGCGGCTGACGGAGTTTGACGAACTGGTGGTGAGCTGGCGGTTGCGCCACATTCAACTGGTCGAGCGCATCATCGGCATACGCATGGGCACTGGGGGAAGCACGGGAGCGTCCTACCTGAAGCTCACGCTCGACAAGAAGTTCTTTCCCGAATTGTGGGAGGCAAGGACGTTATTGACCGAATGAGGTGTTTTCGTCTTCCGCCGTGTTTGTCGAACGTCTTGCTTAGTCGAATCTGGCATGAAACCCACACTTGAAAAAATCACACTGATCGGCGCCGGACTCAACGGTCCCCTTCTGGCGATTCTTCTAATGCAGAGGGGATTCGCGGTTGAGATCTATGAGCGGCGCCCGGACATGCGGCAAGTGCGCATGAGCGCGGGACGGTCCATCAATCTCGCACTCTCAACCCGCGGTATTCACGGGTTAAAGCAGGCCGGCCTGTGGGAGCGGATGCAGAGCATCATCATCCCGATGAAGGGCCGGATGATGCATTCGATTGCTGGAGAACTTACCTTCCAACCCTATGGAAAGAATGAAGCGGAGGTCATCAACTCGATTTCCAGGTCGGAGCTGAACATCGCGCTCATAAACGCGGCGGAGGAACACGGTGCCACCATTCATTTCCATCAGCGCTGCACGGAATACGACCTGAGGACCGGCTCGATACGAGTGCGCAACGAGGAGACGGGCGAAGAGACCACCCGGGAGGCTGGGGTTGTGATCGGCTGCGATGGTTCAGCGTCGTCGATTCGGGCGCAGATGCTCAAGCTGAACCGTTTCAACTTTTCACAACAGTATCTCGATTACGGCTACAAAGAGCTGACGATTCCGGCCGGTTCCCAAGCAGAGCATCTGCTGGAGACTCACGCCCTGCACATCTGGCCGCGGGGCAACCACATGCTGATTGCATTGCCGAACATCGATGGCACGTTCGCCTGCATTCTGTTTCTGCCGTTTGAGGGCGCAGACGGTTTTGCCAGCCTGACCACGCAGGCACGGGTGATTCGGTTTTTTGAATCTCGCTTCCCGGACACGGTTCCGCTGATGCCGCAGTTGGCCGAGAACTACTTCACAAATCCGACCGGCGCGATGGTTACCATCAAGTGCTCCCCGTGGCATGTGGAAGGAAGAGCTCTACTTCTCGGGGATGCGGTTCATGCCATCGTTCCCTTCTTCGGCCAGGGATTGAATTGCGGATTCGAAGACTGTACCTGTCTGTTGGAGTTGCTCGACCGGCACGGTCCAGACTGGAAGCGCGTGTTCGCCGAGTTCGAGATTGAGCGCAAGGTCAACACTGACGCGATCGCGGACATGGCCATTGAGAATTTTACGGAGATGAGAGATCGGGTTGCGGACTCACGCTTCCTGTTTCGAAAGAAAGTGGAATTGGCGCTGGAAGCAAAGTATCCCCAAATCTTTGTGCCGAAATATGCCATGGTGACCTTTCATCGCATTCCATACTCGGTCGCACTGACTCGCGGCGCCGTGCAGGACCGAATGCTGGCTGAACTCTGCGAGCCTATCAATCGCGTGGAGGATCTCGACTGGGAAAAGGCAGACCGGTTGATTCGCCGCGATCTCACTCCCTTGGAGCTCCGGCCGTGACCGGCTTCGAATTCCAACCAGAGTTCCAACCAGGCGAGGATTTTGCGATTGCGATGGATGAACTCGATCCCCTGAAGGAATTCCGCGAGCGCTTCTTGTTTCCCAAGATAGAGGGCGGTGATTGCGTTTACCTGTGTGGGCACTCGCTCGGGCTGCAGCCTAAAACCGCGGCAGCATATGTTGAGCAAGAATTGAAAGACTGGGCTCAACTTGGCGTGGAGGGCCACTTCCGGGCGAAGAACCCGTGGATGCCCTACCACAGGTTGCTTGCAGAACAGACCGCAGAATTAGTGGGAGCGAAGCCCCTCGAAGTGGTGGTGATGAATTCGCTCACGGTGAACCTTCATCTAATGATGGTTTCGTTTTACCTTCCGACGGCGGGGAGGCACAAGGTTGTTGTGGAGCGCGGAGCTTTTCCCTCCGATCAGTACGCCGTGGAGTCGCAGATTCGTTTCCACGGTTTTGATCCCGCGACTTCGCTGATCGAGTTGACTCCGCTGCCCGGTGAGTCCTGCCTTCGCGATGAAGACATTGAGTCAGTGATCGAGCGCGCGGGGAATGACACCGCACTGATCCTGCTGGGAGGACTGAATTACGCGACCGGTCAAGCGTTTGACATGGCACGCATCACGCGATCGGGCCACGCGAGGGGCTGCGTGGTTGGTTTCGACCTGGCACACGCAGCCGGCAATTTGCATTTGAAGCTTCATGAGTGGGGCCCGGACTTTGCCGTGTGGTGCAGCTACAAATATCTGAATGGCGGTCCGGGATGTGTTGCGGGATGTTTTGTTCATGAGCGGCACGCGCGCTCCTGGGATCTGCCTCGCCTCGCCGGTTGGTGGGGCCACGACGAAAAGTCACGGTTCGAGATGGGACCGAAGTTTCAACCGATGTCCGGCGCCGACGGCTGGCAGTTGAGTAATCCTTCAATTCTGAGCCTGGCTGCTCTGCGCGCTTCGATGGATATCTTCCACGAAGCGAGCATGGAGCGTTTGCGGGCTAAGAGCGTATCGTTGACCAGTTATCTGGAGTTCCTGCTAAGTCGGAAGGCATCTCCCAAGTTCTCAATCATCACGCCGCGTGAAAAAGAGCGGCGCGGCGCGCAGCTCTCTATCCGCGTTCCTCGGAACGGTCGGGCATTGTGTGAACATCTGACCCAGGAAGGCATACTGGGCGACTGGCGGGAGCCGGATACTTTCCGAGTTGCGCCCGTGCCCCTGTACAACTCCTATCGCGATGTTTTCCGGTTTGTTCGGCGATTCGCGGCCGTGCTCGACTAACAGTCAGGGAGCACGTTCAGGCCACTTGTGCGATTACTTCCGTAATGCCGTGCCCTCCTGGCACGAACATACACTCTTAGAGTGGGCTTAAGTTCTGTGCGACAACCCAGCAGGTGGATGGGAATCGTGTGTGCAGTGATATGCGTGCATGTTTTCGTGTCTCTGCTGGTCCCACGCGGTGCTGGACTCACCGCTTTCGGCGACCTGACGCAGGCTGCTCTGCTTTTGTGCGGAACGCTGTCCATTCTCTCGAACATTAAAACCAGCGACAAGAAAGCCCAGCTCTTCTGGGCCCTCATGGCGTTCGGCTGCGGAATGTGGCTCTGCGCGCAGGTTCTGTGGACTTATTTCGAGGTCTTTCTGCGCCAGGAGACGCCGAACCCCTTTGTCGGAGACGTGGTTCTGTTCCTGCACGTCGTTCCCATGATGGCGGCCCTGGCGGTGCAGCCGCACATTCAACGGAAGGACCGTTCCCTGCGGCTCGTATCTCTCGATTTCTTCCTGCTGCTGACGTGGTGGCTTTACCTGTATTTATTTATTGTGATCCCATGGCAGTACGTTTCCCCGAACGAAACTGTGTATGGACGCAGCTTCGACCTGCTCTATGCCGGTGAGCAGATCGTCTTGATTCTTGGGGTGGGGCTGGTTTGGAAGCGCAGCAGTGGGCCTTGGCGGACAGTCTATGGGCACCTTTTCAAAGCGGCAGTCCTCTACAGTGTGGGCTCCATTCTCGCCAGCGTGGCCATCGATTATCATCAGTACTATACGGGCAGTCTTTACGATGTTCTGTTGGTGGCGGCTATGGCGTGGTTCGCGAGCGTGGGGTTTGTAGCGCGGGGAACTCTGCCAGAACAGCCCGCCGACCAGGCGTCCAGCCACGACCACAGCATGTGGACCGCGCGCCTGGCAATGATGGCTGTATTCTCCACGCCGCTCATGGTGGCGTGGGCGGAGTTTGGCGGAACAGCCCCGCCGCGCGTGCGCGCGTACCGGCTATTGTTGACCGCAGCGGCGATGATCTTCATGGGCACGCTGGTGTTCTTAAAGCAGCATTGGATGGACCGCGAACTGCTTCACCTGCTGCGTTTGTCGCGCCAAAATCTCGATGAGATGTGCAAACTAAAAGACGAATTGGAGAGCAAGGAACAGTCTCTGCGGTGGCACAGCCTGGAACTGCAGCGCAAGAATCTTGAACTTCAGGAAATCTCCTTCACCGATTCTCTGACTGGCTTGTGGAATCGGCGCTATCTCGAAGAGATCCTTACGGCCGAAGCCGGACAAGTCTTGCGAAACTATGAGCGGGCCCGCGGCAGCGGCATTCGCAAGATGGACCATCGCGATCTGGTCTTCATCATAGTGGATATGGACTTCTTCAAGCAAGTGAACGATCTTCATGGTCATCCCGCGGGTGATCGCCTGTTGCAGCGAGTGGCCGAGCGTCTGACCAGTGTTGTGCGGAAGTCTGATGTCCTGGTTCGGTGGGGAGGGGAAGAATTCCTGATTATGTCCCGTTCCGCGGACCCGTCCGGAACGCCTGCTTTCTGCGAACGAATTTTGGACATCATGGCATCGGAAGCGTTCGATCTCGGACACGGCGTTCGGGTGCGGAAGACTTGTTCCGTGGGATGGGCTCCCTTCCCTTGGAGTCGCGGCGCATACGAGGCCATTTGCGCGGAAGAGACCATCGAACTCGCGGACACCGCGCTCTACCGGGCAAAGGCTGGAGGACGAAATCAGGGCATAGGAATTCTGCCTGGCGATGGCGCCGTTGCGGCTCCCCATGCCATTACGCTGGAAGCCCTGCAAGGCGACGACGGTGTTCTGACGCATACTGTGAGGGTCCAGAATTCCGGCGTCGGCGGCAGCAGCCACCCTGTTGCTGAAGACATGATATCGAGCGAACAACGCGAAGTCTAATTCCTCTCCAAGAGTTGCACTTTCTCCGAAAGCGGCGGTTGCCGTCGATCCCGGTGAGATCGAAACGGTGAAGCTACGATTCACAGCCCAGCAGCGGAAAACACGCGGAGACTCCTGCCTTGAGCCGCGAGTCGCTTATTCAGCGTGTTCGAAGCCCCTTGACCTTCCGATGCTGCGTTGAATACATTGAGAAGCCGCCCTGCCGGGATGCAAGGTTGGCACTAAAGTGAAGCAGGCCGCGCCAAGTCAAGAATAGAATTCTGTGGGGCACATTCTGTGAGGTACATCCGATGATGAATGCGAGAACTAATCTCCGAACGACGGGACTGCGCCAGAAGGCGCAACTGATGTCGGCATCGGAAATTGAGCGAACGCTGGTCCGCTTAGCTTACGAGATTGTCGAGAAAAACGGCGGCGTCGAGGGTTTGGGATTGGTCGGAATTCGCCGCCGCGGCGTCCCCATCGCGGAGCGCCTGGGGAAGATCGTCACTCGCATCGAGAACGCCGAAGTCCCGGTCGGCACGTTGGACATTACTTTCTATCGCGACGATCTTTCAACGCTTGGACCCAAGCCAGTGGTGCAAGACAAGGAGATTGGGTTCTCGATTGAGGACAGGAACATCGTGCTGGTCGACGACGTGCTTTTCACCGGGCGCACGACGCGGGCCGCGCTGGACGCGCTCTTTTCGCACGGCAGACCTCGGCGGGTGCAACTGTGCGTGCTGATTGACCGTGGGCATCGGGAATTGCCAGTCGAGGCCAGCTTCGTCGGCCGTAATATTCAAACCTCCATGAACGAGGTGATCGAGGTCAAGTTAACTGAGATTGACGGCGCGGAGAAGGTTCTCCTCATGGAGAGATAGGACTGGCGGACAAGGTGCGACCGGCAAAATGAAAAAGACGGCGGTGAACCCGCCGTCTTTTTTGGGAGCGGCCGGCTAGGACAATCTGGTGCAGATCGCCTTGGTCTGGGTGTACAGGTTAAGGGCCTCATGCCCCATCTCGCGGCCCCAACCGGATTGTTTGTATCCGCCGAAGGGCAGCGCGGCATCGAGAATGTTGTAGCAGTTGATCCACACCGTACCGGCGTGAAGATGTTCTGCCATGCGGTGGGCCTTGCCGATGTCCCGCGTCCAAACGGCAGCCGCCAGGCCGTAGTCGCTATCGTTGGCGCGCGGCAGAATTTCCTCGGGATCGTCGAACGGCATCGCCACTACCACCGGCCCGAAGATTTCTTCCTGTACCACCTTCATGTCTTCGCGGGTATTCACGAGAACGGTAGGCTCCACAAAATAGCCTTTGTTCCCTTTCTTGTGGCCGCCAGCGAGCGCTGTGGCGCCTTCCGAGAAACCCGCCTCCAGATAGCCGCAGACTCGGCTTAACTGTTCCTGAGAGACCAGCGGTCCCATGTGCGTCTCCGGATCGAGACCCGAGCCCACATTGATTTTCTTCGCATGGTCGGCGACCCCTTCCACAACCCGGTCGAAGATCGGTTTCTCGACGTAGAGACGCGATCCGGCGCAGCAACACTGGCCTTGATTGAAGAAGATCGCGCTCGCGGCCCCGGGGATCGCCGAGTCGAGATCGGCGTCTTTGAACACGACGTTCGGAGACTTGCCTCCAAGTTCCAGCGAAACCTTCTTCAAGTTGCCCGTCGCGGCATGCACGATTAGCTTCCCAACTTCCGTGGAGCCGGTGAAAGCTATTTTGTCCACCTTCGGATGTGCGGCCAGTGCTGCGCCTGCCGTCTCGCCGTAGCCTGGCACGATGTTCACCACGCCTTCGGGGAATCCGGCTTCCATGATCAGTTCGCCGAGACGCAGCGCCGAAAGCGGCGTTTGCTCCGCCGGCTTCAAAACGACCGTGCAGCCGGAGGCCAGCGCCGGACCCAGCTTCCACGCTGCCATCAGCAGGGGAAAGTTCCACGGGATGATCTGTCCCGCGACTCCAACCGGCTCTCGCAGCGTGTAGGCAAGATACTTCGCTCCAGGCGTATACGGAACCGAGATCGGAATGGTATTGCCTTCGATCTTCGTGGTCCAGCCCGCCATATAGCGAAACAAGTCAACGGCCAGTGGCACATCGGCGCCCCTCGCGATGGTGAGAGGCTTGCCGTTATCCAGGCTCTCCAGGTAGGCGAATTCTTCGGTGTGCGACTCCAACAAATCGGCGAGCTTCCAGATGAGGCGTCCGCGTTCGGAGGCGGTCAACCGCCGCCAGGGACCCTGATCGAAGGCCCTGCGCGCGGCCTTCACCGCTTGTTCAATATCTTCGCGATCGCCTTCCGCCACTTGTGCCAGAATTTCACCCGTGGCGGGATTATAGGTGGGGAAAGTTTTGCCGGAAATGGAGTTTACCCACTTGCCATTGATCAACATTTGGCGCGGCTTTTCGAGGAACTCCGCGACTTGGGGATGAATCTGCGGTGACACTGCGATGCCCATAAGGCCTCCTTAGACCAAGCACGAGATCAAGTACGAACGATCAAACAAGACTTGCATGATGTGAAGCTATAGATGCCAGGCGGATAAGAATGACGGGAGTATGCTAGCTCCGAGTCAGGACAAAAGCAATTGCGATTCGAGCGGCCTCGCCCCTGAGACCTCCAGGTCCAGGCTCGCGAGCTCCGGCTCATTCGCCGTAAGGAACCCAGATATTCTTCACCTGGGTGGCATGCTCGAGAAACCAGCGTCCTTCGGCCAGCTTCGGATTGAACCAGTCGATGGCTCGGCCTTCGTTGGTCCAAACCTGTTTTAGATTACCGATCGACATCGCTTTTGCGGCAGCGGCGCTGGCTTCGTCTCCAAAAGACCAGATGGCGTCCACATCGTCGTGCTCAGCGAGAACTTTCAAAAGTTGCGAAGCATAGCCCGTTACAATGTTCACCGCGCCGCCGGGCAGATCGCTGGTGTCGAAAAGCTGATAGAGATCACTGGCGATGAGCGGGTACGTTTCCGAGGGAACCGCGATGACGGTGTTGCCGACAGCGAGGGCTGGCATCACAAGAGAAAGAAAACTCAGCAGCGGCGCTTCCGCGGGACAGATGATGCCCATGGTTCCGAGCGGCTCGTTCACTGCAATGGCGATGTTGCGGAACGGAGGATTGTGCACGGCGCCGTCAAACTTGTCGGCCCAAGCCGCGTACGAAAAAATGCGTTCGATCCCGAGATCCAACTCTGCGGCGGCTTGCTTCGCACCGACGACCGCCGTGAGTCCGCGAACAATTTCGTCGCGGCGTTGGGAGAGGTTCTCGGCGCAGTAGTAAAGCACCTGCGCACGATGGTGCGCGGTGGCTTTCGCCCATACATCCGCCTTACGGGCGGCTTCGACAGCATTGCGAATGTCCTTGCGGTTGCCGAGCGAAGCTTCGCCCAACAAACGGCCATCGGCTGAACGCACCTCCGTGCTGTAGCCAGAGTCCGGCCGCGCCTGCTTGCCGCCAATGTAGAGCTTCACGGTGCGATCAATGGCCGGCGTGCCAGCTTCCGGCTGGCCTGCTGTCTGCGGAGCCGCGGGCGTGTGCGCGGCGGGCAACTTGGGAGCGTTCTTGAACCACGCCGGTTGCATATATTCGAGCAGGCCTTCCCTGCCACCCTCGCGCCCGTACCCGCTCTCGCGGTAGCCGCCGAAACCGCAGGATGCGTCGAACAAGTTCGTGCAGTTCACCCAGACGACGCCGGCTTTCAGTTGCGCCGCAATATGCAAGGCTACGTTGATGTTCTCGCTCCAAACGCATGCCGCCAGACCATAGACCGTATTGTTGGCCAATTCAACAGCTTCTTTCGGAGTGCGAAACGTCATCGCAGCCAGCACAGGTCCGAAGATCTCCTGCTGCGCAACGATGGATGTTGGATGCACATTGCTCAGCAGCGTGGGCGGATAGTAAAAGCCGCGCGAAGGCAATGCTACCTGCGGTTGCCAGCAGATGGCGCCGTCTGCGACCCCTTGCTCAACCATGCGCTGGATACGATCCAGTTGCACACGCGCAACGATCGCACCGATGTCAATCGCCTTGTCCAGAGGAAGACCGACGCGCAGGCTGCTCATGCGCTCCCTGATTTTGCCGAGCAAAGTCTCGGCAATACTTTCCTGCATCAGCAGGCGCGAGCCCGCGCAGCATACCTGCCCCTGGTTGAACCAAATTCCGTCCACCAACCCTTCGACTGCGCTATCCAGGTCAGCATCGTCGAAGATGATGAACGGAGACTTGCCTCCCAACTCAAGCGATAAACGTTTGTGAGTTGCTGCCGTGGCACTTCGAATCGCGCGTCCGACTTCAGTCGAACCAGTGAACGCGATTTTGTCCACGTCGGGATGTTTCACCAGGGCCTCGCCGGTCGAGCCGTCGCCAGTCACAATGTTGACGACTCCGGCGGGCAATCCGGCTTCCTGGCAAAGCTCGGCGAAAGCGAGAACAGTCAGAGGAGTGAATTCCGCGGGCTTTAAGACCACCGTGTTTCCGGTGGCTAGAGCCGGAGCGATCTTCCACGCCGCCATGAGCAACGGAAAATTCCAGGGAATAATCTGGCCCACAACACCGCAACTTTCGTGCGTGGGAAACTCCTGATCGAGCAGTTGCGCCCAGCCGGCATGGTAGTAGAAGTGCCGCGATACCAGCGGAATGTCGATGTCACGGCTTTCGCGGATCGGCTTGCCGTTGTCCATCGTCTCCAGAACGGCGAGAAGACGGGAATGTTTCTGCACCAATCGCGCCAGGGCGTACAAGTAACGTGCCCGGACATGCGGAGTGAGTGCACGCCACTTTGGAAACGCTGCGCGCGCAGCCCGCACAGCACCGTCGATGTCGGCGGATGAACCCTGAGCAATCGAGGCCAGCTTTTCTCCATTCGAAGGATCAAGCGTGTCGAAATGTTCGCCGGCGGCCGGAGTTTGCCATGCACCGTTAATGAAATGTCCAAAGCGATGGCCGTGGCGCTCCAGCCAGGCTTGCGCTTCTTTCGGATCTTCCGCAGCGGGACCGTACTCCATCGTCACAAATTTGTTAGCAATACTCATGCAGTTCGGCTCGATTCTCTCGTTTTCTGGCAACTACGCTGGCAACTACGCTATCGGATGACGATACTCCGCCGAATAACGTCCCGTCGCATGGTGCTGCAGTTGCCGCTCGATATCGCCCAACAAGCCACTGGCGCCAAAGCGAAAAAGCTCCGCGCGCATCCACGACTGCCCGAGTTCTTCTTTCATCATGGCCAGCCAGTCGGTCGACTGCTTCGCAGTGCGAATCCCACCGGCGGCCTTGAACCCCACGGTCATTCCCGTTTGCCCGGCATATTCGCGGATGGCGCGGGTCATCACCAAGCCCACGGGCAACGTGGCATTGGTGGGTTCTTTGCCGGTTGAGGTCTTGATGAAGTCGGCTCCCGCCATCATGGCTACGACGCTGGCGCGCGCCACGTTGCGCAAAGTGAGCAGGTCGCCGGTCGCCAGGATGACCTTCATGCGAGTAGATCCGCAGGCTTGTTTGAAGGCCGCAATTTCGTCATACAGCGCCTGCCAGCGGCCGCCAAACACATGGGCTCGCGTGATCACAACGTCAATCTCGTGGGCGCCCGCCTCCACCGAGCGGCGAATTTCTGCAACCCGCTCCGCCAGCGGCGATAGACCTGCTGGGAAGCCAGCGGACACCGCTGCGACGTGCACGCCACTTCCTTCCAGGGCGTACAGCGCCGTTTCAATAAACGCGTGATAGACACAAACCGCTGCGACTTTCACTCCAAGTTCTTCAATTTGCAGCTTGTGCACGAGATCTTGCTGTACCGGCTGCCGAGCCTTGGCACACAGGCGCCGCACCCGCTTTTCCGTGTCATCGCCGGAAAGCGTGGTCAAATCCATGCAGGTGATCGCCCGCAGAAGCCATGCCGCCTGCCATTCTTTCTTCACCGTTCTTCGCGCTACCTGCGTCTGGGCGCGGCGTTCCACCGCGCTTGGGTTTACTCGAACCTCCCGCACCCAATTCAGGTCGAGAGGAATTCCAAAGTTTGGCTGGAGAGGGCGGCCACCAAGGGCGGCAATGGAAGTTCCGGCAGGCGGCTGCTCGCTTGCCGCCCTACGCGCAATTTCGTGCGCTGCTTCGGGATGGTTGTGATCTACCGGCACTGGATTTCGCTTCACCCGCGGGACGGCAACCACGCCACGAGCCGTTTCTCGCGCTGTAATTGTACGGCAGGCTATCCTCACAACGCGAGTTGCGGTGCACGGCAATCCTCGCTTCACTCATCGCGCTCCAAGAAAAAGCGTTGAATAGTTTGGCCAGGGTTTACAATGGCCCTCGATTTCGCCGTTTCGCCGCGAGACCTTTCCCGTTATGCGCAAGAAAACGCTGCCTGCCGATGCAAGAGCGACACTGCTGCGGTCCGCGAAGAAAGTCATGAAGAACGCCCACGCACCCTACTCGAAGTTCAGGGTCGGGGCCGCCATCCTCCTCTCGAACGGAAAAATCTTTCCGGGGTGCAATGTGGAGAACGCTTCCTACGGAATGACCAACTGCGCCGAACGCACGGCGATTTTCTCGGCTGTCGCGCAGCTTGGACCCATGATCGAGATCCGCGCGGTCGCTGTAGTCAACGGCCAAGGAGTGCCCTGTTCTCCCTGCGGTGCGTGCCGTCAGGTCATTTACGAATTCGGTCCCGATGCAACGATTTTTTTCCAGGGGGCGAAGGGGCCAAAACAGGCTCACATCACCGAACTCCTCCCGGAAGGATTTCGCCTCCCGTGAGCCAGACCCCACCCACCACGCAGACTTTCCGTGCCATCGATGTGATCCGCAAAAAGCGGGATGGCGGCGAGCTGTCTCGGTACGAAATCGAGTCGCTGGTAAACGCGTACACTCGCAGTGATATTCCCGACTATCAGGTCTCGGCGTGGCTGATGGCGGTGGTGTTGCGGGGCATGACGCGGGCCGAGGCCGCTGCGCTGACGGATGCCATGCTGCGCTCGGGCGAAGTGCTCGATCTCTCTTCGCTTCCCGCGAAGAAAGTCGACAAACACTCGACCGGCGGAGTGGGGGACAAGACTTCACTCGTGCTGGCGCCGCTTGCGGCCGCCGCAGGCGTTGCGGTGCCCATGATCAGCGGTCGCGGTCTGGGACATACGGGAGGCACGCTGGACAAGCTTGAGGCTATTCCCGGCTTCAACGTGAATCTTTCCCTCGCTCAGTTTCGCCGCGTGCTTGAGACCTGTGGTTGCGCCATGATTGGCCAGACCGCCGAAATCGCTCCCGCCGATCGCAAGCTCTACGCGCTACGCGATGTGACTGGCACGGTGGAAAGCCCCTATCTGATCTGCGCGTCCATTATGAGCAAGAAACTTGCGGAAGGCATCGACGCGCTCGTCCTCGACGTAAAGACCGGTTCCGGGGCGTTCATGAAGACGGAAAAGGATGCCGCCTTTCTTGCTGAACTGATGGTTGAAACTGGCGAGCGGATGGGAAAGCTCGTGGTCGCACTTATCACGGACATGGACCAGCCGCTGGGATGCAGGATCGGCAATGCGCTTGAGGTGATCGAAGCAGTGGAGGTTCTGCGCGGAGAAGGACCAAAGGATTTGCGCCAGCTTTGTCTCGAACTTGCAGGTTGGATGCTGCATCTGGGCGGAGTCTCCGATACGGTCGCGGAAGGAAGAAAGCAAAGCGAGAAACTGATCGCTTCCGGCAAAGCGCTCGACAAGTTTCGCCAGATGGTAGAACTGCAGGGCGGAGATCCGCGAGCGGTCGACGATCCCAAGAAACTGCCTCAGGCTCGTCATGCGATGATGCTTTCCAGCCCGAAGGATGGATATCTCGCGTCTCTGCAGTGCGAAGAAGTTGGTATCGCATGCGTCATTCTTGGTGGCGGTCGCGAACGCAAAGAAGATTCGGTCGATCCCGCGGTGGGCATCGTGCTTCACAAGAAAGTGGGGGATGCCGTTTCCGCCGGCGAGCCGCTCGCGACGATTTACTACAATGCGGAAACCCGCGCGGCTCGTGCCCGGCAACTGCTCGAAGAGAGCTATCGGATTGCCGATTCGCGCGTGCTCGAGAACAGGCCGTTGATCCACCGCGTGATCGGAAAAACCGGAGAAAAAAACTGAATGGGACGATACACCGGAATCCTCGGCCTCTTGACCATGCTGGGATTGGCCTATGCCTTTTCGACCAATCGCCGCGCCATTCGGCTAAAGACAGTGGCGTGGGGTTTGGGCTTGCAGTTCGTTTTTGCGGTATTTGTATTGAGAGTCGACGCCGGGCGGCGGATTTTTCAGAAAGCCGGCGATGTAGTCAATCGCTTGCTCAGTTACGCTTTTGCCGGCTCGCAGTTTGTTTTCGGGGAACTCGGGAAACAAGGGTCCCACCTGGGCTTCTATTTCGCTTTCCAGGTGCTGCCCACCATCATCTTTATCGCCGCATTTTTCGCCGTGCTTTACCACTACGGTGTCATGCAGTTCATCATTAAGATCGCCGCATGGATTATGACCCGCGTGATGGGCGCAAGCGGCGCGGAGTCTCTGAATGTGGCCGCCAGCATTTTCATGGGACAAACCGAAGCGCCATTGACCATCCGGCCATTTCTGCCCGATCTCACGCGATCAGAACTGATGACCGTGATGACCAGCGGCATGGCGCACGTTTCCGGCGGGATCATGGCGGCCTACATCGCATTCGGCATCGAGCCCAAACACCTGTTGAGCGCGGTCATCATGACGGCGCCTGGAACGCTGTTAATGGCGAAGATGCTTGTGCCCGAAACGGAGCAGCCGAAAACCGCCGGAAGAGTTGTGATGCGCGAAGACGAAGAGAAAGCCGAGAAAGAAGAGAATCTGCTCGGCGCGGTCGCCCGCGGGACGACCGATGGCCTTCATCTGGCCTTGAACATCGCCGCCATGCTGATTTCGTTTCTCGCCCTGATCGCGCTCACGAATGGCATCCTGGGCGGTGTACACAACTGGCTGGCCGGCCACGGCATCCTGTGGTTTCCCGCGAGCCTGGAAAGGATTTTCGGAGTACTCTTTGCGCCAATTGCCTGGGTCATCGGCATTCCCTGGCATGATTGCGGAATCATCGGCAACCTGCTCGGCACACGCATGGTGCTGAACGAGTTGGTGGCATTTTCCATGCTCGGACCGATGCGGGCGACGCTCGATCCGCGCTCTTTCACGATTGCCACGTTCGCGCTTTGCGGCTTCGCGAATCTCAGTTCAATCGGAATCCAGATCGGCGGCATCGGCGCACTCGCACCGAACAAGAAGAGCGAACTGGCGCGGCTGGGAATTCGCGCGATGCTGGCGGGAACCATGGCCAACCTGATGTCGGCATCCATCGCGGGCATGCTGCTATAGGCATACCGGCATTCGAGAAAGGACTATTCCCATGAAGCGACTTCTGAGTGCATCCATCCTCATTTCGTTCTGCGTTCTAGCCTTTCTGACGAGTGCTCGAACGCAAGCCACACCGCGGCGGGTGATCATTGACACCGATCCCGGCACCGACGATGCCATGGCCATCATCCTCGCTTTGAATTCTCCGGAGTTCAAGGTGGAAGCGCTGACGGTGGTGCCGGGCAATGTGGATGCGCGACAGGGATTGGAGAATGCGCTGAAGATCGTTTCGCTTGCAGGACGCTGCGACGTTGCGGTCGCGGGTGGAGCGCAACATCCGCTGAATCAGAAGCTGATTACCGCGCAGTTCTGGCATGGCAAGAACGGACTGGCGAACGTCCAATTGCCGCCTTCCAAATGCAAAGCGGATCCCCGGTTTGGTCCGGATCTCATCATCGAGATGGTCCATAAATACCCGCATGAGATCACGCTGATTCCGGTAGGGCCGCTGACCAATATCGCACTTGCGGTTTCGAAAGATCCTTCGATTGCGGCCCTGGTCAAGGATATCGTCATCATGGGCGGCTCGATCACCGGCGGGAACGTCAACGGTGCGGCGGAAGCCAACATCTATAACGATCCCGAAGCGGCCCAGATTGTGTTCAATGCGGGCTGGATGGTGACGATGGTCGGCTCCGACATAGGGGAGCGAACGCTGATTACGCGAAAGTATCTCGCGGAGCTCCAGTCGTCCCACGGACCGCAGAGCGACTTCATCGCTAAAATTGCCGACTTCTATTTGACTCGCAGCGAGAAGAGCGGATACAGCGGGGCCGCGATGTATGATCCGCTGGCGGTGGGGATCGCTCTGGATCCGACGCTAGGTACGCTGAAGGAGATGCACGTCGATGTCGAGACCAAGGGTGAATATACTCGCGGAGAAACCGTGGCGAACCGCATGGGCTCAAACGAGCTCAACGTCTTGCATGGAGACCACTACGAAATCGAGGGCGTCATCGATCTGAAACCGAATGCGCGAGTTTGCGTGGCTTCAGATGCCGAGCGGTTCTTGCAGCTATTTGTGAATCGGGTCAAAGGGAAATAGGCCCGGGAAATAGGCCCGCCTTAGCCATTCGCCCGTACGACCAGGAAAATTGCCAATCCATAGAAGACGAACATCAGGCCGAGGTAGGCTTTGGCACGAGATCCCGAATTCTCAAATTCTTTCCATACGAGAACTCCCCAGAGCGCCGCAACCATCGGAGCGGATTGGCCGATGGCATACGAAATGGCAACGCCGGTGAAGCTTGCGGCCACTAGATTGAAGACCGTGCCAATGCCCCAGATGAATCCACCAAGAAGCCCCAGCAGATGCCCTGAGGCAGGCCCGCCGAAAAATCCACTGAAACTTACTGGCTCTCCCACCAGCGGGTGTTTCATGAAATAAATATTCCAGATAAAACAAGAGAGTAACGCTCCCAGCGTCAGGAACACGGCGGCGCTGTAGGGTCCTAAAGCATTGCCGCGGGTCATTGCATGCGTCATGAATGGGGCCCACAGGCCCATCAGAATCCCTGACACCACGCATGTGATCAGACTCTTTTTTGAGATGGAGCGACCTGCAGCCGCGAGACTGCCATACGCCTTGCCATCCAACAGCACCGCGATCAACGCGCAGGCGACGCCAAGGGCCAGGAAGATGGCATTCCCCTTGGGCTGCAACGCGTAACTCAGCACAACTCCGACCACCAACGCGATTCCGATTGAAATGGGAAACGCGACGGCCAGTCCGGCCATATCAATCGCAGCCACGAGCAGGAGATTGGCGAGGTTGAACAGCGCCCCTCCGATGAGTGCATTGGCGATGTTCGCGGTGTCCGCCGAGTGGAGGTTGTTCAGAAAACTGGAGGAGTCGTTCCCTGTGCTCCCCATTGTGAAGGCGAGCACCAGTGAGACCACAAAGATGCCAACGGCATAATCCCAGTAGAAAAGCTCGAAACGATAGCCCTTAACGCCTTTATAGGTGTTCGCCCACGAGCCCCAGCAAACGGCGCTCATGATCATCATCAACAGCGCAACGCTCAGACTCGACGGCGTGAACATCGCTTCCCCCTAAGGCGTCGTACGACCGGAAAGTTTGTAACTGTACTCCTCTTTTATTCGCGCCACAAGTATTCACCCACAGGTATTCACCCCAGCAGGATGCGATCCTCACGGGTACGCAGGCCCGTCTCCGTTGACACAACGGCGAGTGCCAAATAAACTCGGCGTTCGAACGGTTCTCCGAAAGAAGCTATGGTCGCGCGCCCTCGCATCGCGGTGGTTGGAAGCGCCAACATCGATCTGACGACATTCACGGATCGGTTCCCGAAACCCGGGGAGACTATCTTCGGCCAGAGATTCGATCTCGGATTCGGGGGTAAGGGCGCGAATCAGGCGGCCGCAGCGCGCCTTTGTGGCGCGGATGTGTTCATGGTGGCGCGAGTTGGAAGCGACCTGTTTGGTCCGGCCACAATCGAGAACTTTAAGAAACTTGGCATCGACGCAAGCCACGTGAAGCAAGTCGAGGGATTGTCCAGCGGCGTGGCACCGATCTTCGTCGAACCCAACGGGCAAAACCGCATTCTGGTGGTGAAAGGAGCGAACGACGCGTTGAAAGCGGCGGACGTTGACGCCGCTGCCGAGACCTTGAAAACCGCCCATTGTATTGTCCTCCAGTTTGAGATTCCGCTAGAAACCGTCTACTACACGATCGCATTTGCGCGAAAGCAGGGAATTCGCTGCATCCTGAACCCGGCACCCGGTCAGCCCGTCGACATGGGCGCGCTAACGGGCCTCGATTACTTCGTTCCAAATGAGAGTGAAGCCGAAACCATTACCGGGATTGCGGTACGGAATGTCGAGGACGCGAAGAAGTGTGCGGAGAAACTGGTGGCGGGCGGTATTCGCCACGTCATTATTACGCTGGGAGCCAACGGATCCCTGCTCGCGGGCGGCGCCTTAAGCGAGCACGTACCTCCGTTTGCCGTAAAAAGTATCGACAGCACTGGCGCAGGCGACGCATTCATCGGGAGCTTCGCGGTGTTCCTCGCAGAAGGAGTACCGGAACGAGAGGCCGTGCGGCGCGCCAATCTGTATGCTGCACTTTCGACGACAGGCGTCGGAACGCAAAAATCTTTTTATGATCGCCGGCGGTTTGATGCAGAGTGGGCTGTTCGAGGCCGAAACTAGCTCGGCTTTCGCCGTGTCACCCAAACAAGGCCCACTCTCCAGAGCCACCAAGCGGTTTTGCTCATGAACCTGTTCCAAAAAGAGAGCCTGAAGACACCAGCTAATTATTTATATACTGCCGAAAAGTCTTGACTTGAGAAGGAGCGGCAATTTATAAGGCCGTTCTACGGTCTAAACACTCCCAGCATCAATACGGAACGGAAAGTCACTTCGTCGTTCAGTGCGGGGCCGCCGAAAGGGGTTGTAATGTTGAATAAGAGGATGCTGCTCGGTGTCGTTTTCCTTTCGCTTGTGCTTTCGGTGTGTCCACTCCTTTACGGCCAGGCAACTGGCAGTCTTTCGGGCACTGTTTCCGACAAGGCGGGCGCTGTGGTGTCAGGCGCGAAGGTAAAGGTCACCTCGCAAGGCACGGGCGTTTCTCGCGAGGCGAAAACCGACGATTCAGGCCATTACCTGATCCCCCTGCTGCCGGTGGCGTTCTACACGATTCGCATGGAGTCCCAAGGTTTCCAGACTACCGAACAGAAAGACATTCGGCTGCAAGTCGATGAGCATCGCGAAGTGGATTTCGCCCTCGCACCCGCGTCTGTTACCACTGCGGTCGAAGTAAGTGCAACCGAAGTGGCTGTGGAAACCGCGAATCCAACGTTAGGCCAGGTCATCACGTCCGAGGAGGTCGCCGATCTCCCCTTAAACGGCCGCAACTTCGTGCAACTGGCGACGCTGACGCCGGGCACCACCGCGTCAACCAGCCCGGTGAGTTTCTTCAATGGCGCTGCCAGCAGTGAAGCCTCCACTCGCGGATCGTTCTCGCTTTCGGTCGGGGGTTCTCGCGAACAGAGCACCGATTGGCTGCTCGATGGCAACGATAACAATCAACTAGATGAGGGCGGGATTGCGATTTTCTCTTCGATCGACGACATTCAGGAATTCAAAGTATTGACCTATAACTACTCCGCGGAATACGGAGAACGAGCCGGTCCGACGGTATTGGTCACCACGAAGTCAGGGTCGAATCAGTTTCACGGGTCGCTGTTTGAATTCTTTCGCAACACGGTCCTCGACGCCAGCACACCTTTCGTCAACAAAACGCCGCAATTCAATCTCAACCAGTTCGGCGGCTCTTTCGGCGGCCCAATCAAGAAGGACAAAACGTTCTTCTTCGCCGACTATCAGGCAAAAATGCAGCGCAAGGGAATTCCGTTTACGGGCGTGGTGCCGTCGCTTGCAATGAGGACGCCGAACGCCAACGGCGATTTCGATTTCAGCCTGGATCCGTTCGGCCTTACCCGCGGTGTTCCTCACCCTGAGTACAACAACAAGGTTGCGTTCCCCAATCTCGTGAATCCTTTTACTGGCCTGGCTTTCCCAGGCAACATAATCCCTGGCGCCATGGCCAATCCAGTTGGCCTCGCCGTGCTTAGCCTCTATCCCGCACCTAACGCGAACAACGCGGCCCTGGATTTTAACTACACCGAAGTGCCGGATAGGAAGCTCAACGAAGGCACATGGGACACCCGCCTCGATCACAATTTTTCCAGCAAGGATTCGATCTTCGCGCGCTTCAGCTACGATCAGGCGACCAACTTCGTGCCGGGCGGTTCCCCGGGATTCGCCGAAGCCACCGCCTTTGGCAGCACGCAGTTGATTGACAACCACGGTCGCAATCTGGCGCTGTCGGAAACCCACATTCTGTCCCCGAATACGATCAACCAGTTCAATGCCGGCTTCAGCCGGATTTTCAACCACATTCTTTCTTTTGGCACCGGTAGCTGTAAGGCGGCGAGGCTGGTCGATCCAGTAACCGGCCTGCCCGCACCGATTCCCGGCGCCGATTTAGGGAGCGCGTGCGACAGTTTTACCGGCTATCCCGCGAGCCTGAACCAGGCCAGCAACGACTGCGAAGGGTGTGGTATGACTTCGTTCTCGATGTCCAGCTACTACTCCGTGGGGGACCGCGGATATGCCCCTTACCAGGGTGGAAGCAATGTCTACTCGGTGTCCGATACGCTCGAATTGATTCGGGGCAAACATGAGATCCGGTTCGGCGGGGTATTTCGCGACAACCAAATGAATGTCAGGAATAACGCCTTCCAGGACGGCTTCGTCTCGGAGATTGGCAATCAAACGGGCGATGACATCGCCGATACCCTTCTCGGCGGGATGGGGAGTTTTGCCGCCCACGATCAAACGTTCCTGGGCGCGACCGTCGGCCGGCGTTGGAAGCTGATTCGCCCGTTCGTCCAGGATAACTGGCGCGTGACGAGCAACCTGACCGTGAACATCGGACTGGCCTGGGCTGTGGTGACGCCTGAAACCGAAGTGGAGAATCGCCAGTCGAACTTCGACTTGGTGACGAAACAGTTTTACGTTCCGAAGGGCAGCCCCGCCGTGAGTGGCTGCACGAACTGCATTGCTTCCGACGGGCGCGTGGGTATCCAGCTTGACAAAAGCGCTTTGGAGCCGCGTATCGGGCTCGCTTGGAAGCCCATGGGAAGCCAGAGCACCGCAATCCGCCTCGGTTACGCGATCTTCCACGACTCCTCGTGGAACCAGGGCGGACAGGGATTGTGGCAGAACCCGCCCTACTACGCGGAAGTGGATCCCAACGTCATTTTTGGTTTCACCTCTGGCGTGAACTTATCCAGTGGCTTCCTCCTTCCGGTCGGCACCCCTTCTACCACGCCGGTCGCCGGCGGTGCAGTTTATAACGCACCTGTGAACCCAAGCTCCTACACCGGCACCATTCAATCCCAGAACCGCAATTTCAAGCAGGGTGTGGTGCAGCAATTCAACCTCAACATTGAGCATCAACTGCCCGGGAATGTTGTGCTGACCGCAGGTTATGCCGGCTCGCGCAGCGCACATATTCTGGTGAGCCAGGTGGATGAAAACATAGCCTCGCCTCTCGCGTGCCCTGGCAACGGCACCTCTACCGTGGCTGGCTACACGCTGGGCTGCGGCATTCCGGCCCCTCCCTACACACCGTTCCAGTTCATCGTCAGCAATAACAGCGTCGGCGCAGCCCGTTATGATTCTCTGCAAATAAAAGCTGAGACGAAGAGCGCGCGGCACGGGCTTTACGCCCTTGTAGGCTATACCTATGCCCGCAACTTCGACTCTGGCATGACCGATGGCCTGGGCACCAACGCCGGCGCCTTGTACTGGCCGCTGCCCGGAACGCAGAAGCTGGATTGGGGTTTGTCGCAACTGAACCTCAACAACGTCTTTACCGCCAGCATTCTCTACGATCTGCCATTCGGCAAGGGCAAGCGCTACGGCAGCAACTGGAGCGGAGCCGCCAACACCCTCTTAGGACATTGGCAAGTGAATCTAATTGAGAGAGCCCAGTCGGGATTTCCGCTGTTTGTCGTCGATAGCGACAACGCGGACATCTTCCCCGGTGCGGCGGGGGACTCGGGAACTTTCTTCAATTACAACGGCTTCAGTCTCAACCGTCCGGATGAGGTGGGGGACCCGAACAAGGGCGGCCCGGAGGGTGGCAGTACGAGCTGCCCGGCCCGGGTCCACACGCTGCAGAATTGGTTCAATCCTTGCGCATTCGTGAGAGCGCCTGCCGGAGAGCTTGGCACCGCCGCGCGTGCACCTCTCTACGGCCCTCGTTTTGTGAACACGGATTTCTCGGTCATCAAGGACTTCCCGTTGTCCTTCCGCGAGGCGATGAATCTGCAATTCCGGGCCGAGTTCTTCAATCTGTTGAACCACCCGCAGTACTTTCTGAGCGGCCTCGGCGACACTGGACAGCAGGACATAAACTCGCCC
Organism: Acidobacteriaceae bacterium; assembly: GCA_003131585.1. Classification (GTDB taxonomy): domain Bacteria; phylum Acidobacteriota; class Terriglobia; order Terriglobales; family Acidobacteriaceae; genus Sulfotelmatobacter. The sequence continues at coordinate 119,597 of PKVW01000021.1, forward strand.
ACTAGTTTCGGGGTGGTCAATCAGACGCTGAATAACTCGCGCGATATTCAGTTTGCTCTCAGACTGAATTTCTAGGGATGAGTGGAGCGGGATTAACATAGGGCAGACTGAGGTCGACTCAGTCTGCCTTTAACTTTGTAAATCGAAGAATCTGCCGGACCCTAAGGCAGCACGAGGCGATCGATGAAATTGAGCGGGGCTTGTTTCTGGGCAGGGGCGGTACTGCTGGCGTTATGCCTCCCATGCTTGGGCCAGGAGAAGCGGAAGATCATTATCGATCAGGACGCCGCCGGACCTGCCGGAACGGACCAGCAGTCGATGCTGTTGCTGATCCAGTCGCCGCAAACGGAAGTCCTGGGCATCACCGTGGTGACGGGCGATCAGTGGCTCCATGAGGAAGTCGCGCACACCTTGCGCATGCTCGAACTCATCGGACGAACGGACATTCCAGTCGTGCCGGGAGCGGAGTATCCGCTAGTCAGGCGACAGGATGAGACGGAGATGTGGGAGCGACAATACGGCAGCGTACCGTGGCTGGGAGCCTGGACTCCAAAGTTCTATCACCCGTCCGAACAATTGGGAGAGATGCCGGAAGGCAAACCCACGACCAAGCCGGCCGACGAAGACGCGGCGCACTTTCTGTTGCGCATAGTCCATCAATTTCCCAACCAAGTAACCGTTTACGAGGGCGGCCCCATGACAAACCTGGCGCTTGCCATTTCTATCGATCCCGAATTTCCGAGGCTGGCCAAGGAACTGGTGTTCATGGGCGGCAGCTTCAATCCGCAGACGGACGATCCCGAGTTCGTCAACACTCCAACCCACGAATTCAACTTGTGGTTCGATCCGGAAGCGGCGCACATCGTGCTCCGGGCGCCGTGGAAGAGAATCGTCTGCACGACGGTGGATATTTCGGTAAAAACGAGACTGACGGCTGACCTGATTAACCGCATCAAAGCGGGAGACGCGCCGGCCGCGCGTTACATCGGCCAATATGCCCGCCTGCGTGGCAACTACAACTATCTGTGGGATGAACTGGCGGCGGCGGCGTGGCTCGATCCGAGCGTGATTACGAAGAAGGAAACGCTCTTTATGGATGTGGACCTGGACCGCGGCGCCGGCTACGGCAACACCCTGAGTTGGACGGAGCAGGATAAACCTAAAATCGAGGTCCAGCCGGTCGAGGTGCAGGTTGATCTGGATCTCGACAAGTTTTACAAGATGTTTGTGGATCTGCTGGCCGCGCCGACGCCGCGGAAGAACTGAATTAGGCAAGCGTGCAGAACGCCGCGGAGACTCCCTGGTTCTCCGTTGGAGACCATTTCGGGAATCCCGAGAAGACTTTCCCACCGCGGGAATCACGGCTCACGAGGACGAGCTTTCCCCTTGACCTCATGTTTGTGAGGCAGCTAGCGTTTGAGAGTGGCCTGTGCAATGAAGTACGGCAACCAGCGCGAGAGTGGTTTTTCAGGTAGGCGGAGGATTTACTCTGAGCCCTGCCGTCCGGGCTGAATGAATGCTATGGCGGGATGGAACTGAAAGACAGCGGAGAGGACGAGGCTGGGTTGGTTATCAGATGGGAACTGTAGTTTCAGGATTTTCGGGACCGGTCGCCGGAGTGTTCTTGCTGGCTGAGAATCGACTGCTGCGCGAAGCCTTGTTGCGCATCCTGTCAAAGAAGGACGACATCCATGTGGTCGGCGCGGGATCGTACGGCCCAGAAACGTTTGAGCAGATTGTCTCGACGCGAGCCAACGTGGTGGTGCTCGATTCGGTCTCTCCGGTTCTGGCGGAACACAGTGTGGTGCGTGAGCTGCATCAACTGAACCCCGCCATAAGAGTTGTAATGGTGGGCATGGAGGCCGAAGAGGCCGTTTTTCTTCGCGTGGTACAAGCGGGCGCGGTCGGGTACGTACTCAAAGATGCTTCGGCTTTGGAGGTAGCACGGACCATTCGGGCGGTTGCAGGGGGCGAAGCGGTTTGCCCAGCCGCGCTCTCCGTCGCGCTATTTCAGTGGGTGGCGCGGCACCGGCCTGCCATCCCGAGCCTACATCTCAAGAACAGCCTGGGCCTCAGCCGCAGGGAGCAACAATTGGTGGGCCTGATCCAGCAGGGGCTCACCAACAAAGAAATGGCCAGCCGGCTGAACCTCTCCGAACAAACCGTGAAGAACCATGTACATCGCATGCTGCGCAAGGTTGGAGCGCCGGATCGGCTCTCGATCGTGGAAGTTTGCCGCAACGAGGGCCTCAACGTTTAGCCCCGGCCAGCTGCGGCAGCCTGGTGCGATATTGAACCGCAACGAAGCAAAATACTTTCCAGTCCAGGCACGGAAACAGATTCGAAGTCCCGCACTACATGTACCGCGCCCGCGGCGGTAAGGTTTTCCGGCGTCTCATGCAACTTAACTCCGACGCAACGCAAGCCAGCACCCACCGCCGCCCGAATTCCTGAGATGGCATCTTCGATCGCCAGCAGATGGCCGGCTTCGATTTCAACGCGGCTACAGGCCAGCCGGTAAATAGCGGCATCAGGTTTGCCCAAGAGCACATCTTCCCCGGTCACGATAACTCGGAAACAATTCAGCAATCCCAGCTCAAGCAGCGTCGAGCGCGCGCGGCTGCGGCTGGCTGAGGTAGCGAGAGCCAAAGCAATGCCGCTGCCATGAAGCTCCCGCACCATGCGGACCACGCCAGGAACCGGGGCAACCGTGAGCCGCATTTGCCGGAAGATGCAATCCTTGCGCCTCCCGAATTCCTCGAGTTCCGAATCCGGGCAATCCCCGAGAAAATGCCGCAGGATGTCGCCGCGCTTGCGGCCGTCCAGAATGAAATCTAGCTGAGCCTCGGGCACTTCGCGGCCGAGCGTTTGGAAAAACAGGCGCCAAGCCTTGCGATGCACCGCATGACTGTCGACGAGGACTCCATCCATGTCAAAGATGACACCGCGCAGTTGTCCGACGCTCATGAGATCTCTCCGGATGGGGAATTCTGTGCCCGGGGCCCACAGCTTGCTGATCGAGGCGAGTCAGAGGCGGAATCCTCACTTCGATCCGGGGAGACCGCGTTGCCGGGCCACGTGATCTGTGCTCTTTGGTAGTTGGGCAGAGTGCCGATGTCGAGTAGGTAATCTTGGATGGGATAGGCCCGCATTTTGCCGAGCAGACGCGGCAGGACGTGAAAAGCGATATCCGCCGGAATGCAGGATGGGATCAGATCGAAAAAACTTGGACTTGCCACCATCAGTCCGGAAAAGACCCAACTACTGCGCGGGGTTTGAGGCTTTTCTTCGAAGTCGACGATGACTCCCGCATCGTCTGTAATGGCCACACCGCAGCGCGCAGGATCGGGCACCTGGTAGAGACCAAGCGTCGCGACGCCGCCGTGGCGGGAATGGAATTCACTCATGAGCCTCAAGTTCGTGTTGGTGAGAACGTCGGAATAGAGGATCCAGAACGCGGCATCGGAGCCGACCCAGGCTCGATTTGCCGCGAGGGTCCCCGCTGAACCCAGCAATCGATCTTCATGGACTAAACGAACGCTCACCGATGAGTCGCTCCGCTGGAGGTGCCGCTCGATGGTTTGCGAGTGGGCATGCAGGTTTATGAGGACTTCTGTAATGCCTGAACGAGCACAGAGATCGAGCCAGATATCGAGCAGAGGCCTGCCACGAATCGGCACGAGGCACTTGGGAATGGAGTCGGTTAGAGGACGCAAGCGCGTACCGTGCCCCCCGGCTAGCAAGAAAGCTTTCAATGTGGGGTCTCGCGATCAAAATGCCGGATGAACCTCAGACAAACGCCGCCGATGAAAGAGGCACGAAGGCCCATCGCGTGCCGGCGTGCTCGTCGTGATCGATGAAAGGATCGTTCACGATGACTTGGGCACCCTGGCAGTCGAATGCAAAGGCCATCTCCTGCAGGCCCTCGCGCTGCATCGCGGAGCGCACGTCATCCTGGCACGTGGGTTCGGAGTAAAGGAGAAGAAATCCTCCGCCGCCGGCGCCGGTAAGCTTGCCGCCCAGTACGCCGTGCTCGCGCGCTACCTCATAGAGGCGGTCGATGCGCGGGTTGGAAATGCGATGGGACACGCGCTTCTTGGCTTGCCAGGCGTCGTCGAGCAGATGGCCGAAGTGTTCCAAGTCACCGCACAGGAGAGCCTCTTTCATCAGGGCTGCAGTCTCTTTCACCTGGTGCAGCGCTTCCACAGCGGATCCGGCTGGCAGACGGATGGATTCTTCCTGGTCCGCGAGAATGTCCCATGAATGGTGAGCGGCGCCGGTAAAGAACAGCATGAGGTTTGACTGCAAGGCGGAAAGGACACCCGGATCAAGCTGGACAGGTTCGACCTGGGTTACTCCATTCCGCTTGAAGCGGATGTAGTTGAGACCGCCAAAAGCGGCGGCATATTCATCCTGCTTGCCCACGTGCCGTCCCAGGCCGAAGCGGGTGATGCTGAAGGCGCGCTCGGCGAGATCGTACTTTGACAATGGGCAACGCAAGTAGGTTGTAAGCACCTTCAGAAGATTCACACAAACGCTGGCGGAAGAACCCAACCCGGTGCCGGGAGGAATTTCGGAAGCCAGGAACAGATCGGCGGCAAGGTCCGCGCCCAGGTCTTTGAGCACTGCGAGAGGAATCTCCAGGCCGCTGTCGTTGGTGGGCAGGGCGGCGAGATCGCTCCAGTTCCCGAACAGACGGAGGTCGGAAGAGATGACCTGGATGCGGCCATCCGCCCGGTTGCCCAGGATTGTGTAGAAGTACTTGTTGATGGCAGTGCTGAGAACGGCGCCCCCAAACTGCTCGTAGTACGAGGGAAGGTCGGTGCCGCCTCCGCCGAAGCTAATCCGAACCGGACTGCGTCCGATGAGCATGCTGTAACATCTCCGGAAAAGGATGGGTGCTGGGAGGGCATGAAATTGACTGGGGTGTAGCGCCGACGCCTTCCGTAACACTTCCGCTCAGCGTGCGCTTGGGTACATGGATCAAACGAAGTGCCAGGGTCCATATCGTCTCAATCAGAAGCGAGAGATCCTTCAATAGCGAAGGACGCAGCATGTATTGCAGATCGTGCCGCGTTTTGTCTTCGGACAGGTGCTGCTCGCGAAGCCCGTGCACTTGGGCCAATCCGGTCATCCCCGGTTTCACGGAGAGCCGTTGTTGCTGCCAGGCCGAGTAGCCGTGGGCGCGTTCAGGACCTTCAGGGCGTGGTCCGACCAAGCTCATATCTCCGCGAGCAACATTCCAGAACTGGGGCAGTTCGGAGATGCTGAACTGCCACAGCATCCGCTCGAAACGTGAGCCGTTTTGCGGATTGCGATCCACGTTGAGCCGCAGCATCGAGAACTGAGCACCCCGCCAGCCGATACGTCTTTCCCACCGGAAGGCGCTGCCGGTGGAAAAGCGGAGGGCCACGCCGCAAACCAGAACAATCGGCAGAGTGGCTGCGGCCAGAGCAAGACCCAGCCCAAGATCCAGAAGACGTTTCCCGATTCGCGCCGACGCGGGCGGCGCCATCTCCCCAAGTTGCAGCAAGGGTAAGCCCCCCAGGTCCAACAGGCTGGGACGCGAAAGATAGAGTTCGTAGGGTTGCGGAACCAGGCTGACTCGGATGGCTTGCTGACGGCAAAGCGCAACCAGATTCAAGATTTCATTCGAGGCCGGAGTATGCGCCATTACCAGCTCGTCGACGTTGTGCTGGCGCAACAGGCCGACCACTTCCATCGTAGAAACGGTTGCTGGACCCGCAGCGGGGTCTCGGCTGAGTCGCGCCACCGGGATCTCCCCTCCAGGACACAGAAACCCGATCACTTTGCACAAGAGTTCGGGATGGTGGTTGAACTTCGCCGCTAATTCCGTAGCCAAACGGTCGGAACCAAGGATGACGACGCGATGGACTTCCCCATTCTTGTATCGCCGCAACACCCTGCGCAGCGCAAACCCACGAATGCAAAGGAAGCCAATTAGGAGAAATAGCGAAAACACGCTAAGCGTTAGTCTCCCCACGTACCTCTCCGACACATTCTCGACTGCGAGCAAGAGCACCATCAGGAGCGCGGCTGCGAGCAGAAGATGCGAAACCAGGGCCGACAGCCGCCATCCCCCCCGAAAACCGTCCAGATGCATGTTCTCCGAAAGCAACACCCATGCGAAGACAGTGCAGACCACATAGACAACAAAGTTGGACGGTCCCAGCGGGAGCTGGCTGCAGCGCAGGCCGGAGCACAGCGCTTGTTCCGCGGCCAGCGCCACGGGAATCCACGCCAAGTCGGCCGCCAAAATCCGGTTACGAAGCTGTTCGGGTTTCATGCTTGGCTGTTATCTCTTTTCTCTTGTCTTTCATTTTCGTTCTCTCTGTTTTCTCTCTTTTATTCCTTCGTCTTACCCAGGAAGGCAAGCTGGCGAGTGGTCGGGCACAATGCCGGTTGAAGCCAGTGCGGCGCCGGTGTGGTTCGTCTTCTGGATCTCGTGCCGCACCACGCGAAATACGGAGTGGGCGATGGACAGATGAAGGTCCTCGATGATCTGCATGTTATCGGAGGGAACCACCACACAGACATCGCACAGGGGCTTCATTTTCCCTCCCTGGAAACCCGCGATGCCAGCCGTGGTCGCCCCCGCCTGGCGTGCGAAACTCAGAGCGGCCACTATGTTGGGCGAGTTCCCGCTGGCGCTGATGGCCAAGGCGACGTCCCCGGGTTGAAGCAGGTTTTCGAGTTGCTCGCCGAAGATGTTTTCGTACCGCGTATCGTTGGCCCATGCGGTGATCAGGGCGACATTGTCGGTAAGAGCAATCGCGCGCAGGCGTTTGCCGGCGGCTGGCGCGGTGCCCTTTCCCAAGTCGCAGGCCATGTGCGAGGCCAGAGCAGCGCTTCCTCCATTGCCAAAAAGGAAGATCGTCTGGCCGGTCTCGTACGCCTGAAGCAACACGCGGACCAGGCGGTCAATGGCCGGGAGGGGAAGTTTCTGGATGGTTCCGGACAACTCCTCAAGATAAGAGGGAACGTCAAATGCAGCCGTCATTGTCATTGTCATTGTCGTTGGACTCGAGTGTTGTGGTCTGGCTCTTCCTGTTCTAACTGCTGCGATGGACATGTTGCGATGCACATGGACGAGGAGAAACGAGGGAGAAACGAGAAATGTTGGATATGGGCACGGGCGCTAATGCGTAGCGCTGAGCAGCACACCGGCAGCCCGCATGTCGGCGATCGCATCGGGCAGGCGCGCGGGGATGCCGCCGGAGCTCTCGATCCATTCAAGAAAGTCGTCGAGAATGGCGTCCAGGCCGCGTTTGGGTGTCCAGCCCAGATGCCCCAGCTTTTCGACGCTGGAGACGCTGTGCCGGTTGTCGCCGCGACGGTACTCGCCGGAGACATCGAGACCCGCAGGGCATGGAATACGGTTGAGCACGTGGTGGGCGTATTCGAGGATTGTGGTAGCGCGTCCGCTGCCGACGTTGAACGCCTCGCCGTTCGCTTCGTCCTTCTCCAGCACCAGCATGTTGGCCTCCACTACGTCTTCTACGTGAACGAAGTCGCGGGTCTGATGGCCATCTTCGTAAAGGGCCAGTGGCAGATGCTGCAAAGCGCGGGTACAGAAGATGCGGCATACCCCCGAGTAATGGTTGTAAAGCGATTGCCTCTTGCCTTGAGTAATCGAGTAGCGCAGCGCCACCGTGGGGATACCGTGCAGCCAGCCGAGTCCCAGAGCGGTCTTCTCTTGCGCAAGTTTCGAGACGGCGTACTGGTTATAGGGATTGTTCGATCGCTCCTCGAGCGGCTGCGGCTGTGCGGATCCCCCGCAGCAGGGACACAGGACTTCCCAGTCCCCACGCTGCAATTGGTGGGGCGAACGCGGCACCGGCTGAAAACCCCCGTGATCTAAGCAGCGGTACTGGCCTTCGCCGTACACGGCTTGCGAAGAAGCTACGATGATTTTTTTTACCGGCAACCTCTGCCCGACGATGAGTTCGAACAGCAGCGCCGTACTCACGGCATTGACCTGCAGGAAGCGGGAAAAATCCGGCATATAGTCCTGATAAGCCGCATGGTGAGAAACAATGTCGACACCCTGCAGCGCCGAAAGCAGAACGTTGCGGTCGGTAACGTCGCCGTGGATGAACTCCGCGCGAGCGGGCACATACTGCGGCAATCCATTGGGGTGAACCCTGTGCTCGAGGCTGTCGAGGATGCGCACTTGAAAACCCTCGCGCAGGAAACGGTCTGCCAGGTGGGAGCCGATGAAACCCGCACCACCGGTTACGAGAACGCGCATGATTTCAGAGAAGCTCCTTCGAGAAGAACCCGGCCCGCGGCTCTTATTTGCCGGAACCGGAGAACACGGCAGCCACCGTGCGAAGCAAAATCTTGGTGTCCAGCCATAGCGACCAGCGGCGGATGTACTCGAGATCGAGGCGCACCCACGCATCAAGATCGTTGACCTGGTTCCGGCCATTGACCTGCCACAACCCGGTCATTCCAGGTTTTACCGCCAGTTTCCGCTTTTGAAAGCCGGTGAAGCGCTGGTACTCGCTGACCAGCGGAGGGCGCGGACCCACCAAACTCATATCCCCTTTGAGAACGCTATAGAATTGCGGCAGCTCGTCCAAACTGTGGCGACGCATCCATTTTCCCGCTTTGGTCACGCGCGGGTCGTTGGTAATTTTGAAGACCGGCCCGGTCATCTCGTTGGACGCCTCCAGTTTGGCCTTGAGGTCATCGGCATGGCTGACCATCGACCTGAATTTGTAGCTAAGGAATGGCTGGCCCCCCTGGCCCACGACTCTCCAACGGTAAAAAATGTTTCCCGGCGAACCGAGTTTGACGACGATCGCCAGAACGAGAAAGAACGGAGAAAGCACGATCAGAAGCGAGCCGGCGCCCAAGACATCGGTCAGGCGTTTGACGACCTGACGGAATGCGCTTTTCCAATAAGGCGAAAAAATGACGCCGAAATCCTCAACTGCCGGGGTCGTCGCGACAATCGACAAGGCCGCCCTAACTTGAAATGGCATAAGGATTCGTTCCCGCTTGCCCTGCCGGGCGAGAGCCGGTTTACGGATGAGATACTTTCTGCAAAGCCAGCGACCGCCTTCCGCTACTCTCAACTCGTAGCGGCGAAAGAGAGCAATTCCTGTCCAAAGCGGGACAAGACGCTCTCCTTTTCCAATTCAGAAAGCGCATAGTTCCGGCCATTTGTTCCTAGCTTCTCCCGCAAACCGGGATCCTCCGCAAGCTGTTCGACCGCCTTGGCGAATGCCAAAGCATTTCCCGGTTCGACGACAATTCCCCGGCCCTCGACCGTATGGGCGAGCTGAGTATCAGGCCGGGAGGTGGCCACAACCGGCCGCCCGCTGGACAGCATGCCTGTCAGCTTGGAAGGCATCACCAGATCGGCGGCATCCGCTTTCTGGGGTAAAAGATGAATATCGGCCAGATTGAGCAGGTCGTTGAGGCGTTCGAAAGGTTGGAGGGGAATCCATTGGACATTGGCCAGTTGGCCGGTGAGACTCGCGAGGCCCAGCTTGCCCGGTCCCTCGCCGCAAAATACGAAACGCAAATCCTGGCGCGCAACCAAACGGCCAGCGGTTTCCGCCAGCACTTCCAAGCCTTGCTTGCGGGCCATGGTTCCCGCGTACAGCGCAACCACCTGTCCGGCGGAGATGCCCAACTCCGCGCGCAACGGACTCGGCTTCGGCAGCGGAAAGATGGCATCCGTATCCACCCAGTTGGGGAACAGACGGCACGCGGACGGCACAACCCCTTTTTGCGCGAGCCTTGCCAGCATCTTCTCGGAAATCGTCGAAACCCGGTCAAAAGCGGCCGTGAATTTTTTCTCGACCCGTCCCACTGCGAGCCTTAGGCCGGCCGAGTTCAGCAGCCCCAGTCCGAAGCCTGCGTCCGCTTCAAAATCCTGAACATGCAACCATGTCTTGGCGCCGCAGAATCGTCCGGTAATCAATGCCGCCGGCAGGCAAAACAGCGTGGGCTCGACCACCAGCACGACTTCGGGCTTCCAGGGAATTTGCCGCAGCATGACCAGAAAACTCGCGGTAGCGAAGCTCGCCAGATGCAATATGCGTTTTGTGGACGAAGGCCGCCGCGGCACCCACAGCGGGCAGCGCAGCACGGTCAAGCGGCCTGTCGCTTCGCGCGAATAGCGCCAGGGCGAGAATCCAGGAGCCACTTTCCACTGCGGGTTAAACGGCGGAGCGGTTACGGCCCGCACCTCGTGGCCTCGATCCGCCAGCCATTCCGCCATCTCGCCGGTATACTTGCCAACCCCCACCAGTTCCGGCGCAAAATTGAGACCATGAATCAGGATGCGCACTGGGTCACTGGGTTCGCCGGCGCGGCGCCGGCGGAATCGAGCTCGTTCACCCGGGAACAAAAATCCGCATAGGTTTGCCGAAGACCCTCCCGCAGACCAATTCGCGGCTTCCAGCCCAGCGACCCCAGGCGGCCGATGTCCAGAAGCTTCCGCGGAGTGCCGTCCGGCTTGGAGGAATCGAAGACGAACGATGGCGTAACCCCAACCACCTCGGCCACCAGGGCCGCCAGTTCCCGAACCGTCATATCCTCCCCGCACCCGACGTTGACCAGGGGCGCGCCGTCGGCGCGGCCGGCAAGTTGCACGAACGCTTGCGGCGGCAGGTTCAGCAGAAAAATGCAGGCGTCGGCAGCGTCGTCGCTGTGCAGAAATTCCCGCCGGGGAGTGCCGCTGCCCCAAATTACCACTTGCTGGGAGCCCGTGATTTTCGCCTCATGCAGCTTTCGAATCAGGGCCGGAACTAAATGGGAGTGGGTGGGATGATAGCGATCGCCGGGGCCGTACAAGTTCGTGGGCATGGCCGCCAGGAAGCGGGTTCCGTACTGGCGGTTGTAGGCCCACCCCATTTCGATCCCCGCAATCTTGGCTACCGCGTAGGCGCGGTTGGTGGACTCCAAGGGGCCTGCCAGCCAGGATTTTTCTTGCAACGGCTGCGGCGCCAGCTTGGGATAGATGCAACTGGAACCAAGGAACAGGAGCCGCTCGACCCCGCTGCGCCAGGATTCGTGGATCACGTTGGTCTGAATCCTCAAGTTCTCGAAGATAAAATCGGCGGGAAAGAGGTCATTCGCCAGGACGCCCCCGACTTTGGCCGCGGCCAGAAAGACATACTGGGGGCGATTCGCGAAAAGAAAATGCCGCACGGCGTGCGCGTCCGCGAGGTCAAGTTCGCCGTGAGTCTTCAGCAGCAGGTTGTGGTAGCCCGCCTGCCGCAAACGCCGGACCAGCGCCGAACCCACCAGGCCGGCGTGCCCGGCCACGTAGATTTTGTCGGAAAGCTGCATGGGCTATTCGTGGTAGGCGCAAACCTTGTAGCCGGAGGTCTTCACCAGCTTGTCGCGCCCGGCGGTCTGCAGGTCCGCGGTCACCATCTCCCGTACCAGCTCGCGAAACGTAACCCGAGGCCGCCAGCCCAGCTTGGCTCTGGCTTTGGCCGCGACGCCGATCAGTGAATCCACTTCCGCTGGCCGCAGATAGCGCGGATCGATCTGCACGATGCAGTTTCCCCGCGCGTCATAGCCTTTCTCGTCGGCGCCGGTCCCCCTCCAGCGCAGAGAAATGTCCAGTTCGTCCGCCGCAGCCTCCACAAAATCCCGGATGGAGTGCTGTTCCCCGGTGGCAATGACGAAATCCTCGGGCTCATCCTGTTGCAGCATCAGCCATTGCATTTCAACATAGTCCCGGGCGTGGCCCCAGTCCCGCCGGGCCTCGAGATTCCCCAGGTAGAGGCAATCCTGAAGTCCCAGCGTGATACGTGCGAGGGCGCGGGTTATCTTGCGGGTGACGAAAGTCTCGCCCCGCACCGGAGACTCGTGGTTGAACAGGATTCCATTGCAGGCATACATGCCATAGGCCTCGCGATAGTTGACGGTAATCCAGTACGCGTACAGCTTGGCTACTCCATAGGGGGAACGCGGGTGGAACGGCGTGCGCTCCGTCTGCGGAGTCTCGGCCACCAAACCGTAGAGCTCAGAAGTGGAGGCCTGATAAAAGCGGACGCTTCTTTCCAGGCCCAGGACCCGAACCGCATCGAGCAGGCGCAAGGTGCCTAGAGCGTCCGCATTGGCGGTATATTCCGGCTGCTCAAAGGAGACGGCAACGTGGCTCTGCGCCGCCAGATTGTACACCTCGTCGGGCTGCACCTTCTCCACCACGCGGATGAGGCTGTTGGCATCCGTCATGTCGCCGTAGTGCAGGAAAAACCGGCGTTCGGCGACCTGCGGGTCTTCGTACAGGTGGTCGACCCGTTCGGTGTTCAGCAAAGAGCTGCGCCGCTTGATGCCGTGCACGTGGTATCCCTTGGCCAGCAGGAATTCGGCGAGGTAAGCGCCATCCTGGCCGGTAATGCCGGTGATTAAGGCCTTCTTCATGATCTTGGGTCCAATCGAATGGCTGCAGAAACGCGAGGTTTGTGACTCTGAGCCTGCCAGACAGTTGCGGACTTCCGTGCCTACAGAGCCTGTGTCATAGCTAGGATTTCGTTTTTACAGTGGAACAAATTGCATCCGAGTCGCGCAGCGGCGGCATTCATTAGCCCCGCCCGTAAGTGCGGGGAAAGCAGAAGTGGGAGAGCAAGAGTCCCGTCAGGGACGACACCCGAGCTATGACATAGACTCCTACAGCACGGCAAACGCCAGCGACCCGCCAGGAACGGAGTAGATGGCCAGCTTCCGGGATAGCTCGAGGATATACTTGGAAACTTCGTTCAGCCCCACCCTGCCAAAGTCATGCCATGCAATCACCCCGCCGGGCCGGACGCAGTGGAGCGCGTTTTCCGTATCGGAGCGCACATAGTCGTAGGAGTGCGCTCCATCGATGAAGAACAAATCGATGTTTCCGCGATAAGGGGAAAAATCGAAGGCGGCGCTGTCTCCAAAAAGAAGCTGAATGTTGTGGGCGTGGGGAGTTCCGCAAAAGTAATATTCTCCCACTTCCATCTGGCTATGGAGGTCATCCATCAGGGTGGTGCGCAATCGGACCGCGGGCTGGGCGCTGCCCTTCGGCAGATCCAGGGTAAAAATCCTGCAATCGGGAGTGCTGTTCATCGCCATGTGCAGAGCGGTATAGCCGCGAAGCGTGCCTATTTCAAAGATCTTCCTGGGATTCAGCACGTGACACAACTGGCACAAGCTGATCAGGTCGGTGGAATAGGAGCCGGTACGCCTCATCCACCCTTCTTCACACTGAAAATTGGCGATGGCGAGATCGTACTGCCTGTCTCCGGGCAGAACTTCGAAGACAAATTTCTCGGGGATTCCCCGTTTCCCGGAAAGCGACTTATAAAGGAAAAGGGACTCGGTGGCATACTCGAACAGGGTGCGCGGTTTGCCCAGCAGCGAAAGCGACGCGACCGAGCCGCCCAGAGCCAGGTTGCGCGCGGAAACGCAAGCCGCGGAGACCCATTTGGAAGCGGAAGCCATAATTTAGAACTCCGGTACTGCTGAAAAGGTCTTGCGAACGTCAACCGGCCCGGGCGGCGGTTGCGACCAGGCAATCTCCGCGCCCCGCCCGGTTGCCCCAGGAAAGCAGCGGAAACAATAGCGCCCGGCACAGCAGCACCAGTCCGAAAATCAGGAACGCATTCCTTAGCTGCCTCGTCGCCCTGCCCTCCCGGGCAAAGAGCCATGCAACGATTGAAGAAGCTACCCATAATGCCGGCGTGATCTGCCGGATTTCAATGTGCAGAAATCCGCTATCCTCCAGCAGATTGCGCAGAGCGTGGGGAGAAAAATGCGTGATGTGAAAGGGGATGTGCCAATTAATCCACCACTGCCCAAAGACGGAACGCAACCAGCTTTGGCTGTTGGGACAGCTGATCCAAACCTGGCCTCCGGGTTTCAGCAACCGGTGAGCCGATAGCAACATGGCCTTCGGGTCCAGCGAGTGTTCGAGGACATTGGAAAGCACGGCAACGTCGTATGGCGTCGCGGGAGCGAAGTCCTCAAGCTGGCCGGTGAAAACGTGGAATCCGGCCGCGCGGGCAACCGCCGCCGCAGTTTCGTTTAATTCGGTGCCTTCCGCCTGGAACCCATTGCGCGCGTAGTTTTTCAGAGTTCTTCCTTCATTGCAGCCAATGTCCAGCAGCCGCCCGCTGCCCTTGCGGGTATGAAAGGAGATATCCCCGTCGAGACGAATCCACAGCCGGTAAAGAGGAGACGAAAAGAACCATTCCCTGAAGGTGGTATAGACGGTATCTCGCTCCCCGGAGAAATTGTAGTAGTGCTCATAAAAATTCTTGAGCTGGGCCGGAGCCGGAACCGGAAAAAGCTGCTCCAAGCCGCACTGAAGACAGCGGCGGACTTCGTAGTTGCCGGCAATTCCGAAGCGGGTGTCAAACAGGCCGCCCACGGAGGTCGCGGTCAGCCCCGCACACACGACGCAATGGGCCGGGTTAACGATTGCGTCTCTGGTTTCCTCCGGCGAAACATCCGCCGCGGTTCGGTACTCCGCTATCGCGGCGGGAACTTGGGATCCGGTCATGCTGGTCTCCTCACCACCAAAACCATGGTCTTCCCCAGAATGATCCCCCAGAACGGCCTTCCCCAGAAATGGCAGCTTACCAATAACATCCACCCTCAATGGCCTGCACATTTTGCGGCGTTTCACTGGCCGAGGGGCGTATCCATGCCTCATTCGAGAAAGCCATGATTCGCTCATTCCTCTCCCAACGGTGGCCCTTGATCCCAAAAAGGATTTGGGTTACACCGCCCAAGTGAATGGCCCATGCTCCCAGAGACTTGGCATGCGCCACGAGAGGAATCGACCACGCACCGGCGCCGACAATCGCCGCGTCGAAGGGCGCCGCCGCCATTTGTTGGCGCATGGCATCGAGCGCGGCAAACCAATCGGGATATGGCGGGTTCGTTAAATAAGAACTGAGCGGGACACGGATGGTTCGCAGTTCAAAATCCGGAAGCACTTCCGGCTTCGCCCGCCAGATCTCCTGCCGGCGCCGATACTGCGCTTCGATGGTGGCCGCGAACGGACTCACCACCAGGACGCGTTTTCCCGCTAGCTGCTGGCTCCAAGGCCGGTTGTTGTAATAAGGTTCGAGCCCGTCTAGTTCCGTTAAAGCTGCCCTGGGGGCAAACCGCCGGCGAACCGCATGTTCTCCGAAATTGAACCACACCGCCAGCACATCCAGGCTGGCGAGCGCCTGGGCGTAGGTTTGGCAAAAACGCGAGAAAATCGCCGGGTCCGGGGGATAAACCCCCGCGTTGCGGTGCAGGTTTCTGGCCACGTAACCCCGCCAGAATTCGCAATCGCCGTTGCCGTCCGCTCGCCGCAAATAGTGACGCAACGCGGCGATTTCCGCCGCCCCGATCTTTCCCACCGCGGCTGCGCGGTCGAGCGAACCCGCAAGCAAGTCATTCCCTTCCTGCGGCGACAGGATTCGCGCACCCAGGTACTTCGCCCTTTCGAACAGCCGGCGCCGGCTGGTTATCGGACGCATCAGAGCCTTCAGTTCGCGCTGGACAGCCTCAAGCAAGCTGGCTCCCAGACGAAGGGGAAGATAGCCGGCCCGCCGCCCAGCGCCCGCTGGGTGTGAATCGCTCCTTCAAGCGCAAAAATCTCTCCTCGAAAAACCTTCTGGAGAGGTATGCCAATCCGATACAGAGGCCGCTTACGCATACAAACCTCAGCACGATCAGCCCAAAGCGGCCATCGCGCGGTTGCAATTGCGGCCAGAAAAGCTCAGACAGCTTGTCATAGATTCGGAAGATCAATAAATGGAGAAGATAAAGCCCATAGCTGATGTAACCGAGAAAACCCAACACGGGGTTATTCACATATCCACTCCACCTACCTGTCCCCAACAGCAGGGCTAGCAGGACCACTCCCGCGAACGCCAAATCGATGAGCGTATGCTGCAGGGCCGCGCCCAGCAGGTTGTCGCGGGTCAACAGGCCGAACGGACTGCCCAGAACCGCGGCCCCGGCCGCGAGCCCGAGCAGCAGCGCGCAAATCGCCGTGAGTTGCCGTCGGCTGACCGAGGTGCGGAGAACCACTGCCAACCCGCCGCCCATCGCCAGACCGTCGGCCACGAACCAGGTGTAGGCCGCGATCCCGCTGGCGTGTCCCGTCTTGAATGCAGCGGCCCGGAGCAAAGGTTCCGCCAGGCAGATACCTGCGGCCAGCATAGCCACGCTCCGCAAGCCGCAACGCCGCACCAGCGCCGGCCAGACAATGTAGTAGTGCTCCTCCACCGCCAGCGACCATAGGGGGCCATAGTCGTTGGCCACGCCAAACAATACCGTGACGTTTGCCAGATAAACCGAACTCAGCCCCAGGTAGGCCGCCGATGCTTGCCGCAAGACAGCCAGCAGGATCAGCAGCGAATAGTATGCCGGCAAAATGCGCAGGGCGCGCCGGGTATAAAAACGGCGATAGTAGCCGGGCCGACCTCTCGAATCGAGCAAAATCCCGGTAATCAGAAACCCCGACAATACAAAGAACAGATTCACGCCGAGCCAGCCCGGCTTGGTGGCCATAAGCGCGAGTCGCTGCGGACGTGAAAAGTGAAACCCGGAATACTGCCAGTAAAAGCCGTGGAGAAACATCACTCCCAGGATCGCGATGCCGCGCAGGGTATCGAGCTCCGGCATGCGGGCGCGAATCAGCTTAGCCGGCGTCTTATTCACGGAGCGGCTACGCATCTGCGGGCAATGGGGGGCGCGACGCGGCCGCGCTGTTGCCGGGCCTGGGCGGACGGCGAAAGCCGTCCTCCGGAAGGCTAAGACCGTTTTCCAGTTTAAGCGCCCAGATCGCCAGCAGCGCCGCGATCCAGGTCATGGTGTTCTCAGCGAACGGGAATCTCACGAATGCAACGAACATCACGAAGGAAACGGCCGCCATCAGGGTGTGCTTCGCGCCCGCCCGGGCGATTCGCTCGCCGCAAGCGACGGCCAGCCAGGTCAGCAGCGGCATTGCCAGAATGCCGGCAACCCCAAAATTGCCGTAAGCTTCTCCCAGAGCCGTCGAACCGAGGCTGGTCGTTGCAGTGTGTTCGTAGAGCTGCGCCGCAAGAGTCGTGAAGTCCGGAGGCCGGCCCGGATCGAGGCTCGCCGGCAGCACGAAGGTGAAGAGCCGCGCGTATGTGCCTCCGTACAGGTAGTTGAACTTAGTGCCGAAGTCGTTAATCATGTGCATGAGCATCATCACACCCGAACCTTCGGTCACTCCCATCAGGTGGGTCACGGCCCGGTCCCCCACTTCGACTTCGAGCGCCTGCACGCCGGCGGAATCAGGAATCGTACTGAGATTCCCCCGGACCGAGCCCCACAGGCTGAATACCAGGACGAGAACCGGGGAGGCCACGAGCAGCGCCGCCAGAATTCTCTTGCGCCGGTACAGCCAGCAAGAAGTCAGGAAGGCCAGCAGATAGAGTGCGAAGAAGATCCGGTTCCCGCTGATGACGATGTCGACCAAGAAGAAAAACAAGATGAGCAAAGTGAATCCCGCGCGTGTATCTTGTTGTTTCAACCCCACACTGGTGTAAAGCGCCGCCGCTCCGGTGAAGATCATTTGATTGGTCACCGACAAGTGCGCGCCGAGAACGAAGACGCGGCCCCAGTGATCGGCCAAATCCGCGTTGCGGGTGTACCAGTTCGACACCAGGAACTGCGAGACGCCGCCTTGCAGCCAGATGGTTGCCAGCCAACCGGCCGCCGTCAGCGCCATGGCCGTCAGAATGACGCGCTCCAGCCGGCGGCGCACGATGACGCCAGCCCCGGCTCCTTCCGGCAACCGGCTCGAACTCCCGAGCCAGGCAACGAAACAGGTGAGCATGAGCGAAAGCCAGATAATCAAGTAAGGGCGAAAGAAGATCCAACTGGCCAGGTTGACCTCGTCCCACGACCCGTTCACGTCATAGACCGCGGGCTGCTGGAATCCCCCGTTGAGCGTCAAAATCGTGAGCGGAGCGATCATAAAGAATCCCAGGCCAACCAGCCACCCCAGCAGAGGCGTCAAGGCGGTCGAGTTTCTCTTGGTCCGGCCGAGGACCAGCCCATAGGTGCCAAGCAGGATCGCCAAGAGGAGGAAGCAAAAGATTCTCATCCTAATTCTTATTCTTATTCTTGGATTGTTCTTGAGGATTGTTCCTGGACAGCGCCAGAGGCTCGGCAGCTAACTATGGATGCTCGGCTCCGGTGCGCGCTCGCGCAGAAAGTTCCGCGGCCGGGAATGCTTCACCGGCGATTCTCCCGCGCCGCTGGTTTTCGCTTTCGCGAATAATCGTCCAAAGCCTCGCCGCCAGACTCGGATTCGCCAGGGCGCGGTAGTCCGCGAAAGCGTGTTGCCGCAGCTGCGCCACTTTTGCCGGGTCGGAGGCCAGCGAGCGGACCGCTTGGTAGAGTGACTGCTCGGCATCTGCATGGTCATACAACAAGCCGCTCACGCCGTCCCGGATAAAGCTCGGCTCCGGGCCGTGGGCCCGCATATTGTTGTGGGTGATTACGGGCAAGCTCAGAGACATCATATGCAGAACACTCAAGCCGGCATTGCCCGGATAACATCCGGCAAAACATTCGAGCGAGACCTGGCGGATTCGCTCCGCATCGTACAATCCGCCGTGGAAGACGATCCAGGGACAATCCCGCGCCCGTGCCCGCAGCGCGCTGGCCTCTTCGCCATCCCCAACCACATGCAACCGCACCGGCAGGCCATCGTCTTGCCGGATTCGTTCGACCACCCGCATTAGCAAATCCAGATGGCTCTCCCGCCGAAGCCTGCCGATGAACAATACTCCCGACTCGGTTCCCGTCTTCTCTTGCGGCGGAACGGGAAAGCGGTTGATGAGCGAGTTGTGCGCTACCGCCAGTTTGCGCCCCGAAAGCCCGTTATCGAGGAATGCCTGGCGAACGATGGGGGCATAGCAGATATAGGAAGCGACCAGCCTCAGCATGGTCCTCATCATCAGCTTGTAGGGGGCGCCGATCCGGCCGCGGCGGTAGAAACCATGTCCGTGAACATAGGCCGGGATGCCAAGGACCTTCGCCCACAGCAGGGTAATCCAGAAGGTCAGGTAACGGGGATTCGCGTTGAGGAAAATGGCCTCCGGCCTTTCGCGAAGGATGTAGGTCACCACGCCCCACTGTATCCACCCAAACCGCTTGCCCAAGGGCATAAGTGTGGGAACGGAGAAACAGCGTACCCGCGGCCCGTCTGCTATCGGAGCGACTTTGAAGCCCATGCCAGCCGGCTCCGGAGACGCCACCAGATCGAGCGGACAGTACTGGGCCAGATCGAGAAACATCTCCCGGCTCGTGTTTGTCAGATGAGGTTGGATGACCCCTAACCTTTTCACTTAATTCCTACCGGAGTAAGCTGCGCGCGGTCATTGTGGAAAACAGCATTGTGGAAATCAGACTACTGAAGGCGGGAACCGGCGCGCGCAAAGTTTGGATCCCCGATCCGCTCCATCACGCTCAAGTATTGCCGAGCCGCATTTTCCCAGCTAAAGTGCGCCACCTGATCGCGGTTGTGGGCCTCCTGCCGCCTGCAAGTCGTTTCGTCCCGCCACAGCCGGAAAATGAGCTGGGCCAATTCTTTGTCATCGAGCGGATCGAACAGATTCAGCCGCAGCGTGCGCGCCACCTCTTCGATGGGCGGGATTTTGGAGGCGATTACCGCCGTGCCCGCCGCCGCCGCCTCCAATACCGGCAGACTGCTGGCCTCATAAAGGCCGGGCGAGATCACCAACGCGGCCCGCTGATACAGCGCAACTAGATCTTCGAATGGCAGTTTGCCCAGGTGGCGGACATAGTCCATCTGCTGTTCCGCCAGGAACCGGAAAATAGCGGGAGCGGCGGAATACCGGGCGCCGGTCATCACCAAAGGGATCCTGACCCCATGATCCCGTTCGAGGCGGCGCAGAGCCTGCAACACGGTCAGATGGTTCTTGTGCGGCCAGAGCTGTGCGGGAAGGAACAGGAAACGCTCCGCCAGCTGGTACCGCTCCAGAACTGCGGCGCCGCGCGAAGTGGAAAAATCCCTGGCGTTGACGCCTTCGGGGATCACCGCGATCCGCTCCGGAGAAATACCGGGAAAATGAGTCAGCATGTCCTGCTTGATGAATTCGCTGCTGGCTTGAAAATAGCTGGCGCAGGAGGCGCTCAGGCCGTAGGCGATCGTCCGGCTAAGCCGCCGCGGCCAGCTGAAAAACTCCGGATAGTGCAGGTGTTGAATGTCGTGCATGGAAAGCAGGGATGGTTTCCGGTTGTCGAAGCAAAGCAGGCTGACGGTCGGCGTGTAGATCACGTCGGAACCGGCTTCCATGATCTCGCGCACGGCTTTGAACAACCGCCCGCTGGTTTGGCGGTACAATTCCTGGCTGCGGGAAAGCAAAGCCGCGCGGCATATTCTTTGGCGCATTCGAAAAGACCCGCCGTCGACCGCAACCACTTCAAAATTCGCCAACGCTTCATACTTGGCAAATAGCTTCCGATTGCCGTCGGTCAGGTAGAGTTGGAAACAGTGGCGGCGGCCGGCCGCTGCGAACCCATCCAACAGACCCAGAATGTACGTATTCAAACCGCCGACATAGTCCGGATCAACCCGCAGACAGTCAATTCCGATCCGCATGAAAGCGCCGTATCTTCTCGATCACGAAAGCCTGATCATCCGGGGTCAGGGTGCAGGCGGACGGCAGGGAAATTCCCTGGCGGTAGATCCGTTCGCTGACGCGAAAATCTTCGTCAATCACGCGCGCATGCCTGCCATCCGCATAGCAGGGTTGCAGGTGCAGGGGATAGAAGAACCGGCGCGTCTGGATATTGTAGCGGCGCAAGAAAACGGAGAGCGCCTCGGGATCCTCGCACAGAAACGAAGTAAACCAGAACACCGGCTGGCAGCGCGGATCGATGAACCCAGGCCGCAAGCCCGCGAGGCCGCGCAACTCCTCGACATAGCGGTCGTGGATCTCGCGCTTTCGGCGGACGATCGCGGGCAGTTTTTTCATTTGCGCGATGCCAATCGCGGCCTGTAGGTCGGTGAAAGAAAAATTGAAGCCGATGGATTCGTGGACAAAGGTTCCCTTCTGGTCGCGGCCGTAATTCTTGAGCCGGTAGGCTGCCTTGGCCAGGCCGTCATTGTCCGTAAGAACCATTCCGCCCTCGCCGCAGGTGATCGTTTTGTTGCCGTAGTAAGAGAGAATGCCCATGTCCCCAAAGGTGCCGACGTGCCGCCCTTCAAAGGTCACCCCGACTCCTTCGGCGGCGTCTTCGATCACTTTGAGGTTGTGGCGGCGGGCCAAGGCCGTCACTTGCGGCATGTCCGCGCTTTGCCCGTAAAGATGAACCGGCATGATGGCGCGGGTCTTGCGGGTCAGCAGCTTTTCCGCGCGTTCCACGTCCAGGCAAAACGTGTCTTCCTGAACCTCGCAGAGAACCGGAGTAGCCCCCGCCAGAATCACCGCGTTGGCGGTGGCGACAAAAGTCAGGTTAGGCACGATCACTTCATCGCCTGGCCCGATCCCCAGAGCCTTCAGGCACACGAACAAGGCCATGCTCCCGTTGCACACCGCGATGGCATGCTTGCAGCTGGCCAGGCGCGCGGTCAGGCTCTCGAACTCCCGGGTCAAATCGTGCTCGACGAGAAATGTGGAGTCAATCACCCGCTTCAGTTCGCGGAGTTCGTCATCGTCAATCCAGGGCTCGATCTGGACAATCGACGAACTTTGCGTTACTGGTGCGGCGTTAGGCATGGGCTCTTGCCGCGACGGATGCGAAATCCCGGCGGGCCGCGAGGTCTCGCAGCGGACCCCGCTCTCCGGTGGCAACGTTGATCACGGGCAAATGTTCGATGAGCCGGAAGCGGTCTTCTCCGCGGGCATAGGTCAGGGTTCCGGATTCATCCCGGGCTTCCCTGAACTTGCTCGCGACGTAAGCCTGCTCGGGTTCCAATCCCTGAAATTCTCCGGCCACATCCGCCCTTACGAAGAAAGCGTTGTGGCCCCAAATATTGGAGCCCAGAAGAATGTAGCCTTTGCTTTGGGCGAGCCGATGAAGCGCCGCAAGCGAACTGCCGTAATACAGATTCGAATGATGCGCCGCGGTGCGGTCGAAGTCTTCTTTGTAAGGCACGCAAATCGGCTGCAGTCCCAGCAAGCTGTTGTACTCGACGATCGCAATTCTGGGCCGCACGCTCTGAATGGCCTCCCAAATCCAGTAATCGTTTCCATTCAGATCGACCGAAAGCAGCCCCAAATCCTCCCCGAACCCCGCCTGTGCCAGCAGCGAGTCGATGTTCTCCCGCGTGATCCACGCTTCCTTGACCTGAAGGTCGTACTGCCAGTGGATGCGGTCGGATCTTATGTATTCGATGTCCGCCGGGCAGGCGTCGAGGACCATGCCTTGCCAGTGGTTGTTGAGCAGGAGGAAGCGGGTATTGCTTTCCTCGTAGTTCTCCACCCCGAATTCGATGAAGGTCTGGTTCGCGATGCTCACTTTGTTGATCAGATACTGAATGATGCCGTCCTCATCCCATTGCGAAGAGACTTTGAATCCGACTCTGCGGAAATCGGTATTAGGAGGCAAACCGGCCACCTGCCAGGCCATCTGCTTGCCCAGCAGCAGCGCGGCCTCCCCGTCATGGCCGGCTGTTCTGCGCAGCTTCTGGTATGCGGATTTTATTCTTTTCTTGATCAACGAATCTCCCGAGAGAAGCCCGCGGGCGACAACTCTAGCCAGCGGCCGCCGCTTCTTGCTGACGCAGCTCCCGCCGGAAAGTTATGCCAAATCCCACCGCCATGGCGGCCGTAAAGCTCACACCGCTGAAAAGCATGCCATAGACAGCGCCCCGCAAACCGAACCTGGCCACGAGGGGAACGCCGACGAGGAAGGTGACGACCCCGCTGCCCACGTAAGCCCAGAAGACCAGTTTGGGAGACTCGGCGGCTTTCAGCGCCGCGTTCATGGTGTGCCCAACTCCCATCACCACCGGCACCAGCACAAGGATTGTCAGCAGCGGAGCCACGTCGTCATACCGGCCGCCATACAGGAGGTGCGTGAGCGGCTTCCCAAAAGCGCGGATGAACAAAAAGAAGGACAAGGTAACCGCGGCGATAGCGATCGCATACCATTTCCACGCCGATAGCAGGGGCCCGATCCTTTTGGCGGCATAGTGGGCGGAAAGCAGCGGCAGAACCAGGTAGTTCAAAGCGATAAGAATCTGATCCGCGGGGGCGACCACTAGGGTTATGGCTTTCAGTTCCGCCACATCCCTCACCGATAGAAAGCCCGCCACCAGCCAGTAATAGCCCTGCCCGGTCAATTGAAAGACGAACGCCGTCACCAGCACCCAGCGCGCATACTTCCAGTGTTCGCGCCAGTGGTCCGGCTCGCCGTCGAGAAAGCTTTGCCGCGTTTTGCCGAAGGGCAGCTTCCCCGCAACGCTGAGGCCGGCGGCGAGCCACCCGGCCGCGAGAACAAGAAAGACCGAAAAGCCGTTTAGCACCTGCGCCTTCGCCGCCAGCCCGAGTCCACAACCCACGGTGACGAAGAAAACCAGCGACGCTGCGGCTGCCAGATCTGCCCGCCGCTGCAGATAGAAGGTGCGGCGCAGAAATGCCCCCGACAGCAGAATCCCGACGGTGAGCCCCATACCGACAATCGCCCGGGGCAGGAGAGGAGGCGCAATCCAGCGGCCTGCCGCGTACACACCTAGAACCAGCGCAGTCAGCAGCAGGCCCAACACGGCGTTGCTCCAAAACATCAGCTGAAAATATTCCGCAAAACGGCTGCGGTATCTTCCCGAACCGTAGACCG
Organism: Acidobacteriaceae bacterium; assembly: GCA_003131585.1. Taxonomy (GTDB): domain Bacteria; phylum Acidobacteriota; class Terriglobia; order Terriglobales; family Acidobacteriaceae; genus Sulfotelmatobacter. The sequence goes on from PKVW01000021.1 coordinate 143,411, forward strand.
TGAACGGCTCCAGAATCGCGGCGTTGTGCAGGCCGATGAGGAAGGTAAGCGCCGAATAGGACAGGACAAACATTCCGTACTCTTCCTTGGTCTGTGTGCGGGCCAATACCAAGTTGACGAGAAACATGCCGCCCACCGAAAGCGCCTGGTCGGCCATGCTGAAGGCGACTTGGCGGAGTTGATGGAGGCGGGGCCGGGTGAATGCGGCGACTCTCGGAGAAGCAAGCCATGTGCCGATTTGACCCATACTTTGGGACTGAGCCGAAGAGCCGTGCCTGCCTGATTTCATGCCAAGCGATCATGGGCTGAGGCCAATGAAACTGACGTTGCGGGAAAACATCATGACGGGAACTCAGCCGAGCGCCCCGGGCTACTTCTGGATTTCCGGCGGACCGTGCCGCTTCGTAAGGCACGTCCACATCCGGTGGGTCATGGCATGTGCTCGCGACCCATTGGGCGTCGCCCAGGGCATCACTCCGTTTACCGTCTGAAAGACTTCGCGGGCCAGCAACTTCCCGGGATCGCGGGAATCCATTTGCCGCCAGCGCGCTCCACCCACCACCCACAGGACGGCGGCGGCGAATCCCAGCAGAGCGCCCCAAAACATGATCAGAAGACGCGGAGGAAACACTTTGCTCTCGGGCAGGCTCGCCGCGTCCAGGACTTTTACGCTGGGCGTTTCCTTGGCCTCCTGCACTTTGGCCAGCTCATACTGTTGGGTCAGAGTCTCGTACACAGCTTCCTGGATCTTGGTCCGGCGCAGCAGGTCGGCGTAGGTGACTCCGAGAAGCGGCAACTCGCGGATTGTAGGGTAAGCCGAATGCTCCACCTGGGAGGTTCCATTCTTGGCCGGATCGGAGTCTCCGCCGAGTCTTTCCAGTTGGCGGCGCAACTCGGACACGCGAGCCTGCACCGAGCGCACGCGCACATTGTTGGCGGTATAGATTTCCGCCAATCCCTTCAACTCGGATTCGGCGGCGATGAGCTGGCCTTGCAGAGCCGCCGCCGCTTCCACCATCGCTTTCCCCTGCTCGGGAATGTTGATCGCGGTGTTCTTGCTGGCAAATTGACTGAATTCTTCGGCGGCCTGGTCCAACTCCTGCTTGACCACCTTCAGTCGGTCTTCGAGAAACACCTTTTCCCGATGAGCCGCCGAGGTGGAGAGCTCGGAGACCAGGCGGTCCAATTCCTCCACGTAGGCCTGAGCGAGGGCTGCGGCGCGCCCCGGATCATGGTCGACCACGCTCAGGGAAATGATGCCGCTCTTGTGGTCTTCGGAGACTCCCGTGTTGTTGGACAGCTTGATCTGGGCGTCTTCTTCGAGCTTTGCGCCATATACTCTTTTCAAGTCGAAGCGATCGACTAGCCGGTCCTCCAGCGTGCGGCTGCGCAGGATACCGGCAAAAAGAGCTCCAGTGGAATTGCCACCCAGGAAATCCCCGGCCATCGAGCCGATCCCGCTGCCCGCCTTGGCGCTCAGAGCTGCCAACATCGCCCCCGAACTGGACTGGATGTCGGGAGGCATCAACTGCACCGTGGACTGGTACTGTTTGGGCAGCACGAATGCCAACAACGTTCCCAGCACCAGACCCCCGGCCGTCATCCGGCCGACCGCGCGGCCTTCGCCCCAGAGCAGACGCAAATACCCAATCAGCGTAGCCGATGGGGAGCCTTCTCTCCGCTCGGGCGCTGCCAGCCCCCGGAAGGCCTGCTCCGCCACGAAATCCTGGCGCGTCTTGGTCGCTTGCTGGGACACTTAGTTGCTCTCTCCGAAATCATGAATCGATTTCCCCAGGCCAGCTTGCTTTCGCGAAGCGAATCTAATTCTTTCGCAAGCGCAGTCCCGGATAGAACGTTAGCTGTAGAGAAGTCGAAAAATCCGATTCTCGGCCCGGCCAGAGCGCGGGAAAATGCCACTCCTCATATTGCGCCTGCCCGGAAAGAGCGGCTCGCGGGCTCAGCCTGCACTCGCCGGCCGCCGAGAAGTCGTTCAGATGTCCGCCGCCGGCGAGAAACCTGTCCACTTCCTGGTGCCGGTATCCGAGTTGAAGGCTGGTCCGCGCCGTAAGCGAATATTTGGCCCACCCTTGTCCGCCGAGTGCCTGGCGCCCAATCCAGCTTCCAATCAGATTTCCCTGGTTGGTGTAGCCGGAGTGATAGCGCCGGTCAAAATACATAGTCCCAAGGCGGGGCTCGGCCTTGAAGCCCTCCAGACGCAGCTCCAGCTTGGGCAATTTGGGCAGTTGTGGAAGGTATATTCCGGGATTCAACATGGGGCGGGTCGAACCCAGGGGTGAAATCTCATCCCCTACCAGCGAGTCGGTGTAGAAAGTCAGCCACCTTCTCAGGCCGGGAACTCGATAGGTAAAATCGAAGTTCGAAAATCGCTTGGCGGGATTTGTTGCCGTGTTCAAGTTGTGGGCGTAATAGCTTCTGAAAAACTCATGCCACGTGAAGGGGAGTCCGGGTCCGCCGAAAATCGCCGTTACGCCCATGCCAAACTCTAAGTTCGCGGTTGGCCGGAAGCTGATCTTATCGCCATGAATAAAAGGCTGCGGACTGAAATTCGGCCCTACAAGAAAACGCGGGTCGACATTGGGATTAAGTCCGACCGCGAGCGGCGGGTTGTACACCCAGTTTTGCCCCGAAAGCTGCCCTAAGAACGAATTCATGCGGGCGGGCCCCAAAAAGTGGGAGAGCAACGGAAACTCGAAAGGCGACACATTGTCCACCTGCAGCATCGTGATGGGCTCGGCGTTATCGCTCAGAAGCAAGGGGCCGCTCTCGCCGGGGCCGAGCCACAGATTCTGCCTGCCAAATGAAACCTTGACGTCCCCGAATGTGAGTCCGATGGAACCTTCGATCAGACGAAACCGGTTGATCGTTGGGGAGCCGTCGGGAAGTGGTTTTACGACACCGTCCTCCAATGCCGTGGCTTGCAAGACACGGAGCGGATCCGAGGCCACGCTCGGGGCATGCTGATACTCGCCGCGCAGGGAAAACGAGAACGGACCGGCCACGGCGCTGCCGCTAAGCCCGGTTACGTTGTTGAAGCCTTCTCCATAAGGCCGTCCGTAATCGTTAACGATGGTTTGTCCGAAGTGGAAGCCATCCCGCAGGGGCGTGCCCGAAATTGCGGTAACGCGCGTGTAAATCGAATCCAGGCGCAGGCCCACATTGGCGGCGCCGTTGCGGCTGCCGGTCTCGTCGTTGAACTCCGCCTGCAAGGCCGCATCTATCTTCTCCGCTTCACCCTCCTCCTGGCCCACCGCTCGACCCGCCGCGCCGTCGCCCCTGTAGCGCATCCCTTCATCGAACTCTTCGAGCAGGCGCGCGCACTCCATGCGCGTCCAGGGACGAATTCCGAGATAGGCCGTTTGCAGGTAGCCCAGTGCCGCCAAGCGCTCCAACGACGGATACACCCAGCTATCGAGCGGGACATAGGGTGAGCCCATGTTTCGCGGGCTCCGCACTTTGTCCCGGTCCGGCGGACTCTTCTCGACCAGGCTGCCCCAAGGGCCTGCGCTGACCTCCGGATCGCGGCGGCGCCGATAAATCTGCTGGGCGATGAAATAACCGAGCGCGCCACCGACTACCACGTCGGACGGGAAGTGCTCTTTGCCGGTGACCCGCGCCACCGTCACGGCGGACGCCAGCCCATAGGAAACCAGCTTTGTGACCGGGCCGGGATATTCGTGCGCGATTACACCCGCGATGGCCCAGGACACGGCGGCGTGCTCGGAGGGAAACGACGAGCCTCCGGCAAAAAAGTGTCCCGACCCGGTTCCGTCGTACGGCCGTTGCCGCTGAAACATGGATTTCAGGGCGAAGTCCACGGCTGCCGCATTCACCGCGGCTTCGCCCGCCAGGAATCCAGTCTCGGCGGCGTGATCGTTGTGCGTGATCTTTCCCAAGAGGAACATCCCGCCCGCGGCGCCCACCAAAGAATAGGCGCCGTAGTTTGAGAGACTGCGGCTGCGTGTGATCTCGCCCGCCGGAACCTGCTTCGAGAACCACGAATCGCTCGCCAGGAACGCTCCCGTGCCGGCGAGCGCCGGGAGCGCCCAGATCGCGTCGTCGCGCCGCAGGCGCAATGGGCTCGTCCAGATGGCGCTCTGGTCACCGGCAAATCTTTCAAGTAAAGCGGCTCCCCCCGACGGGGTTCCTGAGGCACTCCGGTTGGGCGCGTTCCATGTGCCCATGCCGGCGGCGGGCCGCTCTGCGCCAGAAGTGGCTTCGGGTGAACCCAAGACCGTCGCGTCGATTTGCGCCGAAGCCCGGGTTCCGACCGGCGAAGCCTGCGGCGGATTTTCCCGGCCATCCGGTATGGATAACTGGGCCAGGGATTTCGCCGGGAGAATCAGCGCCAAGACGATCAGCGCCAAGACAATCAGCATCAAGGAAACACCCGCAACTTGCACGAAGCGCCACTCCATAAGACGCTGGATCAAGAAGACGCTAGATCAAGAAGACGCTAGATCAGAACTGGCGGCCTACGCTGATGGCGATGGCAATGGATGACATCAGTTGGGCCGCTTGAATGGTGCTCTTCCATGCTGGGGTGCCGCCCAAAGCCTTCTCCGGGACAAACACCATGTCCCCGGGCCGCAGCTCGGCGCTGAGGACATCGCCCGTGAACCACTCTCCACTGCCCTTTCCACCCACCACCGAACCATCGCCGCGCACCACGAAGACGGCTTTCTTGTTCGCCATGTTGGTGGGACCGCCGGCCTGGCGCAGATACCAGCCCGCATTTTTCCCCGGCCGGTAGCCGATCGCGGTTGGGTTATACACCTGGCCGTTGACCATCACATAGGTGGGAGTCTTGGGGATCAGCAGCGTATCGCCGGCGCGGACCTCGATGTCCGCCGGGGTATTGGCCCACTTGCCCACATTCTTCGAAATGTGAATCACGAGCCGCCCTTCGGGCGGCGCACTCTCCAATTGATCGAGGGTGGCATGCCATTGCTGCAGGCTGCCGTCCTTGGCCAGCTTCTCGTCGGCATCGCCGGGGTCGGGAATCAGCTTGAGCGAAGACTGCTGCGCCTCGACCTGCCGGATCAAGTCGGCGCGGTTCTTTTCTTCCAGTTCGCGCACCTGCCGGCGTTCGAGAATGGCGCCATAAGGATAAGCGTCGCCCCGAAGTCCCCCCGCCCTCTTAAGAACGGAACTGAGGCGCTCGCCTTCCTGAATGCCGTAGTCGCCGGGGTGCATGACTTCGCCTTTGACGGCGATCATAGACCCAATGTCGTTCCAGCCTGCCAGTTGCCGAATGGTCAGCACATCGCCGTCGTGGAGGCGCACGTCGGTGTCGGCCTCCCCTGCCATGGCGCGGGCCAGCGGGACCGCGACATGTTCTCCCATCACTTGCGCACCGTTTTCCACCGTGTAGCGGGTAAGGTCGGCGGCCTCGGTGAAGGCTCCGCGCTTCAGTCCTCCCGCCAGCCGCACCAACTGCGCGGCGGACATGTCCTCGCCCAGCGGGTACTTTCCCGGCCGGGCCACTTCGCCTTCGATCTTCACCGTGGGGGGATCGGCTTTCGAAAGATTGCGGTGAATGAACACCCGATCCTTGGGTTCGAGCGGGACATTGTCCGCGGCGTCCCCGGCCAGCGCCCGCTCCAGATTCACGCTGAGTACCCTGAGCTTCCCGGCGGCGGTGCGGCGAAAGACCTGCGCATCGCTCAACAGCGCATCCCGGGTAACCCCGCCCGACAGGTAGACGGCATCGCGCAGGCGCGTCTCTCCGTTCGTCACATGTTCGCCGGGATGGCGCACTTCGCCGCTCACGGTTATCGTCGGAGGATCTTCGAAGTCGTACCGGCTGAAGATGCGCACGGTGTCGAAGGCCTTGAGCGTCACATTCTGTTCATTGGGTTCGGCACTCTGTCCCGGGCCCGCCAGGGCATCGGCAAGATTGAAGGCAATCACCTGGGGCGCGTAGTCCGGCGGAGCCAGCCGGATGATTTCGGCGTGGCGCGGCGCGGGCTCGGGCAAGAGATCGGTATAGGAATGGACGAGGTCCGTCACGCGCATGCCTTCCCGGTAGGCGTGCTTGCCGGGATGGACAACATGGCCGTCGAGATAGACGGTTTGCTCGCTGTAGGGCAGGATGGGCGAGATGCGGATCTTATCCCCGTCCTGAATCTTGAAGTCTTCGAGCGCGCCGGTCACTGCCTCCTGATTGTTGTTTTCGGGAAGATCGAGCCGCAGCATGGAGCGGCTTTCGTGGGCGATGACGCGCTCCACTTCGATGTGGCGGAGGGTGCCGGTGCTGAGCACGCCGCCGGCGAGTTGCAACGCTTCGGCGAGATCGCTTTCGTGATTCAGCTCGTAGATCGCGGGCCGGCGCACCATGCCTTCGACCGTCAGCTCCGCGCCCAGGGGCGGGACCATGATCGTGTCGCCGGCCTGCAGACGTTCCAGGTTCGAGCGAACCCCGTGCAAGAGCAGATCGTAGAGATCGATTTCTCCCACGAGCTGCTGGCCGCGGTAGTGCCGTAGAATCCGAAGCGAGCCGCGAGAGGTCGGGCCGCCCGCCTGGTAGAGCGCGTTGAGAGGGGTCGACAGCGAACTGACGTCATAGGCGCCGGGACGCAGCACGTCCCCGACAACGTAGACGCGCACGGTGCGCAGGCGGGCCAGAGAAACGTCGGCATGCACGTCGCGAAACTCGCTGCGCAATACGCTCTGCACCAGTTGCTGCACGTCCCCAAGACTGCGTCCCGTCACCTCGACCGCGCCCGCTTCCGGCAAAGCCACGCGGCCTTCGCGATCCACCACGCGCTGCAGGTGTTGCGAAATGCCGCCCCACAATTCGATACTCAAACCGTCTCCGGGGCCCAGCACGTAGTCTGGCCCCACCGGCAGATCCATGGGAAGCTCGTCGAAATTGCCCGTACCGTTGCGGAACACGTCTTCGCCAAAACGAGCCAGCACCGGCAAACGCCGCGAGACTTGCGTATAAAGATCGTAGAGCGAAGGCACTTCGGCGTAGGGGTTGGCACGGCGGCGAATCAGCGGATGGTCGGCGTCCGCTTGAGCCCCGGGCTGCTGCGCTCGGGTGTTGTCGGGCCGAGCGGTCCAAACGCCGAGTCCCGGATCGGCAGCCGACAGAGACGAAGAGAAGGGCTGCCCGGGCGAGTTCGTCCGGAAACGCGAAGCGGAAGAAAAGGAAGAGGAAGAGGAAGAGGACGGGTACGCCGGAAGAGAAAGCGCATCCATCGAATCCAACCTCATCGAACCCAGTCTCTGTCCTGACGCGCCCGATTCGTCCATCCCGGCACTCAGCAGTCCGGGCATACCTTCCGGGTTGATGCGCGCGAGCGAGCCGGCTTCCGACGGCGGCGCTCCCTCGTAGGAGTCCCGATTGGGCGGTTCGAGGCCGGCCAGGCTTTGCCGCCGGCGATAGTCAGTCGAGGGCGGGACCGCAGGTTGCGCTGGGGAGGCGCTTGGCGGCATGGCCGGCTCGGCCTCGGAGAATCCGTCTTTCGAGGAGCTGCCTTCTACGGGAGAATCCGGGGACGCCATCGCCTTTTGCTGCACCCCGGTTTGCTCGTGCTGGGCCCAATATTTTTCTTCTTCGCTCTGCCCGAACGGAACCATCCCATTGGCAGAAGCCTTCGAAGACTCCGGGACGGGCAGCCGCTCGATCCGGTCTTTTTCCATCTCCCGCCGCGTGGGCTTGGGGCGGACGTATTCGCGCTTTTCGATCTCCTCGGTCGCCAGCACGCGGACGTTGTCGTCTTCCCTCAGCAGTTGGAACAAAGCGTCATCGGTAAGATCGGCGGGATCGAGCAGCCGTCCCTGCTCGTAGGCCTTGCGTACCAGCAGTCGCTTCACTTCGAGCAACAGGCCCGGCTCCCGGCGCAGGATTTCGGTGATGGTGGTGGCGGAGAGCGAGATCGTGGGCTCTGGCTCCCGCTCATGGGAATCGACCTGGGCCAAAACCTTTTCCTGCCCCACACTCGCCAACAGCAGCAGGCCGAAGGTAAGGGTGGCGGCTAGCTTCCGCCGGCGCGGCGAATCGCATATTGTTTGTCGCATCGGGAATTTGATCCAGTCTGGCCAGAGTTGGGGCGCTGAGGGCTTGCGAAAGACTTCAGTTGCGAGGTTTCGATTCGGCCACCGGCTCCACATCGCTCTCATCCACTTCCACCGCAACCGAGCGCATGATGAGGTCCAGGGAAAAAACCACGCGGCAGCGGTCTTTCCGGCGCACCATGATGCCTTCGAGCCCTTGCATCGGCCCGCCGCATACGCGCACACGGCGGCCCACGCGCAGATAAGGATGCGGTTCCACGCAGCCGCCGCGAGAAAGCCGCTGCCGCAACCCTTCGATCTCGGCTTCCGGCAAGACGGCGGGCTGGCCATTGAAACTCACCAGGCGCACGGCGCTGGGCAGTTGCAGAATTCGAAACCTGTCCTGAAGCGCGAGGCGGACAAAAACGTAGCCTGGAAATAGAGCGAGATCCAGTTCTTTGCGGCGATCTTTCCAGCGGCGCACGGAACGGTAGAGCGGCAGAAAACAGGAAATCGAGCGCTGCTCGATCTGCTGCGCCACGCATTTCTCGTGGCGCGGGCAGGTATAGAGCGCGTACCAGTTCATCCCAGCTCCGTCCTGCGACAAGCGCGCAGGAGCATCGGTCGGCGGGGTTTGTTGCGGGTTCACCATGAGATCCCTATCTACGACCATTAGTTGCAGCTTCGCCCCCTCAGCTACGGAAGCTTAATGAGTTAAACCCTTTTGTTTCTGTCCTTGACCGCGGTTCGTGCGGCCGCCGCATGCGTTCTTCAATTCTTCAGTTCTGCAATCTTCAGTTCTGCGCAGCGCCCACCAAGACCGGACGCTCCCGCACGGCATTCAAAATTCCCGCTTCGGAACTTTCCAGCGCTTTGGTTCGAATGTCGACCACGGCCCAATAGAAAATTCCCCGGTTCTGCTCCGGCGCCAAAGCCAGAATCCTCATCTCAGGATGCCGCCCCAGCAGAAATCCACATTGGCCAAGCCGTTTCTCGGGTTCGTCCATGGCGAGGATCAGAACATCCGGCTGCACCTGTTCGACGATGTCCGCCAGGTCGCTCTCGTTCTGGACCTCGCCCACGACCTCAATGTCGGGCTGGTCTGCAATCGTTGCCATCACCAGTTCCCGCATCAGGCGCGGATGATTTGCAACCAATACACGGACTCGTTTCACGGAGCGCTCTCCAGCGCAGAGCATAGGTCGCCCACCCGGCAAGCACAAGGTTCAAAAACGATCTACGCAAGATTCGACGTAGGTGGAAGACAGGAGTACCGGAGCGAACAATTGACGAATCTCTAATGGGGGTTCAATAGGTACCAAGGCCGGTACCAATCGGTACTACCTCGAGGCCGCATCAAAGCGTGCCGGCACTGCAGTGAAATATCTGCGGTTCGCCAAAACGCCGCGCGCTACATTGCAACGACTTCTTCACTTCGCATAACGTCTTCGGCCTGGGATGGCAGACTAATCAGGGATCGGCGGGATGCTCCCCAGAGAACGTGGACCGGACAAAGGCGTGTCTCGGCTCCGATAAAAGAGAAACAGCTTGGTCGTCAGCATAATAGCTCTTGAGGCTACGCCACTGCGTAGCGCAAGAATCCTATCGGAACACGCCAATTTGAGCTTGTCGCCAAGTGATTGATTCTGCGAGCGTGCGATGTTTTGGCGAGCGACAACCGGCTCAAAGGGCGTATCTGGACCCTTTGCGGCGTTTTGCATGGCATTGTGGGACGCACTTTCGGACGAAAATCTGCTACCATAACCGTTCGGTGAGGTAGCCATGCCCCAATACGTGATCGAGCGGGAAATCCCAGGCGCAGGCAATTTATCGGATGAGGAACTGCAGGCAGTCGCCAGAAAGTCGGTAGGCGTGCTGAAGGATATGGGACCGGAGATCAAATGGCTCCACTCCTACGTCACCGGCGATAAAGTCTATTGTGTGTACCTGGCGCCAGACGAGGAAACGGTTCGCGAACACGCACGCCGCGGAGGTTTTCCGGCGAATCGCGTCTCGGCAGTGCGGCGCCTGATCGATCCCAGCACCGCAAATTGACTTAAGCAGAGTTTCGAGTCCGAAGACCTGATTCCGCGTCGCAGTTAAGCGCCTCATGGACGGCTTGCTCGACCGGCATCGCCCAACCTTCCATCCACACCGTCAGACCTGCAGCATTGCCGAGCGTTCGGCGCGCAAATTCCAGGGCCTTTTCAAGCCTGGGTTGCTCGGCGGGCGTGAGCGGAGCGCCCAATCTTTGGCGAAGCGCGGCGGCGGCTCCTGCCAAGTGCAGCGACTGCTCGGCGTTCGATTGCGCTGCGGCACTTACGGCGAGACATTCGAGCGCCCTCGCGATGCCGCGTTTGTGACCCAACTCTTGGAATACCTTGATGCTTTCGCCGTACAGACGACGCGCCTCGGCGTTGTTACCCTGATCGCAGCTTAGACTTGCCAAATCGGATAGGGTGCTCGCAATTCCCCAGCTATCGCGCAGTTGCCGAAACTCCGACAGACTCTGTTCGCAAAATGAACGCGCGGCAACGAAGTCCGCTTTTTCCCGAGCGACGTCGCCCTGGTAGTTCAACGTCCAGGCGACACCGGCGCTATCTCCGACCTTACGGAACATCGTCAGACATTCGTCGTAAAGCGAGGATGCGCGCTCATATTCGCCCTGCAACTTCATCACGCTGGCGAGATTGCTGAGGGCTCGGGCGATGTCAGCGGGATCGCCAAGGTCCTTCCATATGGCGACACATCGCTCGAAGAGTAAGGATGCGGCGGCGATTTCGCCACGATCGCGAGTGATGACGGCCAACGCGTTCAGAGCAACGGCGACGCCGCGATTATCGTTTAGCTCGAGACAAGTCGCGAGACTGTCTTCGAACATCTTCTGCGCAGAGCCGTAATCGCCCTGCTCGCCCGCCAGAACTGCGGCAGCGAACAGCAGGCGCGCGCGAAGCTTCGGACGCGCCGCGGCTCCTTCCAACGCCAGAACCCTGACGATGGCGTCACGGCCCTCCGTAAGATGCTCCCGTGTTTCCCAGAAGCGGAACAGGGCGGCGCCGATCCGGAGGCCCCAGTCGGCATCCCCAGTTTTGACCAGATAATCAATCGCCAAGCGGAAGTTGTCGTGCTCGACCTCAAAACGGTCGAGCCATTCGGGGTGAGCGGCCATGTCCTCGGCACCTTCTTCGGCAAGCACGAGGTAATAAGCGGCATGAGCTCGGCGAGTCGCAAATTCGTCTTCGCTGTCAACGAGGCGTTCGAGAGCGTACTCCCGGATGGCGGAGAGCATAAAGAAGCGCGTTTCGTTATCGACCTGCTCCACTTGCTGCGCCAAGCTTTTGTCCAGCATGGAAGCCATGCCGTCGAGCACGTCGAGGCCCAGATCGCCTTTGGTGTCGCACACGGCTTCCACGCCTTCCAGCGTGCAGCCGCCGGTAAACACGGAAAGCCTCCGAAAGAGAGTTTGTTCGGTGCCATTGAGAAGGCCGTAACTCCAGTCCACAGTGTTGCGAAGAGTTTGTTGCCGAGTTGGCAGATCGCGGGCGCCGCCGGTCAACATGTTCAAACGGCTTTCGAGGCGTGTCAGCATGGCGGACGGCGAAAGCAGCTTGATGCGCGCCGCAGCAAGTTCGATGGCGAGAGGCAGGCCGTCAAGGCGGGAGCAGATGGCCGCCACCGCGGGTGCGTTTTCCTTCGTCAGTGCGAATTCGTGCTTCACAGCCTGCGCGCGTGCCACAAAGAGCGCGATCGCTGGAAGACGGGAAAGCACTTCCAGAGGCGGAATGGACTTGGGGTCGGGCAGCGCCAGCGGTGGCACGGGAAATTCATGTTCGCCGTACACATGAAGCGGCGCTTGGCTCGTGACCACGACCTTGAGTTTCGGGCCGGTGGTCAGCAGTTGCGCCACGAACGGCGCTGCGGAGATGAGGTGCTCGAAGTTGTCGAGCAAGAGGAGCATCGGCTGGCTCAGGCCGCCCACGTACTCTATCAAGCTTTCCTGCGGCGATGTATTTCCGGTTTCGCGCACGCCCACGGCTTGCGCGATCGTGGAAGCGATCAAGCCACGTTCAATCGCTGACAGAGCGACAAAGCAAACACCGCCTGGAAACTGGTCGGCGATTTCGCCCGCCACCTGCAAGGCGAGCCGGGTCTTCCCGATGCCGCCCGGACCGGTGAGGGTCACAAGCTGTACGTCCACGCGGCTCAAGAGCTGACGAAGACCAGCCGCTTCGTGTTCCCGTCCAATGAATGCGGTGCGTTGCACCGGCAGGTTGTTAGGGCGAGGCTCGGACTCCCGGGCAGGCGCATCGGCGAGGCGGTCGCGCACCGCGGCGAGGTCGCGAGCCAAATCCCGGGTGGAGTCGTAGCGCCGCTTCGGGTCCTTGGCGAGGCAGCGCTCCACGATCCAAATGAAAGGAGCGGGCGCCTGAAGCATTCTGGCACCGAGGTGCTCGGGCTCATCGCGAAGGATTGCGGCCATCGTTTCCGCATGGGTCTTTTTCTGGAACGCGGGCAACCCGGTAACCATTTCGTAGAGCACCGATCCGAAGGAAAACTGGTCAGAACGAAAATCGACTTCGCCGCCGTTCGCTTGCTCCGGCGACATGTAGCCGGCGGTGCCCATCACCGTTCCATGCTCGGTGATGGTGGTAGTCGCATCCGAACTCGGGGCGTGGTCGAGCTTACGAAGTTTCGCCAGACCGAAATCCAGCACCTTGGCCGTACCGTCGCCAGAAACCATCAGGTTCTCCGGCTTTAGATCGCGATGAATGATGCCAATCTCGTGCGCTTTCGCGAGACCGTCGGCAATCTGCGCCGCGATTGCGACAGACTTGCGAAATGGAATAGGGCCAGAGGCGAGCAGCGCACGCACCGTTTCTCCATCCACCAGTTCCATCGCGATATAGTGCGTGCCGTTCACGTGCCCGAGTTCATAAATCGTCACGATGTTCGGGTGATTAAGCGCGCAGGCGGAACGGGCTTCCTGCTCGAAGCGCGATAAGGCTTCCGGTTGAGAACAGTGGTCCAGCAAAAGGGTCTTGATTGCGACCTCTCGGCCGAGGCGGGTGTGCTTAGCGCGATAGACCTCACCCATGCCGCCGGCGCCCAGTCGCTGAAGAATCTCGTAACTGCCGAAGCGCGTACCCGGCGACAGGGTGGATGGCACCGAACCTGACTTGGGAGGTGGGTTCATGGAGATTGCTGGCGCAGCTCTCCGCCTGCCAAAGAGGACTGCTCGCCGCTGCGCAATTACAGTTGAATTTTAAGTCGCTGCCACGGCAGATCCCGAGGCAGTCTGCCCCTGGATGCGTTTATAATATCCTAGATTTCGGAGGGGATTCATGGATATTCGATCGTTGCAGCGGCCACTGAAGGATCTGTACAGGCAAGACCCGGCCAGTTCCCGAATCACGCTGACCGCGCACGGCACTCAGACCGACGCTCCGATCACTTGTTCTGTGGACCTGGGGCGGGAGATCTACAAGGCGCAAGCGCACAAAGGAGTCGGTGGCGCGGGTACCGGAGCCTGCTCCGGAGACCTGCTGTTGGGCGCGTTAGCCGCCTGCGCGCAGATCACTTGCCAAATGGTAGCCGCTGCCATGGGAATACCTACAGAAGGCATCGATGTCGCGGTCGAAGGCGATCTGGATCTGCAAGGAACGCTCGGAATATCCAAAGAGGCGCCCGTCGGATTTCAGAGCATCAGAGTCATTTTCGACGTCCGCGCGCCGCATGCAACCGTGGAGCAGTTAAGCGCGTTGCAGGCGAAAACGGAACAGTATTGCGTCGTGATGCAAACGTTGCAGCATCCGCCGAGGATTGAGAACAAATGGAAGTAGTAGGGAAGTAGGGATGGTCAAAAGGTTCGGAGTGGATGCCAGGCTTGATCGGTGTTCTCCGGCGGCCCTTAAGATCACAAATTCTAGCGGATGCGCCAAAATTCCGCGACGAGAACATTCCTGAGGAACCAGGTCACTTGTACGTGGAGTCGGCGTATTAGGAGTTTGATCTCGGGTCCCTCCTTCACGTCGGCTTGATGTTCTGATTTACGCGGAACAGGTTCGCCGGATCGTAACGCTTCTTGATCTTCGTCAGACGGTCGTAATTCTTGCCGTACGTCGCCCGGATGCGATCTTCGCCCTCTTCCATCATGAAGTTGATGTACGCGCCGCCGGCGGAGTATGGATGAAGCGCGCTCCAATACTCCTTCGCCCATGTGGAGATTTTTCCCTTGTTCGCGGCGTCCGGATCGACCCCGACCATCACGGCGGCCCACATTGCGTCGCGGTAACACCACGGCGTTGCGCTGTTCTTGATGCGGCTCGCCGCGCCGTTGACCGGGTATAGGTGCATGGTCGACTGCATCGACGGCAAGTTCGCCGCGTATTTCACATGGAGCGCGATGGCTTCGTCAGGGAGAGTGCGCACGAAATCAGCCTTCCAGTACCATTGCAGGCCCGGCGGATAGAGACCATCGAACAGACTTTGGAGTACCGGATGCGGAATTGGGCCCACCATGTCGAGCGCCGGAGCCTTGAAGTTCCGGATCGGCTTGAACACCTTCTCCGCCTTCTTGATCGGTCCGGTGTAGCACCACACGATGCCGCACATCTTCTTGTTGTGCAGATGCTCGGGGAACGGAGGGCCCGGCGGCACGGTGAGGAAAGCAAAGAATCCATAGACGTCATCCGGCGCCTTCGCGATGAAGTTGCGGTACCAGCGCATCATCTCCGCCGCGTCTTCCATCGGCCACAGCATCGGCCCGCCGTAGTCGTTGTGCACGGGTTGCGCCTTGAACAGAAACGATGTCACGACGCCGAAGTTGCCACCCCCACCGCGCACCGCCCAGAACAGGTCGGCGTTTTCCCTGGCGCTGGCGGTAACGAACCGTCCGTCGGCCAACACCATTTCGACGGCCAGCAGATTGTCGATAGTCAGGCCATACCGCCGCGTCAAGTAACCGATCCCGCCGCCCAAGGTCAATCCGGCCACGCCGGTAGTCGAAATGATGCCCGCAGGAACCGCGAAACCGAACGCGTGCGTCGCATGGTCCACGTCGCGCCAGAGCGCGCCGCCGCCGGCCAGCACGGTCTTCTTCTTCGGGTCCACGCGAACATAGTTCATCGGCGAAACATCGATCACCAATCCGTCATCGCATACTCCCAACCCGCCCGCGTTGTGCCCGCCGCCGCGGATGGCCACCAGCAGCTTCTGCTCGCGGCCGAACTTCACCGCCGCCATGACGTCGGCCACGTCGGCGCAGCGCGCAATCAGTCGTGGGCGCCGGTCGATCATCCCGTTGTATACCTTGCGAGCCGCGTCGTAACTCGGATCGCCGGGCTCGATCAGCCCTCCATGCAAGCTGGCTCTGAAATCTGCAATCGTTGCTTCGTTCAGCATCGTTACCTCGATCTCCGAAAATTTGACCTGTTCTGCCGCCGCAGTGGGCGCATAGCGGCGGTACGGCGTCACCGGGCAAACCCTGAGTCATCCGCTAAACTTAGCCCGAATTTTCGATTTGGACCCCGAGCTCGCACATAGTACGCCGCTCCTTCCATGGACACTACGAATTGGCCGCAAGAGACCCCAGCGAGATCGGACCCCAATGCCTGATTAATGCGCAAACCGTAGAAGTGACTGTACTCGGTATTTCAATTCGAGCCACCACGCGACAATTCCCGGATTGTCGGCAAACAGGAAACTATACGGTCGTTATCGCAAAATCACCTTCACGCTACACCCCCGTCGCCTGGGTCTATGAATGCCGGGTGACCCACGTAGCGGGCGTAAGGTCTGGGAGGCGCTGGATCGGGAGATCGGCAAACCCGGGAAGAATCGCGGCCAAATTGTCGCGCACTGGGAGTTTCAACCTGCGGCCTCTTTCCACGACCCAAAGGATCGCTGCGACCTTAGGTCCCGCCTGTGAACTGAGCACAGTTCGCAGAAGGAACAAACTGAACTCACGACGGGCCTGTACTCCGATATTGTCACCTCACGGGACTGGAATGCGATAGAGGTTCCAATGAGAGCTGCTCTTGGCAAAGCAGTAGAGGGACGAATTGAGACCCGGGGAGATCACTTCCTCCAGAACCTGGAGCGTAGCCCGATTCGGTAGGTCTGCGTCTGTCTGAACTCCCTTGGCCGGAAGCGGGGGAAGATCGACGCCACGAGATAGGGGAATGACGTAAGTCCGCCATTGCGGACCTCCTTTGATGGGCAGGAAGAAATACAAGGCTTTTCCATCCCGGGTCCACTCAACTTTGCACCAAGCCGAGCAGATACGAACGGCCGACCCGTCGATGAGGGAAACGGCCTCGACCACGGGGTTTTCTTCCCCCTTGGCGGTACGCCGCACCGCGACGAGGCGCTCATCGGGAGAAACGGCAGAGAGGCCGCGGATCGGTCCGGAGAGAATCTTTCCCCGTTGACCGCCGTCCTCGTTCATGCGGTACAGGTAATCGACATCGCCCTCGGAGACCTGAAAGTAAATTCTCCCTGAAGGGGCATATACCGGCGAACCCTCGTCGGCTCCGGAACCAATCTGTCGCGGAGTGAAGCGGTGGTCGAGCGAAGCCAGCCAGACACGATGTTTTCCGTTCTCCTCGCGGGAATCATAGACCACTCGCTTGCCGTCGGGCGACAGACTGAAACTGAATACTGGGATTCCGGGCAGAACTTTCGAAACCTGCCCGGAGCGGAGTTCGGAAACCCAGAGTTCACCGCCGCGGTCGGTATCCGAGGCGCTCCGCGTCGCCAGGTAAAACAGGCTGCTGCCGTCGTGGGATAGCTCAGGGCTGTAGGCGTAGCCTTCGGAAGAGATTTGCCGGTCACCCTGTTGGTCATGAACCCAGACGGTACGCTCTTCGCTGCCGACCGACGAGATGAAGGAGCGGCCATCGGGGGCCATAGCGATGCCATCTTCTTCCGTGGGTCCGGTCGTGAGCTGCTGGGGCGATCCGTCGGGAAAGGCCTGCCGCCAGATGTGGGAGCCGTGAGCTCCGGCATCGGAGGTGAAGTACATCCACCTGCCATCCGGTGACCAGGCGCCGGCCCAGCAGCCGCGATTCTGCGGGCCAACTGATTTGCCAACGCCCCCACTAAAAGGCACCAGGCGGCAGGGCAGCCAGCCATCATTCCCCATCTCGACGACTAGGACCCACTTGCCGTCGGGAGAGAGGTAGGAGAAGTGAGCCATGCCGGTTTCGCGCGGTGGCACGTATACGTCTCGTTGTTCAGACCGGCTCTCCGTCGCTGTGACGACTGCAAGGTGCTTGCCACTCTTGATCTCGCTGAACATTACGTGATGCGCGTCAATCCAAGTAAGGCCGCTGGCGTTGGAGAGCAGAAGCTGGGATTGCCCTCCGAGAACCGGCACGACCCAGATCTGGAAACCTTCATCACCGGCCGTGCCATAGGCGATGCGCGAACCATCCGGTGAAAATGCACCGGGCCACAATTTGAGCGTTTCATCGTGGGTGAGTTGCACCGGCTCGCCATCCGGAAGCAGCTTGACGTAGAACTGTCCGGAAGCCCCGAGACTGGCTGATCTGCGCAGAAACGCCAGCATGCGGCCGTCCGAAGAGAGGGCTGGATTGGAGGTCGAGTCGGTAAAATTCGTGAGCTGAACCCACTGCGACGAATTCGGGGCCGCAGGCTGGTTCGATCGCCGCAGCAGCACGGCCGCGCCACCCGCCAGTCCGGCCACAAACACTGCCAGAGCGGCCCAGAGGAGCGGCGAACGGCGCTGCTGCGGGCGCGTCTCAGCCACCACGGCCGCTTTGCTGCCTGACTCGGTGTCGCGCCTCAACCTCTTCAGGTCGGCACGCAGTTCCGAGGCGTGCTGGTAGCGCAGGTTCCGATCTTTCTCCAGCGCCTTGTTGATCGTGCGTTCCAGGCCATCGGAAACGTCGGGATTCAAGCGAACCGGGGGAGTTGGCGGCCGGTTCAGAATCGCGTCGAAGATGGTTCCCGAAGTATCTCCACGGAAGGGCAGACTTCCGGTGGCCATCTCGTAGAGCACCACGCCGAACGAGAACAGATCGCTTCGGGCGTCCACGTCTTTGCCCCGGATCTGCTCGGGAGACATGTAAGCGACAGTGCCGACCGCCGCCCCTGGACTGGTCAAATGTTCTGGCTGTACCGCTGTCATCGTGGCTTCCGTTCCGGCGGCAGAAGCTGGATTGTGCGTCACCTTCGCCAGTCCAAAATCCAGAACCTTGGCGTGGCCGCGCTCCGTGACAAATATGTTGGCGGGCTTGATGTCGCGGTGGACGATGTTCTTGGTATGCGCAGCATCCAGCGCATCGGCGACCTCAGTGCCGATCTCCAGGATTTGCTCCAGGCTTAGTGGCCGGCCCGCGATCAGATGCTTTAGGGTGCTGCCCTCGAGATACTCCATCGCGATGAACAGCCGCCCCTCGTGCTGGGAGATTTCGTAGATGGTGCAAATGTTGGGGTGATTCAGGGCAGAGGCCGCGCGCGCCTCGCGGCGGAAACGCTCGAGCGATTGAGCATCCTCGGCAACATCATCGGGCAGGAACTTCAGCGCCACAAACCGGCCGAGTTCCGTGTCTTCGGCTTTGTACACCACTCCCATGCCACCGCCTCCGAGTTTGGCTGTGATCTTGTAGTGGGAAATGGTCTGGCCGATCATTGAAACGCAATCTTAGGCTGGGTTACAGGTGCAGTCAATCGGCAGCCCGGACTTCGCCGCCGGCGCGCGGAGCAGGTCGTAACTATGGGCGGGTGGTCGGCAATGCGGAAGTAGTCCGGTCCCGTGCCCGCGTTTTTCTCAACCATCCGTCCCAGCGCCTGGTAGGTGGCTGCCCCTGTCGTTGATTCGTTGCTGACCGTTAGGCCCTGTCGTTGGTGCATGATCACACGCTCTCGTTGGTTTCTTGGCTCGGGGACTCTGGCTGCGAAGATCGTTGTGGTAAGGAGGCGTTCTGGCTCGAGGTCCTCGAATGTTGACCTAGTGCTCAGACAGGCAATAAGATGACCGCTCTGAAGACATGCGTCCCGCGGAAAGCAGTATCTCCCCTATAATGCGGCGCATTAGAGTACGAAATCTGTAAAACCAGGAAGCCGAACATGTCGCCTCGAAGATCCGCTTCCGCGGTTCCAGTGGCCGAAATTGCCGCAGCCCTGCTGGCTCAGCCAGAAGTGGCCCCGCGGGCGCGAGTGATCGTCGGCCATGTTGCCGAACTTTTTCCCGGAGCAGCAGCTGTGGTGTACGTCATTCAGGACCAGGAGAATCCCGCTTGGACAGCAAAAGCCACGGCAGGCGAGATCACAGTCGCTCAGGTCATGGATTTTAATGCCGGCACGCTGGGAACGGTCGCTGAGAGCAGAACACTCCAGGTATTCGAAAGCGCCAGCCTGCAGCGCGAAGATTTCTCTCACTTGGACATTCGCCGCACGGCCGTGTCTCTCGCTTATGCCCCGCTCCTCGTGGATGAAACTCTGGTCGGCGCCATCGAACTGGTCGGCTCTGAGCAGCCTTTTCCAGATACGGTGTTGCAGTCGCTGAAGGAGATAGCGGAACTCGCCTCGCCGGCGATCTCTGCCGCTCTGAATTACGAGAACGAGCGCAATGTCAGCTTACAGTCCATCAGCCGTGTGACCCAGATGTATGACCTGGAAAAGGTCTTCAACTCGACACTCGAAATGAACGAGTTGCTCGAGATGATTGCCAAGAAATTTGCGGAAATGATGAACGTTCAGGGCATCAACCTGTGGATGGTCAACGGCGAGGCTCTGGAGTTGGTGAGCCAGGCAGGATTCGACGCAACCGCTTCATCCGGCACTATCCAGAAGGCGGGAGAAGGCGTTGCAGGAGATATCTCGGACAGCGGCGAATCCGTGCTGATTGACGATCCAGATGACGAACGCCTGCGGAAGCGCAATTCGGGCTTCGAAGATAGTGCGGTGTTCTCCCTGCTGGCAGCGTCGCTGATGGAGCGCGAGCATCTGGTGGGTGTGGTGGAAGCCGTAAACCGTCTGGACGGCCTGCCGTTTGACGAAGACGATCAGTTCCTGCTCGCCAGTATGTGTGAAACCGCCAGCAATGCCTTGCACAATGCCGACTTGCTGCAAGCGGAGCGGAAGGTGGAAGTCTTAGAGGCGCTTGTTAAGATCAGCGGCGAAATCACCTCAACGCTCGATCTGGACCGTGTGCTGCAGGCCATCGTGAACGAACCGGCCACCGTAATTCCCTATGATAGGGCGGCGATCGCGCTGGAACAACGCGGAAGGCTGCAGATTAAGGCAGTAACCGGCGCTGTCAAAATCAATCCCCAAGACCCCGACATCGTGCGTCTTCAGAGCCTGCTGGAATGGGCGTCTCTTTCGAGCGATCCCATTCTCGTAACCCAGCGCGGAGACGAGGTCGACGACGAACGCGAAGAGACGCGGGCCAAGTTCCAAGCCTATTTTGCTCAAAGCGGGATGCGCGGGTTTCATTCTCTTCCGCTGGACGATGACGATGGGCGGGTCGGCATTCTTTCCTTCGAGAGCAGCAATCCGCATTTCCTGAACCCCGCGCACCTGGAAATGATCAAGGTGCTGGCGGGGCAGGCCACGGTCGCGTTGCGCAACGCGTCGCTTTATCGCGAGGTGCCTTTCATCGATCTGCTCGAGCCCATTCTGGCAAGAAAGCGCAAATTCCTGGCCCTGAAGAAGGGGCGGCGGATGGTCCTCGTCGGCGCAGCAGCCCTCGTCTTGATTTTTCTTGCGGCTTTTCCGCTGCCTTTGCGTGTGGATGGTCCGGCCACAGTCGCGCCCGCCCACAGCGCGCGGGTGCAGCCCGAGGTTGCCGGGGTAGTCCAGCGCGTCCAGGTGCGTGAAGGCGACGCCGTCCACCAGGGGACCGTCTTGGCGAAGTTGGATGACTGGCAATATCGTGTCGCGCTCGCGGCCGCTCAGGCCAAGTATGAAACTGCGATTTCACAAATGAATCGGGCCCTTGCTTCTAACGAAGGGACGGAGGCGGGAATCCAGCGGGTACAGGCAGATTATTGGGGTGCGGAGGTCGGTCGCACCCGTGAAAGTCTGGAGAAAACTTTGTTGCGCACCCCCATCGATGGCCGGGTTGCCACCGCTCATATAGAAGATTTGGTGGGACGGAACCTGAATCCCGGAGATACATTTGCCGAAGTGGTGGACACCTCGTACGCCAGCGTAGACGTGGCGGTTGATGAGCTGGACGTCGGCCTTTTAAATCCTGGCCAGCAGGCCGCGGTGAAACTGGAAGGGCTTCCTACTCGTACCTTCCGCGCCGCAGTCACGGTTGTGAGCCCAAAGGCAGAATTGCAAGGCGACCAGCGCTTCTTCTACGCAAGGGTCCTCGTACCCAACGACGATGGCGTAATCCGCTCGGGAATGCAAGGTCGCAGCAAGATCTCGACGGGATGGGCTCCCGCGGGATGGGTCATTTTCCGGCGACCGGGCATATGGCTGTGGTCAAAGATCTGGTGGTGGCTTGGCTGGTGAAGCAGAGAGGAAGCTATGAAGCAAGGCATAATGGCGCTAATGGTTCTGACTCTAACTTGCGGCGCATGCAACCGCTCGAAACAGACGTCAGTGGTGGCAGCCGCCCCGGTGCCGGCGGCGCCGGCAGCTTCGGCTGTGGGCAGCGGAACTGCCGACAGCTTTGTTGCCTCCGGCCCCGTAGTGGTGGAGAATCAGGTCGATGTCGCCGCCTTACGAGAGGGCGTTGTAGTTTCGATCCTTGCCCAGCCCGGTATCCCGGTTCATCAGGGGCAAGTCCTGGCAAAACTGGATGACCGCCAGATTTCCGCCGACCTGGACGCTGCCGCCGCCCGTGTACGGGCCCTCGAAGCGAACCTCCAGAACTGGCAAGCCGAGACCAGAGTGCTGCAAGCGGACCGCAGCCGTGCCGAAAAACTGTACCAAGCGCAGGTGATCGCCAAGGAACAGCTCGAACACGTGCAGTATAAGGAAGAGGCTGACGAGTTCGAGATACGGCGCGAAACCGAAAGCCTGAACAATGCCAAGGATGTCCAGAGGTCCCTGGAACTGGAAAGAGAAAAGACCAGCATCACCGCGCCTTTCGATGGGATCGTGGCGCGTCGTTACGTGCGCGTCGGTCAAAGGGTCTCGGTGGGCGATCGCCTCTTCTGGGTAACCGCTTTGACTCCGCTGCTGGTGAAGTTCACGCTCCCGGAACACTTTTTCGGCAAGGTCCACGAGGGCGAGCAGGTAACAGTGAGCTCGGCCGACATCTCTCGGGAAGCCAAGTACACCGCCAGAATAGTTCAGGTCAGCCCGGTCGTTGATCCATCCAGCGGCAGCATGGAAATCCTGGCCCAGGTTATGGGCTCTGCTCCAGAACTTCGGCCTGGAATGCTGGTAAATATCAGCCTCCACGAGCACCCATGAACATTCTCGAAGCTCTCGACGCAGCGCTTCCGGAAATGCCGGCGAAGAGTGCCCGGCGAAGCTATCCCAAACTGGATCCCCAGGTAATTTCCAAGGAGCACATCGAGCACGGAGTGCCGACGGTCCTCGCCAAAATGCCGGGCAGCGACAGCTTTGTTCGGCTGACGCCGGAGCAATGGATGTTACTTGAATTGTTCGATGGCGAGCGGTCATACAAGGACGTTGCGGGCCTGACCGAAGAAATGACTGGTGTCGCATTTACGGAAGAGGATGTAAAAGAATTCGCGGCCTTCCTCCAAGACCAGACGGACCTCTTCTATCGCACGCCGCTGGAAAAGAACATCACTCTAAAGCAGAAACTGGGTGCTCATCGCCACAAACGCAAACGCTTCGCGTTTTCCGATATCACGGACATTACACTCCACCGCTGGCCGCACGCTGACGATTATCTGACCAAAATCCAGCCGTATGTTCAGTTCGTTTATACGACCTACTTCACCCTGCTCACACTCCTGTGTTTTGGTGTCATGGTCTGGATGTGGGCCGGCAAGCTGGGCGAGATTTGGTACGACAGCTTTCGCTTCTACAACTTCACGGAGAAGGGTCTCTGGGACCTGATTGAATTCTGGTTCCTATTCGGAGCAATGGCGTTTTTCCACGAGTCCGCCCACGGTATGACGTGCAAACAGTTCGGCGGGAAGGTGGAAAAGATGGAATTTCTGTTGATGTATTTCGCACCCACATTCGTCTGTGATGTAACCCAGATCTGGGTGATGGGCGACCGCAAGGCCCGTTTGTACACCATCATTGCCGGCATCTGGGCCGACCTGATCATCTGTTTTCTTGCTACGACTATCTGGTGGACCACGGCCCCCGGGATGTGGATCCATGATTTTGCCTACAAAGTCATCATGGTTTCTGGGATCGGAGTCACCCTGCTAAACCTGAATCCCCTCATAAAACTGGACGGTTACTACATGTTTTCCGAGCTCATCGGGGAACCGGATCTGAAGGAACGCTCCACGCTGTACGTTTCGGAGTGGGTGAAAAAGAACCTTCTTTCCTTGCCTGTCGAAGTCGAATATGTCCCCAGACGACGCCGCTTTCTTTACATCATGTACGCCCTGTCCTCGGGTATCTACAGCTACTTACTGATCGTGCTGGTCGTCCTCTTCCTCTATCACGTGCTACGGTCCTACACTCCGGAGTTTGCCTGGATGCCGGGGCTGCTGGTCGCTTATCTTATGTTCAAATCGCGCATCTGGAAGCTGGTGAGATTCATGAACGATGTTTACCTGGATAAGAAAGATCGTTTGAAAGAGTGGTTCACGACTACGCGAATTGCCGTCGTCTCCGCCGTTGCGCTGCTGCTGTTCCTCACGCCGCTGTGGCCGGACTTCGTCCAGGGCCGCTTCGTGCTGGAGCCCGCACGGTGGGCTGTGATCCGCGCCGAGGTTCCCGGAGTTGTGGCGCAAGTGTTGGCCGCGGAGAACCAGCCGGTCACACCCGGTACGGCGCTCGTACGATTACAAAACCTGCAACTCGAGTCAGCGGCAGCTCAGGCAGAGGCCGTCTTTCGTGAGGCATCTGCCCGCGCCACAAACGCCAGCCTGCATTACTCCGATTTCGGACGTGCGGAGCGCGAGCGCGAGGAAACGGCGGAGCGGAGCGGCGTCCTCGCCGATCAGCTCGCGCATTTGCAACTGACAAGTCCGATCGCGGGCATCGTGGTTACACCACGGTTGCAGGACCTGCTGGGAGACTATGTGGGGGCGGGAACGCAAATCGCCGAGATTGCGGACCTCAGCACTATGATTGCGCGAATCTACATCCCGGAATTCGGAATACGCGACGTGCGAATCGGCACCAGAGCCCGGCTGCAGATGCCATCTCGGCTCGTGCCCCTTTCGGGTACGCTGGCTTCGATCGCGCCGCTCTCCTCAGAAATCGACCCCGGCCTCTCGGAGAACGCACAACTGAGCGGCATTGTGCCGCCACCCTTCTATGTTGGGTCAGTGAACCTTGCAAACGACGGAACCCTTCGTGAAGGCATGACTGGTAGGGCCAAACTGTTCGTTCGCCGTCGCAGCCCGGCAGAAATGATGTGGAGATTCGCTCGCGACCTGGTCCAGCGCCGCTTCTGGTAAAGAATCCGCAGCCCGCGGGACCAAATACAAAAGGGCCTGACTCGCAGGCCCTATTGTTATTGGACTTCCCGAAAAAGGAGCGCCCATCTAGGCTGATCGCCTTAGGCTGGGCGTACGGCCGGGCGCACTGCCGGTCGTACCGCTGGAAGCACGGCGGGCCTGACGGCTGGACGTATGGCCGGGCGTACGGCCGGGGTAATACTCGGGGACTGGGTCGGAGTGGCAAGGATAGCCTTCTTTACCGCGGTCCGCTGACTGATGAGAGACTTCTTTTGCATTGACATCGTGATCTCCTTTATCGGTTTGCCTTCAGCGCTTACAGCTTTCTGTAGAGCAACGCACGTGCCAAACCGGATCCCGGCCTGGGCAGCGGAGGATAACTCAGTGTTTTGATATATTTGCGATTTTGCCAAGAATTACCGCGAGTCCAAATCCACAATGGAAGACGGCGATTGATTAAAACTTAAACTAGCTGAGATTAATATTTAATCCTTACTTGCCAGAGACGTTAATTTTGGGTCCTTTCGCGATCTGGTATTTGCGGCACAGGTAGTGCATCTTCTGCTTGTCGATGTGCAGCAGCCGCGCGGCACCCATCTTGCTGCCTCCGGTCCGCCGCAAAGCGGCTTCCAGATACGCCACCTCGATCCTGGAGATCTCCTCATCGAACTTGACTCCTTCCTCCGGTATGAGCAGCGACTCCTGCGAGGTCGCGCTGTTGTAGAGCATGCGTTGGGGCAGGTGCTGCACCTTGATGGTAGGCCCGTCCACCATCAGGACCAGCCGTTGGATCAGGTTTTCGAGCTCTCGTACGTTCCCCGGCCAAGGGTCCTCCTCCAGGACTTGCACGACCTCGGGATCGAGGCGTTTGAGGGGGGCGCCATTCTGAGCACAGTAGATGCGCAGGAAATGGTCCATTAGCAGAGGAATGTCGCCTGCCCGTTCCCGCAGCGGCGGCAGCGCGATCGGCACCACATTGATGCGGTAATAGAGGTCTTCGCGAAAACGGCCGGTGTGGACCATGTCTTCCAAGTCTTCGTTGGAGGCGGTGATGAGCCGGAAGTCGATTTTCTTGGCGGTATGCCCGCCGATCCGCATAACCGCCCGGTCCTCCAGAACTCGCAACAGTTTGGACTGCAGGGCCAAGCCCAGAGTGGCAATTTCATCCAGGAAAAGTGTGCCGGTGTGCGCCAGTTCGATGTGGCCGGCCCGGGCCGTCTTAGCGTCTGTGAATGCACCCTTTTCGTGCCCGAATAGCTCGCTCTCAATCAGGTTCTCGGGCAAGGCAGCACAGTTGATACTGACAAACGGCTTTTCGGCACGGGCGCCCAGCGACACGATCGCCCGCGCGACCAGCTCCTTCCCGGTCCCGCTCTCTCCGCGGATCACCACCGTACTGCTGCTGTCGGCGACCCGGGTAATCGCTTCATATACCCGGCGCATGGGTTCGCTGGCCCCAATCAGTTCCGCGAAGGATTGCTGCTCCGCCTTGGCGCTCAACCGGTTGCGGTACTCAACCTCCGCCCACCTCTTTTCCAACGCCCGGCCCAGGACGATGCGGACTTCCTCGAAATTGATGGGAGCCACAAAATACTCGTCGACGGTGGCGTCCATAGCCTTGTAGCGAAGGCCCCTCCGGTTGGAGCGGGTCAAAGCCACAAGCAGCAAATCGGGCACCAAGGACCGCAACTCACTCAGGGCGGAAACCCCCTCGTCGGGGCGTTGACCGATGACATCGATGTCGAGAAGCACGGCGTCTGGCGGATGCTTCTTGACCAGTGTGATCAGTTCATCCCAGGCGGGCAGCACGCGAAGATCATAGTCGGCGGCAAGATAGACCTCAGCCTCGGGCCGCACCAACTCGTCGGTGGTCACGATGACAATGCTGAAACGGGAAGACAGAAACTGGGTGGTTGTGCCTGGCATGCATGCCTCCTCCCGGAGCCGCAGGAATTATGCCAGTTTTCTCGACTCTTGGGGATGAATTTTTAATCACCTCCTGGTCTTGCGCCCCGAGGATGGGTAGAGCAGAGTGCCCCTTGCAAAACTTGCGCCTTTCTCGTAGCTTTAGCGGCGCCGACCAAGACAGTCCTTGGTAGGAAGTCGGCACGATTGTCGCAGGGAGGCCGGTTGGACATTAGCGTCCGCAAGCGATCGCAAGTACAGTTGATCCAGCTCCGGGGACAACTCCGCTTGGGCCAAGCGGTTGACGAGTTACGCCGAACAATCGATGAGGCGCTGGGGGAGAAAGATACACGTTTCGTGATCAACCTTGCTGAAGTGTCCATGATCGATTCCAGCGGCATCGGGCTGCTGGTGCGTTGCTTGGCCTCCACCAAGCAGCGCGGCGGAAGCCTCAAACTGGTTAAGCCCTCCAGTTTCGCGGTAAAGACCTTGCGGCTGGTGGGCGTTCTCAACCTGTTCGAGGTTTTCGATGACGACGACGCGGCGGTGGAGTCTTTCGCTTGAATTGCCGATTTTGATCGTTGTAGTCGAGAACAAAATGAGCCTCTATGCCGGATGAGTTTGGCGGTGGCCCAGAAAACAGCGCATTATCGGAATTGCTCGACCTCAGCATGCCCGCCGATACCGAGGCGATGGCTGCTGTTGTGGACGCCATATCGGAAGCCTTGGCGCGGCGGGAGGTCCCCGAGCAGAAACGCCTTGAGGTTGCGTTGGCAGTTCAGGAGGCCTTGGCCAATGCAGTGGTACACGGATGTGATAACGACCCGTCAAAACAGGTCCGGTGCCGGGTAAGGTCTGATGCCCACGGCCGAATCCTAATTATCGTGACCGATCCCGGACCAGGTTTCAGTCCGGATCTTCTGTCCGACCCAAAGCGGCGTGAAAACCTGTATGCCGACCACGGACGCGGCGTTTACCTAATCCGCCAACTAATGGACGAAGTTCATTTCGAGCATAGTGGAAACGAAGTCAGGATGTGGAAGTACTGATTAGGGGTCCGTCAGGGAGGAACTTCAAGGCGACAAAGCGGTGCAGCTTTACGTCTTCAGCTTTGTAGACAACACCCATCCCGCCGCCGCCGAGCTTCTCCATAATGCGATAGTGCGAGATGGTTTGGTCGATCATTTGCAGGAATGCTATGGCGTGCGGTCAGGCATGTCAATGCACGGGCTTCACTGCAGCTTTGCATATTCGGCTTTGGCTTCCCTAAGGATGGGATGTCGGGGTCGGCGTCTTTCCAGAGCGTCAGAAATCCTTGATACAGCCTACGGTTTGGACTCTTCCATGAGTACAACGTCGGAGTCAGTGTGGCCGCGGATCATGCCTACCTTGCTGCCGTCGAAAGACCAGTGAAAGTCGGTGATCTGTTCCGACTTGAAGTTGGTGATCTGCTTTCCCGGCGAGCCGTCGAGTGGCTGGAGCCAGAGGTTGTCAGCGTCCCGGTCGAGGAAGGGATAAACAACAGCTTTGCCATCGTGGGTGAAGCGGACACTCGCCTGGGCGGAGGGTCGTTGTTCGTCTAGGGATTTTGCATTCTGTGGAGAGTTGACTGGGAGCAATGCCACCTTCGCCTCGGTGCTGCCGTAGGATGCAATGGTTTGAAAAGCTGCCAGCTTACCGTCAGGAGAAATGTCGAATACGCTGAATACCGGGAGCTCGGAAACTCTTTCCGTCTTTCCTGCCTCCAAGGGCACCTTCACTAGTTTTCCGCCGTTGGATTCATCCCAGTAAAACACCCATTGCCCGTCGGGGGAGCACACAGCACTCTCATCATTTTTGCCATCGCTCAGCTGTTTCAGATTGCCCCCGCCCGAATCCATTCGCCAGATAGTGATGGTTTGCGTACCGCCATGTCCTCCAAGAGTGAACACGATGAAACGGCCATTCGGGCAGGAAGAAGGCTGCCCTGCCGCGCCTTCCTGGGCCGAAGTGAGCGGCGTCTGGCTGCGGGATTCAAGATTGAAAAGCTGCAAAGTGAAATTCTGCATGAAGATTATCTGCCCGTCTGGCGTCCAGGAAAAGTCAGAGACGGAAAGACCGTGAGTGAGCTGCTCAGCCTGACCGCTGCCCAAGGCCGATGCGGGAACGACGAAGAGGTTATATTGGCCTTGTGCGACGATGGCGGCCAACGTGTGTCCATCTGCGGCAAGACTGAGATCGGAATAGTCGCTTACGTCGTGAGTTACGTCTCTGGCAACGCCGTCCGGATACGAGATCGCTACTATTCTATTGCGGGTGTAGTTGGTTGCTTTGTCGAGAGACAGGACAAGCAAACCCTTGCCATCGGGCAGCCACGCGAGTTTATCTAGAAATCCCGATTTGGACTTAGCGAAAAGCTTTTGTTTGCCGATGAGCGGGTCGACGGCCACCAGGCCGCTAAGGGCGTCTCCGGGTTGGTGGATTGCGCACACGATCGTCTTGCCGTCGGGCGACCAGGCCGGGGCGCCGAAGAATTGACCCACATCCCCGATGACCAAGGTCTTCCCCTCGCCGGTTGAAAGGGAATAAACCACCAGGCGGAACTTGCCGAATTCGGGTTCTTGATACACGACATATGCCAGACTCTGGCCGTCGGGAGAAAACGTGATGTTCGTGTCCACATTGGCGACCAGTTTCTGCGGCGTGCCACCCAGGACTGGCGCCCGATAAAGGCTGTGGAATCCCTGGCCAACCTCCCCGCGGACAAAATAAAGATAGTTTCCATCGGGAGAGAACTGCAAACCGATGTACTGTACCGGCGCGGGAGGCATGACCTGGGTGTTGCTGTTGGTAGCGACATTGCGCAACCAAAGACCCTGCTGGCCATTCTCCTCCAACACGTTCAGGATGTATTTGCCATCGGGAGACATGGCTACCAGCTTTGCCTTGCCGGTCTCCGTGACCTTGTTGACGGAATAATTTTGAAACGGAACCGGCCGGCTGCGGGACAGGAGAGCGTAAATGCCATACGCGGCAGCCGCCACCAGCAAAATGACGATCCCGCTGGTGATGCCAAAACCCAGCTTGTGTTGGCGTGCCGCGGCCACCACCGCCGAACTGCTGGAGCTGCGCGCGGGCTGGACAACTGCCGGCGCGGAGGCAGCCGGTTCCGCGCTGCCCGCCGAAACATGGCGGCTGGAGTCGGTGTCCCGCTTTAGCCGTTGCAGGTCGGCTCGCATCTCCGCCGCACCCTGATAGCGCAGATTGCGATCCTTCTCGAGAGCTTTGTTGAATGATGTCTTCCAGCTTGAGTGGCACCTCGTGATTCAGGCGCACGACTGGAACGGGTATCGCGTCCAGAATGGCTTTGAAGATGACTCCCGTGCTTTCTCCGCGGAACGGCGGCGTTCCCGTCGCCACCTCGTACAACACCGCCCCGAAGGAAAACAGGTCGGTTCTGCCGTCCAGTTCCTTGGCGCGGACTTGTTCCGGCGACATGTAGCCGATCGTGCCCAGCGTCGCGCCAGGACTGGTCAAGTGTTGTTCATCCATCACGAGTGTCTGAGTGACTGCCGCAGCCATTTGGCTGGCAGAACCTCCCGGTGTAGAGACTTTCGCCAAACCGAAATCCAGAATCTTGGCGCTTCCGCGCTTGGTCACAAAAAGGTTGGCCGGCTTGATGTCACGGTGGACGATGCCCTTGGCGTGCGCCGCATCCAGAGCATCGGCAATTTCGATGGCGAGCGATAGAATCAACTCGGTTTCCAGCGGACGCCCCGCGATGCGGTGGTTCAGACTCAGCCCGTCTAGAAACTCCATGGCGATAAAAGTTTGTCCGTGTTGGTCGTCAATCTCGTAGATCGTACAAATGTTGGGATGGTTCAGTGCGGACGCAGCCTGCGCTTCGCGCTGGAAGCGGGCGAGAGCTTGTGCATCCTTGGCAATGTCGTCCGGGAGAAACTTCAATGCGACAAAACGGTGCAGCTTAACGTCCTCGGCCTTGTAAACCACACCCATCCCGCCTCCGCCGAGTTTCTCGAGGATGCGGTAATGCGAAATGGTTTGGCCGAACATGGACTGCGATGGCCGTCATGTTAGAAGTGCAGGCGGGGTTAGTCAATGAAAAGCGAGTTCGGCGATCGCGGAGCTTAGAAGTCGAGGCGAAGACCAAATTCGGTTTCGCGTGGGGCGCCGACCGCGAACACGCCGCTGCCACGGCCGATTCTCACCGTGTTGGAGCCGGCGTTAGTGCCCGCGACCGTGCCGTTGATGGTCCCGCCGGCTGCGGTCAGGCCGCTGAGGGCCCCGAAGTTCGCGAAATTGAAAATGTTGAAGAAGCCAACGCTCGGCGAAATGGTCACGCGTTCGCGGTATTTGAAGGGCCAACTCAGGATGGTGCCGACGTCTTTTGGCCGTCGACAAAAGCGGTCAGGCCTTCCAAGTGCGCGCGCCGCTGGAAGTGCCAACACAAAAAGCTGCCTAAGAAGGAAAAACTTTGAACCAAGCGGCGATCCACCGGCCGTTCCTCGCCACCTCGGGGACTGGGCAGAGGAGTTCTTGCTCCCGATGCTCCTTACCGTCTGTATCGAGGCCGGCCGGTCAACCCTAACTCATACTTCGTGGACCGGACCCGCGCCCGGTTCCCGCAAATGGATGTCTGGCCAAGCTGCTGCTTGGCCGCTCGCAACGATCGCTGGCCGTTCGCTAACTTAACCGCCGCATCTCCGCTTCCAGAGCCGTCTCTTCTAAGTGCAAGGAGACCTCCGTCTCCTCTTGACTTTTACTTATCATGGATGTCTCCGGTTTGTCCCTACAAGATCCAGGACGGCGTTGCGAGAATTCTTGTTCTTCAGATTGGTCACCGCCGCGAAGTCTATCGGTGACAACGGCCAATGCCGTTCCAATGCCCAGCAGCCGAGCTGCCTCCTGGTGTTGTCGTTCAACACGATCAAACTCCATCAATCATCGTCTCGCTCGGTCGCTTACTTATTGATTCTTCGTGCGACCGACTGTAAGTGATTGATTCTCCATGGGAGGCTCGTAAGTTGTTGATTCCTCGTGCGAACTTCAATCTTACATTAGCTTAAAGCTAATTATCGCATTAGGGGCGATTCTAGTCCCGTAAAATATCCGGATGGACTTTCCCTCGTCCCGGGTGCAAACCGCGTTCTCCGCGCTCTAAATGCAAATGCGGGGCATTCTACGCGAGGTTTCTGAAGGCGAAAGTTGTTGCCGCGAGGCACCCAACGAAGAATCGATGACTTGCATGACTCAACAACTTAGCAAGAAGCGATATGCAGCCCGCATGCCTGGCTCGCAGGGTCCGAGGACCTTGCGACTGGCAACTGAGAACTGTTCCCCTACTCTTTCATCATGGCATCGATCAGCGCGTAGAGCTGGCTGCTGTCTTTCATCTCCACGTAGGGCTTTTCCGGATGCCGGCTGCTCACCACGTACACCGTGGGCGTGTGTTCGAGCTTGATGGCCTTGCCCAAGTCGCGATCCGCGTTCACCTGGGCCGCGAGCTTGCCTTGTGGATCGACTACGAAGGGGAATTCTACTTTGTGCTCGCTGGCGAACTTTTCGGCATAGCCGCGCAGGTTCTGCGGATTGATCTCGAGCTGGTTCGAGAAAACATAATCTCGGAACTCGTTGCCCAGTGCTTTTGAAGTCGTGTCGAAGTAGCGCGCCATCACGGCCGCATCGTAGGACCAGTTGTGCATGGGCAGCGGAAAGTCATGACGCACCAGGGGAATCTTGTAAGTCTTCGAGGCCTGCTCGAGAATGGGCGCCACCCGGCGGCATTGCGGGCACTGCAGATCCTCGAAGACTACCAAGGCCACCTGCGCGCCCTTAGGCGGACGCAGCACCGGATTCACCGCGTCATTCGCGGCCGCGCACAAACCGGCAGCGAACACCAATGGCAGGAGGAACACAAGAGCAAATTGATTCTTGAATATGCTTTTCATCACTTTTTCAATCATGGCTTCTTGAGGTAAGTAAATTTTGATCTAGCCGGCATCCCAACTACGTTAGACGCGAGCTACGCCATCCGTGGAAGCCGGACGCCCGACGATTTCTCAATTCAGCCCGACGATTTCTCAATTGCAACGGTCCGCCATCATGGTAACCGAAGCGCCTTCGCCATGTCAGGTTACGGGTGGAGACTCTGCCACCGAGAGGCAGTTGGCGGGCGGACCTTCGTGCCCGCAAACCCTCGCCCCAACGCGCTATAGTAGAAAGTTAACCTCGCTGAAGTTAGCTCACTGAGGGTAACTCGTTCACTTTAACCTCGTGGAAGTTAAGCTCGGTGAAGTTAAGCTCGGTGAAGTTAATCTCGGTGAAGTTAATCTCGGTAAGATCGTGAAGCTGTCCTATCCGTCGCATCTTTGTCGGCGTGCGCTGGCGTTCGCGCTGGCCGCCGTCTTCTTGCTTGGACTTTCCGCCTGCAATCGCAAAGGCCGCCGCGTGCTGGAGGTGAATTATGTGTCGGCGGGGCAGGCCACGCTGCGCGATCAGGTGGTCACCATCTACAACCGCGTTGGCACGGTGAAGAATGGGGAGCGCGTGGAGGTGCTGGAGCGCGAGAAACGTTTTTCCCGCGTGCGCACCGCCGGCGGCATCGAGGGCTGGATCGAGCAACGTTATCTGGTGGATCAGACAACCTACGACGGCCTGCAGAAGCTCACGCAAGAGAACTTGAGCGACCCGGTGCAGTCCCCCGGCGTGCTGCGCAACGATACGAACCTGCGCCTCACCCCCGGCCGTGAGACCGAGCATCTGTACCAGCTTTCGGCGGGAGCAAGGGTTTCCGTGCTGAAGCGCGCGACCGCGGAGAAACAGCCTGGTGCGTCGGCGCTGGCGAAGTCCGGCGGGAAAACTTCCGGAGGCAAAGCGTCCTCGGGCCCGGCGCTGGAAGACTGGTGGCTGGTGCGCGACGCGCAGAACCGCGTCGGCTGGGTGCTGTCGCGCATGGTGGACATCGACGTCCCGCTCGAGGTCGCGCAGTATGCCGAAGGCCAGCGCTTTGTCGCCTTCTTCGTTCTGAATCAGGTGCAGGACGCGGGCAAGGAGGGTGGAGACAAAAAAATCTCGCAGTATCTGTGCGCCATTACCGAACCGCACGACGGACTGCCCTACGACTACGATCAGATCCGCGTCTTCACCTGGAACGTCAGAAAGCATCGCTACGAAACCGCCTATCGCGAACATGGCCTCAACGGCGCGCTGCCGGTGACGGTGACCAGCGAGAATTTCGACAAGGAAGGAACACTGCCGGTCTTCATCCTGCATGTGAAAGACGATAGCGGCAACACCAGCGAACGCAAGTACAAGCTGAACACGCCGATGGTGCGGCGGGTGCTGGCCACTGGGGAGCAGAAGCAAACGCCCAAGCCGGCGACAAACCGTCGGCGACGCTAAGTGGCGGGTCGCTGCCCGCAATGTCTTCACGGCAGATCGAGTGGCTTTTCGGTCTTCGATGCGTCCCAGCCCTCGCTCTTGATCTGGTTCCGAACCTGCTGGATGCGTTCCTCAAGGGACGGGGAGTCCGTGCGCGGCGGGGCGGGCTTCGCGTTGCGGGAGAGAAACTGGAAAACCTCCATAAGTTCGACGGCAGCCTGCGGTGAATAGCCTGCGGCCACGGCCAGCTTCACGCCTTCGCGGTCAGCCGCGAGTTCCCCGGCTTTGCCGTAAGGGTTTCCGAAGTCGTCGAGCGATAGCTTGTCGAACTGTTCGGCAGTGAGATGATCCTTTTGCATCGCGTCGATCACGCGCTGCGCGCATTGCATGAGGTCGATATGCTCGATCTCATGTCCGAGCACCACGGCGAGTTCGTCTTCGTGCCGCATCAGCGCAAGAATGCCCCCTCCCACTACGATCTGGCCGCCCGGGTACCCTACTGCGCTGTGGTAACCGGGATGCGGGTCGAGATGAAACTTGTAAGGCAGCTTGCGCTTCGCGTTGTGCGCGACCTTGTCGCCAACCTTTTGCAGGTAGGCTTCAATCGCCTTCGATTCCGGCGTGTCGGCAAATCCCTGCGACTTCTGGAAAGCCGCGAAGAGGGCGTCGCCGGCGCGAATTTCGTCGGCGGTTGAGAGTTGCGGGGAGGATTGAGCGAAAACCAGAGCCGGCAGGAAAAGCCAAGACAGGACGCGCGCGATTCTGAAAGCAGACTTCAACATTGAGCGGCACCTTGCACCCGGAAAGTTGGACGGCAGTTTCCGCAGGCGGTTAGCAGGGAATCTGCGGCCTGGCAGTCCTTTCGCGGCGCGCTCGGCTTCGGTGATCGTCAAACTCCTCGCCTAACCCTTGATTCTAGTCGAGGCCGCGCCCAGAATCTCCCGGCTCTTTTTCTCCTGGACGAAAACCGTCACGTGCAGATTTTCAGGAGCCCAGTGGGAATTGAATTTCACCAGAGTGTCTCCCGTGAAGGATGCCGATGCTCCGTTCGCGTCCGCGGCTCCAATCTTGCGCAACGACCGCAGCGTGGCTACATGATTCAGGACGTGTCCCGCATTCTCTCCGCGACTCACTGGCGAGTGCAGGCCATCCTCGGTCACTGCCAGCCAGATCTCCGCCACATCGCCGGCCTTATTTCCCGCAAGCTTTCCTACCGACACGGTGAAGTGCTGCGAGCCTTTCGCTGCCGGCTTTCCCGAAGTGATCGCGACCTCGGTCTTCACGCCGGCTGCCGCCTTTTCGATTTCGAATTCGGCCTCTCGCGCGTCGTTGCCCACGAACTGGCTGTGCCCGTTCACCACGAGCTCTGGCGTATACGGATCCTTCTTGAACAGAGCCACATAGGCCTGTTGCCGCTGCGTCCAGTCCGGTGAAGAAAAGGGATCGATCCAGCCGTCGTGATTCCAATAATCCACGTGCTCTTCCAACGCGATGATCTGTGCCTCAGCCACAGGTTGTTGCGCTTCCAGCTTCTGGAGTAACGCATCCGCCGGCGGACAAGAGGAGCAGCCTTCCGAAGTGAACAGCTCAACCACCACGGGCTTGCGGCCCGCTTCTGGGGCGGAGGTTTGCGCTTTTGCCCTGGACGCGAAGGCTGAGCCGACGACAAAGAGCGCAAGAGATAGCCTTAACGCTTTTGGAAAGTTTCTCATCGCCTTCATCTCCTCGATGCGGAATCTGATGCCTGTTGCGGCGGAAAGTTACTATGCCATCTCGTTAGACGAGGCTGAACGCACGTTCGTTAGCAGTAGAAGTCCGCAATGCTTTCGACCACCCAGCGCTGCTCGCCTTCGGTCAATTCGGGGAACATGGGCAGGGCCAGCACTTCTTTCGCGGCGCACTCGGCTTCGGGGAAGTCGCCTTCGCGGTAGCCCAGATATACGAAACAAGACTGAAGATGCAGCGGGATGGGATAGTAGATCTCTGTCCCAATCTTGCGCGCGGTGAGGAACTCGCGCAGTTCCTCGCGGCGATGGGCGCGAACGACGTACTGGTGGAAAACATGGTGAGCCTGCGCGGAAGTTTGCGGAAGCTGAATGGGGGCGGCGTCCCTAGGGTGATCGCGCTCCACTTGCTCGGCCTCAGGTTGGCCGCCGACCGATGTTAGGCCGGCTGCGGCAAACAGTTGATCGTATCGCGTGGCGCGCTGGCGGCGGGCTTCGTTCCATCGGTCTACATACTTCAACTTCACGCGCAGAATGGCGGCCTGGATGGCATCGAGGCGGCTGTTCCATCCCAACTCTTCGTGAACGTAGCGGCGCGGGCTGCCGTGATTGCGCAGGCGGCGCATGTGCGCGGCCATCTCAGGGCTGTCGGTGGTGACCAAGCCAGCGTCGCCGTAGGCGCTGAGATTCTTTGTGGGATAGAAGCTGAACGCTGCGGAGACGCCCATGGATCCAGCGTTGCGGGTTTTACTGCGCTCACTTCCCCAGCGCGCGCCAATAGCCTGCGCGGCATCTTCGATCAGGGACAGATGGAATTCGTCAGCCAGCCGCTGCAACAAGTCCATGTCGGCGCACTGGCCGTAGAGGTGAACCGGGAGCAGCGCGCGGAGTTTGTCGCTCTGGCTGTCGCGCAGGGAAGATTCGACCTGAGCGGGATCGAGGTTAAATGTGCGCGGATCGATATCGGCGAACACCGGACGCGCGCCGGCGCGCACGATGGCGCTGGCGGAGGCGAAAAAACTGAAAGGAGTGGTGAGAACCTGATCGCCGGGCTGCACTCCGGCGGCAGCGAGGGCGAGCCACAGCGCGTCGGTGCCGGAAGCGCAGCCGACCGCGTCGCGCGCGCCGCAAAAGTCCGCCAGCTCGCGCTCGAGCGCCTCGACTTCAGGTCCCAGAATGTAGTGCTGCGACGCACACACCCGGCCGACAGCGGCCAGCACCTCAGCGCGTACCTGCTCATACTGCCGCTGCAAGTCGAGCATGGGGACAGAGTCGAGCGGCGCTGCGGCGAGAGGGGTCGCCGGACCCGGCTGGGCCGATTTTGGCTGCGTAGAAGGCGTGGTCACGGAAAGGCAATTGTATCAGGGCGGAGATGGCCTCCCTTGCGATTTGGCGGCAGCTTTTTTATCGAAGCTGCGATGAGAGACCCAATGAAATATACCGAATTCTATATCCCAGGCCCCGGCGGCTTACGAATTCTAGGATTTAGTCTTGATAACTCATTGAAAACATTGAAACGTTGCTCAGCGCTGTTTTGGAATGTTAGTTGCTCTACAACAAACTTACCGCAGAGTGTCTTGTGCGCAGACCTTCGGTTCAAGTGTTCGGGATCTCGAGCAGTTGTGATTCATTCGATTGGCTAGAGGAGGCAGTAAATATGGAGCGTGCCTTTCGTGGTTCGGTGATTCGGATTGTGATGATTCTGGCCGCGCTTTTGGCCCTTGTGGTGTCGACGTGGGCGCAAGTTTCTAAGGGATCCATATCCGGTTCAGTGGTGGATCCGGCGGGCGCGGCAGTCGTGGGCGCCAACGTGCAGGCTGTGAGTGTGGATACGAACCAGTCCGCCACCACGATGAGCGACGGTGTGGGCCTGTTTAAGCTGCCTCTGCTGGCAGTCGGCTCATACCGCGTGGAAGTCTCGAAATCAGGCTTCCGCAAGGCTTTCTTGGCCGGGGTTGGGGTGACGTCTGGCGTCGATACCGGACTGGGGAACGTTAAGCTGGAGATTGGGTCGGCCTCCGAAACGGTCGAGGTCTCGGCCGCTACTCCGCTGATCGAGACGACGCAGGCCCAGATCACGACCACGTTCGATACGGCTTATTTGGCCAATATCCCTGGCATCCAAGAGAACGAGGGTTTGGACGTTCTTGCCGTGCTGCTGCCGGGCGTGAGCGCCAGCCGCGACTTGACCTTTTCGAACAGCAACGGCATGGCCTTTTCAGTTAATGGCTTGCGCGGACGCAACAATGACCAGCAGATTGACGGGCAGAACAACAACGACAATTCGGTGGCGGGCCCGGGGATATTTGTGGGTGACACCGAGTTTGTGAACCAATACCAGATCACGACCAACAATTTTGGCGCGGAATACGGTCGCAACGCTGGTTCGGTGGTCAACATAATCACCAAGTCCGGCACTAATAAGTTTCACGGATCGGTTTATGGGACGGAGAGCAACTCCTGGCTGAACACGTTGACCAATCAGCAGGCAGAGCCGATGTTTGACCCGATCACCTGTCCGGCATGCTGGGGGGAAGGGCTCAAGAAGCCACCACACTTTAACGACGAGTTTAGCGGCGTGACCTTTGGCGGTCCCTTGGTCAAGGACAAAGTGTTCGTTTTCGGTGGTTTTGACGATGAACTCATTTCCTCTCAGGGGGTAGACGGAAACGGCAACCTGACGCCTACGACAACCGGGATCGGACAACTGGCCGCGTGCTTCCCAGGAAGCACGAGTGTGGCTGCCTTGTCGGCATATGGCCCTTTCGCGGTAACAGGCGGGGCACCGACGATTTTGGGGGCCCCTCAAACTCAATACTTTGATAATGCGCCCGTCAATAACACCACGGATCCGGTAACCCTGTTGCCGGCATGCGGATATGAACTCGGCGGTGTCCAGCGCACTGTACCTAACGGCTCCCATCAATACAACTGGATCGTCCGCACTGACATAACTGGGTCCAAAGATACCGTTTACACCCGGTACATCTATCAGAAATTGTCCTTTTTCAACGTGGACGAAGGACAGGCAGCGCAGGGGTATCCGGTCAACGTTCCTTCGCTAGCCCAGGGGCTTGAGCTAAGCTGGACCCACAAGATCACTAACCAAATGCTGAACGAATTGCGAGTGAATGTGGGCCGCCAAAATGTGCAGTTCGGCGGGAACACTTTAGGGACGGTACCCCTGACTGGCGGGCTGGAGAACGCTTTGGCGAACGTGGCGTTCGGCGACCCTTCGCTGTTAGGTTTTGGACCGAGTACAAGCTTTCCCCAAGGCCGCATCGTCAATACTTATCAGGCACAGGACAACTGGAGCTATGTGCGTGGCAGGCACCAGTTCAAGGCGGGCGCCAACTTCACATATCAGCGGTCGCCGAATAAGTTTCTTCCCAATGCGAATGGCGAGT
Organism: Acidobacteriaceae bacterium; assembly: GCA_003131585.1. Classification (GTDB taxonomy): domain Bacteria; phylum Acidobacteriota; class Terriglobia; order Terriglobales; family Acidobacteriaceae; genus Sulfotelmatobacter. The sequence continues at coordinate 182,396 of PKVW01000021.1, forward strand.
TCATCTTTTCGGATTGGGGAGCCTTCGCCGCGAACACTCCGGAAGAAACGCTAATCACCCTGGGCAACCCCAACCTCGATTTTCGTGAGTATGACAGCTTTTACTATTTCGGAGACGACTGGAAGGTCACCAATCAACTGACGCTGAACCTTGGCTTGACCTATTCCTACTACGGCCAACCTGCGAATCTTTTTCACAATAACGACACGAAGCAGCAGACTAGCGGCGAGCCTTTCTGGAATCCGAACTTGCCCCTTTCTGTAACGACCTTCCCCAGCATTCCCGCTCCTAAGAGCAGTTTTGGGCCGAGCATCGGCTTCGCTTATGCAATCGGAAACGGCGGACGGCTGTTTGGCGATAACAAGACCGTCTTCCGTGGTGGATACCGCCTGAGCTACGACCCTCCTTTCTACAATATCTACCTGAATATCGCCAGCTCAGCACCACAGGTTCTGGCGCAGACGATTATTCCAGGCACGCCGCTTCCGGCGGCTCCCTTCGGGCCGGCGGTGCGAAGCGGATTGGCGTCCTTCCTGACCACCGGCGTTTCCGATCCGCGCGCCTTCAGCCAAACGGCGGTCTCCCCCAATTTTGGACCGGACCGGGTGCACTCCTGGACCTTCGGAATCCAAAGAGAACTGGGGACGCACGCTGCGGCCGAAGTGCGTTACGTGGGCAACCATGGGCAAAACCTTTTTCAATCGGTTAATGGCAACCCGTATCTGGGTTGTGGTGACACAGGATGCACCAACCCAGTCACTGGAAACCCCGAAGCGCCCGGATTAGTGGACGGAATTGCCGATGGAGTTTTTAATGCAAGTCTGTTGCCGGGGGGGCTGACTCCTTGCCCCGCGGCCAGTGCGGTTGTGCCCACCTCTGTGGGACGCGAGAACTGCAACGAGGGCAAGCTTCGTGACCGCACCAACACCGCCTATTCCGATTACAACGGGTTGCAGGCGGAATTCCGCACCACGAATCTGTTCAACCAATTGACCATGAAGACCAATTACACGTGGAGCAAGACGACCGACAACGCCAGCGAGATTTTCGGTACCTTCGCGGGTGGCGGCACGGTAGCCTTCTCGCAGGACCCACTGAACTATACTGGCACGGAACACGGGACTTCGGGCTTGGATTTCCCGCAGACTTGGACGGTATCGTTCAACGAAGATCTCCCATTCTTCAGGGCGCAGCACGGCATCCTGGGGCACACGCTAGGAGGATGGTCGCTGGCGGGCTCCTATATTTTGCAATCCGGACAGGCCTACACACCGGTGGAAGCAGCCCTTGCTTCGGAGCTGAGTCCGTACAACACCTACGACTCCAGTTTTCTAGGAACGTTCAACTCGGGCCTTGGTGTGGCGAGGCCGTTTGTGGGTAATCTTTCGGCTCCGCCTACGACGGTCGGGATTTATGCAGGGGACGCGTGCACTCTGTTCGGAAACGGAGTCGCGTGCAGCGCTTCTCCCACGTCCCTGGTCGACTTCGCGGCGTTGAACGCTTCTAATGGCGCGAACACCACGGCGGTTACCGCGAACCAGGTGCACTTCATTGTGAACACCTTCGAAGCGCAAACCATCTACGGCACACCCTACGGCAACGCAGGCCGCAACAGCCTGCGGGACTCTAAGACCAATACCGCGAACTTCCAGGTCGCCAAAACCGTCAATTTTGGCGAGCGCGTTCGCATGGTCTTTCACATGAGTATGGTCAATGCGTTCAACCACCCAAACTATGGCAGCATCGATCCATTTGTCGAAGACGCCGGGTTGGTGGCTTTAGGTACCGGCTTTGCGAACCCGACAGTGCAAAATGGCGGCCTCCGGACGATTCGGTTCGGGCTGAAGGTGACGTTCTAGGTTGGAAGGAAAATTTCTAACTTTGGCCGGTTCGGCTTCCGCCGGATCGGCCTTTTCTTGTTCGGGCGAACTCTTCCGTAAAGGTTATGCCAGTTTATTTCCCGAACATGGGGTAGTGGCTGGCGGCGCCCATGAAGAAAAGCATTGCTACTGACAGGAAGGCGTTGGCTCTTGAGGCTAGGAACGCCTGGCGGGCCATGCTCTTGGCTTTGTCGGGGATTGGCGTGCCGTTGGTGGCGTTGTCGCGGGTCCATTGGATTAGGCGCTTCTGGATGCGCCAGATTACACCCCAGACGTTGAGCAGCATGACCCAGCCGATGCCACCGCCGATGCCGATCGAAAGCAGCCGGCTGCTCTCCCAGCCATGGCTATTCCAGCTCAGGAAAAGCCAAGCGGCGGCTGCAACGACAACCGCATAGACCACGCCGATGAACGCGCCGCTGTCGAAGATTCCTTTGCCCGGGATGAGGCAGGCGTAGAGCACTCCCCAGACGATGGTCCAGATGAGGAAGAAGCTGCCCATCACTGCGCCATGAGAAGGGTTCAATCCTAGAATCTGGCCGTTGTGGACGTCAGAAGTCACAATGGCTTCCCAGTAGATGATTCCCGCAAGCACGGTTAGCACCGCGGACATGCGGAACCACCACAAGGCACGAGTCATCAGCGCGGGCATCACTTTGCCTTTGGTGGTGGCGTCGAGCTCTTTCATCAATGGGATGTTTACCAGGTTGAAGAAATAGAGCAGACCGATCCAGGTGATGCCGGCGAGGAAATGGATCCAGCGGACCAGCATCAGGAAGTTCGTGTTGAAGTCGTGGGGAAAGTTGATTTGAGGTCCAAAGAAAGTTGCGAGAGCAGCGCTGGCCATGATGCCTCCCTAAGATTTCACCGGTAGGTTCCCATAACGGGACGATGGGGTGCGTTACGCCGGGGTGGAATTGCCCACGCGGGGATTGTACACAACGTCCAAGGAAGGGATGAGACAGAGCGCACCTCCGCAAACACTGGGGAGAAAGCTGGTTTCCGCAAGTTCCGGGTTGAAAAGCGCGGAAGGACGCCGTATGGTACTCGCAGCTACCTGCTGGGCGGCGTGGCCTTGGAATACCGGGCGGCGAGGAAGCAGGTTATCCCCCCGTGCTCCTTAAGGCGGGAAGTCCTCGAGGAACATGCTGTTGGTTTGAACTTGCCCTGAGGCGATGGCCGGAGAGGGTAGGTTGGGGTGTCGCAGGTCAAAGAATGTGAGGAGATCGGCTATGGAAAGCAGCAAGCCGGCGCAGAACATCCAGGATTCCTTCCTGAACACGGCCCGCAAAGAGCGATTGAGCGTCACAATTTACCTGCTGAGCGGAGTGAAGTTAACGGGCCGGATTCGTTCCTTCGACAAGTATTCCGTGGTGCTGGAGGCCAACGGACAGGAGCAACTGATCTTCAAGCACGCCATTTCGACGATCGTGATGGGCCGGACGATGTCCCATGGCGCACACTTGGCGCATCCCGAAGCAAAGGCCGCAGGCGCGCCCGTGACCGCGGCGCCATCTTCGTCTTCGTCAGAGGAGCCGGCGGCGGCTTCGGCGGCGAGCGCTTCGGGCAGTGAAGGATAAGGCGTTTTCGGTTTGCGCAGTTCTCATCCCAAAAAGACCCGCGACCGTGCTTCCGTGGCTGGACGTGTGCCTCTCGGCGCAGAACTGGTGCGCAAAGATAAAGAGGGCGCGCAGGAACGCGCGTTTCTGGTGGGGATCGACGTGCGGACGCGCGGACGCGCGGGCGTGAGGGTCACCGCACAGGCGCAGGCGGCTCGGGACGCGGCATCCGCTGCACCCATCGTCGGCGCAGAGGCCGCGTCTCAGAGTTCAGGACAGGGTTCGGGGCAGGGCTCGGGACAAAGTTCGGGACAAGGTTCGGGAAAGTCCAAGGCCAACAAGCCGAGCATTCCGGAGTTTGACGCAGACGAATCGCTGGCCGAACTGCGCACTCTGGCGGGGAGCGCGGGCGCGAAGGTTGTCGGCGAAATTCTGCAGCGGCGCGACCGGCCCGATCCAGCCACTTTGATCGGCAAGGGCAAGCTGGAGGAAATTGCGGGCGCGGCCGCGTCGGCGAATGCCGATCTTCTTCTCTTCGACCACGATCTAAGCGCTTCGCAACAGCGCAATATTGAGAAGATCGTCAAGCGGCGGGTGATCGACCGCACCCAGCTTATCCTCGACATTTTTGCGCGGCACGCGCGCACGCGGGAAGGCCAGTTGCAGGTGGAGCTGGCGCAGCTGCAATACATGCTGCCGCGGCTGGCGGGGCGGGGCGTGGAGATGTCGCAGCTCGGCGGCGGCATCGGCACGCGCGGTCCGGGCGAAACACAACTTGAGACCGACCGGCGGAAGATCTACCGGCGCATCCGGCATGTGGAGCAGCAACTGGAGAACGTGCGGCGCGTCCGGGCACAGCAGCGGCAGCGGCGGGAGTCGGCGCCGGTGGCGACCGTGGCGCTGGTGGGCTACACGAACGCCGGCAAGTCTACGCTGTTCAATGCGCTGACGCGGGCCGCGGTGCTGGCTTCGCCGCGCATGTTCGCCACACTCGATCCGACGATTCGGGCCGTGGTGCTGCCTTCAAAGCGCAAGGTGCTGCTGTCGGATACTGTGGGATTCATCCGCAGCCTGCCTCATACGCTGGTCTCGGCGTTTCGCGCCACGCTCGAGGAAGTGCAGCGGGCGTCGCTGATTGTGCATGTGTCCGACGCCAGCAACCGGCTCTCGGCGGAGCAGGACGCGCAGGTGGAGATTGTTCTGAAGGAACTTGAGGCGGAGAAGAAGCCGCGGCTGCGGGTGATGAATAAAGTCGACTTGCTGGATGAAGAATTAGCCGGGAGTTTACGCGATGACGCGAAGACAGTTTATGTTTCCGCAGCGGAGGGACGAGGGCTGGAGCGGCTGCTGGCGCGCATCGACGCCATGATCGAAGAAGATCCGGTGAGCCGCGTGCGTCTGCGCGTCCCGCAGAAAGAGGGGAAGTTGCTGGCCATGCTCGAAGCCAAGGCGCGGATTTATTCGCGGAAGTACAAGGACGGGGCGGTGGAGCTGGAAGTGGAGGCGCCGGAGTCGGTCGTGCGGAGGGTGCGGGAGTGGGCGGTAGGGTAACTCTAGTAATTTAAATGGGCCGGCAACCAAGAAGCGGTGACATTCCTTGGCTATCGGCCCATTCGATCCTGAATTGGATCGGAGGTGATACTTCAATGCTAATCCTCTTTACCCGGATGTCAAGGATTAGTTGCAGATTTTTGAATGGCCGGCTTATGGGGGCCTGACAACCGGAATTCGCCCATTTTGAGGTCTTCCGTCCGCCCGAAAATCGCCTGAAAATAACGCCTCTTGCGTTGACATAAACTCCTTCGGATGTTAACTTTAACAGTTTTCATAGCCCTCATTTTCTGTATAGCAGCACGCCATGGATCAAACGCTACGACAACTAGGCGAATTACTGCTCGGAGCAGTGCCGACGGTGATTCTGCTGGCGCTGCTCTACGCGCTCTACGCGACGATTGTGCACAAGCCTTTGCGGCGCGTGCTCGATGAGCGGCGCAGTAAGACGGAGGGTGCGGTCGAGAAATCGCGAGCCGACATTGCCGCGGCCGAGGCGCGCACGTCCGAATACGAGCAGGGGCTGCGCGAGGCTCGGGCGACGGTGTTTCGCGCGCAGGAAGCCCGGCGCAAAACGGCGCTGGATGCGCGGACCGCAGCGATGAACGAAGCGCGCCACAAGGCTCAAGCGCAGGTGCAGGCCGCGAAGGCTGACATCCAGACGGATCGGGACGCGGCGCAGGGCGGCTTGCAGGCCGAGGCGCAGACACTGGCGGAGGAGATTATGCGGCGCGTGCTGCAGCCGGCCGGGGCGGGACGTTGATGGCGAAGAGCGCGATGTCGCAAGGCACGCTGCCGAAGGCCACGATTTCGAAGAGGATGATTTTGGTGAAACAAACTGTCCGCGCCAGTGTTCTGGTGTTGCTCATCGGCAGTCTTGCCGGGGTGATCGCGCCGTTACGCGCGCAAGAGCGGTCCGCAACGCCGCAGAAGCAACGGGAGGACGATGACTCGGTGAAACAGCCGGGCATCGGGCAGCGGCTAGCGCACGAGACGCGGGAAGCTGCGGGAGAAGAAAAAGACGATAAATCCGAGTTTAAGCAGTCGCCGTCGGTGCGGTTCATTGCAAGACATACGGGCCTGAGTCCTGAGAATGCTTACCTGTTGAGCGTGCTGCTGAATTTTGCCGTGATCGCGGGAGTGATCTTCTGGGCGGGGCGCAAGTATTTGCCCGGCATGTTCAGCGCCCGCACGACGGCGATCCAGAAAGCGATGCAGGAGGCGCAAAAGGCCAGCGAGGAAGCGCGCCGGAAGCTGGCTGCGATCGAATCGCGCCTGATGAAGCTGGATGTCGAAATCGGCATGATGCGCGATGCCGCGGAGAAAGAAGCTGGGGCGGAGGAAGCGCGCATCCAGGCGGCGGCTCAGGAAGACGCGCGGAAGCTGGTGGAATCGGCGCAACAGGAAATCGCGGCTGCCGCCAAAGCGGCGCGGCGCGAGCTCACCGCCTACGCCGCCGATCTGGCGGTGGGGCTGGCGCGGAAGCAGATTCATGTGGACGCGGCGACCGATCAGGCGCTGCTACGGAAGTTTGCCGGAGAATTGGGTGCGTCTGAGGCTTCAGGGCCCGGAAAGGACGGGCGCTAGAGCATGGCTTCGGTCGCCAGCACGTATGCCCGGGCTTTCGCCGACGTGGTTTTGAGCGCGCATCTCGACGCGGATCGGTCCATTTCGCAACTGCGCGCCGTCGCCAGCCTGCTGGCCGAGAGTGCGGAGTTGCGGCGGGTGTGGGAGAATCCCGCGATTCCCGCCGAGCAGAAGCGTCGCGTACTGGATGTGATTGCGCAGCGGGATGAGATTCTAACCCAGGTGCGGAACCTTGTCGCTGTCCTGATCGATCACCGGCGGGTGCATTTTCTGGAGCCCATTCTCCGGCAACTGGAGAAGGAACTCGATGCGCGGCTGGGATTTGCCGAGGCGCAGATCGTCAGCGCTCGCGAATTGGGCGATACGGAGAAGCGGGATTTCGAGGCGCAGCTCGGGAAGCTGACCGGCAAGAAAGTCCGGGCGCGGTACGAGCGGGATGCGTCGCTGCTGGGAGGCGCGGTGGTCCGCGTGGGCAGCACGATTTACGACGGTTCGGTGAAAGGGCAGTTGGAGAGGATTAAGGAGCAGATCAGCGGGACTTAGCAATTGGCAGTTAGCATTTAGCTAAGGGGGTTCGCGGTATGTTTTGCATCAGGAAACCCAAGAGCCAAGTGCTGTTGCCAAGTGCTAAATGCTGGCGGCGGTGGGCTAAAGGCTAAGAGCTGATTCTATGGCACAGATCAAGGCAGACGAGATTACCAAACTGATCCGCGAGCAGATCGAGAACTACGAATCGAAGATCTCCGTGGACGAGACCGGCACGGTCATCACGCTGGGCGATGGTATCGCGCGCGTGTATGGCCTCGACAAAGTAATGGCCGGCGAACTTCTTTCCTTCCCGCACGACGTGGCCGGCATCGCCATGAACCTGGAAGAAGACCAGGTTGGCGTGGTGCTGCTCGGCGAATACACCGAGATCAAAGAAGGCGACGAAGTGAAGCGCACGGGGCGCATTATGAGCGTGCCCGTGGGCGACGCCATGATTGGGCGCGTGGTGGACTCGCTGGGCCGGCCCATCGACGACAAGGGGCCCGTTGCCAGCGACAAGTTCATCGCCCTCGAACGACTGGCGCCGGGCGTCATTGACCGGCAGCCGGTGCGCGAGCCCATGGCCACCGGGCTGAAAGCCATCGACAGCATGATTCCGATCGGCCGCGGGCAGCGCGAGTTGATCATCGGCGACCGGCAGACAGGAAAGACCGCGGTTGCGCTCGACACCATCATCAACAGCAAGGGCAATGACCTGGTCTGCATTTATAACGCGATCGGACAGAAGCGGTCGTCGATCGCGCAGGTGGTGAAGATTCTGGAAGACGCCGGAGCGATGGACTACACAATCGTTGTCGCGGCGTCGGCATCGGAACCCGCGCCCATGCAGTACATTTCGCCGTATGCGGCATGCGCCATCGGCGAATTCTTCCGCGACACCAAGCGGCACGCCCTGGTTATCTTTGACGATCTATCGAAGCATGCGGCGTCGTACCGCGAAATCTCGCTGCTGCTGCGGCGTCCACCAGGACGCGAGGCGTATCCGGGAGACGTGTTCTATCTCCACTCGCGGCTGTTGGAACGCTCCGCGAAGTTGAGTGACAAGAACGGCGGCGGATCGCTGACCGCGCTGCCCATCATTGAGACGCAGGCGGGCGATGTTTCCGCCTACATTCCGACCAATGTCATTTCCATTACTGACGGGCAGATTTATCTGGAAACCGATTTGTTCAACCAGGGCGTGCGCCCGGCGGTGAACGTCGGCCTTTCGGTAAGCCGCGTGGGCGGCAGCGCGCAGATCAAGGCCATGCGCCAGGTGGCTGGAACGCTGAAACTGGAATTGGCGCAATACCGCGAACTGGCGGCGTTTGCGCAGTTTGGCAGCGACCTCGACAAGGCAACTCAGGCGCAACTCAACCGCGGGCAGCGGCTGGTGGAACTCCTGAAGCAGGACCAGTTTTCACCGCTGCCTTTTTCCAAGCAGATTCTGATCATCTTCGCAGGCACTGGGGGATTTCTCGACGACCTTCCGGTGAATCAGGTGCGCGAGTTTGAGATGGAGCTTTACAAGTACGTGGACGCGACCAACGCCGGCCTGCTGCGCACGATCATGGAGAAGAAGATTCTCGACGATGGGCTAAAGGCGCAGTTGACGGACGTGATCAAGCAGGCGAAACAACAGTTTGTGGCGTCGCGGGAAGCGGTAGCGAAATAGTACCGAGTCCCTAGTACCGAGCGAGGCAGGCAGACTCGGGACTCAGCACACGGTACTCGCAACTCGGACAATGGCAAACATTCTCGACATTCGGCGGCGGATTCGCAGCGTGGTCAACACGCGGCAGATCACCAAAGCCATGAAGGTGGTTTCGGCGGCGAAGTTGCGCCGGGCGCAGGAGCGCACTCTGGCGGCGCGTCCGTACGCGCAGATGTTGACGAATGTGCTGAAGTCGCTGGTGGCGCGGGCGGAGATTTACGATCCGGAGACGGGCGAGCCGAAGCATCCTTTGCTGGCGCAGCGGCCGGAGAAAAACATTCTTCTGATCGTTGTCACTGGCGATAAGGGTCTGGCGGGCGCGTTCAGCGCCAACATTACCAAGGCTGCGGGCCGTTTCCTCGAGTCCAAGGCAGGGAAGAATATCGACATTGAGGCGATTGGCCGCAAAGGGCGCGACTTTTTGCGGAGGCGCTACCCGACAGCGGCGGTGCAAACCCGCAGTTTGGCCGAAATTGAAGAGTCTCTGGAAGCCCAGCCGGCGGCGGAGCGTGCCGGAGCGACGCAGATTGTGGGAGAGCATGTTGGCATTCTCGGCAAGTTGGAATTTTCGCAAGCGCGGGCTTTGGCGGAGAGCGTGATTGGGCGTTATCGGCGCGAGGAGATTGATGCAGTCTATGTGGTTTTCAACGAATTCAAGTCGGTGATCGCGCAGCGGCTGATCGTGGAACAGATTCTTCCCATCGAGCAGATCGGCGCGCAGGCTGTCCGTCTGTCCGAAGAGATGACGGAAGAAGAAAGGAAAAAAGCCAGGGAAGCGGCGGTAAGCGCGGGCGTCGGCATGCGTAGTTCTGAGTTGGCGGGCGAACAGGCTGCGGCGCAGTTCGGCGCTTCACTCGGTACGGAGCAGGTGGATTACATCTACGAGCAGCCGCCTGAAGAACTCTTTCGGGCGTTGCTGCCGAAATATGTTGCCATCCAGATTTTCCGCGCGCTGCTGGAGTCGGTGGCGGCCGAGCATGCCGCTCGCATGACCGCGATGGATTCCGCCACCAGCAATGCCACGGACATGATCGACTCCCTGACGCTGGTGATGAACCGGGCGCGGCAGGCGAAGATCACGAAAGAGATTATCGAAATCGTGAGCGGCGCGGCCGCTATGTAAGAAGAAGCAATTAGCAATTAGCAGTTAGCATCACGCTGGGCCGGCTAATTGCTAACTGCCAATTGCTTACTGCTGAGAGTTGAAAAACATATGGCAGAAAACATCGGACATGTCGTTCAAATTTCGGGACCGGCGGTGGACGTTCAGTTTCCCGAAGGCAAGTTGCCGCCTATCTACCAAGCGGTGAGAGTGGTGAGCGACGGCTTCACCGTGCCGAGCCCTATCAACGTGATTCTCGAGGTACAACAGCACTTGGGCGAAGGGCGCGTGCGGTGCATCGCCATGTCGGCCACCGACGGGATGGTGCGCGGCATGAACGCCATTGACCAGGACGGGCCCATCTCTGTCCCTGTGGGCCGCGGCACGCTGGGCCGAGTGATGAATGTAATCGGCGAGCCTGTGGACCAACTTGGCCCGGTTGAGTACACGGAAAGAATGCCAATCCATCGCCTGGCGCCGGCGTTCGACGAACAGGCCACGACGGCGGAGATGTTCGAGACCGGCGTGAAAGTCGTCGATCTCATTCAACCGTTTTTGAAGGGCGGCAAGATCGGCTTGTTTGGCGGGGCGGGCGTGGGCAAGACCGTGGTCATCATGGAGCTCATCAACAACGTCGCCAAGAACCACGGCGGCTACTCCGTATTTGCGGGCGTGGGCGAGCGCACGCGCGAAGGCAACGACCTGTGGCTGGAGATGACGGAATCCGGCGTGATCAAGCCGGGCGATCCGGCGCACTCGAAAGCGGCGCTGATTTACGGGCAGATGACCGAACCTCCCGGGGCGCGGCTGCGCGTGGCGCTGACGGGACTGACGGTCGCGGAATACTTCCGCGATGCCGAGGGCGCGGATACGCTGCTGTTCATCGACAATATTTTCCGCTTTACGCAGGCCGGTTCGGAAGTGTCGGCGCTGCTCGGCCGCATGCCCAGCGCCGTAGGCTATCAGCCGAACCTGGCGACGGAAATGGGCGAACTGCAGGAGCGCATTACTTCGACGAAGAAAGGCTCGGTCACTTCGGTGCAGGCGATTTACGTGC
>PKVW01000021.1:193423-238766 GCA_003131585.1 Acidobacteriaceae bacterium
ATTTATCCCGCGGTCGATCCGCTGGCTTCGACGTCGCGCATTCTGGATCCGCGCATCGTCGGCCAGGAGCACTACGACGTGGCGCAGGTGGTGAAGAAGACGCTGCAGACTTATAAAGACCTGCAGGACATCATCGCGATTCTCGGCATCGACGAACTCAGCGAAGACCAAAAACTTTCCGTGGCGCGCGCTCGAAAGATTCAACGCTTCCTATCGCAGCCGTTCCACGTGGCCGAGCAGTTCACCGGCGCGGCGGGACGTTACGTGAAGATTGCCGACACGGTGAAGGGCTTCAAGGCGATTGTCGAAGGCAAGTACGACGACATTCCCGAGCAGGCGTTTTATATGAAGGGGCCAATTGAAGAAGTGCTGGAAGCGGCCGAGAAGATGAAGGCGGCAGCGTAGAGCGGGCTTCGGGCTTCGGCTTGCGGGCTTCGGCCAAAAAGAGCCGCGCTATAGATGAGAGGTCTTTCGGTCTGCAGACGCCCGATAGTCGAAGCCCGATTTTATGCCAGATACTTTCCAACTCGAGATTGTCACGCCGGAAAAGAAGGTCGTGGACACGGCGGCGGCGGAAGTCCAGATTCCCGGCAAGAACGGATATCTGGGCATCCTGCCGGGGCATGCGCCGCTTATCACCGAACTGGCGGTGGGCGAAATTACATTCCGCGCTGGCGCCGAGGAGCGCCGATTGGCGGTAGCGTGGGGATTCGCGGAGGTGCTGCCGGCCAAGGTGACCATCCTGGCCGAGACCGCGGAGAGTCCGTCGGAGATTGACGTGGAACGCGCGCGCAAAGCCAAAGAGCGGGCCGAGCAGCGGCTGGCGAGCGGCGATCCTAGTGTGGACGTGGAGCGGTCGCTGGAGGCGTTGCACAAGGCCGATACGCGGTTGGAAGTGGCGGGGAAGAAGGGATAGACCCGAGGCCGACCCTTGAAGAAGCGGATGGGTGGGCTCCGTCGGTTTTGTCACTCTCACGGCACGTTGACCGAATCCCGATTCTCCGACGGCACATAGTTCACCGCTGCGGTGCGCTCTAACTTGTCCCAGGCGAACCTGCGGCCTTCCAACGCGCGCTTCAGCGTCTTGAACAGGACCACCGAAAACAACTGGCGGTAGGCGAAACGTTGCAGCCAGACCTGGCTCAACAACCACGCGTCTTCCCGATCGTCGGAACGGCGGCGCTCAAGCGCGAACGCCAGGGCTGACGCCAGGAAATCAATTACCAGGAATGCGAAGAAGAACGCGACCAGCTTGTGAAAGCTGGCGGGATCCGTGGAATCGGGGTGGAAATGTTTCTGGATAAAGTACCAGATGGCCCCGATGGCGAACATGATGTCGATGAGCGGCGACACCAGCGGCAGCAGAATCTGGAAGATCACGATGTTGGGCAGCGCGACGATGCCCAGCGCTCCTTTGCGCGCAAAGACACCCCGGTGTTTGTACACCGCTTGCAAAATGCCGAAGGACCAGCGAAAACGCTGGCGCATCAGTCCATTCGCGTTGGTCGGGGCCTCGGTGTAGGCCAGAGCCATGTCTTCATATTCAACCCGGTAGCCGCGGCGCAACAGGGCCATGGTGAGATCGGCGTCTTCGGCGACCGTGTCGATATGATAGCCGCCAGCCTCGCGCACGGCGGAGACGCGCCACGCTCCGATCGCGCCCGGCACCACGCTGACCGCGCCGAGAACATCCAAAGCGCGGCGTTCGAAGTTCTGGCTGGTGATGTATTCCAGGGCCTGCCAGCGCGTCCACAGGTTCACGCGATTTCCAACTTTGGCGTTGCCAGCGATGGCCCCGACTTTAGGATTGATAAAATGCGGCACCAGGCGCGAGATAGCGTCACTGGCGATGATGGTGTCGGCATCGATGCCAACGAAGAGTTCGGCATCCCGAATATGTTCGATGCCGTAGTTGAGAGCTTCGGCCTTGCCGGAGTTCGGTTTCGTGAGGATAACGACTGTCCCCGCAGTCTCTTCCCGGGCGAAGGCGGCGCGCGCGATTTCGAGGGTACGGTCCCTGGAGCCGTCGTCGATCACGATCACACGCAGATTGGGATAGTTGGAGTTGAGCGCGGCGCGTACCGTGCGCTCAATGACTTTCTCTTCGTTGTAGGCGGGGATGAGAACCGCAACTTTGGGTTTGTACGAAGCGACTTCGGAAGGCCTTCCGAAAATCTTCTCTTGCAGGCGGTCGTAGACGGCAGCCGCGCCAATAAATAGCAAGCGCCCGGTCATGAGCAGGTCACCGAGGAAAAAGATCCACGTGATCCCGACTATGCCAGCCTCGAAGAGCCAGAAGCCCAGCCTGTCAAGGCGTGCAGCCCAGCGTTGGCCGGTGGGCAACGGGGCCATCACGTCAGCCCGGGTCTTGCCCAGCAACTCGTAAACCGGTGCGATCTCGTAGCCGCGGGCCCGGATGCCGTCAATAATCATGGGCAGGGCGCGCACGGTCTCCGCGCGATTCCCGCCTCCGTCATGCAGAAGGACGATGTTGCCGCAACGCGGGTCGTTGGCGCCGCAAGGCGGCAGGTGCGCCAGCACGTAGCTTGAAATCTGCTCGGCCGAATGCCGCGGATTACTGCTCCAATCATTCGGATCGATGCGGTTGCTCACGGTGGTATAGCCCATATCCTGCGCGAATTCGAGCGGACGCACCTGGTCGGCGGTGTCGGGTTCTTCGTCAATCGCATAGGGCGGACGCAACAACGTGGCGCGAACTCCCACCAGGCTGGCGAAAAGCCGCTCGGTGAGATTCAATTCTACTTTCATGTAGGTCGCGGAGATGTTGCTTACATCCGGATGCGTGAAGGTATGGTTTCCGATGGTATGGCCTTCGTTATAAATGCGTTGGGCCAAGCCTGAGAACTTGTCGGTCTGAATGCCGATCAGGAAAAACGTCGCCGGGGCATGCTCTCGCTTGAGCACGTCGAGAATCTTGGGCGTCCACTCGGGATCGGGGCCATCATCGAAGGTGAGCACCACTTTGTTGGGGCTATAGCCGTAGCGGGCCACACGGTAAGGTTCAGGTAGAGACTGAAAGTTTTCGTCAGTAATCAGCTTCGTGTTCGCATCGATCGTAAGGTCGCGAACACCGGGAGACGGGCGGTCTTCAATGCGCAGGATCTCGCCCTGGCCCTCCATGTCCACATCCTGGCCGGGAGGCACGCTGCGCAGTTTGTCGGCGGCGCCGGCGTCACCGGGAATGTCCCATACGCGCCACAAGGATCGATCCTCGCCACCCAGCCGCCAAAGAGCGAAAGTCTGGATGCCGAGCGTCTGCGCGGCGCGCATGTGGTTCAGAGCCGTCACCGCATCGAGAAACCAGACGTCATGGCGGAGGCCGCTCTCATCCAAGTAACTGAAATGGGGATTCAGAGCGTCATCATCGAAGGTTACATCTTCATCGGAATCGCGCGCCGCCAACCAGGCTTCCTGCGCCGACACGCTGTGGTCTTTGGCATTGAGCGGCAGCGTGCCCTTTTTCGGTTTGAGCACCCAGTCGTAGCCGTAGTTGGCGATCGCGCAGATCAGCTTTTCCCGGGGAATGACCTTCACGTCGAACTTGAGATTGTCGACGAACCAATCCTGGGAGGCGACTGGGCCCGACGCAGCGCCGGGATAGTGCTCGTCATAGTTCATGACGACTACGCCGTCCGCCGGGGCGGAGATCGCGGCATAGTCGAACTCCTGATTGTGGGCGGGCACGCTGACATAAAGCTTCATCCCGCGGGCATGCAGGTCGGACGAAAGTTCGTTCAGCAGCGCAACGTAGCCCGGCTGCCCCACACTGGGGAAGGCCTCAAAATCCACCATCAAGCCGCGGAAACGGTCCGAGGAGAGATACATCCCCACTTGCCGGCGAAAGAGCGTGCGGGCGCCGGGATTATTCAGAAAGTCCGTGATTTGTCCCACCCACTCGGTGCCGTCAAAGTTGTTCACCATGGGGAAGACTTCCATGGCGGTGTCTTCCGCTTTGAGAAGCGGCATCACACGGTCGTCGACGGAGCGCACGCGATTGTTTTGCACCACGTCGAAGAACTTGTTGGTCTGGTCGTCCATGGCCTGCACGCGGCCGTCGGGAGTGAGCACGTGCAGCCAGTCGGGATACAGCAAATCGATCTGGCGGGAAAAATCGCGCAGAGAAGAGAAACTAGCGGCGTCCCAGGGAACGTAGAATGCGGCTCGAATGCCTTCTTCCTGGTTTAGTGTGACCTCCGAAGCAGGCAGCTCCGACTTGCGGTGGGATCGACTGGCCAGCTTCTTCTGGCGGTCGCGAGCCTTTTCCTTCTCATTTTCCTTCAATGCCTTAAAGGCCCGCTTCTGCGGCGAAAACAGCAGTTCCGGCAGGCGCTCGTCCCGCAGCGTGGTGTACGCAAAGAAAATAATCAGCGCCGATAGCGCCGCCACCAGCGCGTCCACCAGACGTCTCAGGCGCTTCCAGCGGGCGCGTTGTGGGTCGTAAAAGACGGGTTCGGCCATGGAGGGCTAATCGTTCATCGTATGCCGCGGGCGGCAGACGGTCAATTCTCGGTGGTACCGAGAGATTAGGGTAAGAAAAAGCTAAGAAAGGGCAGCGGCAGTCGTTCTGCGGGATCAAGATGCACTTTCCCAGACCGAAGATGACTCCAAACGCGCTATATTCTCATCCGTGCTGGAACTGGTGCGGAAGGATGCTCGGTTTTTTCTCGCGGCGAGCCTGGCGGCGCTGGCGCTGCGGCTCCTCTTTGTGCTTCACTTTCCCGGTGTCGTGGATGATTCGCGGCTCTATGCCGATATCGCGGAAAACTGGCTGCAGCATGGGGTTTACGGCATTACCGATTCCGGCCAGGTGGTGCCGACTCTCTCCCGCCTCCCCGGATACCCGCTGTTTCTCGCCGCGCTTTTCGCCATCTTCGGGTGGAGCAATTTCCGCGCGGTTCTGCTGATTCAGGTTTTGTTCGATCTGGGCACGTGCTTCCTCGTCGCCGATCTCGCGCGCCGGATGCTCTCCCGGCGCGCGGCGAAGGCGGCGTTTCTTCTCGCCGCGCTTTGTCCGTTCCTCGCCAACTATGCGGCAGCGGCTCTCACCGAGACGCTGGAAGTCTTCTTCACCGCGTGGGCGCTGGATTTGGCCGTGTGCGGGCTTGCCACTCTGCGCTATGACATCGACTCAAGTTCGACGGCGGGGTGGGCCGCGTGGCTCGGCTGCGGCCTTTCCATCGGGGCATGCATTCTGTTGCGTCCGGACGGCGGCATTCTCTTCGGCGCCGTCGGCGCATACTTGTTCCTGCTCTTTCTGCGGCGCATTCTGGTGCAGCGGGCAGGAGGATCTAACCCAGCGGCCCGCGTGCTTCCAATACTCCGCGCAGGATTGGTTTTAACCCTCGGAGCCTTCGCGCCCCTAATCCCCTGGACGCTGCGTAACCTGCACACTATGCACCGCTTCGAGCCGCTTGCGCCCCGTTATGCCAGCGATTCCGATGAATTCGTGATGGCAGGATTCAATCGCTGGACTAAGACCTGGATCGCGGACTACACCTCCGTGCAGGAGATTTATTGGAAGGCGCCGGGCGACGCCATGGATGTGACGCGCCTGCCGCGGCGCGCCTTTGATTCGGCCTGGCAGCGGCAGGAAACCGAGCAGCTCTTCGCCGATTACAATCAGGATCATGACATGACTCCCGAACTCGATGCGCGCTTTGCGGCGCTGGCCGAGGCGCGCATTCACGCCGCACTTTTGCGCTACTACGTGCGTCTTCCGGCCATGCGCATTGCCGACATGTGGCTGCGTCCGCGAACCGAACTGCTGCCTTCCGACCCGCGCTGGTGGGAATTCGATGACGAAGCCCCGTGGCTCGCAGTGAGCCTCGTCTTCGGGCTGGTGAACTTAGCATATGTCGCCGCCGCCGTCGCGGGCCTGCTGCGCTCGCGCGAATTATTCGGCATGGGATTATTCGTCTTATTTCTGGTACTGCGGTCGCTGTTCCTCGGAACTCTGGAGAATCCGGAGCCACGTTACACGCTGGAATGCTATCCCGTGGTGATTCTCTTTGCCGCGGCGCTGTTTGGGAGGAATGCCTAGACTTCCAAATCTGGAATATTGTATGTGAAAGATAAATCCCGATCCCGCAAAAACTGCAAGGTCTTGAAGATTCAGCTTGAACATTGTGGCCCAGGAGTTGCACAATAGCGCCCCATCAGGTCCCCAAGCCTCTGAATTCGTATTTTGAAGTCACCGGGGATCCGTTCCAAAAGGAGAACCTAATGCGCACTCGCGGACTCGCAGCTTGCGTTTCCAGAATCCTTGTAGTTGCAGTCTCCTCGTTAAGCCTGGTGGTGTTCTGTGGGAGGAGAATCGAGGCGCAGCAGGCAACCGCGTTGCTGACTGGAACGATCACTGACTCCACCGGCGCCGTAGTGCCGGGTGCGAAGGTTACGCTGAAGAATTCAGATACCAACATTGCTCGAACCGCCGAGTCCAATAAGGACGGCGATTTTCTGTTCACGTTGATCCCGATCGGTAGGTACGAGGTAGACGTCGACCAAACGGGCTTCCGCAAGTATGTTCGGAAGGGAATCACGCTGGAGATCAATCAGAACGCGCGGCTGGATGCGGTGCTTCAGATCGGAACCGCCTCGCAAGTAGTCGAGGTCACAGGCGACGTGACCCAGGTGGACACCGTCAGCGACACCATCGGCACCAGCGTGGTCGGAGAGACCATTCAGCGCGCACCGCTGAATGGCAGAAACGTTTTGGATCTGGCGCTGCTACAGCCCGGCGTTACCGAAACCAACGGCGACTCGGGAGCAGCGGGTAATTACAGCATCGCCGGCGGGCGCAGCGATTCGGTTACCTTTCTGCTCGATGGCGGGCTGAACAACAACCTGCTCGACAACAGCATTGTTTTTAACCCCAATCCGGACACGATTGCCGAGTTTCGCATTCTCGAAAGCAACTATTCGGCGGAATACGGGCGCAATGGTGGCGGAGTGATTAGTGTCGTCACCAAGTCCGGAACGAATCAATGGCATGGCAGTGCCTTTGAGTTTTTGCGCAACGACGCCCTCAACGCCAATACTTATTTCAATATTGCGAGTGGGCTTCCGCGCGATGTCTTGAAACGCAACCAGTACGGGGCAACCTTTGGAGGCCCGATTACGCTGCCCAAGCTGGTGAACGGCAAGGACCGGTTCTTCTTTTTCGTCGGGTACCAGGGACAAAGGCTTTCCCAGCAGGAGACCACAGGGGCGAATACGGTTTTCACTCCCGCGGAACTGAACGGCAACTTTTCCCAGGCTGCCGGTTCAAATGGCGTCAATCCAAACGGGCCCGATCCGGGCGTGGCCTGTTTCCTCAGCGGCTTGTGGGAAAACGCGGTGGACATCAACGGGAACCCCATTCCCAACGGCCAGCCTTGTGGTGCGACGGCTAATACTTATTATCAGTCGAACCCGGCATTGGCCGCGCAGGCGATCATCGACCCGACAAAGCTGAGTCCGATTGCCACTGAATATATTGCCTTAGGTCTGATTCCAACCAATCCCAACGGCGTGGCGAATTTTCAGGGCGCGCACACCGACAACAATAACGAACTGACCATGAAGTTTGATTTCTTGTTCAGCGACAAAGATAAGCTGAGCGCCACCATCGGCGGGTTTCGCAATCCTCAACTAAATCCGTTCCAGTTCGCCAGCGTGCCCGGCACGCCCAACCTCTCGCAGACCAATAGCTACTACACAAACGCGGCCTACACCCATACCTTCTCGCCGAATCTGCTGAACGAGTTCAGGCTTTTCCTGCAGAGAAATAACGGCCTGCAGGATAAGCCCGCAGTGAAGCTGCCTGTGGCTTCTCAGCTCGGTATCGGCATCAACCAGGACGACCCGCAGGGCCCGCCGAACCTGTGGTTCGACAATAACTTTTATGTCGGATTCAGCGAACAAGGCCCCACCAACCTGGTCGATACGACATTTGGGTTCTCCGACACGCTCAGCTACGTCCACGGACGGCACAATTGGAAAATGGGCGCCGGGATTTCCGCCTATCGGAACAATACCGTTTTTGACTACTACGTTAACGGCGAATTCGATTTCTTTGCCGGAGGCGCCGGCACCGATAACTCGCTGGCAGACTTCGTTCTCGGCATTCCCTCGCAGTATTTTCAGTATCCTCACGCTCCATCAAATATCCGCAGCAAGTCTTACTATGGCTTCCTGCAGGATGAATGGCGCGTGACCAAGCGCTTGACCCTCGATTTGGGAGTTCGCTACGAGTACAGTTCCCCAAAAGAAGACACCAAGGGTCGCTCCTTCTCGCTCATTCCCGTCCTCCAGTCCACGGTCTTTACGGGCGCCCCGACCGGAATGGTATTTCCCGGAGATAGAGGCGCTCCCGTGGGAGCGAATTTTCCGGATCGAACTAACTGGGCGCCGCGCCTGGGTTTTGCGTGGGACCCACGCGGAGACGCCAAAACCAGCATTCGCGGCGGATTCGGAATGTTCTACGATATCCTCAAAGCCGAAGACAGTTTGCAGTTCAACGGCCAGCCGCCTTTCTTTTCCAGCGTGGGTCTAAACTTTCCCACGTTTAATCAGAATGGGCCCTCGCCCTATTTGACGGATCCGTTCGATAACGCGATCGGACCGAATGGAAACATAGGCGTCACCGATCCCTTTCCGTCGCACACGCCGCCTTCGAATCTCGATTTTGGCATGGCAGGATTCTTGCCCATCAACAGCGGTGGAAGCGTGTACTTCGTGGACCCGCATTTGAAAACGCCCATCACGTACCAGTACAATTTGAGCGTGCAGCATGAGGTGGCTCAGAACACCGCCCTGGAAGTGAGCTATGTGGGCAACATCTCGCACGGATTGACCTCCGTGATCGATGTCAACCCGTTCGTGCTGGGCACCACGGACCGCATTCTCAATCTTGGCGCCGGGGACAGTTCATGTCCGGATGCATCGGGATTCACCTCATCCAATGCAGGCGGACCATGCAGCTTCGGTAACGCGCCGGAATTCAAGAACGTCAGCAATGCCAGCTACAACAGCCTGCAGGCCAGCCTGAACCGGCAGATGTTCGACTCGCATTATCTGGGTCGCACCTACTTTACTTTGGCCTACACTTGGGCGCACAGCATTGACACCGCCTCTGGATTCCGGCAGAGAAACAGCCAGGTGCCGTCTTATCAGCCCAACCTGTTCCGGGCATCGAGCGATCAAGATGTTCGCGATCGCATCACCTTCAGCGGCGGCTGGGACCTGCCCTTCGACCGCTTGTGGGACTCTGGCCCCAAGCGCCTGACCAAAGGCTGGAGCCTTTTCCCGATCGTGACCTGGCGCACCGGCTTGCCCTTCGATGTGTTCGCAAACCTCGGGGAGCGCTTTACGTACAACGCGGAAGGCCCCTCCGGCGCGGGGGACCCCACCAACATCCACGCCAACATCGTCGGGCCGCTCAATACTCTCAATCCGCGCACTACCCAGACGTTTAACGGCAACACCGGCAACTACTATTTCAATCCGAATAGCCTGAGCAATGCTCAATGCGGCGATCCGACGTGCGTACCAGGGCCGGGAGTCTTTCCCGCGGATTCTCAAGTGGTGGCGGATCCCGCGCTGGCAACCTATGGAACCCTACCGCGCAATTACTTCCGCGGACCAAGCTACGTCAACTTTGACATGGCGTTTTCGAAAACTACCGCCATCACCGAGCGCGTAAAAGTCGAATTTCGCGCGGAATTTTTCAACCTCTTCAACCACGCGAATTTCACCAATCCCGGCATCATCAATAGTGGCAATGGAATCTTTAGCGGCGGCGCCGGAGGCACCAACCCGAATAGTTCGCAATTCGGGCAAATTACCTCAACCTACGATCCTCGAATTATCCAGCTTGCGGCCCGCTTTTCCTTCTGATGCGAGCCGTAGCGCCCATTCGACCGCCGCCGGGGAGCCTCAAGCTCTTGGCGGCTTTATTTTCCCATCTGAGATCTTTTAGAGGGGAAGAATAGCGAGATGAATCGGAATCGGAAGACTCGAGATCGTCACGCCAAGGAGGGCGAGCGTTACGCCAGCGGCGAATCGCTCATGCGGAAGCGGGTGCGTACATGCTCGGAGATCAGTTCAATCGCGGGGCGGTTGGCCACCGGGTCGGTCTGGGCCAGGTACTTCATGGCCTCCACCAGCAGGCGCTGTCCGTCGACGTATCGAGGATCGGACGTACGTTCTCTTTTTCTGGGGCGACCCAGCTTGGGCGAGACAGGAATCGTAAAAACCTTGGCCATGGATAAAGATGAACTCGAAAGGAAATCCCAAGGCAGTATAGCGCCCGGCATACACTTTTCAGCACACATTCTTGCGCTTTAGATTCAATCACTTACCCGCGAGGCGAGACGGTTTGCGTCTTGCGGGTGGTCTTCAATCGAAACACGTCGTTGCCGATCTTTCCATTCAGCCGTACCGAAGAATATTTTGCCAGGCGATAGTCGCCCTGGGTTTGCATGAATTGCTGCTGCACAGAGATGCCGCGGCTCAAGTCGATCCAGAGCAGAATCTTCGAGAAGTTGTTGCGGAGTTTCTCGGTTTTCGGGACTAGTTGCAGCTTCGCGCTTGCGATGCCGCCCACGGTCTCCTCGCCCAGGTAACTCACCTCGAAGGACTTCGTCAAATCCTGACCGCTTCCCCCGAAGCCCAGCACCAGATAGCTCTCAATCTCGCTGCGATTGCCGCCCGTCGGATACTCCATTACCTGCTCAATCCTCGGCTGGTACACCTGAAGTTTGCCGTCTTTGTAGAGCACGAACTTCAAGTCAGGCTCCTTAATCTCCGCCATCATTTCTATATCTTTTCCCGCCCGGCGGTAGTACACCGTGCCCTTCTGCCTGTCGGTCTCGTCCACGACCCTCTGATACTGCTCCCAAACAAAATCGGCCTGCGTGGTGTGGAAGTTGGCCGCGGTATCGTCCATTTTCTTGAGGACGCATTCCAGGGAGCAGGCGCCGGAAGAGTTCGGTTGAGGGGCTGCCCCAAAGCCGCACACCAGGCTTCCAAGGAACAGAGTCGCGAGGATGCGGCCGAGAGATTTCATCGGGAACGCTCCGTCCAGTTTGCAGGAATCGTCATCGGCCCGCAAGTTGCCTACTCTCTTTTCACCAGGACTTTGTAGGTCTGCACGTGTCCTTTGCCATCGGCAACCGTCTCGTACTTCATGATCGACACTTCGCCCGAAATCGGTCTAATGATGTGCAGCAACTGATCCCGCACGGAGGGATCGTCTCCTGGCACAATCGCGCCGGCCGAAATCTGGTAAAGCAGGGCGCCCTGCGCATCAGGCGTGACCACCACATCCTTCGGGTGCGGATTGCGGAGTAGGGGTTTATCGTTGAAGCGGATGACCCTGGGCGAGAAGAAGACGAAGATGAGGATCAGCGTGACCATGATGTCGTAGTGCAGCGTGCCACGCTCATGCTGCCAGAGGATGTAGCCCCGAATTGTGCGCCAGAAGGCGTTCATCGGTAGGGAAGGCGCGCCCGTGGCGGTCGTGCTGAGTTCCACACTTTGCAAGTCTTTGCTCTATGCAAGTCTAGTGACCGCTTTCTTCCTTGGCAATGGCAAGGTAGTTTTTGCCTTTAGAGTTTTTGACCTTTGGCCAAGAGCAAAGCCCAAGACCCAAGAGCTAGAAGTTCTTTGCCGTAATCCGCTCCGCTCCGATGTAGGGCCGCAGCACCTCCGGAATGACAACGCTCCCGTCGGCCTGCTGGTAGTTCTCGACGATCGCCACCCAGGTCCGGCCTACGGCCAGCCCGCTTCCGTTCAGCGTGTGCACGAACTCGGTCTTGTTCTTGCCTTCCGGACGATAACGGATATTCGCCCGCCGCGCCTGGTACGACTCAAAATTCGAGCACGAGGAAATCTCGCGAAACAACTGCTGCCCCGGCAGCCAGACTTCAATGTCATACGTCTTGGCCGAAGATGGACCCAAGTCACCGGTGCACAACGCCACCGTGCGATAGTGCAACCCGAGCTTTTGCAGGACCGTCTCCGCGTTCCGCGTCAGCTTCTCGTGCTCTTCATACGAGTTCTCCGGCCGGGTGAACTTCACCAGCTCCACTTTCTGAAACTGATGCTGCCGGATGATGCCGCGCACGTCTTTCCCGTACGAGCCCGCTTCGCTGCGGAAGCACGGCGTGTAGGCCGTAAGTGAGATCGGCAGCCGTGCAGCATCGAGAATTTCATCGCGGTAGAGATTTGTGACCGGAACCTCGGCCGTGGGAATCAGCCAGAGATCCTTTTCGCCGTCAGGCACGCGAAAAAGATCGGCGGCGAACTTAGGCAGTTGTCCAGTGCCATACATGGACTCGGAATTGACCAGGTACGGAGGCAGCACTTCGGTATATCCATGCTCGCGCGTGTGCAGGTCGAGCATGAAGTTTGCCAGCGCGCGTTCGAGCTTGGCGCCCAGACCCCAATATACGGCGAAACGCGCGCCGGTGAGCTTGACCGCGCGTTCCAGGTCCAGCACCCCAAGTTCTGCGCCCAGATCCCAGTGCGCCTTGGGAGTGAAGTCGAACTTTGGCGGCGAACCCCAGCGGCGGACTTCCGCGTTTTCTTCGGCGCTGTGGCCTGCCGGCACGCTGGGGTGCGGGACGTTGGGAATGCCGGAGAGAATTTCCTGCAGGCGAGCATCAAGATCGGCGGCAGTTTTTTCCCGCGCCTGGATCTGCTCGCGCAGCTCTTTCGTCTCGGCGATGGCCGCAGCAGCGTCCTGACCGCTCTTTTTCAATTTGGCGATGTCTTCCGAAGCTTTATTCCGGCGGGCCTTGAGGCTCTCGGCCTCGGTGATGGCCTGGCGGCGCTGCGTATCCACGTCGCTGAAGTCTTTAAGCACAGTAGCCGGATCCGCGCCGCGCTGGCGCAGCATCTCTTCCACCCGGAGCAGATTGTCACGAACAAAGCTCAGATCAAGCATGGGAAACAACTACTTTATCGGAAACCGGGCGGGGAATGCACGCGAGCACGAGGAATGCTTATGTGAGGACAGCCCGCCCTCGGCTACCCTGTCGAGCGAAGCTCGACCGCCTCACCCAGCTTTCGCGCAGGCCGCTCGCCTGTGTAAACTACCCTCGCGATGAAATTCTTCCCCCGCGCTATTGCTGCGTGCCGTTATTTTTTCCCGGCGCTCCTGATGTGCCTCATTCTCGCTGCCGTACCGGCGAGCTTCGCCTCCGCCTACAACGCCCACCCCAAGCTGGTTGTGGTCATCGTTATCGACCAGTTTCGCGGCGACTATCTGGAGCGCTACCGCGACCAGTTCGGCGAAGGCGGATTCCGCCTGCTCCTCGACCATGGCGCCAACTTCACCGACTGCAACTACGACTATGCCAATACCCGGACCGCTCCCGGGCATGCCACGCTGTTCACCGGCGCATACAGTAACGGTCACGGCATTGCCGCGAACGAATGGTGGGACCCGAAGAAGAAGCGCATCGTCACTTCGGTGGAGGATGACGATACCAAGCTCGTCGGCGTTGCCGGCGAGATCGCCGGAAATAAGACCGGCGCATCGCCGCACAACCTGCTCGCCGACACACTGGGCGACGAACTCAAACTGGCGACGCAAGGACGGGCGCGAGTTCTTACCGTTTCCTTGAAAGATCGCGCTGCCGTGCTGCCCGGCGGTTTCTCGGCTGACGCCGCTTACTGGATTGACCCGAAAAGCGGCGCCTGGGTTACGTCCACTTACTATCGCCACGACTTACCCAAGTGGGCGCAAGATTTCAACGCCGGCAATCGGGCGGCAAAGTATTGGGATCGCGATTGGAAGAATGCGAACGGAGACGTGCTGCGCTCGACCGCGCATCGCAAGGGGAAAGACGGTTCCGACGCAGGTTTCTACGAGGTGGTCGGCTCCGCTCCGTTCGCCAACGAGTACGAACTGGAGTTTGCCAAGGAGTTGGTCGTTTACGAGAATCTGGGCGCCGGACAGGCTACCGACTTGCTGGCCATCAGCCTTTCCCCAAATGACATTCTCGGCCACCAAGTCGGGCCCGATTCGCCCGAGATGGCCGCCATGGCGCTCGCGCTCGACCGGGAGCTCGCCGACTTCTTCACCTTCCTCGGTCACCAGATCGGCCTCGCGAATGTGTGGATCGCACTCTCGGCCGACCACGGTGTTTCCGCTTTGCCCGATGCCGCGAAGAAGCTCCGCATTCCCGCCGCCAATCTGGACGCCAACAAACTCGAAGCGCAAATCAACGGCGCGCTGATGGCGAAGTTTTCGCCCGGCCACGCGGCCTCCTACATCAAGCTCGACTATCCGCTCGCCTGGATCGATCAGGACGCCTTCGCCGCCGCTCATGTAAAAGAGCACGACGCCGAAAATGCCGTGGGCGAGGCGATGAAGCAGGCCGGACTGCGGGACTACTTCACCAAGTCACAACTCGCGGAAGGCGAAGCCCCAGATACCCCTCTCGGCAGAAAATTCTTGAATAGCTACTCCCCTCAGGGCGGCTGGTATGTGATGGGAGTTCCCGCGCCCTATACGGTCGGATCGTCCAAAGGCACGGACCACGCATCGCCCTATACCTACGACACCCACGTGCCCCTGGCTTTCTACGGACTGCCATTTCGCCCGGGAACGTATCGCACGCACGCCGAGCCCGTAGATCTGGTCGTCACGTTGGCATCGCTGCTCGGCATTAACGCTCCCACCCATGCTGTAGGGCGCGTGCTGACCGAGGCGCTTGCCCCATCGCACCTCGCAGAAAATGCCGCAGGATCTTCCGCTGCAGGGTCTCCTGCTGCAGAATCTAATGCGGAAAGGCCGCCGCAGTGACTCCTTCCCCCGAAAACGGCGGCAAGCCTCCCTTGGATCTCAGCGTGAGCTTCGCTGGCATCCAGCTCAAGAATCCCATCATCGCGGCTAGCGGAACGTTCGGCTACGGCGTCGAGTTCGAAGATGTCGTTCACCTCGACAACCTGGGTGGATTTGTCGTCAAAGGGCTCTCCCGCGAGCCGATGATCGGCAGCCCGCCGCCGCGCCTGTGGGAGACCGCGGCCGGCATGCTTAACGCGATCGGCCTGCAGAACATCGGCGCACTAGCGTTTCTGGAAGAGAAGCTGCCCAAACTCCGGCAGATGAAGAACATCGTTGTGTTGGCCAACGTCTTCGGCTACACCCGCGAGGACTACGAAAGAACCATCGAGATTCTCAACGACGGCGAAGGCATCGCCGCCTACGAACTGAATGTCTCCTGCCCCAACACAGCCCATGGCGGGCTCCAATTCGGCAGCGATCCGCGCTCCCTCGACGAGGTGGTGACCACGGCGAAGCGCACTTCCCGGCGGCCTCTGATCGTCAAGCTCTCGCCCAACGTGACCAGCATCGCGCAGATGGCCCACATTGCGCAGGAAGCGGGCGCCGACGCCATATCTCTGATCAACACATTCGTAGCCATGGCCATCGATCCTGACACGCGCAAGCCCCGCATCGCCAATGTGACCGCTGGACTCTCTGGCCCGGCCATCAAGCCAATTGCTCTGCGCATGGTCTATGACGCCGCGCATGCGGTGAACATTCCGGTGATCGGCATGGGAGGGATTTCTACCGCGGCCGATGTCGCGGAATTCATGCTCGCGGGCGCAACCGCGGTGCAGATCGGCACGGCCAGCTACTGGGATCCCCGCGCTACCGAGAAGATCGTGGACGAACTGCAACGCTGGTGCCAGGATCGCGGCATCACCCGCCTGGCAGATCTCACCGGCGGCATGATCCTGGAGTAAGCCCAGCCCGAGGCCATGCCAGGAATTGTTTCGGGAAGAGCACGACTTCCGTCGTGCCGCTCGGGACCGCATATAAACTGCGGGCTTTAAGCCCCCGAGGGTCCTCGCTTGTGTTCAACCGCCGCGAACGTGTGAGACTCTACCGCCACGCTCCCATGATCGCTCCCATCGCCAGGAAGCACACCAGCTGATAGCCCGTATTGATCGCGTACAGTTTGGCCGGCTGCCGGCCGAAGAGGGAATTCGTCAGTTGCACCGTGGTCACGAATCCCAGCCACACCGCCAACCCCATCTTCATGCCATACAGCGGCGTGTTGATGGTCGCGATGACAATGATTTTCCCGAGGACCGCCGCCGAGACCACGCTGGCCACCAGCGACAACATGTAAGACGGCCCCGCGCTCTTCTGCATCTCCGCGATCTTCGCTTTGTCATCCGGATCGTGCCCCATAAGGACCATCCACCGGCGAGCAAACAGCAAAGGCGAATACCACACAAATCCGATCACCATGGTGGCCAGCGCGCTCACCAACACCGCCCACAGGTTCACACCCATGAACTTCATGCGACACCTCCGCTAACAAATGAAGATCGGGCGATCCCGCCCGTTACGAATGCGGCTGCGCCAACTGGCTCGACCAACTGGATGAGACTTGAATGGAGAGGCGGCTGGGACAACCGTCCGCTAACGCCCGTGAGTGTACCAGATCGAGCCCGGAGACTTGTAGTTGCGGCCCTCTCCCCACACCACATGCGTGTTTCCCAGGTTATCGATGGCGATCGAGAAGTAGTCGCCGAAGGGGAAGCGAAAACCATCGGGACGAACATAGTCGTAGCCCCGCGCCGATCCGGAGAGTTGCGTCTCGGTCGACCAGGTTGCGCCGCCGTTGCTCGAACTGCGATGGAAAACATTCCACAGAGAAGAGTGACGGGTGTCCATCCATGCGATGCGCACGTCGCCGGCAACCCCGGCGGTAATCGCTGGAAAACAATGTTCTACCTGATCGTCGGCGGCCGAGAGGTCCGCTTTTGCGGACCAGCTTGCCCCGCCGCTGGTGGAAGACGAAAAGTATATGCGTTCCGCCGCGCCGTGCTCCGTACCGGCGTTCCACAGCGCGTAGACCGTTCCCGCGGCGTCGGATGCCAGCGCAATCTGGGCGCCCAGATACTCGGCTTCGCACCCCTGGGCCGCGCAGCCCGGCGGCGCGCTCGAAACGTCCAGTAGAACCGTGCTCCAGTTCCGTCCGGAGTCCGCCGACCGGCTCACGTAAACACGCACCGGCCGAGTGCTGAGTTCCCGCCGCGCATAGGCTGTCCACGAGAAGTAGACGCCTCCAGCCGGATCGACAGTCGCGCCCCCCGCCAGCGACCAGCCCGGCCCAGCATTCGGATTCACCGTCACCGAAGAGAAGTTCTGGGCATAATCATGCGACGCGGCGACTACGAACGTCTGCTCGTGATTGAATCCCACGTATACATCGGCGCCGCGCACCGTCAGCACAGGCTTGTCCGCATCGCCCTGCGAGCGCTCCGCCACCGCAAAATACCAGGTACGCCCGAAGTCCTGCGACCTTGCCACCATCACATCGCGCTTGTTGTTCTGCAGCCAGGAGGCGTACACCGTCTGCCGGTCCACGGGATCGACCACAATCTGCGGATCAAACTGGCCGGTTGAGGAAGCCACCAGCGGATGGGGCGCTTGCCACGACAATCCATTGTCATCGCTGACCAGCAGAGCCATCGTAGGAGCGGTGCAGGCCGGGCAGTCGCTTACCGCGCCGTACTGGGGAAAAAGAATATAGATATGTCCATGGCCATCCGCCGCCAGCGCCGGCTCCCATTGATCCCCGGTGCCGTAGCCGACACGACGCTGCGCAGTGAAACTCGGAACCGCCTGCGCCGCCTGCGCCGTTGCCAGCGCCAAAAGCAGACACACGGCAAACTTCTGCACACTCCTGGCGCGGCTGGGTCTGAAAACCACAGAACTTCTCCTGGGACAACTCCTGCGACAACCTTGTCCGCACTCTATCCCGAATCCCGCCGCAGCGTCAATTACCCGATAAGGCCACAGGCGCTCTCGGATGTGCTCATGTGGGGACAGCCGCCCTCGGCTGTCCAGGTCGAGCGAAGCTCGAAGACTTCTTTCGTCAAAGCCGAAAAAACTGAGGCACTACCGGAGCTCTCTGGGGCGTGACTTTCTGGCCAGTTCGTCATCTAATAGACCAGGTCAGGTCCGCGGGCGAGGACGCCCGCCGGACATCTGCCAGCGGCGCTACGAGGAGCGATCTTAAAGATGGAGAAAGCCACATTTGCAGCGGGATGTTTCTGGGGAGTGGAAGCAACCTTCCGGCAGATGCCGGGCGTGTTGTCTACGCGCGTGGGCTACACCGGTGGAAGCACCGACAATCCCACCTATAAGGAAGTTTGCACCGATCACACCGGCCACGCCGAAGCGGTGGAAGTGGAGTTCGATCCTGCAAAGATTCCCTATAGCGATCTGCTGAAAGTATTCTGGGAGAACCACGACCCCACGCAACGCAACCGCCAGGGACCGGACTGGGGCACGCAATACCGCTCCGCCATCTTCTTCCATACGCCGGAACAGCAGACGGTCGCGCAAGCCTCGAAGGAATCGCTGGAGAACGCGCACCGCTACTCAAAACCAATTGCGACGCAGATCGTTCCAGCGGTGACGTTCTATCCCGCCGAGGACTACCACCAGCAGTATCTGGAGAAACGCGGCCAGGCGAGCTGCCACGTTAAGACGTAAGGTTTTGCTCCGTTAGTGACCGTGTTCATTTGCGTGCAAACCCGGACGCACCCGCAAAAAGACCTGAACCGACACGGGATAGTTGCCATACGGCCCATCCAGTGTCGCGGGCTTCGAGTAAACCGTCACATCCGCGCCCAGCCCCACTTGCCACGCGTGATTCTGCGCCAGGTCGCGCACGCCGCCGAAGGTGTAGCCTCCAATGCGGTAAGCGGGATGCGCCGCCTGCGGAAACAATTCGTCCTTGTCCACCAGTTCCAGCCGCGTAAACGCGTAATCGCGCCGCAGGAAGTTCAATGTGGATTCGAGCAGGTAGCCATTGAGATTGGTTCCGTCGGCGATCTTGTGCACACGTCCCCACACCAGGGAAGTCGCCCAATTGCCCGCCGCCAGGGGATGGTCGTATTCCACAGAAGCTGTCTGCCGCCACTGGCTGCTGGCTTCCAGCGCTTCCGGATGCTCCAATCGTCCAATGCTGTACTGCGCTGTCCAGTCGCGCGCAGGCGCAACGCTTGCCCGCGCCGACCACGAATCCAGCGCCGCCGGTTGAATACTCCAGCGCTCCTCATTCGGCTCGCGCCCGTTGAATGCCGAAGCCTCAAGTTTGACGCGGTCAATCACAAATCCCGTCGTAACCACGCCGAAGCTGGTATGCGTCGAGTCTTGCAAATGATGACTGAGCGGCGCCAGCGGCAGCTCCGAAGCGGAGGTGCGGTGCATGAAAGTGACCGGACCGAGCGCAGGCTCCGCCGCCGGTCCGCCATACAGTTCCCAGGAAACTTTTTCCGACAGCGGCAGTGTGTACAGCAGCGAAAGCTCGGAGAACACATTGTGCGGATGCTGGTGGTCGACCAGCGCTTCTCCGTGGTAAGTCTCCCCCGTCTGAAACAGCTCCGGAAAGCCGGGATGCGGCGAGGTCAGCGATTCCGCGGAGAACATCTGGCGCAACAGAATCGTTCCGTGGCCCAGCCGGTGCCGCTCCATCAGCATGCCCCAATTTACGGATTCGGCCTTGCCCTCGCCTCGCGGGCCGCCTTGCTGGTTGTAATCGGCGAAGATCGCGCCGTGCGTCATCAGTTCCCAGCCGCCGCGCATCAGCATCCACTCGTGCTCCGGCACCGACGCCGGCTCCCAGCCCGTTCCCGACCCGGCGTGCGGCGAAGGCAACTGCGACTCTTCGCGCCCCTCCATGCGCATTCCGCCCATGTGCATTCCGCTCATTGAGCTGTCCTGCGCCGCCGCCAGACACAACCCCGGCCCAACGATGGTCGAAAAGATCACGGTTGAATAGGCGGCAATTGAACAGAAAACGGCTCTGGCCACGAAAACCCTCGTTCTCACAAAGAAAAGAGACTGCCTTACGTCGAGATTTGCGCCGGGTGAGCGCATTCCGGTGAAGGATTGAGAGGGAATGGTGGGCTAGAGTCTGAGAATGAGAACGCCGGGCGGGCCGCTGGGAGGCATGATTGCAGTCTGGAATGCGTCGCCGTCGCTCATAGCTGCAAGAATATGGATTGCGTCGGCCGCCTCCCGTACATGCAGCGTGGGGCGCGGCGAAAAAATATTAGTCAGCAGAGCCGAGGGATGACGACTCATACAGCAACGATAGTCGGCGGGTTGCGGGTTGGATGGGACGCGGGCGGGATGACATCCAGACATGGGCGAATGTGTTGCAGAGGCTGGCAACAGGCACATCGTTCCCGCGCCTGCGGCAAGCGTCGTGCCCAACAGCGCCACTCCGACAATTCGCGAGAAAAGCGGCACGATTATGTCCCCGTGATCTTCCCCCGGAGTTCCTCCGGCAGGCGTTCCCGAATCTCCTGAGGCAGGCGGTCATGCACCCGGCGCGCGCCTTCCTTGGCCGCATCCAGTACGGTGACGGGCGCGGGCGTAGCCACCGCCACCACCAGCCAGATCAGCGCCGACAACGCAAAGCCCGCCAGCGCCGCAATCTCCAGCCAGAACGCGTGCCGCGGACCAAAGTGGCGGATCACTCCAAAGGCCAGCAGAAACACGCCCCCGGAAACCGAAGCCAGCGCGATCAGGCCTACGTCGATGATGCGGTGCATGCGCTGGCGGCCCCGGCACCGCTCACAACCCGCGAAGTGGCTATCGTAGTCGGCTCGCATCTCCGGCGCCAGGCCGGAAATGTCGTAACGCCAGCCCGCCAGGATCTTGCCGACAATCGGATCGATGCATTGCTGACTCATAAGGAACGATAGCTGGAGTTACTACAATTGGATGGGCGGCAGAACTTCAGACTGCGCCGCCACCAGCACACGGTTCTGAAACAAGCCACCCCGCTCCGCCAGCGCCTTTTCTGCCTCTCTCCGCGCTATTTCCGGATGATTGTTCCGCTCAGAGAGATGGGCCAGCACCACAAACGCCGCATTGTTATCATAGTCGTGGATGAAGAAATCCGCGAGTTTCTCGTTCGACAGATGCCCCACGTTGCTGGCCACCCGTTGCTTTACCGCCCACGGATAAGACCCGCCTCGCAGCATCTCCACATCGTGATTGGACTCCATGATCAGCACGTCAGACCCGCGCAAGTGGTCGCGAACGTTGACCGGCAGGTACCCCAGATCGGTGGCCACGCTTACCCGGGCGCCTTCCACGCGGAAAGTGAAGCCCACCGGATCGGCGGCGTCGTGGGGAATGGTGAAGGGTTTCACCTCAATATCGCCAACCTGAAAGCGATGCCCCGACTCGAAGCGCTCCAGCTTCTCCAGTTGCGGCCGCTCGCCATTCACATTGCGCATGGCCCTCGACCACGCCGCGTGCGTCGCCCCCGTCATAAAGACTGGGATGCGCAACTTCTTCGCCAGAGTTGCTAGGCCATAAACGTGGTCGGAATGTTCGTGGGTGATCAGAATCGCCGACAGCGACTGTGGGTCTTCACCCAGCGACTTCATGCGCTTGAACGTCTCGCGGCAGGAAATGCCGGCGTCGACCAGAATCTTGGTGCGCGAGCTGGCTACGAACGCGCAATTTCCTCGGCTCCCGCTGGCCAGCATCGAAACCATCACGCACATACTCGGAGCATACGCGTCCCCCCTGTGGAATAGCGAGTAACTTCTTAGTCATCCGATACCTTCGAAAGCACGTGCCGAGACCGCTCCCGGATCAGGAAGCTGAGAACTGAGAACCGAGAACTGAGAACCGAGAATGAACTGGGAACTGCTCCTACTTCCCCTGCCGCAGATTATCCACCACTCCGCGCATGAGCGACCCGCCATAAGCGCCCGCAATGCCCGGCAGCGCTGCCAGAAATGATCCATATACTTGGGCCCGTGTGGGTTTCACGGTGCGGATGAGATATTCCGCGAGTTCGGTCAGAGGAATAAACATTCCCACGACCACCACCCACCGCCACGGCCAACGCGGCCGCAGCAGTCCCAGCAGCATGCACGCCATCAGCACCAGCAGCGCGGTAAAAAGCAGGTCATCGATCATGACGTCCGCCCACCCCGTGCCCATCCCCGCGACAGCGGCCAGGAGATAGAACGGCGCATCGCTCCTCGCTCGCGGCGAAACTGGTTCAGTCGTCATTCGGTCAGCATGTTTCCGATCGGCAAGCGGCGATCCAAAGCCCAGCGCCCCGGAGGGGCAGCGCGATAATAGCCCAGCGCTTCAGCGCTGGGAACAGTGGAAAAACGGAGCGAGTCCCGTAGGGACGACTGAAAGGTCTCTAATACATTCTTAACCGTGAGAAACTGCATGTCTGCGTCTCTGGACTCCTTTGCGAAACATCACATTCCTAATACTTATAAAACCCCCGCCCGCTCTTGCGTCCCAGCCAGCCCGCATCCACCATCTTGATCAGCAGCGGGCACGGCCGGTACTTGGGATCTCCCAGCCCATCCTGCATCACCCGCATAATATCGAGGCAAACGTCGAGTCCAATAAAATCCGCCAGCGTCAGCGGCCCCATCGGATGCGCCATCCCCAGCTTGAACACCTCATCCACCGCCTCCGCCGTGGCCACGCCCTCCATCACGGCAAACATGGCTTCGTTGAGAAGCGGCATCAGCACCCGGTTGGAGACAAATCCCGGCGCGTCGTTCACCTCCACCGGAGTCTTGTCCAGCTTTAGTGCCAGGTTCCGAGTTTCAGAAAATGTCTCCTGCGAAGTCGCCAGCCCGCGAATCACCTCCACCAGCTTCATCACCGGCACCGGATTAAAGAAGTGCATCCCAATCACTCTGTCCGGCCGCTTGGTCTGCGCTCCCAGCTTGGTGATCGAGATCGACGAAGTATTCGAAGCCAGAATCACCTCCGCCCGCGCCAGCCGGTCCAGATCGCGAAAAATCTCCGTCTTGATCTCAAACTTCTCCGTAGCCGCCTCCACGATGAAGTCGCACTCGGCAAGCCTGGCGCGGTCAGTCACGGGCTCAATCTGCTTCAACGCCGACGCCTTGTCTTCCGCCGTGATCTTGTCCTTCCCCACTTCACGGTCCAGATTCTTCGTGATGGCAGCCAGCCCGCGCTCTAAGAAGCGTGGCTCCACATCGCACAAAACCACGGAATAGCCGCCGCGCGCAAAGACGTGCGCGATCCCATTGCCCATCGTACCGGCACCGATTACACCTACCCGTTTGATATCCATAATCTTTGCCCCTACGAAACGTTTGAGTCTACCACTGTGCCGAAATGAAACTCGACGCACAATATTCCTGCCGCGCACCTTCCCCCACGCGGTACACATCGTATCCTCCTCATAGCCGCGAAGCGGCGCAAGAATGCAGCCCACGGCGNNCCACGGCGCAAGCCGTGGGAAAGCAATTACGAAGAAACCAAGCTCCGAAGGAGCGAAAGACCCTGTCTCATACCGCCGGAAATCTCGTCCTTCATCTCATCTTCAGCACCAAGGATCGCCAACCTCTCATAACCACCGAAATCCGCACCGATCTTTTCGCCTACCTCGGTGGCATCATTCGCGAAATGCATGGCATCGCGCTCATTATCAACGGCACAGCCGATCACGTGCACATGCTAATCCGTGTCCGTCCCGTGCAAGCAGCGGCGGAGATTGCCCGCGTTGTCAAGACCAATTCCTCGCGTTGGTCCACAAAAAATGGAACGTGCGGTTTGCCTGGCAGACTGGATATGGCGCTTTCAGCGTCAGCGAATCGAATGTGCCCGCCGTTTCCCGTTACATTGCGACGCAGGAGGAGCACCACAAGAAGCTCACCTTCCAGCAGGAGTATGTAGCGTTCCTTAAGAAGAACAAGATTGAGTACGACGAACGATACATCTGGAGCTAGCCTCTTTCGCCCCTTCGGGGCTTGCTCTTAACCTACTCTCTCCGCCCTCGGCTTGCGCCGTGGGCTGCATTCTTTCGCCGCTTCGCGGCTACACCCGCGCCAGCCGGAACCTAACGGCCAA
This sequence comes from Acidobacteriaceae bacterium, assembly GCA_003131585.1. Taxonomy (GTDB): domain Bacteria; phylum Acidobacteriota; class Terriglobia; order Terriglobales; family Acidobacteriaceae; genus Sulfotelmatobacter. Next base: position 217,344 of record PKVW01000021.1, read on the forward strand.
CGGCGGGTGTAAAATATGTATTCGTTATCCTGCGATCTCGAAAGGACTCCCCATGGCCATCGCCGAACTCCCCCTCCGGCCGCGCACCTCCTCCCATCAAGGCCCGTTCGTCAACGAGCCCTTCTTCGATTTCCGCCACGAAGACAACGCCCGCAAGATGCGCGCCGCCATCGAACGCGTCCGCGGACAACTCGGGCGCGAGTATGACCTCATCATCGGCGGCCAGCGCGTCAAGACCACTGACAAAATCAAGTCGCTGAACCCCTCGAAGCCGTCACAAGTCGTCGGAATCCACCAGAAAGCCGGCAAAGAGCACGTGGAACCAGCGATGACCGCCGCGCTGAAGGCGTTCGCGTCGTGGAGCCGCACTCCTACCGAAGAACGCGCCAGCCTGCTGTTCCGCGCCGCCGACCTTCTCCGCAACCGCAAAATGGATTACATGGCATGGCTCGTCTTCGAAGTCAGCAAGAACTGGGGCGAAGCCGACGCCGATGTCTCCGAGACCATCGACTTCTGCGAGTTCTACGCCCGCGAAGCGCTTCGTCTGGCAAAATCTGAACCGCCGGTACAACTCCCCGGCGAGCGCGATTCGCTCACCTACATTCCGCTCGGCGTGGGCGCGGTCATTCCGCCGTGGAATTTCCCCTGCGCCATCATGGCCGGCATGACCATGGCCTCCATCGTCGGCGGCAACACCGTGATCTTGAAGCCTTCGAGCGATTCCCCCACCATCGCCGCCAAGTTCATCGAACTGCTTGAAGAGGCCGGGATGCCCGAAGGCGTAGTGAACTTCTGCCCCGGCGCCGGCGCCAGCTTCGGCGATGCCGTCGTCTCCCATCCCAAAACGCGCTACGTTGCCTTCACAGGCTCCCGCGAAGTCGGACTCCACATCAACAAAACTGCCGCCACCCAAGCTCCCGGCCAGGTCTGGATCAAGCGCACCATCCTTGAAATGGGCGGCAAAGACGCCATCATCGTCGATGCCGACGCCGACATCGACTCCGCCGTCGAAGGCGTCGCGCAGGCCGCATTCGGCTTCCAGGGACAGAAGTGCTCGGCGTGCTCCCGCGCCATCGTCGATGAGCGCGTCTACGACAAGTTCCTCGACCAACTCAAAGCGCGCGTCGAAAAGATCACCGTCGGCGATCCCGCCGAAAACAGCAACATGGGCGCGGTAATCAACGAAGGCTCGATGAAGACCATCCTCGAATACATCGAGCAAGGCAAGAAAGATGGACGCATCGTTACCGGCGGCGAGCGCGCCACCGAAGCCGGAGAAGGTTATTTCATCCGCCCCACCGTGATCGCCGATATCCCGGCCAAGTCAAAGCTCGAGCAGGAAGAAATCTTCGGACCGGTTCTCGTCGTCATCAAAGCGCGCGGCTTCGACCACGCCCTCGAAATCGCCAACGATACCGAGTTCGGCCTCACCGGCGCCATCTACACCAAATCGCGCGACAAGATCGATCGCGCCATTCGCGACTTCCACGTCGGCAACCTCTACATCAATCGCAAGTGTACCGGTGCCATGGTCGGCGCGCATCCCTTCGGCGGCTTCAACATGTCCGGCACCGATTCCAAATCCGGTGGCCCGGATTACCTGTATCTGTTCACGCAGGGCAAATCGGTGGCGGAAAAGACCGGCTAGAAGCTATCTCATGAAATGGGCTTGGAAAGGGCACGGCTTCAGCCGTGCCACTGAGCGCCAATAAAGACGCTGGCTTTAGCCCCTGAGGGCTCTTTATTCGTTTGAAGCGGCTGATCGAAATTGATTGCACAAACAAAAAAGGCCACCTTTGCGGGGTGGCCCTTGACTTCAGTCAACAGCCCTACGGCGTCACTCCCGCCGGCGCCTGCGGCGCCGGGCCTGCCGTAGTCGCGGCGGCCGCCTCGTTCAAAATCCTGTGATGGATGGTGAACAGCGCCAGCTCCAGCCGGTCCGAGACGCCAATCTTGTCATACACGTTCCGCAGATAATTCTTGATCACCTGCTCGGTTGTCCCCAACTGCGTGGCGATTTCTTTATTCTTGTAGCCCTGCACGATCAGCGCCACGATGCGCAGCTCCTTCGCCGTCAGGCGATCGCGCACCCGCAACCCGACCATATCGTTTTCGGTGAGTTCGCTCGGTACCGCGACATCCTGCACCCAGGTCTCGCCGCGCGCTACCTTGCGCACGCAGTCCACCAGCGCCGCGCTGGTCACGTTGCGGTAGACCACGCCATGCGCCCCGTTCGTCATGTGCCGCTGCGCGCTTTCGCCCGTATCGGCCAGCACCACCACGCGGGTCTTCGCCTTATTCGCAGCCAGCACAATCGCGGCGAAATCGTTGTGAAAGCCCGCCGCCACCACCAGCACCGCGGCGCGGAATTTGTCCAGAGCCATGAACATCTGCTCCGGTGTCTGAGCTTGCGCCACAATGCGCATCTCGTCCTCTACCGCCAGCACCTTGGCGATACCGGCGCGGAAGATTGCCTGGTTATCGGCCAGAATCAGTTTGAGCATGTTATCGCCACTCCAAAAGGTCGCTCCAAAAAATCCGCTCCAAAAAGTTAAGAGTTCCTGACGAACTCGTACGAGTCGATCACGCAGGCCACACCCTTGCCTTCTTCGCTGATCCCAGTGGGGTCGGTGCGCACCACGCGCCCTTTGCACTGAATCACCACGTTCTCCTGCCCCCCGGTGACGTCCGGTGGAAGCGTGATCTCAAACTCCACCGGCGACCCAACCTCCAGCGATGCGTCGGCGCGAATGTAAACCCCCGCCGCGCTCAGATTTCCTGTCGTTCCCTTGGCGTCTCCGCTGCCGCTCTCCTTATGAATCTTGATCGGCAATTCCAGCGGAAATCTTTTTCCGGTCCGCGCTTCGGACACAGTCCCTCCTCGTTCGTGGCTGGCCTTCACTGACATGACCCTTCCTGACTTGCCTCTTGACTCTTCGCCCGCCGAGCCACCATCAGAATACGCCCCCGGCAGGCGGATCGCCCAATTTTGTTGCTCAGCGGCGGTTATATCACGGATGCCATCGCGATAAAAGCCTGATAACGACTTAGTTAAGGGTAGAACCTAGATTCCCCCAACGCTCGAGTAGGGCGGACGCCCTCAATCGATATTCCTGCCCCGGTCTATTGCGGATTCGCGGGCGATTGGCCTTGGACCTGATCGCCAGGAGCGCCCGGACCCGACTGATTCCCGATCACGTCGCCTGAGACGATCATCTCTACGCGCCGATTTAACTTTCGCCCAGCCGCTGTGCCGTTGTCCGCGATAGGATCGGCCTTTCCCATTCCGTGCGCAGCAACATTATTCACCGAAACTCCCGAGGTCACAATGTAATCTCGCACCGCCTCAGCCCGTTTGTCGGAGAGAGTCTGGTTGTATTCGTCGCTGCCGATGGAATCGGTATAGCCTTCAATTTCGAGCTTAAGATCGGGATAGGCCAGCACAATGCCCGATATTCTTGCCAGGCGCTCGCGCGCTTCCGGTTTCAATGTGTATTTGTTGAAATCAAACAGCACGTCGGGCATGCTGACGATCAATCCCCGCGCCGTGTCGCGGGTTTGCAGCACCTGATTCAGTTGAGCCAGAAGACGGGCGCGCATTTCCTCCTTTTGGCGAACCGCTTCTTGCCGTTGCCGTTCGGCCTGGTCGGCGGCCAGGCGCGCGGCTTCCGTTTCGGCCTGCGCCTTTTGCTGCTCCGCCAGAGCGGCCGCCTGCTGCCGCTGGGCCTCAGCCTGCGCCTGCTCGGCCGTAGCCTGCGCCTGCTCGGCCTGCGCGCGGCGGCGGGCATCTTCGTCCGATTGAGCCTGAGCTTGCGCGGTCTGCTGCTGCGCGGCCCGGGCGTCGGCTTCCGCCTTCTCTTGTGCTTCCTGATTCGCGCGCCGTTCCGCCTCAATCCGTGCCTGCTCTTTGCGCCGTAACGTCAGCACGCGCGCGTCTTCGGCCATCTGTGTAGCCCCGCGCGCTGCGGTCCCGATCGGCGTGCGCCCCTGTTTACGCTGGTAGTAGTCTTCGGCGCGTTGCAGCATGTCTTCGGCTTTCGCCAGACTGTCGGGGGCATACTGCTTGGCTCCGGCCGCCTTGGCGATGACTACGGCATTGCGCGCCTCCAGCAGGTCCAACGGCACCTTCGCACTCGCCTGGCTCGATGGAAGCTGTTCGGCGGGGATGTCAATCGTGTACTGCGCGCCTTCCAGCACGTCAAACTTCGCGTCGATGGGTTCTTCGAATCCCTTGGTTTCCTGCCGTAAAATGTTTTCCGCCACCACTTTGTTGCTGGGGTGCGTCACCGAGTAATACGGCTCGGCCGTCACGATCATGCCGAATGCCTGCAGATCCGTCGTGACGTCGAGTTTGTCCTTGCCATTCTCGCCCGGAAGAACTTCGCCCAGGTTAACCGCTCGTCCTTCCGGAGTAATGGCCCACAACACATAAGTAAGGAACTGCCCTCCGAAGCTGTTTGCCGGTCCAAGGTGCGTGAATTCTGCGCTGATTGCCAGGCGTCCCGCTTTCCCGTCAACCTTCGCGTGGCCTCCGACCGAGGGCATCAGGTCCGTGCCCCGAAAGTCCACCGTGGTGGACCCGCCGCGGTGCCGGTAATTGACCGCTTTGGTCGTACGGGCGTAGACGTTTACGCGGAATAGCGGCAACTGGTCGTTCTGCCCCGTGTTCTGGTTCATTTCCCGCGGCGCAGCATCCTGGTTCGAGGCTGGAACTTGGCTGGGATGGGGAGAAGTAGGATAGAGCGGGGTGGCAGAATTGTCCTGCGCGAAAACCGCGCCCAACAGCAGGACCTCCGCCAGCAGTAAGAAAATAGTTTTCTTCATAAAGGGACTCTCCGTAGGGCCAAACATCTTCAGCCAGCAGTATATGAGATCGGCAATCCTAATGGGCAATCATAGACGATACTTTCAACCGTAGCAGCCCATTTGCGAAGACGTCAATACAGGGCATCACTTGGTGGTGTCTTAAAAAACGTGTTGCCACGAGAACCACGTTTATTTTAGTCCGCGCGCACCCCGGTTGCAGATCTAAGGCCGGAATACGCTTGACGGCGGTTGCCCGGATGCCGGGGGGCATCACATGCACCTTGCCTGTTCTCAATCTGATTCGATATAAGTGACTGTAACCTGAAACGTGCCAGCACAGATTTCTTCCTACATGCGCCACGAAAGTTCCCGCGAATTGAGCTCCGCTTCGAATTCGGCTGCGCTACGCCGCCACTTGCTCAAAATTGTTTTGGTTGGCTTGTTGCTGCGGGTGGCGGGAATGGTGCTGATCCATTCCTATCGCGTGAAGCTCGACAACGACGAGTCCGCCCACATCGCCGCTTCGATCGCCTCGGGCCAGGGCTTCAGCAATCCCTTCGGTCCGCCTACAGGACCAACGGCGTGGTTAGGACCGGTGTATCCGTTCGTGCTCAGCCGCTTTTTCGTGGTTTTTGGTTCTTACAGCCGAGCCGCAATCGTGGCGGCGTTGCTGCTTAACTGTTTGCTTTCTGCGGTCACTTGCATTCCCATCTATTTCATAGCCCGGTACACATGGGGGGATCGTCTCGCCGAGTGGTCCGCGTGGGTGTGGACGCTGTTCCCGTACACGATGTATTGGGGAATTCGCTGGATTTGGGACACGTCTCTTTCGGCGTTCCTGTTCACCTTGATTTTCATGATGACGCTGCAACTCGCGGAGTCCAGCACTCTGCGCCGGTGGGTGCTTTACGGCTTGTTGTGGGGGGTTGCCGGACTAACCAACACCGCCGAACTCGCGTTCCTGCCTTTCGCCGGAGGCTGGATCTGCTACCGCCAATTTCGCCAGAGGAAGCCTTTTTTTTGGAATGCCACGGCTGGCGCGGTGCTGTTCCTGGCGACGATCTCGCCGTGGATGGTTCGTAATTACGTCGTCTTTCACAAGCTCATCCCGATCCGGGGGAATTTTGGCGTGGAATTTCACTTGGGCAACACCGTAACCGCGCTGGGAACCTGGCAAGTGTGGCTGCATCCGTCGCAGAATCTGTACGAGTTCAGGCTGTACCGGCAGATGGGAGAACCGGCTTACGTCCACTCCAAACTGGAGCAGACATTGCAGTTCGTCCACGACCATCCGGGGCGCTTTGCCTATCTGACCCTGGCTCACTTTATCTACTACTGGGCGGGACCGCCGCATAACGAAAAATATCCTGGAATGTACGAAGCGAAGACTTTCTTGTTTCTCACTTCGTCGGTGCTCGCTTTTTGGGGCCTGCTGATTGCCCTGCGGCAACGATTGCCGGGAGCGGAACTATACTTGCTCCTGCTTCTGTCCTATCCAGCAATCTATTACATAACGTTTGCGCACCCGCGTTATCGACATCCCATCGAGCCTGAACTGCTGGTTCTGATCGTTTTTCTCGCGTCGCAGATAGGCGTCAAACAAGTACCGCGCTCCTCCGCGAGCTGAATGGTTTGGGATGGAAGAGAACTGTTTTCTCTTCAGCACGTAAATCCCCTTTAACGGCTGCGCTACATAGGTCTTCGCCGCGGCGCCCCAGACATACTGGGTTCGCTGTCCGATGTCCGCCACTCCTACTCGTTCATAGTTTTCAGTCATATATTCCTGCAGCCAGGCCAGGAAGCCGGCTGCCTGCGGCCCATCCCGATCGCCCCAAGAATCCCAGACATCGACGTACACGAGATAGTCTGGACGATTTGCCTCCAGCTCGCGCATCATCCCTTCCCGCATGCGAGCGCTGTACTTCCGCTGTTCGATCAAGCTGTACATGTAGAGATAGCCGGTGGCTGAGTGGCGCTTGGCATAGAAGTAGATTTCGGGTTCGGAGCCGAGCACCGCAATCCGCGCGGTTTCCGGCGAGTTATTCCTGATGTAGTCGGCCACTTCCATGGCAGGCGCGAACCCATTCACTCCGTAAGTCTCTTGAAAGACCGCCAGCGCATCCATGGAGAAGTAAACCTGCCGCTGCTCGAATATCGAGTATCCCAGACACGCAACAAATACCAGGCCAGGGATGAGCACGAGGCGCGCGAGTTTGGAGTGCTCTGCCAGCTTTTCCGTCGCCGAACTCACGGCCACACCCGTAAGAATTGCTGTCGCGGGAAGCAACAGGACAAAATAGTGCGGGCGGAAGTACGCCCCAGGACACAGGGCCAGAAACGAAAATAGGAAGAATCCTCCGATAAAACTGGAGCGCCTGCGGGCACTTCGGCTCCATAGCAGCGCGCTCATGCCGGCCGCAGCCAGAATCCAGACCGGAAGTGCCGGACTCGCGACAGTTCTGGAGTTCTCCAGGAAGGCGCGAACAGCTCGGCGCAGGCCCATTTTGGAGTACTCTCCGGCATAGGACACGGTCCAAAACCAAAACTGCCGGAAGACGCCCGCCCGATAGAGAACCCAGCATGTGGTTACATACGGTAGGATAACCCCTGCCGCGAACGCCGCGGCCCGACGCAAGATCGCCTCAGCACCCAACTTCCGGTTCCAATCGCTCCAAATGAGATAGAGAAAGCAGAAGAGAGCAAAGAACATTCCGTGCTGTTTCATCAGAATGGCAATTCCGGCGCATAGGCCGCTCAAGAAAAAAAGCCACGAGCGCCCGGATCGCAATGCCGAAAACAACAACAGAATGCCAAGAAGAGCCGGAAGTACGACAAAATTCGTCGCGTGTGCCTCGAACCCCATTACCGAGATACTGGTTGAAAGCAAGGCATAGCTGCAGCCCGAAACCACAGCAGCCAGTCTCCCGAGCAGAACAGAGGTCAAGAAGTACAGCAAGAATACGGTAGCGGCATTTACCAGCAGGAACCCGAGATGAATGCCTGCTGGCGTTTCCCCAAACGCAGCAAGCATCCCGGCATAGGCCACATAGATCCCTGGGAACTTCATGTTGTAAGCGAGCTTGTAAGGAGGGATTCCCTGCAACAGGAGTTGACCGGAGTAGGCGTATTCCCCTTCGTCCCGTTCCAGGGGCATGTCCCGCAGCCGGTAGCGAATCAAGCCGAAAAGAACAACCGCGAGCAGAACCATCGAAAGCGCCGACGACGCGGAGAGCCGGAGCAATCGTGTTGGAGCAGCCAGTGCGGTCTGGGTCTGCATCTCATGCCCCTCTCGGGTTTGCGCGGTTGACATTCGCGGAAGGAACGAGGACCGGGGAACCGCATCCTCAGAAAGAGCATTGTATCCAAGGCCAGGAACCCACAACAGAGGGCAGCGCCAACGACTGTCTTGAGGCAGCCCCAGAGCTTCGGGAAGACTATTCTAGTGTGCCAGCTCACAGTTGGCGGAATGTTTACGGGCGCAAGGGATCGGCCCGGTGAGGCTTACCATCCGTTTGTTTCTATACATCGGACTTTACGTCACCTTGTTGGTAGCGAACCGACTCATTTTAGCTTAAGGGCTGGCCGCCAATTCTCACTTCGGCTGGTCCAGCGTGATGCCTTGCTGTCCAGGCTGCTTCTCGGCTTTGGCCTTCTTGGTGCTCAGAGTCTGGTCCACCCAATGATCGGCAGTCTTCAGATCTTCCTGACGGGCATTGAGGTCGTCGCACTCCACATCGGCCTTCTCGCGGTACATCAGGTTCAAGTAGGCCATGGCGTCGTCGTAGTCAGGTCGAAGCTGGATCGCCTTGTTCAAACTTTCGATGCCCTCATGGATGGAGGGCGCATTCTTCTCTTTCAACTCGGCGCAGACCTTTTTCTGGTCTTTGTTCTTGGGGTTCAGATTCTCGTCTGGCTTCAGGCCCAGTTTGGCGCGTTCTTCCATACGCGGCTGGTAGCAGGCCGTCCAGTCAATGACTCCCACAGAGTAGTAGGGCTCCGGATCGTTGGGATCCACGTCGGCGGCCATGCGGTAATACTTCTTGGCTTCGTCGAACTTTTTCATGTTCAGGTACAAGTAGGCGATTCCCTTGGCCGAATTCACCTTCTGCTCGCGCGCTGGCTTCATATCGAGCACGCGTTGATATTGCTCAATGGCCTGTTCCGCCATTTTGTTGTTATCGGGAGTGTCGGCGCCGGGAATATATTGTTGAGCGAAAGCGGTGGCCAGGTACATCTTGGCATTGATCAAAGTGGGGTCGAGCGCAACGCTCTGTTGGAAATGGTCGATGGCCTCTTCGTACTTGGCGTTCTTGTAAGCGGTCACGCCCTTGTTGAGCTGGTCGCGGGCGCGCAGCTTGCTGCAGCCCACGGATGAGAAAAGCGCCAGCGTGACGGCCGCCAGTGTTAGCAGGCGAATGTGTTTATTCATTGCGGTATAAGTCTCCCTTGCCACAGCATCCTAGGCCCAGAGACAGCAAGTTGACAAGCGCTGGCCGAGCGTTCCTTAGCAGAAGCCGCACGAGAAGCGTGGCTCCCGCGCCGCGGGCTGAATGCGATGCGCGACCTTCCGGGCGCTTCTTTGAGTCTTGGGTCTTGGGCGTGCCTTTTTAGCCGCCCGCTTCGATTTTCGCCGTGATCAGACCGACCTTATCCACTCCCGCGGCGTGCGCGATGTCAATCACGTTGGCCACGTCGGCGAACGGGATCGCGTCATCGCCCTTCACAAACATGACTTTCTCGGCGCGGGTTTTGTAGATATCGGCCAGGCGTCCCTGCAGGTTGTCCCAAGTGGCATCTTCCTGGTTGATCTTCAGGCCGGGATCCTGACCGGCGCCGCGATCGATCAACTGCACCACGATGGTGCGGTCCGGCGTATTGTTCTTGGGCGCGTTGGGCGGAGGCGGCTGAGGAACCAGCGCATCCAAACCTTTGGGCGTCAAAGGCGTGATCACCATGAAAATGATGAGCAGCACCAGCAGCACGTCAATGAGCGGAGTAACGTTAATGTTTGCGCTTTGGCCTCCGCCCGTTCCAACTGCCATACTCATGGTCGGTCTCCTCTATTGCCCGCCCGCTGGAGCCGCAGGCGGAGCGTTTGGAGTGCTTTTCCTCTGGTCGGTGAGCAGGCCCAGATCATCCACGCCGGCGGCGCGCACACTATCCACCACCTGGACCACGCTGCCGAAGTGGGCGCGGGCATCGGCCTTGACGTAGACCATTTTGTTTTTGGCGCTGGCCAGGCGATCCTTCACTTTGCCGGTCAAGCTGTCCACCGCAATCTTATCCGCGCCGAAGTAAACCGTCCCATCGCGCATCACCGAAACCAGCAGCGCGTCTTCCTTGTCCGCGTCCTGCATCGGCGTCGGGTTGTTTACTTTGGCCATGTCCACGCTGATGCCCTTCTGCAACATGGGCGTAATCACCATAAAGATGATCAGCAGCACCAACATCACGTCCACCATGGGCGTAACGTTGATGTCCGAGTTTACCTTGGCCCCTTCGTTCCGCTTGGCTAATGACATAGCTTGATTTCTCCGTAGAGCAGTGGCCAGTTGCCAGTTGCCAGCAAAACCCTGCGCCACCCAGATCCATTTACAGGCTCGAGGAACTGGATCGGTTCCGCTTGGGTTGGGAAGGCCGACGCCGGGAATGCACCCGGCGCCGGACAGCAACTCGTTGCGGACCATCCGCCCAAAGACTTCGAGATCCTAGGACCGGCGAACGTCCCGCCGCTTCAGGAAGTAGTCGATCAGTTCGCTCGACGAGTTATCCATCTCCACATCGAACGCTTCCACGCGGCCAGTGAGGTAGTTGAACATCATGACAGCGGGAATGGCCACCAGCAGCCCAAAGGCCGTGGTCACAAGCGCCTCCGAGATGCCGCCTGCGACCGCGCCCAGACCGGTAGCCTTCTGCTCGGAAATGCCCTTGAACGCGTTCAGGATGCCCATCACCGTGCCAAACAGGCCCACAAACGGGGCCGTCGAACCGATGGTAGCCAGACCGCCCAAGCCACGCTTCAGTTCGGCGTGGACAATCGCTTCCGTGCGCTCCAGAGCGCGCTTGGAGGCTTCAATGGTCTCGCCCGGGATGGCGCCGGGACTATCCTGGTGAGCCTTGAATTCCATCAGGCCAGCGGTCACAACCTTGGCCAGATGGCTCTTCTTGTTGCGCTCGGCGACCTTGATGGCCTCGTCGATCCGGCCGTCGCGCAAGGCTCCAGCCACGGCGGGGGCGAAGGCGCGGGATTGCTTGCGGGCAGCGTTATATGCCATGGCGCGGTCAATCATGACGCCGATCGACCAGCCCGACATGATGAATAGAATGACGACCACGATCTTCGCGATGAGACCCATTTGCCTCCATAGCGAAATCGGATCCCACCCCACAGCGCCACCCTCCTGCACCATCCAGGCGGCCATTCTGGGAACATGACTGAGAATTGCTCCTGCCAAGTTAGCTGCGAACATGAGTTGCTTTTCCCTCCTCGGAACTTCTTAGACTTTGATGCGAAATCTATACGCCCTGCAAAAGCCTGACGGCAGAAAGTTGCCCGTGACGCCCGCATTCGCGTACCTGAAGGTGAAAGGTACAGCGGCCGCGCCCGGTAATTAAGGGCTCTCCTGGCCACCGCTTTTAGGTGGGAAGGGGGAGGGCCATGCTGCTTTATACACTTTCTAACGCTGCCGCGTCACGCGTTGCGGCTTCACATCCGCCGGGATTTAGCCTCCGGACAGGGTGAAGTTGACCTGAACTTCGGTGTCCACCTCGACCGGTTCGCCGTTCAGCAGATATGGCTTGTACTTCCACTGCTTCACGGCGTCGATGGCCGCCGGAGCCAACATGGGATGCCCGCTAATCAAGGTGAGGTTTTGAATTGAGCCATCCTTGCCGATCACCGCATGCAAAATGACCTGTCCCTGGATGCGGGCCTGCCGCGCCAGGGGCGGGTAATTTGGCCTCACATCCCGCACCTTCAGTCCTTGAGATACGCCCTGGGATACGCGCACGCGTTGCGGGGTAGCGACCTTGGGTACGGCCACCGGCACCGAACTGATAATGCCGCCGATCACGCCATTCATCTGGCCCCCCGGAATGCCTCCCGGAACGCCGCCGACGACGCCGCTGGCTGCCATCTGCGGCGGTGCCTCGTCTTCCTTGATCATCTGTATTTTTTGGGGAATCTTGGTGGGCGTGCGGAGAGCGCCGTTGACGATATCGGTCTGAATCTGCTTCACGATTTTCACCGGCGCAGCTGCCGGAGGGGGCGGCGGTGGGGGCGGCGGGGGAGCCACCAGGAAGGTCATTAACTGTTGCTTGGGCAGGGCTTCGGTGAAAATGAGGGGGAGCAGAACCATGACGCCGATCAAAGCTATCTCAAGAATGATGGCGAATGTCGTCGTCCGTCCCCGCCGCGTCTTCAACCTGCCGCCGGATTCCAGAAGGCTATCTTCAAACATAAAGTTTCTCCCTGACTTCAGAGCCTACGTAAACTTAGACACCGACTGCTTCCCCTTTGCTCCCAAATTCACCCAAATCGCCAGTGGGACCATGCAAGCTCCGCCTGGCGCCCGGTCATCGCTTGCAACCATCCACAAACAAAGGCTTAACCGAGAAATGCCGACCACGTTATCGAGTGACTACCTGTCCCGAGCGGGCAGCGCCCCCGGACCGCTTGCCCTTATCGAGCCTCCAGTCCTGGTAGGCCACCAGAATGGGCGCCGCGATCGCGATCGACGAATACGTCCCAATCAAGATGCCAATTACCAGCGCGAGGCTGAACCCGTGCAGCACCTCGCCACCGAACAAAAAGAGTGCCAGCACGGTGAGGAAGGTTAGGCCCGCTGTCAAGATGGTCCGGCTCAAAGTCTGGTTAATGCTTCGGTTGACGATCTCCGACAGTTTCTCGCGCCGCATCAGTTTAATGTTTTCCCGGATGCGGTCAAATACCACGATCGTGTCGTTATTGGAGTAACCAATCAGCGTGAGGATGGCGGCAATCACGGTTAGGGAGATGTCGGTTTTCGTCAGCGAAAAGAATCCCACCGTGATCAGCGTATCGTGAAACACGGTGACCACGGCTGCGACGCCGTAGATCCACTCAAAACGGAACCCGAGGTAAATCAGCATACCCGCGAGCGAATAAACCGTCGCCAGCAGGGCCTGCTTGCGCAACTGCGCACCCACCTGCGGCCCCACAATATCGACGTTGCGCACCCCAAAATCAGACAGAAAAAAGCCCTCGGGCAAAGAAGCCGCGGCCGCTGGATCGACCGGACCCTTTAGTTGATCGAACGAACTCAGCACGCCCCCCTGCACTTTGTCCCGGGTATCCACGATCGCCTGGGCTTGCTGGGTATATTTCTGGTCGGCGTCACTGCCCAGATGCATTGGGTCTTTGTCCATCAGATAATTCTTGATGGCCAAAGAGCTGGAGTTGTTCAAGTCCAGTTTCCCCGCCGGAGCATTGGTCTCCAGCGTATTGATAATCTGAGTCTTGCCCCGGTCGAGCGCCTGTTCGTTGGTTTCCTGCACGTCGAGGTCAATCAGCACCTCATTGTTCGATACCTGCCCGTAACGCTGAATCTTGGCGTCGTGCAGGCCGGCGCGATCCATCGATGCCCGCAGCGCGTTATCGTCCGGCGTGTGCGAGAACTTCACATACACCAGGGTGCCGCCGCGAAAGTCCACGCCGTACGGGATGCCGTGCCAGAACAACATGGAAAATATGCCCGCCACGCTGAACACCAGTGAAAACGCGAGAAAATACCACTTCTTCCCGAGAAAATCTATGCTGGGATTGCGAAAGAACTCCACCGAGCTTACCCCTTATCCGATTTTTGATTTCGTTGAGATTGAGCGATTGAGAGATTAAGTCATTGAGTGATTGAAAATCTGATCCAGACGCGGTTTCCAATCACTCAATGACCCGATCACTCAATGACTCAATCCTCCTAAATGCTCAGCGCCTCGCCACGTTGCTTGCGGCTCAGTATCCAATCGAAGATCAACCGCGACACGAACACGGCGGTGAACAAATTTGCCAGCAGCCCGAAGGTCAGCGTGGTGGCGAACCCGCGCACCGGGCCGGTGCCAAAGATGAACAGGATCGCCGCCGAGACGATGGTCGTGACGTGTGTATCCACAATCGTGATCCAGGCGTGACTGAAACCCTGATCCACTGCCGAAGGCGGCGTCTTTCCATTGCGCAATTCTTCCCGAATGCGCTCGAAGATCAGCACATTCGAGTCCACGCCCATACCGACGGTAAGAATCACGCCGGCAATTCCGGGCAAAGTTAGCACCGCCTCGAAGTAGCCCATGAAGCCGAGCAGAATGATCAGGTTGAGAATGAGCGCGATGTCGGCGTTGATGCCGGCCCCGCGATAGTACACCAGCATGAAAATCAGCACGGCCAGCATGCCGATGATGGCGGCATTCACGCCGTGGCGGATCGAATCGGAGCCCAACGACGGCCCGACCGTGCGCTCTTCGAGATACTTAATGCCCGCAGGCAGGGCGCCCGAGCGCAGGATCATTGACAGATCCTTGGCCTGCTGCTGGCTCATGCTGCCACCGCTGATTTCTCCGGTATCGCGGATGGCCTCCTTGATATTCGCGACTTCCTGCACTTTGCCGTCGAGAACAACTCCCAGACTCTCGCCCACATGCGCGGAAGTGAAGCTGTAGAAGCGCTGCCCTCCCTCGCCGGTTAACTCGAATCGAACGTTGGGCTGGCCATTCTGGTCGGTGCTGGGTTGCGCGTCCCGCAAGTCTTTTCCTCTCACGGCGGAAACGCGTGATACCAGAAACCACGACTGATCTCCTCCAGACGTTCCGGGAGCGCCGTGCCCAGGCAGAAGAATCGCATCCGCCGGCAAAATTCCGCCCTTATCCTGCAACGCGGCCTGTTCGCTCGGGAAAGGTCCGCCCAACACCTGCTTAATCTCAAGCATGGCGGTGGACTGCATAATGTCCTTCACCCGGCCGGGGTCGTCCACGCCGGGCAACTGCACCAGAATCTGGTATTGGCCGAGGCCATGCTCCTGGATGGTCGGCTCACTCACGCCCAGCGAGTCGATGCGGTTGCGGATGGTCTCGATCGCCTGGGTCACTGCCTTGTTCTTCAAGTCGCTGAGCATCTGCGGCTTCATGGCCAGAGTCCAGGTGTTATCCGCTCCCGAACTCAGGTTGTACTCAGGCAGGCGCTCCGAAACGATATCCAGCAGATCCTTCCGACCATCCGGCGGGACGCCCTTCAGCACAACCCGGTCGGGGTTGTTCTGGGGATCGGGCTTGGAGATATCCGCGAATGCAATCTTGCGCTTGTTGAGCTGCTCTTTGAGGATTTCGATCGCGTTGTCGGAATCAATCGTCACCGCGTCATTGACCTGCACTTGCAGGATCAGGTGGGTTCCGCCCCGCAAATCCAAGCCGAGGTGAATGCGGTTGGTCATGGCCGTGAGCAAGCCCTGGCCCGAAAAACTCTGCGGAACGCCGAATATCCCGAACAGGAAGACGAGCAGAATTCCGACGCTGAGTACCAATTTCCAGAGAAGGTTCTTATTCATGACGAAAAACAGTCCAAATGTCAGGTTGTTGCCGCAATTACTTGATCTTAACCTCTTCCTCCGTGGTGGTGACTTGGGTCACGGAGGCCTTGGTCACTTCCAACCGCAAGTTGTCCGGAGGCACCCGCAGATGCACGGAGTCATCCTTCAAGGCCACGACGGTTCCCCGTAAGCCTCCACTGGTGACCACCTTGTCGCCGGTCTTGAGCGCTTCCAGCATGGTCTGCCATTTCTTTTGGCGACGCTGCTGGGGAAGAATCAGCAAAAAATAAAAGATCCCGAAGATGAAAATGAGCGGGACCGCTCCGCCCAGCCACCCCATTCCGCCACCGCCGGCTTGCACCGCTAACCAGAATTGCATGTTCACCAGAGTATCGTTGCCAAGCTATATTCCCCAGGCTTGTGGCCTCAATCCGCGAACAACCGCCCACGCCTACAAACGCCGCGGACCTGCCATTTCACGACGGGAGTGCCGTTCGATTCCGGCCGGATTATCCTACCGCTCAGGCTTGAATCCGGGAAGGTCTTCCCAGGAAGGTCTACGGTTTCGCTCGAGACCAGACGCTAGATAGAACCTGACTCTTCCCCAAGTCGAATAGAATGACGCACCCTCCGCATCGTGTCAAGGTAGAAACTCAGGTTGTGCAGGGTATTTAGCACCTGGGCCAGCACTTCATTCGAAGCATAGAGATGCCGCAGATAAGCCCGCGAGTAGCGTTGGCAGACCCGGCAGCCGCAGTTGGGATCGAGCGGGCCAGCATCTTGAGTATAGCGCGCCTGCTTGATTGAGACTCTTCCCTCCGAGGTAAACAACAAGCCATGGCGCGCCGCCCGCGTGGGCAGCACGCAATCCATCATATCGACGCCGAGGCTGGCATACTCGACAATCTCCTCGGGCGTGCCCACCCCCATCACATAGCGGGGCTTGTCGGAGGGAAGGTGCTGGAGGGTGGCTTGGATGACCTCGCGGGTACGTTGCCTGGGCTCGCCGACGCTGAGACCGCCGATCGCATAGCCGGGAAAACCAATTTCAATGGTCCGCTCGGCGGATTCTTTTCTCAATTCCAGATCCATGCCGCCTTGGACTATGCCGAAGAGAGATTGTGTGGCGCGGGCGCCCTCGCCCGTGTGATTCCATGGCACTTCATGCTTGTGCTCCTCAAAATACTTCTTGCTGCGCGCGGCCCAGCGCAACGTTAACTCCATGGAAGCTTTCGTGCGGGCGCGATCGGCGGGATACTCCGTACACTCATCGAACGCCATGATGATGTCCGCACCCAAGCCGATCTGCGCCTCCATTGCGCTCTCTGGACTAAAGAAGTGCGACGAACCATCGAGATGCGAGCGAAACGCCACACCTTCCTCGGTGATCTTGCGAAGCTCGTTCAGGCTGAAAACCTGGAAGCCGCCGGAATCGATCAGGATCGCCCGCGGCCACGCCATGAAACTATGCAGTCCGCCCAGCTTGCGGACGGTTTCGACTCCCGGACGCAAGAAGAGATGATAGGTATTGCCGAGAAGAATCTGGACCCCGAGATCTTCGAGAATGTCCTGCGGCACCGCCTTGACCGTCGCTACCGTGCCGACCGGCATGAACACCGGGGTTTCAACTCCGCCGTGGGGGGTGAGCAGCCGACCGGCGCGCGCCAGCTGGCTGGTGGCCTCGATGCGAAACTCAGTGGACATTGTCTGAAATTGTAGCGCCTGGATTGTAACGCCTGGAATCGCCCTGCACCGGAGAAGCGGCAGCCAGGGCCCGGTGAGCGGCAACGGGTGAGGGCTCTCAGGTCTCAGGATCGCGATCTGCCTTCATCGCTCCTGACCTCGCTCCAGCATCCGGTTTATTTCGTCGTGTGGCGGCGCGCCTTCCATCATCGTGTATGTTCCCGTCGTCTTCAGTTCGTCGGCTACGCGGCGCAGCAGGCCGAGGGCAGCTCGCGCCGGCCCCGAACCCAGGCTGACGCGGGCAACTCCCAACTTGCGCAGTTCCGGCACCGGAGGCGAGCCGGGACCCGCCAGAATATTGAGGGGGCATTGCAGATCCGCGACCACGCGGCCAATCGTCTGCGCGTCTCGCACGCCTGGGAGAAACACACAGTCGGCGCCCGCGTCGCGAAAGGCACGCAGCCGGCGAACGGCTTCGTCATAGCGTTTTGCCGGATCGCCGACTTGAAGCAGATAGACATCCGTACGGGCGTTCAAAACCAGCGGCACTCCCAGACTGCTCGACGCCTCACGCACCGCATGGATCTTCTCAAGTTGCAGTGGCAAATCCACGAGGGGATGCCCAGAGTTGCCGGGGGCATCTTCCAGATTCATTCCCACGGCCCCGGCCGCAATCACCGCGCGCGCAGTTGTGGCGGCATCTTCGGGTCTATTTCCATATCCGGATTCGACATCGGCCGTCACCGGAACCTTGACTGCCCGCGCGATCCGCGCTACCGCAGCCAGCATCTCCTGCATGGGGATTTTCTGCCCGTCAGGATAGCCCAACGAAAATGCAACTCCGGCGCTGGTTGTGGCGATGGCGTCGAACCCGGACTCTTCGACGATGCGGGCGCTGGCGACGTCCCAGACGTTGGGAAGCAGCAGAGCCTCGTTGGCTGAATGCATGGCCAGAAACCGTTCTGCGCTCTTCTTCTGTTGCTCCGGATTCTGTCGCGCCAGATTCGTCATGGGCCTCGGCTTCCGCCCGGTTCAGCGGCTGCCACTCTTTGGCTTATCGACCAACTTGATTTTATCGACGAATTTGCCAACGCTCACGATGGCCCGGCGCACGGTGCCGCGGCCGATTTCCTGAACATCATCGCGTGCAGTCACGCGCAGCACGTAGAAGCGCCCGTCAAACGACTCCAGCGCGGCCTCGGCTTGAATGTGCGCGCCAATGCCGCTCGCCGCGCGGTGCTGGATGTCGATCGCAGTCCCCACCGTGATCTCGTCGCCTTCGCAGTAGGGATGAAGCGCGTGAAAGGCCGCGGTCTCCATCAATCGGATCATGTCGGGCGTGGAATAAACTGGCGGCAACTCGGCGTGGTGTGAGGTCAGAGTATGTTTGAACTCGACGGTCTCTCGCGCCTCGCCGCGCGCCCCGATGGGGATTTGCTTTGCCACGCCGATCTTCCTTTTTCCGGCTCCCTTTCAGACCTTCCGAAACGAAGACCCAATGATCCCGAGGGAACGAGTCGCAGGAATCATTGGCTCACCCTTGTGTGCGACACGGTCCGATCAGGCCGCGAACGCCGTTCGCGCCGCTTCGATCCCATCCAGAGCTTGCCACAACATCCTGGCTGTGTTCTCGGCCGTGTCCAGCGCGGCTTGCGCCGTTTCCGGGTTCGCCACGATGCGATTCTCCAGCTGCTTGCGCCAGACATTCGAGTGGTAGACGTCGGCGGTGGCGTGCAGCGCGAAGTAGCCGCAAGTCTTGTCGTCGGCGCCATACATTTCGCGCAGCCCGCGCTCTTTCTCCCTGGCCACGCGCGGCACCTGAGATTCGTAAGCGTAAAACGCCGCCAGCGCCTCTTCCGGCGTGCCTTCACCGGCCACGCGGTGGAAGTGCGCCATCAGATTGTTGATTTCCGGCAGCGGGTCGTGTCCGCGCATCTCCCGTCCCGCTCCCATACCTTCGGAAAAATCGAGCCAAAGCTCGGAGTGCGGCACGGAATCCTTCCCCGATCCGTCCGCGGCGCCCTTCTCGTCACACATATTGGCCAGCACCGCGCGCCGCAGATCACCTTCATCCAGGCGAAGGCCGAGTTCGGCCAGATATGTTGGAAACGCTTCCACGTGATGGTAGTAGTGGCGGGCATACTCGCGCAGATCGTCGCGCTTCAACGCGCCCGCCGCCCACGCCTTATAGAATGGATGGCACAGCAAATCGTACTTGGCGATCGATGCCTCCAGTTGCTCGAAGAACTGAGTGGTATTCATGATTCGCTCCTGATGCTTCCGTCTGACCCACTACTATACGGGCGACCTCGCGGGTCGGCAAGTGAGTGGAGAGGTGGGTAACTTGCTAGAATGAAAGCAGGAATGCCACGATGTAAAGGGTGCTTCCGCGCTGTCCACTTTCGATGCAACAGTTCACGGAACAATTCACGGAACAATTCACGGAACAATTCGAAGTAGTCGTCGTGGGCGCGGGTCATGCCGGGTGCGAAGCCGCGATGGCCGCGGCGCGCATGGGGCTAAAGACCGGCCTCTACACGCTCAACGTCGACCTGATTGCGCAGATGTCGTGCAACCCGGCGGTGGGCGGCATTGCCAAGGGTCACCTGGTTCGCGAAGTCGACGCGCTCGGCGGAATCATGGGCGAGATCACGGACGCGGTCGGCATCCAGTTCCGTCTGCTCAACACTTCGCGGGGCCCGGCGGTATGGTCGCCGCGGGCGCAATGCGACAAACAGGCCTACCGGCTCAAGATGCGCGAGGTGCTGGAGTCGCAGCCGAATCTCAAGATCAAGCAGGCGGAAGTGGCGGAGCTGATTGTGGAACGGGCTTCGGGCTCCGGGCTTCCGGCTTCTGCCGATGCTTCAGAAAACGACGGCGATCATCTGAGCGGCGTTGCCGAAGCCCAAAAGCCGAAGCCCGAAGCCCGAGTCCTCGGCATCAAGCTGCGCGATGGCCGCAGCGTGGGCGCGCAAGTGGTGATCATCACCACCGGCACGTTCCTCAACGGCCTGATTCACTGCGGCGAGCAGCAGTATCCCGCCGGCCGCTCCGGTGAACCTGCTGCGGTTCTGCTGGGCGAAGCGCTGAAGGAGCTCGGCCTGCGCGGTTGCCGGCTCAAGACCGGAACGCCACCACGCCTCGACGGACGCACCATCGACTGGTCCCGCTTTGAGGAGCAGCCGGGCGATGCCGACCCCACGCCGTTCAGCTTCCGCACCCAGCGCGTGGCGCACCACGATTCGCAAGTTCCTTGTTACATCGCATGGACTACGCCAGAAACGCACCGCATCATCCGCGAGAATGTCCATCGCTCGCCGATGTATAGCGGGCAGATCCAGTCGATCGGGCCGCGCTATTGCCCGTCGATCGAAGACAAGATCGTCAAATTTCCCGACAAGGCAATGCACCAGCTTTACCTCGAGCC
This sequence comes from Acidobacteriaceae bacterium, assembly GCA_003131585.1. Lineage (GTDB taxonomy): Bacteria > Acidobacteriota > Terriglobia > Terriglobales > Acidobacteriaceae > Sulfotelmatobacter. Next base: position 237,813 of record PKVW01000021.1, read on the forward strand.
CGAAGGCCTGAATACTCATGAAATCTACGTCAACGGAATGAGCACGTCGCTTCCGGTGGAAGTGCAGATTGCGATCTTGAAATCGATTCCCGGCCTGGAAAATGCCGAGATGCTGCGCCCCGGATACGCCATCGAGTACGACTCGATTGACCCAACCGAACTGCAGCGCACGCTCGAAACCAAGAAGATTGCCAGCCTGTTTCTGGCCGGCCAGATCAACGGTACGTCCGGCTATGAAGAAGCCGCTTGCCAGGGCCTGATGGCGGGCATCAACGCCGCATTGCAGGTGAAGGCGCAGCCGCCGCTGATTCTCGACCGCACCGAGGCTTACACCGCGATCCTGATCGACGACCTCATCTCCAAGGGAACGAACGAGCCCTATCGGATGTTCACCTCGCGGGCGGAATTCCGCTTGCATTTGCGCATCGACAATGCCGACCGCCGGCTCACGCCGCACGGCCGCCGCGTGGGCCTGATCCCGGACCAAGCATGGGATGACTTTCTCGCCAAGCAGGGGCGGTTGGAAAAGCTGAAGCAAGTCCTAGAGAAGACCAAACTCACGAGCGCCATGCTGGACGACCAGCAGCTAACAAGCAGCGACTGGAGCTCGGCCATCGGCCAAACTTGCGCCCAACTGCTCAAGCGGCCCGAGATTACCATCGAGCAACTCGCTTCCCTCCTAAGGCATCTCGCGCCCGGCTTCTTTGCGCGAGTAAGTTCCTCCGAGTGCTCCGAGCCTGCCCTGAGCGAAGCCGAAGGGTCCTCCGAGGTTCAACTTTCTTCGGAGCTCCGCAACGAACTCAAGTCCGTGGAAACCGAGATCAAGTACGAGGGCTACCTGCTGCAGCAGCAGCGCGCCATCGAGCGAATGAAAAAGTCGGAACAGCGGGGCATCCCGGGCTGGTTCGACTACCGCTCCATCAGCGGACTCTCGCGCGAGATGCAGGAAAAGCT
>PKVW01000026.1 GCA_003131585.1 Acidobacteriaceae bacterium
CTCATCCCATCTAAAGCCGGTGTTGACATAGAGCAGTTATCACAGCGCTGAAGCGCTGCGCCACCCAAAATCAAGTGCAACATCGAACCAAAATCAAGTGCAACATCGAACCAAAATCAAGTGCAACATCGAGTTTTTGCGCAACCACTGAAGCCGTGCCCTTTCTAAGACGATTTGTGGCTTGTAGTTGTCCTCGCGTCCTCGACTTCGCCGCTCGCTTTCGCTATCTTCTACTTTCAACTTAATCCCAATGACCGTGAGCGCTTCCGAAATCCCGGCCGCGGCTGGAATCATCTCCGTCAGCAACCTGGTCAAACAGTTCGGCCGCTTCACCGCATTGCGCGGTGTGACCGCAGAGTTCGATGCCGGCAAGTTCCACGTGATTCTCGGCGACAACGGGGCGGGAAAGACTACGCTGTTGCGCGCGCTGGCAGGATTGGCTCATCCCACACGCGGCGCGGTTTCCATCCTGGGCAGGACTCCGCGCGAAGCCTGCCGCGAGATTGGCTATATGGCCCACCCATCGCTACTCTACGACGAGATGAGCGGCATGGAGAACCTGAGATATTTTGCGCGCCTGTATGACATCGCCGGTGACACGCGCTGCCAGCAGGTAATTCGCTTCGTAGGGCTTGATCCTGAGTTGGCGCGGCCAGTCGGCCAGTATTCGCAAGGCATGCGGCAGCGCATGTCTTTGGCGCGGGCCATTCTGCACGATCCGAATATCCTGTTGCTGGATGAGCCGTTTTCCAACGTGGATGCGCACTCGGCGCGCGAGATGGTGGGACTGCTCAAAGCCAGGCGCGACGCCGGCAAAGCCATTTTCGTGGTCACGCACCAAGCCGCGCTTCTGGAAGGCGTGGCCGACGAATTTGTGTGGATGCAGGCCGGGCAGATCGTCGACCGCACCTATCATCTTGCACCGGACCTTACGCGAGCGGGGGGACCATGAGATCGTTCTGGTCGATCGCGCTCGCCACGCTGGCGAAAGACATCCGCCTGGAGTGGCGCTCCAAAGATGCGCTCAACGCCATGCTGTTTTTCTCTCTGCTGGTGGTCGTGATCTTCGTTTTCTCCTTCGATCCCCTGGCGGAAGAATCGCGCCACATTGTTGGCGGCCTGGTTTGGGTGGCGTTTTTGTTCGCCGCGGTGGTCGCCCTGAACCAGACCTGGGCGCGGGAACTGCGCAATCAGGTGCTCGATGCCTACCGCGTCTCTCCGGCCGCGGCCAATGCATTGTTCCTGGCCAAAGCGCTGGGCAACTTCATTCTGGTCGGCCTGCTGGAAGGGCTGATGGCGCCTCTATTTGTGATCTTCTACAACTTGCGCGCGCTCGGTCCGGCCTGGCAGTTGATTCCCGTGGCGCTTCTGGGAACCTGGGCGCTGGTGGTGAACGGAACATTTTTCGCAGCTATGTCAATCCGCACGCGCAGCCGCGAGCTCATGCTGCCTTTGCTCTTGTTCCCGGTTTCGATTCCGGCGGTGCTGGGCATGGTCGCAGGCACCACCAGCATTCTCACAGGCGAGAATCCCGCGCACTTCTGGATCGTATTGCTTCTCACCTACGATGTGGTGTTTACTACTGCCTGTATTGGCTTGTTTGAGACGGTATTGCAAGCGGAATGAAAAGGGCCTTCCCCATCCTGGCGGTTCTGACGGCGCTTTTGCTGGCCTACGCCTTTTATCAGGCCCTGTGGGTCGCGCCCACAGACGCCTTGCAGGGCGACGTTTACCGCATCATTTACTATCATGTGCCTTCGGCGTGGACGGCCTTCCTGCTGTTCTTTATCAATTTCATCGCTTCGGTCGAATACCTGGCGAGTGCGAAACCGTCCACGAAGCGAGCTGCAAAATGGATTGTGATTGCGATCGGGATCGCGGGATGCGTTGCGGCCTATGTCGTGCCCTTGCCCGCCGGCATCCGGCCGAGCGCGATCGCGATGACGGTCCTGGCGATTCCCGCCTTTTATTTCCTCATTGGAAAGTACTTCCCCGAGCAGAACCTTGACTTGCTGGCGGTGACCGCTGCGGAAGTAGGTGTAGTCTTTTGCACCATCGTTCTGGTTACCGGCCCGATCTGGGCACGGCCGGTGTGGGGCATCTGGTGGGCGCCGGGAGACATACGCCTCACCTCGACGCTGGTGCTATGGCTGATTTACGTAAGCTATCTGGTGCTGCGGCGTTTCTCCGACAGCGCGCAAACCCAGAAGCTGGCCGCCGTCCTGGCGGTCTTTGGAGCGCTCGACGTTCCCCTGGTTTATTTTTCCATCTGGTTCTTCCGCACGCAGCATCCCCAGCCTGTAATCGGCGGGGGCGGCTCGATGGACCCGCGGATGTTGCACGTGCTGCTGATTAGCTGGATGGCGTTTCTGTGTTTCGCATTTCTGGTCTGCTGGTTGCGATACGGGCTGGAAAAGTTGCGTCGCGAAGTGGAGGAAGCTGAGGCGCTCGAATCGTTGCTGGAGCCCAGCGGCCCAGCCGCGCAAACTTCCAAAGCCAGAGTTCCTCTAAGCCGGGGGATCCTATGAATTCCGCAGGCTCCATCAAATTCCTTTATGCCGCCTACATCGCGACCTGGCTGATTCATGCGCTTTACATCGGCAGCCTGGTGCGCCGCTACAGCCGGCTGCGGCGCCAGATGAAGGATTTGGGGAAGTAGCGGGCTTCGGGCTTCGGCAATCGGGCTTCGGCCAACTAGGGCCGATCGCCGCTCAGTTGGACATTTGGTTTTGGGAAGGCAAGCGCCGGGGTCTGCTGGGACTTGATTGGATTTGCCGAAAGCCGAAGCCCGAAGCCCGCCTTCAGTTCGCCGCTTCCCGCTGCAGCGCGCTCAGGAAGTCCGTGCTCCCATTCGACCGGAGGAACTCGTAGTCCTCGATCATGGCGGCGGTTCCGATCCGCAAAGAGGGCAGAGGCGATTCCACGCGGATCACGCGCGCCGTGAAGCGCACCCGAACCGCATCGGTCAGCGTGATGTGGGGCGGGAAAGTGAGAGTGACTTCGCAGCGGGTTCCCTGCGGGACCGGCCGGTCGAGGTAAAAGAAAACTCCGCGAGCGCTCACGTTCTGGGTTTCGGTGTGGAATTCGTTGTCTTGATCCAGACGGACCACTGCCGGCAGGCGCATGTCAAAGCGCCGCATCATCCGCCGTTCCTGAGAGTCCGGTTGCATTCGTGGTGTATTTTGCGAAAGCATTTTTCTCAACCAAGATCAATCTAATGCAGTACGGAATCAACTGTCAGGCTGGGGAGGCTAAGGTCCCGCCGCCCCTCGGCAGGCCCTGATTAACATCCAATGTATAGAATTGCCCGCGGTTTGCAAGAGCAAAAAGACCCCCGGAACTGATTCGGTAAATGCTCAAGCAGATCGGGCGTGCTGGGGAGGAGGCACGACGGTCCAGATCCGCCATATCGTAGCAATTCCGCTGCCATCCGATGTCTGTGATCTTTAATGTCTATCTCTTATAATTCGCGAGGAATCAACAATCGTAGGTTGGCTGCGGCGCTCGTCACGTCTCGGCGTGCAAGGCTTTGCAGAAACAGCGCCCGGCGTTGCGATCTGCAATTCGCTTCATTCCACTTTCGTGCCACGGTCCGGCATCTTTCCATGTCTCCAGACGCATCTGACAACTCTTGGAGCGCGCATGAGCGCGGAGCTTGGGTAGTGGGTCTGGCTTGACTTGGCTATCCGTCAGATGTTTAAGTAGTTGTTTGTTTTCCGCCAGTTCCTAATGACACGTCAGCAGCGGCGGTTTCGCCGGCGCCGGGTGAGTACTGACTCGCGCGCCATGTCTACTCTCTCCAAAGGATCGGTATGAATCGGAGGAAAAGCGTGATGGGAAATGGCCGTTGGTCGGGAAGAAGTGCGGGAAGAAGCTCGGGAAGCAGCTTGGTATGGGTCCGTGCCCTTGGGGCGATGTTTGTGCTGCTGCTGGCGGGTTTCGTGTTGCTCGGATCGGGTTCCCGCCGCTATGCCCAGAAGGCCACGGCTGCGGTTCCGGCCTCTCCAGCTTCTCAGATTCCAATCTCCTTCCGATCTTCCTCCTTCCGATCTTCCTCCGGAACTTCCCTGCATTCGAAGCCTGATGCGCGCGCGCTCCTCGGACAGTTGCCGCTTATATTCGAGCCCAACCTGGGCCAAGCCGATCCCACGGTAAAATTCCTCGCGCGCGGCGCGGGATACAGTCTCTTCCTGGATGCGACCGGCGCCGTGCTGTCCACGCAAACAGCGCACTCGTCGCCGCCGGGGCGCGGCGAACAATCCGTACGCATGACGCTGGTTGGCGCCAACCGGGCTGCCGCCACCGCCGGAACCGATCCTCTGCCCGGCCAGAGCAACTACTTTATTGGCAACGACCCGCGCAAGTGGCATAGCGGCATTCCGCAGTTTGCCGGGGTTCACTACGAGAGTGTGTACCCCGGAATCAATCTGGTGTTTTATGGAAACCAGGGCCATCTGGAATACGACTTCCGGGTCGCTCCCGGCGCCGACCCGTCGCAAGCCGAACTGCAGTTTGACGGCGCCACCAAACTGGAACTCAGCGGCGGCGACCTGATCCTCACCGGCTTGATTTCCACGGGCAAAGGTAAAGACAAAGACGACGTCGGCCTGCGCTTGCAAGCGCCTCAGATTTACCAACGCGACGGGGACCGCCATCACCCGGTAGCGGGACGCTTTGTTCTGCGCGCGGCCAACCGCGTCGGCTTCGAAATCGGCCCCTATGATCGTGGCCGCGAACTGATCATCGACCCGGCGCTCAATTTTTCCACCTATTTCGGCGGCAGCGGCTCGGAAACCTCACCGTCGGTCGCGGTTAATGGCGACGGCAGCATTTATCTCGTTGGCACGACGCAGGGTTCGCCGGCGAACTCGTTTCCTCCTGCCGCGACCCAGACGCTGATTCCAACGACGCTGTCCCTCACTTCGGCTAGCCTAAGCCATATCTTCGTCGCCAAGATCTCTCCTTCCCAGCCGCCCTCGGTGGTGTATGAAACCTTCCTGGGCGGCAGCGGATCCGACACCAGCATCGGCATCGGCGTGGATGGCGGCGGCAGTGCCTACATCGTGGGCAACACCAGTTCCCCGAACTTCCCAGCCCCCGGCACACCCTATCAGTCTGTACCTGAAACGAAGGGCGCGCAATGCGCCTCCATCACTTGTACGTCCGTGTTCGTGAGCAAGCTCAACCCCTCTGGCACGGCCCTCAACTATTCTTCCTATCTCTCCGGCAATGGCAACGACCAAGCCAGCGGGATGACGATCGACTTCAATGGCGACGTCTTCATCACGGGCACCACGACGTCCAATGACACGGCCGCCGCCTTCCCCACCCCGGATGACTTTCCCGCGACCTTGCTGCCCGTGCCGTATCAGACCTTGCCCAAGTCTAGCGTCCAGTTCTTCGTGACCGAGGTAAGTACGAGCCAGCCGGGTGCGGCCAGCATCGCGTATTCCACATACTTCGGCGGCGGCAGCGTGCCCACCCCTGCCATCGCCACTGGCGGCGGCATTGCGGTCGACTCGACCGGCAACATTTACTTCAGCGGGACCACGAACTTCTACAACAGCGGCTCGGGCCCGTTCGGCGACAGCGGGTCGGAAGACTTTCCCATCCTCAACGCGTATCAGCCGTGCCTGGATACGCCTCCGCCGACCATCCTCGCCAATCCAAACCCATGTTCGCCTCCGGCCACTCCGTATCCGACCGATGCCTTCGTCGCCAAGCTGAATCCCAACAACGCTCAGACGGGTGGCGCTCAGCTAGTTTTCTCGACCTACCTCGGCGGGGCCGGTACGGATTCGAGCACCGCGATTGCGATCGATTCCGGCGCCGCTAACATTTACCTCACCGGCTCGACAAATTCGAGCGATTTTGTCGTTCCCACCGGTATCTCAGCCTTCCAGTCGTGCCTCGATACTCCTCCGCCCAATGTGCTGCCGTGTCCTGTCATTGCATCCCCAGCGCCCTTCGACGCCTATGTGGCGCGGTTTAACAACCCCGCGCAGAGCACGACGGGAACTCCAGTGAACGTGGCCCTCACCTATTTTTCGTATCTCGGCGGAGGGGAGAACGATAGCGGGGCGGCGATCGCCGTGGATACAACCAGCGATGCGCTCGTCACCGGGGCGACCAGTTCGACAAACTTCCCGGTTACGCTTACCACCGGCCCAATCCAGAGCCAGCTCAAAAGCCCGCCGGACGCTTTCTTTGCCCGCATTGATACGACCACGGTTACGGGCCAGAATGGGGTCGGCTCGTATGTCACTTATTTCGGTGGCACTGGCGTGGATCACGGTACCAGCATCGCGGTCGACCCCATTACTCTGAACATTTATTTTGCCGGCGATACCACCTCGCCAGATTTGCAGCTCGCGAATCCGCTGCCGGGGCCCGGGGGGAGCACGCTTAATGGACCCAGCGACGCGTTCGTCGTAAAGCTGGGGCCGGAGAATGGTTTGTGCATCACCTGTCCGGCGCCCACGATCTCCCCGGTCGGATCATTCGTGAGCGCGGGCAACCAGGTCACGATAACCTATACGGTTCTCAATCAGGGGCCAGATCCTGCCACGAATATCAGCGTGACCGGTACGGTTCCTTCCGGAGTAACGTTCAACAGCGCCACTGCGGGTTCCGGAAGTTGCAGTACGCCGGTCAGCAATCAGGTGGTTTGCTCCATCCCCACGCTGCAATCCGGTTCTACCTCGCCAGTCACCTTTGTGGTGACGCCGAACAGCAAAGGCACTTTTGAGGCGACGGCCACCGTAGTCAGCGCTAACAATACGATCACCAGCATCCCGGCTCCCGCTTCCTTCCAGGCGTCCGATTTTTTCCTGTCGCAAGTCACCCCTTCCGCCCAATCCGTGGTCGCCGGTGGGATCGCGAAGTATACCGTGCTGTTGAATCCAGATCCCGTGTTTGGAGCCAATATCTCGCTCACTTGCGGTTCTCTTCCCGCCGCGACGACTTGCACCTTCACCAACAGCACGATCACGTTTAGCGGCGGTGTTAGCGGTGCTTCGACCACTTTGATCCTGCAGACGACCGCGCAACCTCCGACCACGGTCGCTGCAAACGCATGGCGCGGTCCGTTCTACGCCCTCTGGCTGATGGTTCCGGGGATGGCTGTCTTGGGGCTGGGCGCCGGCAGGAAACGCCGCGGGAAGAAGAGCCGCCTGCTGGGGCTGCTTGCGCTCTCCGTGCTCTTCGCGCTGGTTCTGCTGCAGCCCTCCTGCAGCAGCGGCACCACGCCGATGCCGACGAGCGGAACTCCCTCGGGCACCTATCCTCTCACCGTCACCGCGACTTCGGGCACGCTGAGCAAGAGTGCGTCGTTCCAGCTAACGGTGACGGCGCAGTAAATGGCTACACCGCCCGGCGGCGAGCCGTTTTCGGCAAGAAGTTAGGATGTAAGGTGGGTCGTGGATCTATGCCCCGGCGGAGAGCTTGTGGTGGCTCTTGGTTTCGGCGATTCCATATTGCCGGATCTTGTAAAGCAGGGCTTTGTAGCTGATTTGCAGAAGCGCGGCCGCCTGTTTGCGGTTCCAGTTGGTCTGCTCGAGCGCTTGCCGGATGGCTTCTCCTTCGGCTTCGTCTTTGGCATTGCGGGCCAGCGATTTCAACCCGCCGCCCGTTTCTCCGCTTTTCGTCCCGGAATCTCCCTGTGCGCCGCCGCCGTTACCGTCGTGGCGGGGCTGCAATTCGGCGGCCGCCAGATTTTCGTCACCCAGAATTAAATAGCGCTTCAAGAAGTTGTTCAACTCCCGCAAATTGCCCGGCCAGGAATGCGCCTGGCAGGCCTCGAGTAGCTGGGGCGAAAGCGGAAGCTGAGGCCGCGCGTAACGTTCGGCCATGCGCGTCATGAAATGTTTCAGCAGAATTGGAATTTCTTCCTTCCGTTCGCGCAGCGGCGGCAGTTGCAACGTAAACGCATTGAGACGGTAGTAAAGATCTTCGCGCAGGCGCTTGGCCGCCAAAGCCTGGGGAATGTCAATGTTGGTGGCCGCCAGGATGCGTACGTCCACCCGGATGACGGACCGGCTCCCCAGCCGCGAGAAATGCTGGTCCTGCAGCACGTGCAGCAGCTTGGCCTGTAACGCCGGCGGCATCTCGCCGATCTCGTCGAGCAAAATCGTGCCCTTGTTGCATAGTTCGAACTTGCCGGGTTTGGCATGCGTCGCCCCGGTAAATGCGCCCTGCTCATAGCCGAATAGCTCGCTTTCCAGCAGATCGGCGGGTACGGCCGCGCAATTTACCTTCAAGAACGTGCGGTGCGCGCGCGGCGAGAGCTTGTGAATCAAGCGTCCCAGCACTTCCTTGCCGGTGCCGCTCTCGCCCAGCAGCAGTACCGGAATATCCACATTGGCGACCAGCGCGGCTTGCGAGCGGATCTTCCGCATGGCCGGACTCGCCGCGATGAAGAAGATGTCGTCGCAAACTTCCTCGACTTCCCCTCCAACCGGTCCTTTCCCCTGACCGAGACACTGGTTGACCACCGCGTCCAGTTCCGCTTTCTGAAAGGGTTTGGTCAGGTAATCCTGCGCCCCCAGGCGCATCGCCTGGACAACCTTCCGCGCATCGTTGACGCAGGAAAGCATTACGACCTTAACCCCGGGCCGCTTCTGGCGGAGTTGCTCCAGCGTCTCCAGCCCGTCAATTCCCGGCATCAGCACATCCAGCAGAACCAGGTCCGGCCGCATGCCTTTTTCCACGCGTTGCAAAGCCTCTTCCCCGGTCGACGCGGTTTCCACTTTGTAGTCGTCGACCTCCAGCAGCGTCCGGATATACCGGAGCATGGCGGGCTCGTCATCCACCAGAAGAATCTTGGCGGTTTCGCTCATCGATTCTTTCCTTTGCCCGCGGGGTTCGGAGCAGGCTTGAAGGGAACGAGGAACGAGAACTTGCAGCCCGCTCCGAGATCGCTTTCCACCCAGACTTTTCCGCCCATCCCCTGCACCAGACGGCGCACAATCGCCAGGCCGATCCCCATGCCTTCCTGGTTTTCGTTGCCCGGCAGGCGGAAGAAATCATCGAAGACTTCCTGATGAAACTCAGCCGGGATTCCCGGTCCCGTGTCGGACACGCTAACCTTCACGGAATTCGGTTGCGCAGTATCCAGTCTGCGCCTCTCCCCCGATGAGGCAGGCTCGGCCGCGGCACGGCGCTCCCACATGTAGGGTTCCGCGTGCAACCAAACCGTCCCCCCCTGGGGAATAAACTTAAAGGAGTTCTCCAGCAGGTTGGAGATCACCCGCTCCAGCTTGGGAGAATCAAAAGGAAACACCGGCACCTTGTCATTCGCCAAAAAGTAAAGCGCCAATCCTCTTTGTTGAAAGCGGGTCGACCACAGGCGGCAGACTTCGGACAGGCAGTCGTTGAGGTTGCCTGCCTCGAACTGCATCTTCAGCCCGCCGGTTTCCAGGGCGCTGTAGGTCAGGAAATCCTGGATGAACCGTTGCAGCCGTTTGCCGCTTGACTGCATGTCTTGCAGGACCTCCCGCTGGCGCGCATTCAACGGTCCCAGTTTTTCGCTCTGGAGCAATTCGACGTACCCGTTCAGAATCGCCAGCGGCGTCTTCAGATCGTGCGCGGCGGAGCCGAGGGCGTTTGTGGTGCGCTGGAATCGCTCCTGCAACTCGGAGTATGCCCGCAGCACATCTGCCGGGTTCGATATTCCTTCCCCCGGAACCGGAGACGCCGGCGCTCCCGTTTTTCCTTCACCAGGGTCGGGAACACACATATTCTTCTGCACAGTGGCCATAAGGGGCACGGCGGTCGAACACAGAGGGAGGGAGGCACTCGACTGGTTTAAGGAAGAATGCTGTACAAAAATCGTATGCTAGGGCACTTTTCCTGTCAACGAAAAATGCAACCTGATTACCCAAGTGTGGCAAAACCTTGCACTCACCGGACCGGTTAAGATTGCGGTCGCCCCAGCCCCGACGGCGGAACAAGCGCAGCCGAAAACGATGAAAGCCCGTACTTTAACGGCTTTAAGCCTCCCAACGCCCCGAGTTAACCGAGTCTCTCCGGGTTTCTTCCGGGTTCTCTTCGGGATTTAGCCCCTAACTCAGGATTTGGCCCCTAAGGTGCTGGAAATGTTGGATTAAGCGAGGAATGAAGGGGTGCGTGTTTGAATCGTAAGACTCCAGCGGCAGAGCGTCGGCGGTGGCCACGCTTGCCTTTGGCCATCCCGGTTTTTGTCAGAAGCCGGACCGAGGCTGACAAGGAATTCCTGGAGTTTGCCACGGCTCTGAATGTCTCCGCCGGCGGCATGCTGGTGGCGGTTCGCCGATCGATCCCGTCCTCGGCTCAGGTCTTGCTCGAGATCCCCAGCGCTCCGTTGGCCGCATTGGCCAGCCTGCCACGAGTCGCCCGGAACCTGCGCGCCAAGGTGTTGCGCACGCAGCATGGCGAGGGCTACAATCTGGCCGCTCTGAAGTTCTCCCGGCCGTTGGTCAACTCCTACGTTCCCCTGCGGCCCCGACGGAAACTCGCTTCTTCCGTGTGAAAATCTTTTCTTCCGTCCTTCGCGCATTCTGCACCGCCATCCGACCCTGCTGGTTACCCGCTATCCCCCACCGCAATCTTTAGTAAGTTGCGTTTCGTCAATCAGATAGACTAGCCTGTATAGAGTGCGTGTCGGCTCTCCCCTGCGTTTGGTTCTCTGGATGCACATCAGACCATAAGCCTGTGCTGCGCCAGCCCGGACACCTATGAGCACTTCGAATCCAGTCAGTGCGCTGATCCAGCCCTTGGGCGAAATGCCTCCCGAATCGATCGTATTCGGGGGGACGGAGCCCATGCGGGCTCTCCGCGAACGGCTGGCTAAAATAGCGGGTGCCAACGTCCCCGTGCTCATCCAGGGCGAGAGTGGTACGGGCAAAGACATTATCGCGCGCATGATCCACGCCAGTTCGCCGTGGAGGACCGGTCCGTGGGTGAAGGTGAATTGCCCGGCGATCCCAGGCACGCTCCTCGAAAGCGAGCTGTTCGGCTATGAAAAGGGAGCCTTCACCGGGGCCTATGGCACCAAGCCTGGCCGCGTCGAGATGGCGCATCGCGGCACGTTGTTCCTCGATGAAATCTCCGAACTCGACATGGCTTTGCAGTCGAAGCTGCTGCAACTGCTTCAGGACGGCCAGTTCTGCCGCATCGGCGCGCAGGAAGACAAGAAAGTGGAAGTCCGGGTGGTTTGCGCCACCAATCGAAAACTGGAAGAGGAGATTGCCAACGGCGCCTTCCGCGCCGATCTGTTCTACCGCATCAATGTCGTGAATCTCCACATGCCGCCGCTGCGCGAGCGCGTCTCCGACATTCCGGAACTGGTCAGCTATTTCCTCGAGTATTACAACCGGAAATTCAACTCGCGCGCCAACCCGCCCTCCGCCGATTTGATGAACGCGCTGAAGAAATACCACTGGCCGGGCAACGTCCGCGAGTTGGAAAATCTGATGAAGCGCTACGTAATCCTCGGCACCGAAGAATCCATCTCCGGCGATCTGCGGCCGCAGGAGCCGGATTTCTTCAATGCCGATATTTCCGTGGACGGACCCATCTCGCTGAAGAAAATTACCCGCCAGGCCGTGCATGAACTGGAACGCAAGATCATCCTCAAAGTGCTGCAGCATCATCACTGGAACCGCAAGCAGGCGGCCCGCGCTCTGAACATCAGCTACCGCGCATTGCTCTACAAAATCCGCGACGCCGGCCTGCCCTCCAACCGCGCCCCCCGCCGCCCCGAGCCCGAGGACGCGAACCAAACCGTCGCCGCCGACTAGGGATTTTGGGTGGCGCAGCGCTTCCAGGCGGGTGGCCCAGGCTTTTGATCTCGCTGGCATAACCAACACAGTGGGTGCCCCGTCCTTCGCGTTCTTTGAGTCCGTTACGAAACNNAGTGCCGGGAGGCCGGAAGTGGAACAAACCGAGTCCGCTTCAGCGGACGGCACGAGTTTCGTAACAGCCTCGTTCTTTGCGAAGGGCGGGAGTCGGAAATGCCTGCGCAGGTGGCTCGACACGCTCGCGCGCTGCCGTAGGTGCGGTCCAAGCCGTGCGGTATAACAAACAAAATAGTACACGCAGTATCGCCGCCCACCCTTGCAAAAAACGCAAGGATGGGGCACCCTCTGTGGGATTGATGCACACAAACATCACTAAAGGTGGGCCACCCGCCGACGGGTTCGGAGGCGACCCCTCCTGGCTAGTGGACGGGATTGACGAGTTCAGTCTGATGATTGCACTAAGTAATGGTGGGTCGTACTTGCAATCGGGACCAGCGGGCCCCGGCGGTTTTGCCTGCGACGCGTTGTGCTGGTTTGTGGTCATACCCCCTATGGCGGGCCCCGGGGGCGACGCTGGGAACCCCGCAAACAACGGACCGAACAAAATCACGTGCGCTACTGTTCTTCCTGACGGCTCTACCGTAGGTAGCCATGTAAATTCTGTTGTTAACAGTCTCAACAATTCGGCACAGACAACTGCGACCGCCGACGCTGCCAACCCTGTCCTCGAATCTCAAACGGGGACGAATCCAATTTCGGTCATGTCTCAGGTTTATTCTGGGACAAACTTTAGGGCGATGTACGGTGGTCCGAGTGCGAACTATTCCCTACTTGGCGATGCCGGAAACTTCGCGTATTTTGCGGTTTCTTCCAGCATAGGAGTTCCTCAATGGGCGGCGGAATTGGGGGCTGGTGCCTATTCTGTAACCCATCACCCACCAAGCGATTGGGTCGGCCCGTTTGGCATGGATCCAAGCGCCACAAGAGTAGTTTCAGCGGGGTACGGTGCAAAATGCGGCGGCTAGCAATCTACATCGTCTGCTGTCTTCTGACGTTTACGTTGGAGTCATGTTTCGGAAGGACCGACGAGAGTCTTGCCGAGGTGAAAAATGGGGACTTCAAGATAGTAATTCGCTCGCAAGAGGTCCACAACTCAGGCCTCCGCAACATAGACGCGTGTGTGGCGGATGTCTCTAGCCACGGTTTCCCGGGTGGCAAGGCGCAATGTTTTCTCCACGGTTTCGATTTCTCGGGCCTCTCCTTCAGGTGGCAATCACAAAGAGATATTGAAGTCTCCTTCAATTGTGGCAACGTTTCGTTGTTCAGGAATTATGCAATAGTGCCACATGGACTAAATCCAGCGAGTTTTCATGTAACCTTGCGCGAGGAATGTTCCTCATCAGGATCGAAGAACGCCCCCGGGGCCTGATGCGAGACCCTGACGCCGCAAACAACGGACCGAACAAAATCACGGGGACAAACTGGGGACGGGGACAAACTGGGGACATCCATGATAAGTAAA
>PKVW01000041.1 GCA_003131585.1 Acidobacteriaceae bacterium
TCACGCTTCCCTCATCATTGGCTACCGCAACGTCAAGTTTGCCGTCGCGATCAAAATCCGCCACCGCAACTGCGTATGCGTCTGCTGTCAGGGCTCCGGTCGCGACTCGCCCTCTCGTTTCAAATTGGGCAAGCAGGGGCACGCATACGCAACTGACCCACGCCAGTAAAAAAACGAGCCGTCTCCCAGTACCCACGACGCAGCCTCCCCAACTGGGACAAAAGGTTAGCACCGTTTCGCGGGGACAGCTATACGGTTTTCAAAAGAATCAGCCAAAACCAAGACAGCGGCGGACGATGTTGCAGTTCTCTGCAGATTATTGACAAACTTTTCAGCCAAGGATGGTACAGTGCTCCAAAACGGTATGCCCAGCTTCAACTATCCCAAAACGGCAATAGCGGGGTGGTTGTGCGAATCCTCGTCGGTTGGAACAAACAATTCCCCGCCACAAGGCCAGCAGTTCTACCAACAGTTCACCAGCGGGTCGCTGTTCCTGGGCCTCTGTGTAAATGCGGTCATAAGTTGTCCCCATAGCCCCGAAAACGTCAACGATGGAACCGATGCGCTTACGGGTGACAAAGGATTCGACGATATCGTAAGCGATATGACAGTAACCGCCCCCTGCAAGAAGAATCATTAAGTCGCGCGTAGAAAAAGAGGGGTGCAAGGTGTTGGCCCTGACGGTTTTCTCTAAATCGGGAGCTTCCGGTGGGGGCAGGTTTGCGAAATCTTTCGCGGCCTGCCCCTGCCGGGGGAGACGTTTAGTTTTTTCTCGCCGCGCTTTTACCATCAGAGAGGTATAGGTCGGCGACGTGTTCGGCGATTGCGCCGGGCTTAGCCTGCTCCAGATTCGCCAGTACGACGACCGTCAACTGATCATTCACATAGCGCGCGATTGCGGATTTGAATCCCTGCCAGGCGCCGTCGTGGCTGATCACGCGGTGTCCGTGACGTTCCTCGAGGAACCAGCCGAAGCCGTAACCGTCTTTATTGGGTTGTCCGTTTTTCAGCTTCGCCGGGGTCCACATCTGGTCGAGGCTTGAGCGCTTCAGCAGTTTCTCGGTGTACAGCGCGGCGTCCCACTTCGCAAGATCTAAAATGGAGAAGTACAGGCTGCCATCGGCCGTGGTGTTGACCATGGGTGCCACCCACTCTTGGTTTTTCAGTTCGCCCTTCACCAGGCGGTAACCGGCGGCGCGATTGGGAACAATATCGGCCTCGCTGATAATGCGCGTGGTCTGCATATCGAGCGGGTGGAAGATTCGCTCTTGCAGAAAGTCTCCGTAGAATTCTCCGGTGACGCGGTGGATCAGAATTCCCAGCGTCAGAAATCCCAGATTGCTGTAATCCCACTTCGTGCCGGGAGGATATGCCAGCGGGATGCCCTCGACCAGCTTCAACTCTTCGTCTTCCGTCCAGTCCTTGCGAAAATCGAACTTCTCGGGATAGTCGCCAAAGCCGGCGGTGTGGCTTAGCAGCTCACGCACCGTTACTTCTTTCCAGGTGACTGGGGCGTCTGCGAAATACTTGGTGAGCGGATCGTCGAGCCCAACCTTGCCCTCCTCGACCAGCATCATCACCGCGGTCGCGGTGAACTGCTTGCCCACCGATCCCGACTGGAATACCGTTTCCGGCTTAACAGGGACTTGCAGTTCGACGTTGGCCAGGCCGAATCCCTCAGCCTGCACGATCTTTCCGCCGCGCGACACGAGAAGCGCCACGCCCGGAATGTTCTGCCGCTGCATTTCGCTCCGCACATACTTGGAGACCCCCTTGGAGACGCCGTTGGAGACGTCATCGGAAACGGTAGAAGCCGCTTGCGCCCGTCCAATCGACGGCGCGATATACGGCAAAGCGAATAGGACGACGAAAGCTGCACACAAAGTCGTCTGGCGCCGGAGGGGACCGCGGGAGCGTTCTGTCATGGTGGAGGCCGAATTGCGGGCACCAGTCTATGGTTTGTGGTGCGGCTTAGGCAAGCTCGCATCGGGCCCGTGGAGTGGCACAGGCCAAAATGTCGCAGGTTGGGCAGACTGGAGGCGCGGGTCGGAATCGAACCGACGCATAAAGGTTTTGCAGACCTCTCCCTTACCACTTGGGTACCGCGCCCCTGCTCAATACGTTAGCGTTCCGTGCGGGAAAAGTCCATCTGCGGGGAATCGCTGGACTGAAAAGGAGAACTCTGGAGCGGGAGACGGGGGTCGAACCCGCGACATCGACCTTGGCAAGGTCGCGCTCTACCACTGAGCTACTCCCGCTCGACGAACCTGATTATAAATGAGGTATTCGGCCGCGGCAATGGTGACGCCGCGGGGCCTCTAGTGCACCGACCACTGCGGATCGTCCTCCGGCTTCACGACGTGGCCGTCGCGCATGTGGATCATGCGGTCTCCGTACTTGGCAGCCTCGGGATTATGCGTGATCATCAGTACTGTCTGTCCCAACTCCTGGTTGGACTGCCGTAACATGCGCAAAACGATGTTCGAGTTCTCCGTGTCGAGATTTCCGGTGGGCTCGTCGGCCAAAACCACCGCCGGCTTGTTGACCAGGGCGCGAGCCAGGGCCACGCGCTGTTGCTCGCCACCGGAAAGTTCGCTCGGGCGATGGTTCAGCCGCTTGCTCAGTCCCAATAAATCGCAAATGCGGAGGAAGAATGCGGGATCGCGGTCCCCGTTTCCGGAGATTTCCTGCGCGATGGCTATGTTAGAACGCGCGTCGAGCGTGGGCAGCAAGTTGAACTTCTGGAAAACGAATCCGATTTTGCGCTTGCGCATTCGGGTGCGCTCCGCATCGGAGAGCGCGGCGAAGTCGTCCCCATCCATAATTACCTTGCCGGAATCGGCGCGGGTCAGTCCGCCCAGCAGGTAGAAGAGGGTGGACTTGCCGCTGCCCGAAGGGCCGACCACGGTGACGAATTCTCCTTTTTGCACGCCAAAGGAGATCCCTCGGAGCGCGGGCACGTCGATCTTTCCCACCCGATAAGTTTTGTGTAAATCAATGGCCTCGATGAATGCGCCCATGCCAGCTTCGATCTTACACGATGGGCAGTGGAGTGCCGTCCAACGCCGATCGCGAGGTCAGGCCTTGGGCGTCAGGTTTCACTTGGTCGAGCTTCCCGGTTGGACGTTTGGACGGAGACGGGAGTTTTCGCTCAGGCCGCTCCCTGGCGGTGCGAAAATTGACCGGGTCGCTCCTGCATTCGTTTGGGACCACGCTTGCGCACCAGAAGCAGGCGGATTCGTTCCAGCAAGTCGGCGGGCGCATACATCCCCCTGGCCAGGAATACGTCGGCTGGCGATTCATGATCGTAAATGCGGACCTTGCTCGAAATGAGGATGGCCGGAATGTGAGGCGAGAGATGCTTAATGGCCGCGATCAACTGCGAACCGTCCAGGCCGGGCATGGCCATATCGGTGACTACCAGGTCGATACCTCCAAGCTTGAAGCGTTCCAACGCATCTTCGCCGCGGGAGTAACTCGCCACGCGGTAGCCGCGCGTCTCGAGCATGATTTTGCGATGAGAAAGAGACTGTTCGTTGTCGTCAACACAAAGAATCGTGCGCTTGGGTTTCATTCACCGTCCGCATCCGCCGGTTGCCGGTTGTGACCGGGAGCCAAACGGAAGTTTTCTCTGTTCGCGAAGAATAGAAGAGCGAATGCATGCTATCGGTAAGACGTGAACACTGTAAAGTGGCGTCGAAGCAAATGGCAGGTTTTGGCCATTGACTTCTTGCGGCCCTGTGAAAGGCGCGATTCTGCGATGCTTGCACGCGGTCGGCTAAAGAAAAACTTCGCCGCGCATGATTTCGACCGAGTGCCCGCCGACGCGCACGTTTACTACCCGGTTATCGCTGCGCGAGGCACGCACGAAAATCCGGCTGGGCCGCTTCATCTCGATGCCCTGTTCGATGAGGACTCGCTCGTCGGGTTTAGCCACGCCGTGCGCTACCATCCAGGCCGCGGTACAGCCCGCGGCCGAGCCCGTCGCCGGGTCCTCGCCGTTGTAAAACAGCATGCGGGCGTGCAGCCGGGCCTCGCGATCCACAGTCTCTCGGGTAACGAAATAAAAGAACTTGCCTGCGGTTTGGGCGAGATATTCGGCGGCACGGTTGAGATCGATGTGCAGATTCTGTATGACAGCCAGCGACTTCAGCGGCGTCACAGTGAATGCGACTCCAGTGGAGACGGTCTGAATGGGCAGAGAATCGTCGAAGTCTTGCGCACGCAAGCCGGTCGCCTGCGCGATTGCTCCGCGCTCGTGCCGCATTCCGAAGGTTGGGTCGAGCTGCGTCATCTCGCCGAAGGGGGGCTCGCCTGCACTCTCTTCGAAATGCACCGGCACTTTGCCGGCGTTCAGCTCAAGCACGACTTTTTCCGCGCCGCTTTGGCCGCGCAGTGCAAATGCCGTTCCCAGCGTCGGATGACCGGCGAACGGCAGCTCTTCCTGAACGGTGAAGATGCGCACGCGAATGCCTTGCTCCCGTTCGGTGGCGGCATCGCGGGGCAGGATGAACGTCGTCTCCGAAAGGTTCATTTCCTTCGCGAGCGCCTGCATCTCGGCGCCAGTCAATCCACGGCAGTCGAGGAATACAGCCAGCGAATTGCCTTCGAGCGGACGCGAAGAGAAAACGTCCCACTGCGTCATCGCCAGACGCCGTAATGCTTGGCTCATGAACTGTCCTAAGTTGTGAAGAGTTGACTGCAAGGCGCGTACGTGCCGCCTTGCAAAGAACAACAGATGCATGGCGCCGTTCTTGCGATGCAGGAAAACTCGCGGATAACCGTACCGCTGGCCGTCTCGCGGTTGACAGGGTCAGAGCAGGCTTCTATTCTAATCACGTGTTTTGCCCCTCCAATGTCGGCGGCGCGTGTTGTTCCATGTGTCCGCCGTGGTGTGGGTAGGGAGCAAACAAGATTTCTTCCAACCCACCCGGCGAAACGGGTGGGTTTCGTTTTTCATCCGAAGGGTTACTCGAATTTGAATGGCTGGCTAACTGTCGGAACTTCGAGCGAATTGAAATTCGTTGAGGAGAGAAATATGAGTACCGCAACCGAAACCCTTAGAATCCCCCGCATCAATGACACCGCCCCCAATTTCACGGCTGAAACTACACAGGGCACGATCAATTTTCACGAATGGATCGGTGGCGGATGGGCGATTTTGTTTTCCCACCCGAAAGACTTCACTCCCGTGTGCACCACCGAGCTGGGCGCCATGGCAGGCCTGCAGCCCGAGTTCGCCAAGCGCAACACCAAAATTATCGGTCTGAGCGTGGACCCCGTGAGCAGTCACGGCAAGTGGGCCGTCGATATCGAGGAGACTCAGGGCCACAAAGTAAACTACCCGATGATCGGCGACCCGGAGCTCAAGATTGCCAAGCTCTATGGCATGTTTCCGGCCGAGAGCGTCAATAGCGCGGAGGGACGCACGGCGGCGGACAATGCCACCGTGCGCACGGTATTTGTGGTCGGTCCGGACAAGAAGATCAAGCTCCAGCTCAGCTACCCCATGAGCACGGGGCGCAACTTCGACGAAATACTTCGAGTCATCGATTCGATTCAGCTCACGGCCAAACACAAAGTTTCCACGCCGGCGAACTGGAAGCCGGGCGATGACGTCATCATCAGCGGCAATGTCTCTAATGAAGAGGCGCAGAAACAGTATCCCGGAGGCTGGAAGACGCCGAAGCCGTATATGAGGATCGTGCCTCAGCCTAAATAGTCAAATCAATGGCGTGAGAGCGGCGATCTCCGGAAGCAGCACTCAGCACCTCCCTTTTTCCGGAGATCGCGGTACTAATCGCGGTACTAATCGCGGTACTACGAGAAGAGGGACCAATGGCGACCGAAGTGGTGACCGTTGCTGTACCGAGAATCCCGCGTATTAACGAGCCCGCGCCGGACTTCGAGGTTACGTCCACGCACGGCCTAATCCGGCTCAGCAACTACACGGGAAAAGGCAAGTGGGTTCTGCTGTTTTCCCATCCCGCCGACTTCACCCCCGTCTGCACCACGGAATTTGTGGAATTTGCCCGCCACGCTCCGGAATTCGAGAAGCACAATGTACAACTCATCGGCAACTCAGTGGATAGTGTGTATTCGCACATTGCCTGGGTGCGCAACATCGAAGAGAACTTCAAAGTGAAGGTGACCTTTCCCGTGATCGCCGATCTCGACCAGAGGGTGGCCCGGGCTTTTGGCATGGTGCACGAAGCGGTCAGCGATACGTCCGCCGTCCGCGCCGTTTTTTTCATTGATCCGAAGCAGACCATTCGTGCGCTGCTGTACTATCCGATGTCGCTCGGCCGCAACATTGATGAACTGTTGCGGATGGCGGAAGCTCTTCAGACCGCCGATACAAACACCTGCGCGACCCCGGCCAACTGGCGTCCAGGCGACCCCGTGATTGTGCTCGCGCCCGCAACCCAAGCCGACGCGGAGAAGCGCGCCGAAGGGGGCAAAGGTTTGGAAGTCATCGACTGGTATTTGAGCCGCAAGGAACTGAACGGCGCCGACTAGAAAAGGAGCGAAGGGATTCGCCGGGATCGGGCTTCCGGCCCGGAAAGTTAAAGATCGATCTGGGTCAATCCGTGCGGATCTGTGCCCGGTTTTTGACTGAGAACGAGAACGAGAATAGCCTTTGGAAGCGCATGTGGTCCGGTGATCATCCCGGTCTTCAAAACCGGCGGGCGGCAGGTTTTCCTGTCGCCGGTGCGTTCGACTCGCACACGCTTCCGCCAAACAACAAGATTTCCCGAGAAACGCGAGGCCGCTTCCGGAAGGCCATCTCGTTAAGCCGGGAGAGGACAAACCTGACTATGAAAATCGCCAAGGACGTCACCGAACTGATCGGCCACACTCCGCTGGTGCGGCTCAACAGAGTCACGGAAGGCTGCGTAGCCGAGGTCGTGGCCAAACTGGAAAGCCAGAATCCCGTGGGCAGCGTAAAAGACCGTATCGGAGTAAGCATGATCACCGAAGCCGCGCGCGCGGGCAAGATTCAGCCGGGAAAGACCGTGCTGATCGAGCCGACGAGCGGCAATACTGGAATCGGTCTGGCTTTTGTGGCTGCCGTCAAAGGCTACAGGCTGATCCTGACCATGCCGGAAACCATGAGTATGGAACGGCGTGTCCTGCTGCTGGCTTTCGGCGCGGAAATCGTGCTTACGCCTGGTCCAAAAGGAATGAAGGGGGCCATCGCCAAGGCGCAAGAGTTGCTGGCGAACACGCCCAATAGCTACATGCTCCAGCAGTTCGACAACGCCGCCAATCCCAAGATTCATTTCGAGACCACGGGCCCCGAGATTTGGAATGACACCGACGGGCGCGTGGACATCCTGATCTCCGGCGTTGGGACCGGCGGGACCATCACTGGCGTCTGCGAGTACATCAAGCCCAAGAAGCCCTCGTTCAAGGCCGTCGCCGTCGAGCCGGCGGACAGTGCGGTACTCTCCGGTGGAAAGCCCTCGCCGCACAAAATCCAGGGACTCGGCGCCGGTTTTGTTCCCAAGATACTGCGCACAGACCTCATCGACGAGGTGATTACGGTGACCAACGATGACGCGATTCGCATGGCGCGACGGCTTCCTCTCGAGGAAGGTCTTTTCGTGGGGATTTCCTCAGGGGCCGCTGTGGTCGCTGCCCTCCAAGTGGCGCGCCGTCAGGAAAATGCGGGAGATCTGATCGTAGTGATTCTGCCGTCGTTCGGAGAACGCTACTTGAGCACCATCCTTTTCGAAGAGCTTCGCAGCCGCGCGCAGCAGATTCCTACGTCTTCGCTTCCGGACTGATCCCCCGCCGGAAGCGGCTGGCAGACTAGCCGGCAGGGATATGCCGATCCGGCTAAACTAGCGGCGGCCTGCCAGTGGAAATGTCTGTGGAAATCTGCCCATACCCAGCCAAATTTTCGGGGTTTCCGCAAGACGCGCGGGTGTATGATGATTTTCCTATAAGCCACCCCAAAGAGCCCAAGCGCGGACGGGCGGAGGGTTCGGTGTCAATCGCTACGATTCTGGTGGTTGCCCCTGCCCCCAAGCATCAGGGAGAAAAATGAGAAGAAACCTGCAGTGGTTGGGTGTCTCAATTCTCGGAGTGCTAACCTTATCTCCAGCTTTACTCGGTCAGGCTTCCCCGGGCTCCGAGGCAGCCGTCCCTGTACCCTCCGACTGGAGTCATCACCACCTTATCTTCTCCAGACCCGCCACCGCGGAACAGGCTAAGCGCGTGCAGCAGGATCCTCGCTATGGACAGCAGCTCTCTCGCCAGTCGCCAGCGAAGATGCCGGAGGCGGAGACGGGTCGCGCCCCTGCTTCCGCGTTGCGGCTTGATTCAAGCGCCTCGCTTCCCCGCAAGAATCAGAAACTTAAGCGCGACTGGGAGCAGGACATGGGCAGTGGCGCGACTGTCGGCGCCGGGAACTATCCCGCAAAGTTCTCGTTTGCAAGTACGAACGCGAACTGTGCCAGTGCGCCTCAGCCCGATTTCGTCGTCTATGGCACCGGCCTTTTTGGGTCGACCGGGCAAGCCAACATCGTGGCTTATGACAATCTCTATTCCGGCTGCGGCGGTACGGTGCCCACGGTCTACTGGGCCTATAACACTGGCGCCCCGGTCCTGAGTTCTCCCGTATTCTCGCGCGACGGTACGCAGGTTGCGTATGTGCAAAGCAATGGATCGGCGCAGGGGATATTGGTCCTGCTGAAATGGGCCGCTTCTACCACTGACACCATCATTAGCCCAACGACCCTTACGCGGGTGGTTCGCTCTGCGTATCCTAGCTGCATGGCGCCCTGCATGACCACGTGGTCCCTCGTAAATTCGGGTGGCATGCCCGACAACAATACCAACTCCTCCGTCTTCTACGACTACACGAACGACACTGCCTACGTGGGGGATGACTCCGGCTGGCTCCATAAATTCACGCCAGTATTCAATGGGAGCCCCACCGAAGTGACAACGGGAGGCTGGCCTGTGCAGGTGAACCCCGTCAACCCCACTATTCTCACCAGCCCGGTTCACGATTTTGCTTCGGGGAATGTGTTTGTGGCGGACAAGGGTGGGTTCTTATATCGTGTCGATTCGACGACAGCCGCGGTGACCACTTCCGGCCAGTTGGATTTCTCCAGCAAGTTGGACGGTGGCCCCGGCATCGTACAAGGGCCGATCGTCGATTCCACCGGTGGACTGGTGTACGTGTTCGCGCCGAGCGACGGGAGCGCGTTTTGCAACGCCGGGGCTGCCTGTGCCGGCGTTTACCAGCTCACCACCAGTTTCATTGCCGGCGATTTTGGATCGGAGGCGGAGGTCGGAAACAGCACCGTTGAACCGGCGCCGCCAAATCCCCTGTACATTGGCGCTTTTGACAGTGCCTACGAAAACTCCGTGGACCCACCCACAGGAAACCTTTATGTTTGCGGCAATACCGGAGGACTTCCAACTTTGTACCAAGTCCCAATTACGGCGGGTGCCTTTGCCGGTCCGGCAGGGATATCCATCACGCAGCTCACGACGCCCTCCGCTACCCCGCCCTGTTCTCCTGTTACGGACGTCTACAACCCTAATGCGATTGCCGGACCGACGGAATGGATCTTTGTCAGCGTGCAAGACAATGGTCTGAACTCAGGGTGCGGCGGCGGTGGCTGCCTCTTCAATTTTGAGGACCTGGCCTGGCAGCCCTCCACAACTTATGCGGTGGGGCAGGAGATTCTTGCGCTCAGCCCAGACGATTCCAGGGTGTTCATCCAGGCGGTCATCCAAGCCGGGACTTCGGGAGTGGCGCCGCCCCGTTGGACCGACTCGGAAGGTGCCATCATAGCGAACGATGGTACCGTTCAGTGGATCAATCAAGGGCCGCCGACGGGTGCCGCACTGGCGGTCTGGCAGGCCAATCAGGTTTTTGTCCGAACGGATCCTCGGATCGTCGACAGCAATGGAAACGTCGAGGTAGTGACCACCGCAGGCACGACTGGGGCTGTTACGCCGGCTTGGAGCACGGTTCCAGGCGGGACCACGACCGATGGTACGGTGACATGGACCAATGCCGGTATGCTCGGTAGCTTTGTGCTCCCTTCCGCCGGAGGCACGAGCGGCATTATCGTCGATAACACCGTGAGCTCGGGAACGGAACCGGGAGCTTCTCAGGTATATTTCTCCACTCTGAGCGATCAGATTTGTGGTACGTCCGTCACCCCAGGCGGGTGCGCGGTGCAGGCGTCGCAGTCGGCATTACAGTAGCGAGGGATAATCATTTATGGCCATGAATCATTCATCCAGTGAAGAGCCGCGTCCGGCGGCAATCGAGAAGAAGCCTTACGAGAAGCCGGGTTTTCGCCACGAGCAGGTCTTCGTGACCTCGGCTCTGTCGTGCGGCAAAATCACCAGCACCCAAAGCGGCTGCGGACTGAACACGAAGGTCTCGTGAGGCAGGCCGACAGCGCCCCGGCGGATACTGCCGCCGCTTTAAAGACGAGGTGCGAGCTTGCTGCGGAGGTTCTGCGCACATTCGGCAGCCTTCGTTTTGCAGCCACAGGTTGGAGCATGCTTCCGTCGGTTTGGCCCGGGGACACGCTTGTGGTCGAGCGCGTCAGCCCGGATCAAGTGCACGTCGGAGACATGGTGCTGGTCGGACGCGACGGCAGGCTCTGTGCTCATCGCATTGTCTCCACGGCAGAAAGTTCTGGGGATCCGCAGTGGATCACTCACTGGGTAACCCAGGGCGATGCCATGCTCGCGCCCGATCGACCCGTAATCGAGAGTGAGTTGTTGGGCCGGGTCGATTACCTGATCCGGGCGGGAAGATTAATCGCTGTGCGTGCGGAGTTAAGTAGGTTCGAGCGGCTGACAGCCAAGATTGTCCGGCGCTCCGTCCCTGCGGCGCGCGCCCTGGTTTATCTGCACCGCATAGCACAAACTCCAGAGAAATCGGCTCTTCCATGCCAGGGCTAGCTACACAAGTCGAGTGTTACAGCGTGGTGATTGCGATCGGGGGTATCCCCGTCAGGGTGAACACGACCGACGCGGATTTCCTCGAGATGCTGCAGGAGCGCTACGCCGGCTTCTTAAGCGCGGAAGCGCGCGCTGAATTCGATTTCGATGTGGACCTGGTGCCGCCCGCGTTCGCCAATCCGGACGCGGATGTGAGTGTCACCCACCGCTCCGGCCGGTGGTTTATGGAGCGGGGCGATTTTCGTGCCGAGTGGGAGCCCGCCGCGCGCCGCGGCAGCATTCGCCAGTCCGCGAACCCATACTCGATCGACGCCGTTCTACGCATCGTGCATACGCTGGTGCTGGCCAGGCAGGGCGGATTTCTTTTGCACTCTGCCAGCGCCATTCGCAACGGAAAAGCTCTCCTGTTCGCGGGTGTCTCGGGAGCCGGGAAGACGACGATTTCACGGCTCGCTCCCGTGGATGCCACTCTTCTCACCGATGAGATCTCCTACGTTCGCAAAGTGGGCGAGGACTACGTTGCGTGCGGCACGCCCTTCACCGGAGAACTGGCGAAGCTGGGTGAGAATACGTCGGCGCCGGTGGCCGCACTTTATCTGCTGGCTCAAGGTCCCGAGAATCGCATCGACCCGGTGGCCGTGGCCGATGCCGGGCGCGAGCTTCTGGCCAATATGCTTTTCTTCGCCGAGGATCAGGAATTGGTTCACTGGGCATTTCAGGCTGCGTGCGACTTCGTACATCGCGTGCCGGTTTACAGGCTTACGTTTATGCCGGATGCGCGCGTTTGGCAGATGATCGGATAAAGATGAATAAGAAAATCTACGTCGCACGAAGTCCGCGGATTGCAGCCCGCATGCTGGGTGAGGAAATGCTGGTCATGTCGGGTCAGGGTTCGACACTGTTCACGCTGAACCCGACCGCGACCATTCTCTGGCAAGCCGCCGACGGCGCCACGTCACTCGATGAAATCGTCGAGCGCCGCATCTGCTCCGAGTTTGAAGTGAAGCCCGAGGAAGCGATGCGGGATGCCGAGGCGCTGGCCGAGGATTTGGCCAAGCATGGCATTCTGCTGATCTCAGAGCAGCCGATCGCGGGGCCGGACTCGCCTGTGCAGGAGCAGCAACAACCATGAGCGCCTTGATGCAGGAAATGGGCGACCGGGCGTTGCGGCTGGGCGTTCCCTTCAGCGTTCAGCTCGACCTCACCTACCGCTGCAACGAGCAGTGCGTTCACTGCTACCTCGATCACGACGACCACGGCGAGATGACCACGGCAGAAATCAAGCATCTGCTCAAGGAGATGGCCGAAGCTGGCGTCTTTATCCTCACCTTGAGCGGCGGCGAGATTTTCATGCGCAAGGACTTCTTTGAGATTTTGGAATGGGCGCGCGCGCTTACGTTCTGCATCAAACTCAAGACCAATGCAGTGCTGATCCGCGAAGCCCAGGCGGCTCGCCTCCGCGATCTCGGCGTGGAGTCGATTCAGGTCAGCATCTATTCGCACCGGCCGGAAGTGCACGACGCGATTACCAAAGTCCCAGGCTCGCTGCGGCGGTCGATCAATGCCATCCGCTTTCTCAAATCACAAGGCCTGAAAGTCATCATGGCCAATGTGCTGATGACGGAAAACATGCAGGACTATCACGGCGTCCGGGCGCTGGCAGAAGAACTTGGCGCCGACTACACCCTGGACCCGACGGTCACGCCGAAAATGGATGGCGACCGCTCGATCCTGGATTTGAACGCCGGCGAGTCCGCTCTGCGCCGCTTGTTCCGGGACGAAACTTTCGTGGGCAACGTCGATGAGTTCTGCGCGCCGCCGCCCGCGCCGGACGAAGACAGCATGGAGTCTTTGCCGTGCAGCGCCGGCCACACCGCCTGCTACGTTTCTCCCTACGGCGAATTTTATCCTTGCGTGCAATTCCCCTTGTCCTGCGGCAACGTCCGGCAGCAGCGCTTCATCGACATCTGGCGCGACTCCGAGCAATTGAAAGAAGTCCGCTCGATCCGCCTGCGCGATCTGACGAGTTGCTCCCAGTGCGCACACGGCTCGAGTTGTACTCGTTGCCCCGGCCTGGCATTCATGGAAGGGAATATGCGCGGTCCTTCCACGGCGGACTGTGAGAAATCCTTCGCCCGAACGGGGGTGCCCTCAGCCAATTTGCTGGCGTCGAAGGAGAAGATCTCCGCGTCCCGTCTGGTGCAGATCCAGATCGTACCGGCGATTACAGGCAGCAGACTGTCCGGCATTGGGATGCCCGCAAGTGCTGTAGCCTCATAGCGAGCGCGCTGCGCTCCAATTCTTCGGCACGCTAGTGGCACAGCTCTGCACCCTCATGCAGAGTGCACCTCGTCGGCTCGTCTTGGTCTTCCATTCCCGCTGGCGTGCCGGTCGTACAGGTCCCGTTCGTAATGCTGGCCCGGGAAGCGTTCCCGAATATCATGGGCTGGAGCGGTTCGTCGGGAGGTCTTTCCATGAGCATGAGGTGCAAGCTTTTTCCTGGTCTCGCGGCTACCGTTGCGTTGTTTGCCGCAACCACCTATGCGCAGGATGCGCCGCCCCTGGGCGATCTCGCGCGGCAGCAGCGCCAGCAAAAGGAACAGTCAAAAACGCCTCATGCCAAGGATACCCAGGCGTCCAAGGTGATCACCAACGAAGAAATTCCCGAGCACGCGGGATTGGCGCCTGCGGTTGCAGCGGGCAGAGAGGAGAGCCGCACTTCGACGCCTGCTTCCTCGAATGGATCGAAGCAGCCAGCCGAACACTGGAAGTCGCAGATACTGGCGCAGAAAAACCAGATTGCTTCCCTGCAAAGACAAGTGGACGAGATCAACGAATCGATCCGTTTTGCTCCAGCCAACTGTGTTGCCAATTGCGTGGGGTGGAACGAACGGCAGAGGGAAAAGCAGCAGCGGGTAGAACGAATGCAAGCCCAACTGGAAGAGGAGAAGAGGCGACTGGACGACATCCAGGACTCGGCCCGCAAGCAAGGGTACGGTAGCTCGGTGTACGATCCGTAGCCGTAAGACTCCTGGGAAACATTTTCTTTGCGTCAACCGGCCGCAGACTGTTACGAGACAGATATTCCTAATTGCCGCCCTTCGTCTTGGGGTAGGGATTCGGATATTTCAGAATCGTGGAAAGGTCCGCGCCGCGGATAATGCCGGCGGAATGGTAGAACAGTCCCCACGAGTCGATTGTCGAATTGTCGGGAAAGATGCAGGCCTCCAGAACCACGTCAGTGGTGTTGAATTTCACCCATCCGCCTCCGGCGGCGTTTATGCCGCCAAACAGGTCCGATCCGCCAAGTTGCGTGCAATAGAGCGAGGCCGGGTTGCCCTGTCCTTGCCCATTCCAGGCGGTTTGAGCGTAGTAGGCCAGCGCGGCCAGCGAAGGGCTCTGCGTGAAAAGCGTATCGAGGGAAACGTGAATCCGCGAGCCGTCCGAGGCTGAAGTGTACTGGCAGAAGCCTTGACTCCCCGCAAGTCGCAGCCAATCCTGGATCGCACCGTTGGTGCCGTAGACGGGAACGCGAGTCTCCACCGCTCCGCCCGTGCTGATACAGTAGGCTGCCCGAGGACGCACGCCGGAAGGCTCACCGTCTTGTGTTGTTGCCGTTTGCGCCGTCGCGCTCAAGAAGGTTCCACACACCATCAGCCCCGCTGCGATTCCAATGACGTTTCTGGTTATCCACATACCGGTCTCCCCTCAGATTCTGGCGCTTGCCAAATTTCGCAAGAGCCGTGAAAGTCTGAAAGTTTACCACGGGCATGCGCCCCCGCACCGAATCTTTTCGCGGCCCCAGCCCAAAACCCGTGTCCCATAAGCCGTTTCCTCGATGAGCGAAACTCGGAGCCATGTCGATCCACTTGACGGGAAGTCGAAGGCCCAGTTTGTGTCCCCTCTTTTCATCTTCCTTCAAACTCTCAGGCGTGCGAAATTAGTTGTATGGCCCTGGTGGTTCGTCCCTCACGGATTCATGCGGCTGGTGTGTTCACCACCACGCCCGTTCGCAAACGCGCCCGCATCGTCGAATATGCCGGTCCGCGCATCACTCCAGAGGAGGCCAACCGGTTGTACGATGGCGCTCCCCGTACTTATCTCTATGGTCTGGAGGACGGCAAGACCGTCATCGATGGCGAAGGGTTGGGCGCCTACTTGAACCATTCCTGCGATCCCAACTGTGAGATCGACGAAATCAAGAACCGTGCGTGGATCTTCGCTCTCCGCGACATTGCTGCCGGCGAGGAGCTACTTTGGGATTACAACCTCTACGACGATGACGACCCCGCGCCCTGCCACTGCGGCTCGCCCAAGTGCCGCGGCACCATGTATTCCCGCGAATGGATGGCCAAGTTGAGGCGCAAGGCTCGCAAGAAGAAGTCAAGGAAGCAAGCCGGTCAAGAGTCCAGGAGCGACGGCGGGAATCGAAAGAACGCCCGAAAACCCCGGCGCGCTGCGTGAGGCTGAATGCCGCCGGCGCCTTCTTAGCGTGGCCCTGCTCAGCCAACTTCGCGATTATGCTTTTTCCGGCGCCTTCCCGTGCTCCCGCCAGCCCTCGATAATCAGATACAACACAGGGATGAAGAAAAGATTCAGCACGGTCGACATGATCATGCCGCCGAACACAGTGGTGCCCACGGAATGACGTCCGTTTTCGCCGGCTCCGGTGGCTAGAACCAGCGGTACGACTCCCAGGATGAACGCCAGCGAAGTCATTAGAATCGGCCGCAAACGAATCGTCGCCGACTGCAACGCGGCTTCCACCAGCGGTATCCCGCGCTGTCGCAACTGTTCCGCGAACTCCACGATCAGAATCGCGTTCTTGCTCGAGAGTCCGACGAGCATCACCAGTCCCACCTGGCAGAAAACGTCGTTCTGCAGTCCCCGCATCCACTGCGCTCCCAGCGCGCCCAAGAGGGCCATGGGCACGGCCAGCAATACGATGAAAGGGAGCACGAAGCTTTCGTATTGTGCCGCGAGCGTCAGGTAGACGACCAGCGTGCCCAACCCAAAAAGAATCAGCGTGGTGCCGCCCGATTGCAGTTCTTCCAGCGAAAGCCCCGTCCAACTGTAGGTAAAGCCCTGCGGCATCTTCTTAGCCAACTCGTCCATCGCGGCAATCGCCTGCCCGGAACTGTAGCCGGGCGCGGCCGAGCCATCAATCTCCGCCGAGCGGAAGAGGTTGTAATGGCTGATCACCTGTGGGGTTGTAGTTTGCATAATGCTGATCAGGTTATCCAGCGGCACCATCGCGCCGCCGTCGGAACGCACATAGAACTGCTTCATGTCCTGCGCTTCGGAGCGGAACTGCTTGTCCGCCTGCACGTACACACGATACGAGCGGTTGTTGAAATCGAAGTCGTTCACATAGGCCGAGCCCATGTAAACGCCCAGCGTGTCGGTGATTTGCGACAGCGGAATATGCAGGCTCTTCGCTTTCTCGCGGTCGATGGTCACCAGATATTGCGGATCGTTCGCGGTGAACGGGGTGTAGAGTCCCACCAGTTCCTTGTGTTGAGCGGAGCGCTGCATGAGGTCGTGCGCCGCGTTGGATAGCTCCTCGAGTTTGTGCGAAGCCTGGTCCTGCACAATGAACTGAAAGCCGCCGAATTGTCCCAGGCCATTGATCGCCGGAGGCAGGGTGGCAAACACGATCGCTCCCGAAATCGAAAACATCCGCGGACGAATCCGGTTCAGAATTGCCGTAGCCGTGTGTGCCTCGCCCTTGCGCTGGGAATACGGCTTGAGCGTGACAAAGGTGATCCCCTGGTTGGGCGCGCTCCCCGAAAAGCCAAAGCCCGCCACGGCGAACGTGCCCCAGACCTCGGGTTCGCCGCTAATCAAATCTGAAACCTGCTTCCCGATCGCCTTTGTGTATTCCAGGGAAGCCCCAGACGGCGCCTGCATGACGATGACGATATAACCCTGGTCTTCATCGGGGACGAAGCCCGTAGGCACGCGTTTGAAGACAAAATAAGTGAGTCCCAGGCCGGCGAAAAACAGCACCGCCATCGCCAGCTTGTATTTCAGCAAGTAACGCAACAGGCCACGGTACCCACGGGTGAGGACAACGACGCCATCGTCAAACTTTCGCAGCCACCACCACTTTTGCCGGTGGGAGTTGCGCAGAAAAATTGCCGCCAGCACTGGAGCCAGGGTGAGCGCGTTGAAGGCGGAAATGGCAATGGAAAATGCGATGGTCAGCGCAAACTGGCGAAACAGGATGCCGGTCGTCCCGGGAAAGAAGGCAACGGGCACAAACACGGCAACCAGCACCAGCGAGGTGGCGAGGACGGCGCTGGTAATCTCGGCAGTGGCCGCCGCCGCCGCTTTATGGGAGTCGTGTTCGCCCTCAGCGATATGACGCTCAATGTTTTCAATCACGACGATAGCGTCGTCGACGACCAGGCCGGTGGCGAGCGTGATGCCGAACAACGTCAGCGTGTTGATGGAGAAGCCGAGCAACTTCACAAAGGTGAAGGTGCCGATGAGCGAAACCGGAGTGGCGATAAAGTGAATCATCGTCGTTCTCCAGTCGCCGAGAAAGAGAAAGATCACCAAGATGACCAGCAGGATCGCCGAACCTACCGTGAACACCACGTCGCGGATGGATTCGCCCACCGCATCCGTGGTATCGAACGCCACGTGAGCCGACATCCCCGGAGGAAAACTTTTCGACAGCCGGTCCAGTTCTGCGATCGCCCGCCGATCGACATCGAGGGCGTTCGCTGTGGAAAGCTGCGTGACGCCAATGCCTACGGCTTCCTGCCCGTTAAACTGCAAGTCCGAGCTGTAGTTTTCCGCGCCTAACTCGGCTCGGCCCACGTCTTTCAGGCGGACCAGGGTTCCGTCGGCGCTGGTTTTGAGAATGATGTTGTCGAACTGGCTGGCTTCGCTCAGCCGGCCGACGACGCGCACGCTGATCTGGTACTGCTGTCCTTCTTTGGCGGGCTGCTGGCCGACCTGGCCGGCTGCGACTTCCACGTTCTGTTCCGCCAGCGCGTTGACCACGTCAGGCGCGGTCAATCCCCGTCCCGCCATGCGCCCGGGATCCAGCCACAGGCGCATGGAGTACTTGCGCTCGCCGAAGATGAGGACATCGGCGACTCCGGGAATGCGCTTCAGAGCGTCCTTGACGTAGACGTCAAGGTAGTTGCTCATGAAGAGCGTGGGGTAGTTGTGCGCGCGATCGGAGATGACCGCCGCGCCGAATACAAAGTTCAGCGAAGTTTTCGCCGTGGTGATGCCGACTGCCTTGACCGCATTCGGCAGCCGCCCCTGCGCCGTGTTGACGCGGTTCTGGATGTCGACCGTGGCCAGGTCGGGATCGCGGGTCAGATCGAAGGTCGCAGTAATAGTGCTCGATCCGTCGTTGCCGCTGGTCGAGGTGATGTACTTCATTCCCTCGGCCCCATTGATCTGCTGCTCCAGCGGAATCGTGACCGCGCTCTCAACCGTCTGCGCGCTCGCCCCGGTGTAGAAGCTGGAAACGCCCACCTGTGGGGGAGCGAGGTTGGGGAACTGCGCGATGGGCAGCGTGGGAATCACGGCAGCGCCCGCCAGAACAATCAGTAGCGCGCAGACCGTGGCAAACACCGGACGCCGGATAAAGAATTCAACGAACATAGAAGATCGGCTTTCGGGCTTCAGCTTTCGGGCTTCAACGTTCGGGCTTCGGCTCAAACTCCTAGTTTTGACGCGGCACTCGAGCCTGCCATACTGGTAGCGCGGCACACCCTTTGATCGGCCAAGTGCCAATCACAAACAAATAATCCGGTTGGAAACCTACGACGCAAGGGCCGAAGCCCAAGGCCCGAAAGCCGAAGGCCGGGCTTTAACTTTGCGGAATCACTGGCGCTCCATCCAGCAGAAACTGCGTCCCCGAGACGATCACTTTGTCGCCGGGCTTGATGCCGTCCTCGACTTCATAATCGTTCCCTACCGTCTGCCCAATCTTTAGCGGCTTCTGCCGGGCCACGTACGAACCGCCATTTTGTGGCTCAGCCACAAACGCGAAGTACTGTCCCGCGAGCCGGGATACGGCCAGGATCGGAACCTGCGGATTCTGGTGCGTTCCCCACACGATACGCGCGCGGATGAACTGCGATTGCCGCAGTGCATCATTGCTATTGGCGATGCGCGCCTTCACCAATACCGTCTGCGTTGTGTTGTCCACCTGCGGCGAGATGAAGCTCACGCGGCTGTCGGCCACCACCTTACCGTCGCTGTCCAGAACCTGCACCGGCAGGTTCATCTTGAGCTGCGAGGAGTGTTCAATCGGCACGTACACGTATACTTCGAGACCGCCGGGCTTGTCCACGGTCGTCAGTTGCGTCGTGGTCGTGACCCGGTCGCCCACGCGCACCGGAACATCCCCAACAATTCCGCCCCAGGGCGCCACGACCCGGTAGTAATGCAGTTGCACTTCCTGCTCGCGAACCTGCGCATCCAGCGAGCCCATCTGCGCTTGCGCCGCGTCCATCGCGGATTTCGCCTGATCGAGATCCTGCTTACTCACAACGCCCGCCGAATAGAGTCCCTGGGCGCGCTGATACTGCTGCTGCGCCAAACTCAGGTTCGCCTGTTGCGCCGCTCGGGAACTTTCCTGGCTCTTGACCGTGGCCTGCTGCTTGAGTGGATCGATTTCCATCAACGGCGCCCCGGCGCCAACCGTCTCGCCAGAGTGCGCGTAGATTTTTGTGACCTGGCCCTCCACCTGCGGCATAATGACGGCCGAATCGCGCGACTTTAGCGTGGCCACATACTCGGTGGCATCGTTAACCGCAGTTGCTTGTGCCTCTTGCACCTTGACCGGCATTCCCGCCGGACTCTTGGCCTGGGCATTCTGCGCGGCATGGCTCGAGCATGCCAGCGTGGCTCCGTTTGCCACGAGAGCCACCAGCAGGAGGCCTTGGGTCAAGTAACTATAAAGTCTCTTCAACATGAGTTTCCTGATTAGACGAGGCTACCGGCCCACCGTTAGGGGTCCATTACAAGATTCCCCCGAAGCTCGTCACGACGCAAAATAATCGCTGACCGCCCAGTGAAGGAATAGGGAAAGGTCGGCTTAAAGAGCGCGCTTTCAGACGCCGATAAGAGGGTCTGTTCCCTGTCCCTGAACTCCTCTTCCATCATCTCATTCTGCTACATTGTTGCGCTATGGAGAAGACTTCCCCGCAGCCTACCCGCAGTTTTGCCAGCGACAACAATGCCGGCGTGCATCCCGAAATTCTCGACGCCCTTGTCCGCGCCAACCAGGGCCATGTGGTTGCCTATGGTGACGACCCTTATACCCGTTCGGCAATGAAGAAGTTCGAGGAGCATTTTGGACCGGACATCGCGGTCTTTTTCACCTTCAACGGGACCGGCGCGAACGTTCTGGGTCTGCAAGCCCTGACCCGGCCCTTTCACTCGGTCCTGTGCAGCGCCTATGCCCACATCTGCACCGACGAATGTGGCGCGCCGGAAAAGCACACCGGCTGCAAGCTGATTCCACTGCCGCAACAGGATGGCAAGATCACGCTGGACTCCGTCCGCCACGCCTACCACGGCATCGGCGACGAACATCACTCGCAGCCCCGCGTCATCTCGATTACCCAGTCCACCGAGATGGGAACAGTCTACCAACCCGAAGAGATTCAATCGCTCGCCCGCTTCGCCCACGAGCATGGCATGTTCCTGCACATGGACGGCGCGCGCATCGCCAACGCAGCCGCCTCGCTCGGCCAAACTCTCCGCCAGGCCACCCTCGATGTAGGCGTGGACGTGCTCTCCTTCGGCGGCACCAAGAATGGAATCCTGGGCGGCGAGGCGGTGGTATTTTTTCATCCCGAACTCGGCCACGACTTTCTTTACCTGCGCAAGCAGAGCATGCAACTGGCCTCGAAAATGCGTTTCATCGCCGCGCAATTCGAGGCCCTGCTCACCGGCGATCTCTGGCGGCGCAGCGCCGAACATGCCAACCGCATGGCTCGCGTGCTGGAAAAGGAAATCAGCCGCATCCCGGAAGTAAAAGTTGTGTGGAAAGTCGAGGCCAACGGCGTTTTCGCCCAGCTCCCGCGCCACTCCATCGAAAAGATTAAGAAGCATTATTTCTTCTACACGTGGATGGAAGAGGAATCGATCGTGCGCTGGATGTGCTCGTTCGACACCACCGAGGACGATGTCCGCAAGTTTGCAAAGGTGGTCGCCGAGGCCGTGAAGCAGTGATAAACATTGCTCAGATTCCTTCAGAATGGTTGCTTTTTGCCCCGCCTTTCAGTAAATTTACTACTCCCCCGCGGCGCGAAAATTTAGCCGGGTGGCTTGGTCCCAGGAGTCGTCGATGAGCCGGAAGTGGTTCAGCGTCATCGCCCTTATCGCCGTCGCGGCATTCTTATTCAGCTTGTCTAGCTGCGCATTCAATCAGCATCTGACTTCAATTCAAGTCCAGCCCTCCGCGGGCGGCACCTTCTTCACAGCGGACCCAAGCCTATTCTTTGACTTCAAGGCCTTCGGAACCTATATTCATCCCCCGCACACAGCGGACATCACTGATCAGGTCACCTGGCAGACCGACAATCCACAAGTAGTTCAAGTCACCAGTTCAGGCGTGGTCTCGCCGAGTCTCGGCTGCGGTCTGGGCAATGTTTTTGCCACGCTCAAGGACGGCTCCAACCTGGTTGTAAGCAACTCCGTCCCAGTCACCGTGGACGGACCCGCCAGTCTCGGCTGTCCACAGAGCGGCGCTACGAATAATCTTTCCGTGAATGTAACAAGCGGAGGCGCCAACGGCGTGATCGTCAGTTCGCCGGCCGGCATAAATTGTGGAACCACATGTTCCGCCGCATTCGCGGTGAATTCTTCTGTGGCCCTTACGCCGATGCCTATTACCGGGCATACCTTTGGCGGCTGGGTGAACTGCACAACGACATCTGGGACCACTTGCAATGTGACTATGACTACGGACGTTACCGTCGAGGCAAGCTTCAATTAGGTTGTTCGGCGCGCCGAATTACTCCGACTGGCCCAGCAGTTTGCCCAGCGTAGGTTTGTGCTTTGCCGCCTTCTTGTTCTTGTGCGGGACCACTTTCTCGGCCGGGGGGGCCCCGACACGCTCCCGCGCCAACTCCTTCACGGCCTGCACCGCTCGAAACCGTTTCAGCTTTTTCTTGCGTGCCATTTCCTGCCTACCTCGACATTCATGTTGCCATAGCTTGTACCGCGTCGAACATGCAATAATCGTGGTTCACGGTCGGACGACGGTCGGTGGTTGCGGGAGGGTATGACCGGCTAACCGGCTGACGACCAACGACGAGCGGCCAGCGACGATTTCATGGAAGAACGCGAATTTTTCGACGAGCGCACCGAAAAGAAACCGGCAACGTTAAATTGTCCCCACTGCCACCAGCCCGGCGAGTACGAAGTCACGTGGGTAGTGCGCACCAAGAAGCGCCAGCTTCCCGGCGGCCGCGCCGACGAGCGCGATCGCGCCCGCTTCGCCAAAGCCCGCTCCTATATGCTGCGCAAAGACGACCTGATGGCCTGCAAGAACATGCGCTGCCGCAAACGCTTCGAAATCTCCGGCGTGCAGTCGGTGGTCTTCACCGAGTAGAACCTACTTGATAAATCGTTTTGGGAAGGGCACGCCTTCAGCCGTGCCGCCCAGAGCCAGCAAAGACGCGGGCTTTAGCCCCTGAGGCTCCGGCCGTTCACCCTGCAGATTCCACGCGATCCTTCTAGTTTGCCGGGCCAAGTGCTAATAGCTAACTGCTCATTTATACTGGGTGGTTTCCCCGTCGCTCCCCGAAGCCACCGGGACTGAGGAGTCATGTTTTGAAAATCCTGGTTTGCATGAAGCAGGTGCCGCAGAAGGATGCACCGCTCAAGCTCAACGAAGCCTCCTCCTGGATCCGCGAAGACGTCTCGTACGAAGTCAACGAACCCGATGCCTTCGCGCTCGAAGAATCGTTGCGCCAAAAAGAGAAGCACGGCGGAGAGGTCGTCGTCATCACCTCTGGCCCGGCTCGTTCCCAGCAGGTACTGCGGGAAGCCTTGGCCAAGGGCGCCGATCGCGCCATCCATCTCGAAGACAATGCCTTCGTCGGCCTCGATGCCTTCAACACCGCCAAGGCCTTCGCCGCCGCAATTAAAGACGAAAAATTCGACCTGATCTTTACGGGTCTGCAATCCGACGATTATGGTTACGCGCAAACCGGTGTCATCCTGGCCGAACTGCTGGGTTGGCCGCATGCCACTATCATCATGCAGATCGAAAAAACTGACGGCGGCATTAAAGTGAAGCGCGAACTAGAAGCCGGATTCTTCCAGTTTGTCGACATGCCTCTGCCCGCAGTGCTCACCATTCAGTCCGGCATCAACAAGTTGCGCTATGCCACGCTGATCGGAATCAAGCAGGCGAAGAACAAGCCCATCCGCAAGGTGGCACTCGCCGAAGTTCAGTCCGCCATCGGCGAGAACCTGCAGAAAATCGAACGCCTCTACGTGCCGCAGAAAACGAAAAAAACCGAGCACATAGAAGGTTCGCCGGCCGAGATCGCGAAAAAGCTGGTGGACAAACTGCGCAACGAACTGCGCGTGCTGTGAAGAAGAGTAGCGCCGGCGTCCCGCCGGCTATCGCGCGGGTCGTCTCGCCATCGCAAGCCAGGAGCTAGAGGCTAGAAGCTGACCTTATGCCCGATACCATCTTAGTAGTTGTCGAACAACGCGAAGGCAAACTCAACCGCGTCTCGTGGGAAACCATCGCCGCCGGGCAGGCCATCGCCGCCGCCACGGGATGGACTCTCGAAGCCGCCGTTGTCGGGGGCAGCGCGTCCACCTTCGCCGCCGAAGTCGCCGCCAAGAAACTTGCCAAGGTCTACGCCGTCGAATCGCCGAAGCTCGAGCCCTACACGCCCGACGCCTTCGCTGCCGCGCTCAAGCAGTTCCTCACGGCCAAGCAGCCCAGGCTCGTGCTCATGCCGCACACCTACCAGGTGCGCGACTTCGTCCCCAAGCTGGCCACCGCCATGGGACGCGCCGTCATCAGCGACTGCATCGGGTTCAAGCACGAAAACGGCAAGCTGCTCTTCACCCGTCAGATGTTTCAGGGCAAGTTCGCCGCCGACGTCAGCTTCACTTCCGCCGCTCCGTGGTTCGCCACTTTCCAGAACGGGTCTTTTCGAGGCGATAAAGCTGAGGCTGGAGCGAGTCCCGCGCCAATCGAAACCGTGAACGTCGAAATCGCGGACATTGTCATCCGCAACAAGCCGCAGGAAGTGTTCAAGGAAGCGAAGCAGGCCGTCGACCTCACTCAAGCCGAAATTATTGTCTCGGTCGGCCGCGGCATCAAGGAACAGAAGAATATTGAGATGGCCAAACAGTTGGCGGATGCACTGGGAGGCGAACTCGCGGCTTCACGGCCTATTTGCGACTCCGGCTGGCTCCCCATGGACCGCCAGATCGGCTCGTCTGGCCAGACGGTCGCGCCCAAGCTTTATCTCGCGCTAGGAATCAGCGGCGCCATTCAGCACATTGTGGGGATGAAAGGCTCACGGACTATCATCGCCGTGAATAAAGATTCAGAGGCTCCGATCTTTGAAATTGCAGACTTTGCGATCGTGGGAAACCTGTTCGATATCGTGCCGCCGCTGACGGAGGAAGTGACGAAGGCGAAGGCGGGAAGCCAAACTTGATTCGGAAGACCACTGGCTGGACAGAGGTTCTACAATATTCTTCATGGACATGACTCTTACAGCGGTCTTTGAGGAAGTCCCCGAATCCGATGGCGGGGGCTATGTTGCCTATACAGAAGAACTCCCCGGAGCGATTTCCGAAGGGGACACCTTAGACGAAGCCCGGGACAATCTGCGGGATGCCATCGAACTTATTTTGGGGGCAAACCGCGAGCTGACCGGAAAACGTAGTCCCGGCAAGAGGGTCACTCGGGAAAAAATCAAAGTCTCGGTAGCGTGACGCTGTGAAGCGCGTAGACCTGATCCGCCACCTCGAAGCGAATGGGTGTTCGCTCTTTCGAGAAGGCGCAAGACACACTGTTTACTACAATCCGGCCGGGCAACGGACCACTACGATCCCTAGACATCGACGAAGTCAAGAATCCCACGGCAATGCGCATCTGCAAACAACTTGGCGTGCCGGACCCTCTTCGCTGAAATCTCGCAAAACGTTTATCATACCCAGTCGTTCAAAATGCTGATCTTCCGCAAACCCATCCAGGGTGTCGAGCGTCCGCAAATGCCCGCCGACATAGTGATTGTCGGCGGAGGCCCGGCCGGTATGGCCTGCGCCCTGCGTCTCTCGCAGCTCATCGACCAGCATAACGCCGTGCACGCCGACTCGCCCTTCAGCAAAGAAAGCATCTACGTACTCGAAAAAGCTCGCGAGATCGGCCAGCACTGCCTCTCGGGCGCGCTGCTCGACCCGCGATCCATGCGTGAACTTCTCCCCGGCTTCGAAAAAGAAGCTCCACTCGACGCCCAAGTCACGAAAGAAGCCGTCTACTTCCTCACCGGAAAGAGCAAAGTAAAATTTCCGATTACGCCACCTCCGTTACGGGACCATGGCAACTACGTCATCTCGCTGAACCGTTTCGTGCAATGGCTGGGCAGCAAGGTCGAAGAAGCGGGCATCACGATCTTTACTGGATTCGCCGGCTCCGAATTGCTATTCGATGGCGACCGCGTCACCGGCGTCCGCACCGACGACAAGGGCGTGAACAAAGAAGGTCATCAGAAATCCAACTTCGAGCCGGGATACGACATCAACGCCAAAATCGTCATCCTCGCTGAAGGCCCTCGGGGATCTTTAACCAAACAGCTCGTCTCGAAATTCGATCTCGCGAAAGACTCCAACCCGCAAACCTACGGCGTGGGCGTGAAAGAACTCTGGGAAGTTCCCTCCGGTCGCATCGGCCCCGGCGAAGTCATCTACACCATGGGCTGGCCGCTCACCACGAAAGAATACGGCGGAGGGTGGATTTACGGCGGCAAAGACAACATCGTCTCGCTCGGCTTCGTCACCGGGCTTGACTATCGCGATCCGCGCCTCGACCCGCAGCGCGTGCTGCAGGAATTCAAGAAGCATCCATTCGTGGCCAAGCTGCTCGAAGGCGGCAAGATGATTCGCTACGGCGCGAAGGCGCTGCCTTACGGCGGCTGGTGGGCGATTCCTCCCATCGCGGGCAATGGCTGGATGATTCTCGGCGATTCCGCAGGCTTCCTCAATTCCGCGCGCCTCAAGGGAATTCATCTCGCCATCAAGAGCGGCATGCTCGCCGCCGAGACTGCCTTCGAGGCGCTGAAGAAAGATGATTCCTCCGCCGCCACGCTGGCTGGATTCCAGAAGAACGTCGAATCCAGCTGGATCAAAGATGAACTCTGGAAAGTGCGCAACATGCACCAGGGATTCGAGCACGGCTTCTACGCCGGCATGTTCCATACCGCCCTGCAGATGGTCACCGGCGGACGCGGTTTGCGCAACCGTTATCCCGCCATCGCCGGCTACCAGCACATGCGCAAACTCGCCGACTTGCCCGTCGACGGCGGCAACGAAGCCCACCTGCTCGGCCCCGCCAAAGGCGACGGCAGGCTCACCTTCGACAAGCTTACCGATCTCTACCACTCCGGCACCAGGCACGAAGAAGATCAGCCCTCGCATCTCATCATCCACGACACCAACATCTGCAACACCAGATGCGTGAAAGAATTCGGCAACCCCTGCCAGAATTTCTGTCCCGCCAACGTCTACGAAATGGTCGATGACCCCACTCAACCCAACGGCAAGCGCATCAGCCTGAACCCGTCCAACTGCGTCCACTGCAAAACCTGCGACATCGCCGACCCTTATCAGATCATCACCTGGGTCCCGCCGGAAGGCGGCGGCGGCCCGAACTACGACGGCATGTGATTGAAACGTGAAACTTTTCTTTCGTGCCAAGCTCTATAATTGAAGAAGGTTTCCGACCGCCCTAGCCTGCGGGCATACCCCGGCTGCGGCGGCGAGGGAGAGACGCGGGCGAGGGCGCCCGCGCCACATTTCCCGAGGGTGCAGGCGGAAACGCCCGTGCCTCCCGCGCTCTGCGAAGAGCGCATTGGAAAGGAAACAGCCGCCGGGATGTTCCCGCGTGCGTGTCTCCTTTCCAGAACCAGTCGTTCGTCGATGGTCGTTAGTCGTTGGCCAGCCTCGCGACGAACCGGTTAACGACGAACGGCTAACGACGAACGACAAACGACGAACGACCGTGCCCCTCACCGACAAATTCGGCCGCGCCATCACGGACCTGCGGATCTCCATCACAGACCGCTGCAACTACAAGTGTGTCTACTGCCGCACCGGAAATGAAGGCGCGCTGTACGGCGACCTGCCCTTCGCCGACTATCTGCGCATGGCGCGCGTGCTGGTTGGGATGGGCATCACGAAGGTTCGACTTACCGGTGGCGAGCCGTTACTACGCAAGGGCGCGGTCGAGTTCGTCCGCGACCTTGCGCAACTCCGTCCTCAGGGGCTAAAGCCCTTATTTGCTAGGGCCTCCAACGGCAAGGCTGAAGCCGTGCCCTTCCCAAACCAAAATGCCGACCCCCTCGACATTGCACTAACCACCAACGGCCATCTCCTCGCCGATCTCGCGCAGCCGCTCAAAGACGCCGGCCTCACCCGCGTCACCGTCTCCATGGACGCCGTCGATCCCGACCGCTTCGCCCGCATCACCCGCGTCCCCAATGGATACGACCACGTCCTCGCCGGCATTCGCGCCGCCCGCCGCGCCGGACTGCGGCCGCTGAAGGTGAACTGCGTTCTGATGCGCGGCTTCAACGAGGATCAAATCATTCCCTTCGGCATGTTCGCGCGCGAAGAAGGTGTAACGGTGCGCTTCATCGAATTCATGCCGCTCGAAGAAGGCCGCACCTGGTCTCCCACGACGGTGGTCACACTCGACGAAATCCTGGCCCGCATGGCCGAGTACCGGCCGCTAGTCGAAATTCCGCACGCGCGCTCGGAAACCGCCCGCCGCTACCGCTTCGACGACGGCGTCGGCGAAATCGGCATCATCGCCCCCGTCTCCCATCCCTTCTGCGGACACTGCAGCCGCATCCGCATCACCAGCGACGGTAAAATCCGCACCTGCCTGTTCTCGGTCTGGGACCACGACCTTCACGCCCAAATGCGCCGCGGCGCCTCGGACGAAGAGTTGGAAGATTTCATCCGCGGAGTCGTGGCGAAAAAAGAAGAACGCCACCACATCGGCGAACCGGATTTCGTGCCAGCATCGAGAACGATGGTGCATATCGGGGGATGACGTCAGTACCCAACTCCGCAACCAATCACTATTTCGATTCGTCCTTGAGTTTCTCGATTGTGGTTTCGGCAATGGCTAGATAGGCGCTTGCGCGTTCGTCGGGGTCCTTTAGCTGCTTCGCCCAAGCCAGAGCCGCCTCCGAATGACCGGCTTCCACTTCGCGTTGCGCAATGAAGCCGAGCGCACGACCCCGGAAATAATGGTCGTTAATCTTTGAGGCTATTTTGTGCGCTCGGTCGAAATGCCCAAGAAAGGCAAACGTATCGGCCAACAGCGCCCAGCCGTCCACTTGGTCGCTCCCGAATGCAGGTTTTTCATTTTCTTGCAGCGCCACCTCAAGGGTGTGCTCAGCTCCGGTACGATCTCCTGCGTCGATCTGAGCCCATGCCATGTCATGCAGAAGAAGCACACAGCGCTGGTTCCCCAACTTGGCAGCCTCAATCGCGAGTCGAAGAGTTGTTATCGCGCCGAGGCTGTCGCCCGCTTCTGACTGCTGGTTTGCGGTATCCCGCAGGATCCTTAATTTCACCCAGGGATCGCTGATCTTCAGCGCCGTTCGCACCGCTGCGTCAGGGCCCTCTTGCCGCGCTTGGGCAACAGCGATCTGCGTTTGCAGGTCTACCCGCTCATCTTCGACTTCCACTTTCTGCAGAAAGCGCGTTGCCGATGGCAAGTCGCCGAGCGCGATCGCCGTCCGCGACAGGTCTGACCAGTCTAAATAATCGGGCTTCGCTTTGGCCTCGACGGTTTTCTCCGCTTCTTCAAAGGCTCGTTGCGCTCCCTCCGGATACCTGTCGCCCAGTGCAGCGGCAACCCCGGTGAGTTGGCGGTCAGGCGGTTCGATAATGAGAGGCAAGCCGGTTCCTGGCTGAAAGCACGCGTGGATAGCAGCGGTAACCGCCTCGGCAGCCGCCGAATCATTTCCCTTGCCATGCTGCGCGATGGCTATCTCGATGAACGCGGAACTCCGTGACCCGGGCAAACGGATCCCTGGCGCGGCATTTACTGCGTCTTCGAGAAATCCCCGCCCGATCTCCTGACTAACGATCGTTTTCAGATCCTCATCGTGTTCAAAAATGTCCTTCACACCATCTGCCTTTGACACGCGGGAGGCGAAATCTTGCAGCGTGGCAGAAGGTTCCAAGGCGGAACGAATCTCGTCCGCGTAAGGCTTTTTCAGGTGTTTCTGCAGGTAGCGGACGTCGCCGCGATCTCCGACATAGAGGAGGGACTCTAGCAGTTGCTTCACCTTGGCCGAGATGGCTCCGTTGAAGCTACTGTCGTCCTCCGCGGCCAGACGAATCACGGCGTCTCGGGCTTGTCGCAGCGTCGCCTGAAGTTCGTGTCGATCTTTCCGATCTCCTTGTTTCGCCCTTTCTTGTGCCGGCAGTGAAAAGGCGAGAAAAACGCAGGTAAGTAAAAGGAGCCATTCACGTGAGGCAGATAAGGATCGAGTGAAGCGCATGATAGAGGCCTGCGCAGTTTATGCTAATGGCTTACGGCTGATTTGCCAGTTACGTTAGTGGGGATTGCGGTATCGTCCGGGAACATGCGTCCTCGAAAATTCACAATCTCCGCAACTATTTGTCTCCAGGCAGCCCTCGCACTGGCGCAAGCCTCTTCCTACCTCGGCTTCGACCGCAACGACTACCCCGGCGACGCCAACCTCAAAGCCTTACGCCAGACGTTCTCCTACTCCGGCTACTGGCTTAACAATCCTCCCGGCGAGAAAACGAATACCTGGACCGGCCATCGTGCCGCCGTCGAATCCGCCGGCTTCGGATTCCTCGTGCTCTTCAACGGACGCGTCTATGCCGAACTGAAATCGGTCGCCAACGCAACCAAGGTCGGCAACTCCGACGCGCAAGCCGCCGCTGCCGCCGCGCGCCGCGAAGGCTTTCCCGCGCACACCGTCATCTTCCTCGACCAGGAGCAAGGCGGACGCATGTTGCCCGAGCAGAAAGCCTACCTCTACGCCTGGGTCGACGCCGTCACCGCCGCCGGATTCCGCGCCGGCATCTACTGCTCCGGCATCGCCGCGAAAGATGACGGCAACGTCGTCACCGCCGAAGACATTCGAGCCAACGCCGCCGGACGCGACATCACCTATTGGGTCACCAACGACGCCTGCCCGCCCGCGCCCGGCTGCGCTTTTCCTGTAAATCCGCCCGCTCATCCGCCAAGCCCCGCCCAAAGCGGCGTGCGC
Source organism: Acidobacteriaceae bacterium (assembly GCA_003131585.1). Classification (GTDB taxonomy): domain Bacteria; phylum Acidobacteriota; class Terriglobia; order Terriglobales; family Acidobacteriaceae; genus Sulfotelmatobacter. The sequence continues at coordinate 30,447 of PKVW01000041.1, forward strand.
TTTGCTGAAGTCTGGCAGTTCGCGCAATCCCCGCGCCGCAAAGACGTCGCCGCGCACTGCTCCAACTACAGCCGCGACGGCAACTGCTATCCGCCCGGAATTTCCGCCGCGCAAAAACTCCAAGTAGACGTGAACGCAGCCATGTCGCCCGATCCTTCAAACGGCAGATCCCACTGACCCCTTTGGCCGCTAATCCCGCTGGCGCGAACACCCATGTCCACGAATGCCAGGAAGCCAGTTGCCACCTGCCGTTCTCCCACATGCGGTAGAATAGATTCAAGATGTCCGACCGAACCTTCACTCTCGACGAAGCCCAGTCGCTTCTTCCCGTGCTCGAATCTCTCCTGCGCGCCGCCATCAGCGGCAAGAAGATCATGGAAGACGTTGAAGCCGAGATGCAGGCGCTCAATCACCGCATCTTCCTCAACGGCGGCACTCACGTCGATGTAGTAGCCGTCGCCCGCCGCAAGGCCGAGCGCGCCAAGGCCGAGCAACGCGCCAAAGACGCTCTCGCCGAAATCGATTCCATCGGCGTCCAAGTCAAAGATATCGACATCGGCCTGCTCGATTTTCCCTGCGAAGTCGAAGGCCGCGTCGTCCTGCTCTGCTGGAGGACGGGAGAAAACTCCATCACCCACTGGCACGGCACCGACGAAGGCTTCGCCGGCCGCAAGCCCATCGATGAACGCATCGTCCGCTCGAAGCGAACGAACTAGTCTCAGTTCCCAGTAAAACCAAAACCGCCGCCCCATAATTCTGCAATTCTGCGGAAAGTATTGACCATCCCGCGTCCTTGGATTTTCGTTCCTGCGAACTGAGAACTGACAGGCTTACGCTTTCCCCCAAACGACACATTCCAAACAGCAACATCTTCCCAAGTGCGGTGTTTACACAGGAGGAACGTTCATGAACCCAAACTCCTGGTTTCGCGGGACGTGGTTTCGGAGGACGTGATTTCGGAGGACAGTGTTCTGAGCCAGAATCTTCAGCCAGGATCGCGCTTAACCAACGATTTCGCCCGACCGCGCCGCTGCAAGCTATCCAGGCAAGCGCGCCGGGCATGAGGAAAAACACAATGAAACTTCACCGTGCAGTTCGTTTTCTATCTTTCGCACTTCTGCTGCTAATTGTTCCGGCAGCCCTCTCTTCCCCATCTTCCGCGCAGATCGCGGTTGGTCTTTCGGTCCGCATCGGTCCGCCCGCGCTGCCCATTTACGCCCAACCTATCTGTCCCGGTCCCGGCAATCTGTGGACGCCCGGCTACTGGGGCTGGAACGACGATGCCGGCTATTACTGGGTGCCCGGCACCTGGGTGGTCGCTCCCGTGGGCATGCTCTGGACTCCTGGCTACTGGGGCTGGAACCACGGTTTCTACGCCTGGAACGGCGGATATTGGGGCCCGCACATCGGCTTCTACGGCGGCATTAACTACGGCTTCGGTTACGGCGGCGTCGGCTTCTTCGGCGGAGAATGGCGCGGTGGCGCTTTCTTCTACAACCGCGCTGTGATGAATGTGGATTCGGTCCACATCACCAACGTCTACAACCGGACGGTCGTGGTCAACAACGAGTCTCACGTCGCATTTAACGGAGGCGAAGGTGGGGTCGCTGCCCATGCAACCGCGGAAGAGGAATCTGCCGCGCGCGAGCCGCACCAGGCTCCTCTGGCGGCGCAGACCGAGCATGAACATGCCGCCAGCCAGAACCGCCAGATGTTCGCGTCGGAAAACCATGGCGTACCTGCAGTTGCCGCCACGGCACGCCCGGGCGAATTCAGCGGACACGGCGTGGTCGCCGCCAAGACTGCGGGAGCCGAGTATCACGCCCCCGCCATCTCGCCCAAGGAAGCGCGCGCGCCGGCACCTGCCGAGAGTCGTTCTTCCGAGGATCGGGGAAATAACAGCCGTCCGGAAACGAACAACCGTCCGGAAATGAACAACCGTCCGGAAAATAACAGCCGTCCGGATCAGGCCGAAGGGAACCGTCCGTCCAGCGAATCTCATCCGCCGGCTCGCGCGGAGAACGCGCCGCGAGCGGAAACTGCCCGTCCGCAGAGTGAGTCGCATCCGAAACCCGCGCCGAAGGCCAAGCCGCCTAAGCCGCCTAAGGCGCCCAAGCACCAGAAGGCGCCCCCCGAGGAGAAGCACGACAAGGCACGGTAACAACGTGGCATCAACAGCAGAATGGCCACTGGCTGGTTCCAGCCCTGGCCATTTTGTTCTTTTGAGTTACGAAATGGGGATGTGGGGATGGTGTGCGAAATGATCATGTGGGGACAGCCGCCCTTCGACTTCGCTCAGGACAGGCCTCCCGCTGTCCTGCGCAGCGCAGCGCCGCATTTGTCCATCGCTGACTCGTTTTTTCCGCGCAAGCCCCCATCGCTCCGGCGTTCTTACCCCAAGAGCGGCGTTAGCCGCGCTGGTTCCGCGCCGGCACGGAAGTGTACTTCCGCGCTTGGCCCGAAATCTTCTTCTGCTACAATTTTCAGCAGCGCGCGCCCAAGGAGTCCCAAATAACTATGTCATCCACGAAATACAAGCTCCGCCTAGCTGGCGCCTTCGCCGCGCTCGCAACCTTGGCCCTCGCCGTAAGCTGCCGCGGCTTCTTCGTCACCCCGACGATAACGAGCATAACGGTCGGCCCGACCGGCGAAACCATTCCGCCGGGCGGTACCCTGCAGATGATTGCTTCGGGCGTTCCGAGCGACGGATCCCCCAATAAGGTCGTGACAGACCAGTCCTTTTGGACTTCGAGCAACCCGGCCGCAGCGACGGTTGGGCAAAATACAGGTTTGGTCACCGCCGCCTTAACCGTTGCCAACCCGCCGCAAACGACAACCATCACTGCGGCGTACCAGGCACTCACGCCAGCTACGGCGTCGGTTTCCGTCTGCCCCGCAGTGACGAGCCTCACGATCACCGCCAATCCGCTTACCTTCCCGCACATGACCTCCGTCTCAATCACATTCACTGCGGCGGCAACGTTCAGCGGCAGTGGAAGCCAGACTGTCACCAATGAGGTAACCTGGAACATTACGGATACAAATGTTCTGTCGTCGATCACCAGTGGCATCGGCACGACCAGCACCCTCTCAACGGCAGGGGAGTCGACTCAGGTTACGGCCACGCTATGCAACGTCACCAGCACTAATGCGGTGACCATCACCGCTCAATAACGTTCTAGGAGAGGGGCCGTCGCCTGCTAGACCGATCAAGCCCGACGGCTGCTGGCTGATGAGATAACCGTGTCGGGCTCAGGATCTGACATTTTACGATCACATCGGAGGTGAGAAGACGGGACGAATCCCGACGCCGGTGTACAACCCCGGCTGGACGGGTGCAGCATTGGAGTCAGGATTGGCGTGTAGGCACTTGCGTGCCCGCCAGTGGCCCTCGTGTGCAGTCAGACACGATTCAAAAGTGGACCGACCACGCCCTGCATACTAACGTTGTAAGGTCAATGGCAGGTCGATGCCACCCGTAACGCGATCGTCAGCCACCGCCGCAGAGGATGCCCCATCCTCGCTTTCCTTTGCGGGGGTGGGCAGGTGCGAGTCGCCGCCCAGCAGCGCGAGGGGCCGAGCGATTCAACCGAACGTTCTCGTTCAGGTAGAAAAGAATATTCACTCCTCATGGAACCGGAACGATATCGAATTCTATTTTGACTTCGTCTTTCACCTTAATGGTTCCACGCGCGATGCGTATGGGAGTTATGCCGAACTCGCTCTGCTTGAAAGATGCACAACCGCGATAGTGGCCACCCTGTAAAAACACCTCCACAACGACGGGTTGTTTCTCGCCGTGCAGGCTCAGAATCCCGTGTACTTCCCAATGGGCGCCCCCTTTGCCGGTGACGGCCGTGGATTGGTAAGAGATTTCTGGAAACTTCTCGACATCGAGAACCGCAGCGCCTTGCATCGTGTGTTGGATCTCGGCACGCTTGTCTGCCGCGATCTCCGGGTCCAGCACGCGCATCTTGCGCGCGTCCATGCGCAGTTGAACTCTTGCTTGGGCGGAGGAATCGATCTTTCCCTCGTCGATCCTACCCTCTTCAATCGGGACTTGTATTTCGTGATCGTGCGCGAACGCCGAAAACACGCCCGATTTGAAAACTCGAATCTTCAAACTAGACTTGTTCACGTCGATCGCTTGGCTTTGAGCGTAAAGGTTGCTTGGTCCGACCCACACCCCGATTGCCAGCATTCCCAACACCAGCTTCGTAACTCTCATTGGATTCCCGCCCGCTTCCGCGATCCTACCCGGCCCCAAGATTGATCTCCTAAGGGGATAAGGATAAGCAACGGTTGCTGGCTAACCGTCACAGGAATGTAAAGAGATTGTTATCTGTTTGTCATGAGGAGTCATAGCGAATCTATTCTGCTGCGGGTGAGCCAGCCCCTCATGGAGGCTGGCTCGACCTTCCCATCACGCTCCCGTCGGACCATGGGGCCAGACGCCGGAAGCTGAATGCCGGAAGCCATCCTCTACTACTTGCCCACTGGCTGATTCCCAACCTGCTGGATGCACTCTTCGAGCACGTCGAGGGCAACGTCGGCTTCTTCTTTGGTCACCACCAGCGGCGGGCAAATCCGGATCGTGCTCGGCCCGCAGCCCAAAAACAGTACGCCATGCTCGAACGCCCGCTCGACGATCTGGTCGCGATCTGCGTTGCCATACTCCTTGGTCGACTTGTCTTTCACGATGTCGCAACCGATCATCAACCCGCGGCCGCGCACATCGCCCACCAGCTTCAGTTTCGCGGGCCAGCTTGCCATGCGCTTCATCATGTGTGCGCCTACAACGGCGGAATGCTCCAGCAGATTTTCTTTCTCGATCACGTCGAGCGTAGCCAGCGCCGCCGCGATGCACACTGGATTGCCGCCAAAGGTTGAGGCGTGCGAACCAGGCACCCAGTCCATGATTTCGGAACGCGTCATCGTGATGCCCAGCGGCATACCCGACGCAATGCCCTTCGCCATGCAGATCATGTCCGGCTCGACGCCGGTGTGCTCGACTGCCCACCACTTGCCCGTGCGCCCCGCGCCGCTCTGCACTTCGTCAAGCACAAGGAGGATTCCATGGCGATCGCAGATGCGGCGCAACTCCTGCATGAAGATGGTGGGCGCGACGACGTAGCCGCCCTCGCCCTGCACTGGCTCGACGAAGATCGCGGCCACTTCCTCGGGAGGCAGCGTCGTCTTGAATAGCTTCTCTTCGATGAAGCGGGCGCAGCCCAAGGCGAACGCGTCAGGATCCTGGGTGGCGTCTTTGCGTCCGCGATACAGATCGGGATAGGGCACATGAGTCACGCCCGGCAGGAGCGGCGAAAAGCGGCGCCGCTGCTGGGGTTTCGATGCGGTCAGCGAGAGCGCGCCCATAGTGCGTCCGTGAAACGCGCCGAAGAATGCGATGATGTTCGGGCGCCTGGTGTGATAGCGCGCCAGCTTGAGCGCGCACTCGACCGCCTCCGCGCCCGAGTTGCCGTAGTAAATCTTGTGCGGGCCAGGCATGGGCGCGATCTTCGACAGGCGCTCCGCGAGCTGGACCATGCTCTCGTAATAGAAATCGGTGCCCGACATGTGGATCAGTTCGCCGGCCTGCTTCCGAATGGCGGCGACCACATCGGGATGGCAGTGTCCGGTCGAGACCACGGCAATGCCGGCGGAGAAGTCATAGAACTCGTTGCCGTCCACGTCGGTGACGACGATGCCGCGGCCGCTCCTGGCCACGAGCGGATAGGAGCGGGTATAGGACGGCGAAATATATTTCTGGTCGCCCGCGAGCACGCGCTGGGCGTTGGGCCCGGGCAGGGCGGTCTTGATCTTGGGCCCGTTAGCAGCGGGTCCATTAACAGCGGGCCCGGCAACTGCGGTCATGATTTTAGTGGTCATGGTTTTGGTGGTCATGGCATCCTCCGTGAGCGGCTTTCAGCGGTTAGCTTTAAGTTATAGGTGGCGGGACCTCGGATCGCGCGGCCTGGTTCAGCCTACGGATGCCGGGGCGAAGCGGGCGGAGGATTGGTTAGTCGCTACCGAAGAGGCCGGGGCGCAGACGGGAAGGCAGCATCGCGCGATAGCGCCGCGGGCATACCAGGCAGTGCAGCCAGCACTCGGGCAGATGCGAATTGGGATTGTTGCGCAGCATCGCGAACAGCCGACATCACTAAGACATTATAACTTGCGGCGCGGCGCGGCGTAACCCCCGATTTGATTGGGAATGTCGAGATATTTCGCCCTGTGTTCGCCCATGGCGCTGAGGGGTTCTTATGCTGGGCCCAAGGCTGCCGGGCTTGCGCCCGGCGGACAGCCGAGGGCGGCTGTCCCCACATTTTGACTTCCAGCAGATTGGGCCTTAGCATGGGCTGCACCCCAGGGGGCGGGGCTGTCTTCTGATCGAGAAAACCATTTCGCATTACCGGATCATCGAGAAGCTTGGCGGCGGCGGCATGGGCGTGGTCTACAAAGCCGAGGACACGCGCCTTGGCCGCTTTGTCGCGCTCAAGTTTCTGCCTGAAGATCTCGCGCAAGATCGCCAGGCGCTGGAGCGGTTCCGGCGTGAAGCGAAGGCGGCGTCCGCGCTCAATCATCCCAACATATGCACGATTTACGACATCGGCGAGGAGAATGGGCGCGCGTACCTGGTGATGGAGTTCCTTGACGGGGCAACGCTCAAGCACTTGATCGGCGCCCGTCCGATGGAAGTGGAAACGATCCTGGAGCTGGGGATTGAGATTGCGGATGCGCTGGACGCGGCGCACACCGAAGGCATTGTGCATCGCGACATCAAGCCCGCGAACATTTTTGTTACCAAGCGTGGACACGCAAAGATTCTCGACTTCGGCCTGGCAAAGGTGAAGGCCAGCCCGGCGTCGCCGGCGAACATGCCAGAAGTGACGGCGCCGACCGATGTGGCGGTTGAGGAGCATTTGACCAGCCCCGGTTCGACCTTGGGCACGGTCGCCTATATGTCTCCGGAGCAGGCCAAGGGCAAAGAACTCGATTCCCGCACAGATCTTTTTTCCTTCGGGGTTGTGCTGTATGAGATGGGCACGGGGACGCTGCCGTTCCGGGGAGAAACCTCTGCGCTTATCTTTCAAGCCATTCTGGATCGCGCCCCGACTTCCCCGATCCGTTTGAATCCGGACCTGCCATCGAGGCTGGAAGACGTGATCAACAAGGCGCTGGAGAAAGACCGGAACCTGCGCTACCAGCATGCGGCCGACATTCGCGCCGACCTGCAGCGGTTGAAGCGCGATACGGGGAGCGGACGAGCGGTCGCGGCGCAATCCGATTCGTATCCCACTATTCAAGAACCTGGTGCGGCCGCTCCGGCGTCCGGATCTCACAAGCCTGTCTCCGCTCAGCAGATTGTTCCGGCTGCATCCTCGAGCGCTGTAGCGGTGGCGCACAGTAGCGGTGTTATCGAAAAGAAATCCCGCAAGATGTTGGTACTCGTGGTCTTGGTCCTCCTCGCCGCCGCGATCGGCGGGGGCCTCTACTTGCGTACGTGGCACTCGTCGAAGCTTACCGGAAAAGACAGCGTCCTGCTCGCAGACTTCGTCAACACAACCGGGGATCCTGTGTTCGACGGCACTCTGAAACAAGCCCTGGCAGTGCAACTGGAACAATCGCCATACCTCAACATTGTTCCCGATCAAACCGTCCGCAAAGCCCTTCAGTTCATGGGACGCGCCTCCGACGAACGCGTCACCGGCGCAGTAGCCCGCGAGATCTGCGAGCGCCAGCACATCAAAGCCATGTTGAGCGGGTCGGTTGAGACTTTGGGCAGCCAGTATGTCGTCTCACTCGACGCCACCAATTGCGTTACCGGAGATTCCCTGGCTCGCGAGCAAGTAACCGCAGCCAGCAAAGAAGCGGTGCTGCCGGCGGTGGGCAAAGCCGCGTCCAGCCTGCGCGGAAAGCTCGGTGAGTCGCTCGCCTCCATACAAAAATTCGACACTCCCGTCACGGAAGCCACCACCTCCTCGCTCGAAGCCTTGAAAGCTTACGCTGCGGCCGACGAAAAGCGTAACGGGGGCGGCGAAGCGGAATCCATCCCTCTCTTCCAGCACGCCATCGAACTGGACCCGAACTTCGCCATGGCCTATGCCCGGCTCTCAGCCATTTACAACAATCTCGGCGAAGAAGACCGGTCTGTCGAGGTTGCGAAAAAAGCCTTCGACTTACGCGATCGAGTCAGCGATCGCGAGCGCTTCTACATCGACGACCACTTCTACACATCCTCGGGAAACGTCGATAAAGACCGGCAAACTCTGGAACTCGCCATCCAGACTTATCCCAACAATTCCAGCGCTTACGGCAACCTCGCGGTGTTGTACTCCATTTTCCTGGGCGAGTACGAAAAGGCGATTCCTGCGGCGAACGAGAGCACACGCTTTGAGCCGGCCGCGCCCTTCGGCTATTCCATGGCGGCGGGATCTTACATGGCTCTCAACCGGGTGGAGGAAGCCCAGTCCATACTTCAGCGGGCAATCGACGCCAAGGCCGACAATCTTTTCATTCACCAGCAACTTTACGACTTAGCCTTCCTCAATGCCGATGCCGCTGGCATGCAACGTGAAATGAAGTGGGCCGAAGGCAAACCCAGCGAATACCTGCTGACCAGCGAGGCCGCGAGTGCAGCCGCTTCGCGCGGGCAAATACAGAAAGCCGGAGAGCTGCTGAACCGTTCGATTCAGGTGACGGACCGCCTTGGTTTCAAGGAATCCACAGCCGGCACCCAGGCCTCCTGGGCCGTCGTGGAGGCTGAATTAGGAAACGTAACCAGGGCGCGCGAACTTGCCAATTCCAGCGCGGCCCTTGCGCATGGCCGCGGCAACCTGAACCCAGCCACGCTCGCCCTTGCCATGATTGGCGACAGCCGCGCCCCAATCATGATGGCGGACTTGGGCCGCCGTTTCCCCGACGACACGCTGTTGCACAACGTGTGGGCCCCATCCGTAGCGGCACTGGTGGCCATGAATCGCAAATCTCCGGAGCAGGCCATCGATTCGATGCGCGCGGCCACGCCGTATGAACTTGCCATTTACAGTGGCTTGCTTCCCATCTACGTCCGTGGGCTCGTCTACCTGGAGGCGAAGCGCGGACCTGAGGCAGCCGTCGAATTCCAGAAAATCGTTGACCATCGCGGCATCGTTCCCGTTGGTATTGAGCACTCCCTCGCAAAACTTGGCTTGGGGCGGGCCTATACATTGACCGGCGACACCGCCAAAGCCAAAGCCGCCTATCAGGATTTCTTTGCCCTCTGGAAGGACGCCGACCCCGACATCCCCATTTTCAAGCAGGCGAAATCCGAATACGAAAAACTGAAATGAAACATGGCTCGGCCCTGCTCCCGCTCACGGCGATTCACAAGGACTCTAGAATCCACGGCTACTCCTCTCTTGTCTGATATCTTTTAACTTCCTCTGTTTTCTCACGACAAATTGAAAGCGACGAGTCCAAGCCGTTTTGCGGTGATTCTTGCCTTCGGGCTGGTGTATTTGTTCTGGGGCTCGACCTATCTGGCGATTGATATTGCGGTGCAGACCATTCCTCCGGCGCTGATGTGCGCGGTGAGGTTTTCGATTGCCGGCGTGGTGATGCTGGCGGTGTGCGCGGCGACGGGGCGCAGGATTAGGTATTCGGCGCGGCAGATTGCGCTGGCGGCGGTGGTGGGAATCCTGCTGCTGATGGGGGGCAACCTGACGCTGTCGTGGGCGGAACTTTCCGTGCCATCGGGACTGGCGGCACTGATCGTGGCCATCACGCCGTTGTGGTTTCTGGTGCTGGACTCGCTGCTGCTCGGCCATCATCACATTTCGTGGCGAGGCAAGGCGGGATTGGGACTAGGGATAGTGGGATTGCTGGTATTGTTCTGGCCGGAGTTGCACGCGACGTCGGCGATGGGCCGGCGCGAGCTGTTGTCCTCGCTTAGTCTGCTGGGCGGATCGTTTTCCTGGGCGCTGGGATCGGTACTGTCGAAGCGCTGGCAGTCGGGCATGGACGTGTTCAGCGCGACGGGATGGCAGGTGACGGCGGCGGGCGCGGGAAACTTTTTGTTTGCAGCAGCGGCGGGAGATTTCGCGCGGGTTACGTGGACGATGCGCGGGGTGGGCGCGGTGCTGTATCTGGTGGTGTGCGGATCGTGGATCGGGTATACGGCCTACATTTGGCTTCTGGAGCATGTGCCCACGTCGAAAGTGTCGACGTATGCGTATGTGAATCCGGTGGTGGCGGTATTTCTGGGCTGGCTGATTCTGCACGAGCGCGTGGATCGCTTCATTGTGATGGGGAGTGTGATTGTGGTGCTCTCGGTGATATTGGTTACCAGCGCGAAGGTGAAAGAGAGAATGGTGGCGGAGGAGTTGAAGTAGCGATGGTCAGTGGTCAGTGGCCAGTCAGGGCCCTGCATTCAGCATTTGGCATGCGGCCAAGAGCGTGCCGGACACCTTTCCCGCGAGATTCGGAAATACGTTTCCCTAAATTATTTCGCGGCTTCTTCGTCGTCTTCCTCCTCGGTCATCAGATCTACGATGTGGCCGCGGATGGCGAAGGTTTGTTTGGGGGCGCCTGAGGGCTCGAAGGTGATGCGGGCGGGGCCTCGCTGCCAGGCGGGCACGGGACAGGCGGAATCGGCGGAGGTAGCTTTTATTTCTCCTTTCTTTTCTTCCCCGGCGTTGCTCTGGGAGGCGAGGATTTTTTTGAGCACGGGTTTGCGGCGGCTGATTTGGGCGACGACGGCGTAGATTTTCTTGCCATCGTCGGAGATGCCGCAATAGGCGGCGTAATCGCGGTACCAACTGGCGGTGGAGTAGAAAGCGTCGAATTCGGGAAGATTGATAGGGGAAATGTGGCCGGTGACGCGGTCGACGAGAACCCATCCTCCGGGTTGCCATTGCCAGTGCGGCTGGGAGGTGGATTCCTGGGGAAGGCTGTCATTGACCCGGAAGGCGCGCCGGATGACGAATAGGCGGTCGGTGACGTCGTGCGCGGAGCCGAGAGTGAATTCCTTGACGCGGGCGTCGAGCAGAAGAGGTCGAACTTTCAGGGTGAGCGGCTTCTCGTCTCCGGCGCCGGGATCGGGGAACCACTGGACAGCGGTAGACTTACCGAAAGTGATGACATGAGGTTTGGCGGCGGCGGCGACAGCGTTCGCCGGAATGACAGAGATGAGGAGCGACAGCAATATCCAGCGGCGCGATTGCAACATGCGGACCATGGCCGAGGTTAAGCAGGAAACAGGTTGGAGGACAAGGTTAGCGGTCACAAATCGCGAACTGGTTCCGCGGTGGGGTTCCGAAGTGGGACAGCAGGCGGGTCAGGCGCTGGAGGACGCGATTGACGGCGCTGATGGCATGTGCGTCCGCGCGGTTGAGGTTGACGTTGCGGTAGAATTATGGGAGTAGCAAGTGCGCGATGAGTTTCCCTCACGATTCCCGTCCGGCTGTGAGCGCCGGGTCCTGGACAACTTTCCAACGAGAAGCGGCTTCCGCTCAGGATATGAGCGGGCCGTGGGCGCAGCGGCGCGTTCCCCGGATTCTGGTGGTAGATGACCACCCTGGCATTGCGGGGCTGATGAGCCAGTTGCTTGCCCTGCGCGGCTATGAGGTGGTGACGGCCGCCGATGCGGAGCAGGCGGAGGTAGAGGTGCGGCGGCAGGCGCCCGACCTGATTCTGTCGGATGTGAAAATGCCAGGGAAGTCAGGCCATGAACTATGCCGCGAACTCAAGAGAGATCCGGCCACGCGACTGATTCCCTTCGTGCTGATCACGGGACTAAGCGACAGCTCGGACAAGATGCGGGGAATTGAAGCGGGAGCGGACGACTTTTTGAACAAGCCGGTTCTGGCGGAAGAGTTGACGGCGCGGGTGAAGTCGTTGCTGCGGGTAAAGGAATTCACCGACGAGTTGGAGACGGCGGATTCGGTGCTGTGCACGCTGGGGCTGATCGTGGAGGGCCGCGACCCTTACACCGAAGGGCACTGCGAGAGGCTGGCATTACGCGCCGCGGATTTGGGACGGCATCTGGGACTGGATGAAGATTCGATCATGGCGCTGCGCCGCAGCGGATATTTGCACGACCTGGGCAAGATTGCGGTGCCGGACGGAATTCTGAAGAAAGGCGGCGACCTGACACTTCCGGAATGGGCGATCATGAAGCAGCATCCGGTGACCGGGGAGAATATCTGCAAGCCGCTGAAGTCGTTGAGACTGGTGCTGCCGGTCATCCGGCATCATCATGAGCATGCGGATGGATCGGGCTATCCCGACGGATTGCGGGCAGGCGAGATCCCGCTGCTGGCACGGGTTTTGCAGGTGGTGGATGTGTACGATGCGCTGTGCACGGCGAGGCCGTACAAGCCCGCGCTGGCGCACGATCAGGCCGCGCAAACCATGCGCGAGGAAGCCCGCCAGGGCTGGTGGGACGCCGAACTGGTGAATGAGTTTTTCAGCATGCTCGCGGAAAAACGCAGCGTGGCGTGAGAGGCAGTTCTCAGTTCCCGGTGTCTCGATTTTCAGTTCCCTCGACCGGCTCTTTACGACGTACAATGGCGAAGCAATTTTTGGGGCAACGGGTTTGAGGCGGGCGACATCTTAAGCGTTCCCGATGCGGCTTGCGGACGGCTTTGGGCACGGCGCACGGAAATCCAGATTGAAGAACATCATGTACAGCATCGTCATCCCGGCCTACAACGAAGGCGAGCGCCTGGGGGTAACTCTGGAGAAGGTGCTGGCATACGTGCGCGAGCAGGGATGGAATGCGGAAGTGATCGTGGTGAACGATGGATCGCGCGACAACACGGCGGAGATCGTGCGCGGGTTTGCGGAAAGAGAGCCGGTATTGCGGCTGGTGGAGAATCCCGGCAATCGCGGCAAAGGTTATAGTGTGCGCAATGGCATGCTGACCGCGCGGGGCGACGTGGTGGTGTTCAGCGACGCGGATCTCTCTTCGCCCATCGAAGAGATGCCGAAGTTGTTGGCGGCGCTGGCGGCGGGGGCGGACATCGCCATTGGTTCGCGCTGGCTGCGGGCGGAATTCCAGACGCGGCGGCAGTCGCTGCACCGGCAGCTTTTTGGAAGGATCTTCAATTTGTTGCTGCGGGTTATTTTGGGGCTGCGCTTCAAAGATACGCAATGCGGCTTCAAAGCTTTTACCCGCCGGGCCGCGCAAACGATTCTGCCGCTGCAGCGCATCGAGCGCTGGGGCTTCGATCCTGAGATTCTTTTCCTGGCGCGAAAGTTTGGATTTCGCGTGGAGGAAGTGGCCGTGCTTTGGGGGCACAGCGGGGACACACGGCTTCATCCGCTGGTGGATGGGGCGCGCATGTTTCAGGAGATGCTGCGCATCCGCTGGTATAACCTGACGGGCAAGTATGACGGCGGTTCCGCAGTGAGCGCGCAGTCGACTAAGACGCTGCCCGGGGGGCCGGCCGCCAGAACATGACCCAAAGGCGGTACGAATCGAATTAAACCTCCAGTTGTGTAGTTACACTCCTATAGTTATAATAGTGACATGACATGCTACGGTTCGAATGGGACAACGCCAAGGCGCGAGCCAACCGGCGAAAACATGGGGTTAGCTTCGAGATCGCGCGGCAAGTCTTCGAAGATCCCGACGCGTTTGTGGAACAGGACCGAATTGAAGGTGGCGAACGCCGATGGCAAACGATTGGAACGGTGGATGGCGTATTGCTGCTGCTGGTAGCCCATAATATTGAAGCCGGTGATGACGAACCGGATGAGACCATTCGCATCATTTCGGCGCGGCGGGCCAGCCGGAGGGAAAGAAAACGCTATGAAGAAGAGCGTCAAAAGAACTACTTCTAGTCCACTGACGGCGCAGCAGCGACGCGAGGCCGCTGCTTTGGCTTCGATGCCGGATGACAAGATCGACTACTCCGACATTCCTCCCCTCACAGACGGCTTTTGGAAGCACGCAGTACGCAATCCCTTCTACCGGCCAGTCAAGCTACAACTGACCGTCCGACTGGACGCCGATGTGGTTGCCTGGCTGCGCGAGCAGGGCAAGGGGTATCAGACCCGAATCAATGCTTTGCTTCGAGCGGCAATGGTGGATGATGTAACTGGGTAGTGCTCCTGGATCCTCGTGCCGCTTCCACCACCCGGCTCCCCATTTCCGAGGTGGAAACTGGTTTTTGTCCAGATCTGGCCAGGTCTGCGGTGCGGGAGCCTTGATTCAGTGCGGCGCTGACCGCGTTCTCGATGCAAGCGGCTTCGTTCTCCAGCCCAAAAGAATGGCGGAGGAGCAGGGCGGCGGAAAGAATCGCGCCGAGGGGATTCGCGATGCCCTTGCCGGCAATGTCGGGCGCGGAGCCGTGGACAGGCTCATACACACCGACCGGGCCTCCGATGCTGGCTGAGGCGAGCGGGCCGAGCGAACCGACCACTCCACCGGCCAGGTCCGAGAGAATGTCGCCAAACATGTTTTCGGTGAGCACCACATCGAAATCTTTGGGACGCTGCACCAGCGACATGGCGGCGGAATCCACGTACATGTGAGAGAGTTGCACTCCCGGATAATCTTTCGCGCAGCGGGTAACGACTTCGCGCCACAGGCGGGAACACTCGAGAACATTGGCTTTGTCGACGGAGAGAACTTTGTGGCGGCGCTTCACGGCGAGGTCGAAGGCGACACGGGCGATGCGTTCGATGGCCGACTCGTCGTACGTCATGGTGTTGGTGGCAATGCGGGAGCCGGGCGCGCCCGCGATAGAACGCGGCTCTCCGAAATAAAGCCCTCCCAGCAGCTCGCGGACGATCATGATGTCGGTGCCTCGAACCAGATCGGCGCGCAGCGGTGAACAGTCTTCCAGTGCGGGAAAGCAGATGGCGGGACGCAGGTTGGCGTAGGCGCCGAGTTCGCGGCGCAGGCGGAGGAGTCCGGCTTCGGGGCGAAGGTGGTTGGGATAGTGATCGAACGCAGGACTTCCTACTGCGCCGAGCAGGACCGCGCGGGACGCAAGGCACGACTGAATTGTATCGGCAGGCAGAGGATCATTGGCGGCCGTCAATGCCGCGCCGCCGATGTTCTTGCGCTGGAGCTGAAGTTGGTGGCCGAAGGCGTCGGCTACGGCTTGAAGAACGAGGACAGCTTGCTCGGTGACTTCCGGGCCGATCCCGTCGCCGGGGAGGATGGTGAGGTTCAGATGCATGCGGGGATTAGTTTAATGGAAACCGCTTTTGCGGCGCAGGATTCCCAGCGAGAAAGCGGTGGTATCCCAACCCGCCGGGCTGCGCCCGGACGGAGAGCCGCGGGCGGCTGTCCCCACATAAATCTTCCGAAGGCATCCGGTAAACCGCTAGACGCCCCAGAGATAGTCTTCCTGATCGTGATGGTGATCGACGGGAACGGGCAGCGGCACGCCGAAGGCGTTGGTTTGCGGCGCCAGTGGAAACGGCCGGGGTGATTCGTGACTTGAGGCAGTGGCGGCGGCAAGAGTTGTTTCAAGCGGCTCGAACAGCGGAGCCGCTGATGCCGCCGGCTTGTGGGTGTCACGGATCAATTCCAGCAGGTGATGATCTTCGACATGTTTGATTTTGTCGGCGAGGCGAACGAAGCGGCGATAGATGTCATCGAGAGCGCGGCGGTCGAACTGGCAGCCGAGTCGTTCGCAGCGTTTCGCGAGAGCGTGACGGCCGGAGTGCTTGCCCAGAACGAGTTTCGAGTCGGGCACACCGACCGACTGGGGCGTCATGATCTCGTAGGTCAAGGGATTCTTGAGTACACCGTCCTGGTGAATGCCGGCTTCGTGCGCGAAGGCATTGCGTCCGGTGATGGCCTTGTTGGGCTGCACGGGCACGCCGGTGATTTCGCTCAGCAGCTGGCTGGCGGGGAACAGATGTTCGCCGACAATGCCGGTCTCGTAGGGATAGCGATCATGGCGAACCCGCATCGCCATGACGATCTCTTCGAGCGAAGCGTTGCCGGCACGCTCGCCGATGCCGTTGATGGTGCATTCGATCTGGCGCGCGCCCGCCTTCACGCCGGCGAGTGAATTGGCCACCGCCATGCCGAGATCGTTGTGGCAATGGGTGGAGAAGCGCGCCTTGTCGGAATTGGGCACGCGCTCGCGCAGCATCTTGAACAGCGCGAAATATTCCTCCGGCACCGTATAGCCGACGGTGTCGGGGATATTGATGGTGGTGGCGCCGGCATTGATGGCGGCTTCCACGCAGCGGCAGAGGAAATCCTGCTCGGTGCGGGTGCCATCCTCGGCCGACCATTCGACGTCGTCGGTGTGGCTGCGCGCGCGGGTGACCTGCCCGATCACCATCTCGTAGACCTCGTGCGGCTCCTTCTGCAGCTTCCACTTCATGTGCACCGGCGAGGTGGAGAGAAACGTATGGATGCGCTTGCGCCGGGCCGGCTTGATCGCTTCCGCACAGCGGTCGATGTCTTTCGGCGACGCGCGTGAGAGACCGCAGATCACGGCGTTCTTGGAGCGCTTGGCGATCTCGTGCACGGCGGCAAAGTCGCCTTCCGAGGCGATCGGGAAACCGGCCTCGATGATGTCCACGCCCATGGTGTCGAGCAGCTCGGCCACGGCGAGTTTCTCTTCATGCGTCATGGTCGCGCCGGGACACTGCTCGCCGTCGCGCAACGTCGTGTCGAAGATGACGACGCGGTCCTTGTCGGACTGGGTCTTGTTAGTCATGGCATTGATCCTTCTCGTCGAATGCGCCGCTTTTGGGCGCNNTCGATCGCGCAGATATTTTGGCGCGCCGACATGGCTTAGAAGATCCCTCGACTTCGACGGCTAAGGTCGCGGAACAAGGTAAAGTCCGCGTTAACCGCACGTAACAATGGCATCTTCTACTGGAAAGGTCTGGGTCAGCGCAAGCGGCAGATAGGTCAGCATTGCTGTCCGCGCGCCTGCAACGAGGCGAAGCCGCGATCCGGCGCTACGACTTCTCCCGCTTCAGCGCCTTCTCCGCCTTTCTCAATTCCTTGAGCGCGTTGCCCTCGACCTTCGGAAAATCGAGGTCGAGCGCGCCGAGTTCCTGCACCATCGCCCCCACCACCACCAGCCGGGTGAACCATTTGTTGTCGGCCGGCACCACGAACCAGGGCGCCTCCGGACGGCTGGTCTGCCGGATCAGATCGTCATACGCGTGCATGTATTCGTCCCAGAGCTTGCGCTCGGCAACGTCGGCAAAAGAGAATTTCCAGCGCTTGGCCGGCTCATCGATGCGCGCGAGGAAGCGGCGGCGCTGCTCGTCCTTCGACACGTTGAGGAAGAATTTCAGGATCAGCGTGCCGTTGCGCGCGAGATGACGCTCGAAGGCGCGGATATCGTCGAAACGCTGCTGCCAGAGTTCCTTGCCGACCAGGTTCTTCGGCAGCTTCTCGCGCGCCAGCAATTCCTTGTGCACGCGCACGGTCAGCACTTCCTCGTAATGCGAGCGNNGCGGATTGATGCCGCTCATCACGTGCTTGATGATGCCGTCCTTGCCGGCGGCGTCCATCGCCTGCAGCACAATCAGCACCGACCAACGGTCGTTGGCGTATAGCCGCTCCTGCAATTCGGCCAGCCGCTCGATGCCCTCGGCGAGCATGGCCTTGGCTTCTTTCTTGTCGGCGGTAAGGCCGTAGCACTCGGCAGGGTCGTGCGCGGACAGGCGAAACTTGTCCGGTCTGTCGATGCGAAAGCGTTTGGCAATGCTGTAGAGCTTCATGGGCAAAAGTCTATCGCATGGCGAACCGCTGCGCCAGGAACGCGGTGACGAAGCGCGGCATCGCGGGATCGGAATCGGCCGGGCCGCGCACGATGCGGATATCGGCGAGTTCCGGTTGCCGCTCACGCGCCAGATGATNNTGAACTCGGCGATGTCTAGCCCGGTTTCCTCCTTGAGCTCGCGCCGCACGCTGAAATCGAGATCGACGCGGCTCCCCACGATGTCGTCCGGATCGGGCGTGCCGCAAGGAAAATAGATGCGGCCGGAATTGGCGGTGTGCGGACCCATGACCCCGAGCAGAAACGCGCCATCGGCCGCGACGATCGCCGCCGCGCCGAAACAGTCGTGAACCCCCGCCGCCGGCCTCCCCCAATGGCGCCAGGCGGCGAAGCTCGCAAAGTCGGTTTCCAAATAGGCGCCGCGCAGCACCCCGTCGGCCATGCTGTATTCATGCAACAACAGCACGCGGCCGTTCCACAAAGCCGGCTTCTCGCGTTGCAGCTTCGCGAAATGCGCATCGATTTTGGCGCGCCGCTCGGCCGCAAAGGCCCACGGCTTCGGCGCGACAGTCAGCTCCAGCCGGTCGATGTGGACGATCGATGGGGCGTCGCTCATGGGCATTTCTCTTTGCGCATGATCTTATCCGAAAACCAGTTCCCACTTTTCGGGA
>PKVW01000046.1 GCA_003131585.1 Acidobacteriaceae bacterium
TGCCGCTGCACACGCTGCGGGCCGACATCGAATACGGGTTTACGGAAGCCAGGACCACCTACGGCGTGATCGGCGTGAAGTGCTGGGTGTACAAGGGTGAGATTCTCCCGGCCAAGAAGCGGGAACAGACGGCGGGCGTGGGAGCGTTCTAAGGAAGTCAGAAGGCAGAATTGAGAATGCAGAAGTAAGAGCGAAGAGCCGACTTATGTTGATGCCCAAGAAAGTGAAATACCGCAAGCAGCAGCGCGGCCGCATGACCGGCAAAGCCTGGCGCGGAAGCACGCTGGCTTTCGGCGACTACGGGCTGAAAGTGCTGGAGCCGGGCTGGATCACCGACCGCCAGATCGAGGCCAGCCGCGTGGCCATGACCCGCTTCGTGAAGCGCGGCGGCAAGATTTGGATCCGGGTGTTTCCCGACAAGCCGGTGACCAAGAAGCCGGCCGAAACCCGCATGGGCAAGGGCAAGGGCGCGCCCGATCACTGGGTGGCGGTGGTGCGTCCGGGAAAGATTTTGTTTGAGATGGAGGGGGTCACGATCGCGGATGCGACCGAAGCCATGCGACTGGCGTCGCACAAGCTGCCGCTGCGCACGACGCTGGTCAAGCGCGAAACGGCGCACTGAGCTGCCGGCTATCTCAGGGGCTTAAGCCCGCGGGTTGGCCGGTTCTGGGCGGCACGGCTGAAGCCGTGCCCTTCCCGAGACGGTCGATGAGATAGGTTCTGGAAACTGGGAACTGAATTTTATGAAATCCGACAAGATTCGCAATCTAACCGACGCCGAGCTCCAGCATCAGGGGCGGGATCTCGCGGACCAGCTGTTCAAGCTGAAGTTTCAGCTGAACATGGGCCAGACCGAGAGCCTGAAGAAGATTCGCGGCCTGCGCAAGGATATCGCGCGGGTCAAGACAATTTTAGGCGAGCGCTCGCGCTCCGCCGCAACGGAGAAACGCTAATGGCGGAAGCCGCAACCGGGAAGTCCGCAATGCCGCGGAGCGAGCATGTGCAGGGCCGCCGCAAAGAAGTGGTGGGCGAAGTCGTCTCCAACCGCATGGCCAAGACCATCGTGGTGCAAGTAACGCGCAAGAAGGCGCACCCGTTCTACGGGCGCGTGGTGGCGCGCAATAAGAAGTTTTACGCGCACGACGAGAAGAACGAAGCGCACGTGGGCGACGTGGTGCGCCTCGAGGAGACGCGTCCGCTTTCGAAGTTGAAGCGCTGGAAGCTCAAGGACATCGTGCGCAAGACGACGCTGGTGCCTGAGATCGCGCTGGAGCGCGACGACAAGGGCCAGGCTAAAAGCCAGAGCAAAGGGCAGGGTAAAGCTAAAGGCAAGGGCAAGGGCAAGTAGCCGCACCGGGGACAGATCGAGGGAGATTGAAGCCATGGCAGTGATGATGAGAAGCATGCTGGAGGTCGCCGATAATTCCGGCGCCCGCAAGCTGCAGATGATTCTGCCGCTCGGCGGTTCCACCGGGCTGAATGCCGGCCTCGGCGACATAATCACCGCCGCCGTGAAGGAAGCCGCTCCTGATGGCCAGGTGCAGAAGGGCAAAGTGGTGAAGGCGGTAATCGTGCGCACGCGCAAGGAGCATCGCCGCCGCGACGGCACCTACATCCGGTTCGACCAGAACGCCGCGGTGCTGATCAACGACGCGGGCGAGCCGGTGGGGACGCGCGTCTTCGGTCCCGTGGCACGCGAGCTGCGCGAAAAGAAGTTTTTGAAGATTGTCTCGCTGGCGCCGGAAGTGATCTAGTGCCGAGTAGCGAGTAGCGAGTACCGGGTACCGAGAAACAAGACTAAGAATTGAGAGTTGGAAATGCGAACCGTCAGCACAGTACATAAGCGAGTGGATATCCGCCGCAACGATACCGTGAAAGTGATTACGGGGCGGGACAAAGGCAAGGAAGGACGCGTGCTGCGCGTGTTTCCCAACGACAACAAGCTGCTGGTCGAGCACGTAATGATCGTGAAAAAGCACGTGCGCCCGAACCCGCAGCGCAACATCGCGGGCGGCATCGCCGAGCAGGAGAGCCGGATTGCGCTTTCCAATGTGCAACTGGTCTGCCCGAGCTGCGGCCCGGTGCGCATCGGACGCGAGATGCGCGGCGATCGTAAGGTCCGGGTTTGCAAGAAGTGCGGAACGACGCTGGATAAATAAGCTCTTAGTTCTTAGCCATTAGCTTTTAGCTTGTGGCTGCGACGCGAGCAGCGAAGTGAACATTTAGTCTCACGCAGCCGTAGACGCAAGAAAAGCTAAAGGCTAATAGCTAAGAGCTTTCTTACAACCCGAAACCGTGAGAGAGAGTGGAAGAGACGCGATGGCAAAAGATAAGAAAGCATCGAAGGACTCGGCCCAGGAACAGAAAGCGCCGGAGCAGGCCCGGCACAGCGCCAAGGAGCGGCCGCGGCTGCGCTCCAGGTTTGACAAGGAAGTGGCGCCGGTTCTGTTGAAAGAGCTTGAACTGAAGAACTCGATGGCGGTTCCGCGCCTGCACAAGATCGTCGTGAACATGGGCATGGGCGAGGCCACGCAGAACGCGAAGGTTCTGGATCCCGCGGTAAATGAGCTTGGCCAGATTACCGGGCAGAAGCCGATCGTCACCAAGGCGAAGAAGTCGATTGCGGCGTTCAAGGTGCGCGAAGGGCAGGCCATCGGAACCATGGTGACCCTGCGGGGTGACCGCATGTATGAGTTTTTCGACCGGCTGGTAAATATCGTTCTGCCGCGGGTGCGCGACTTCCGCGGAGTTTCCACCAAGTCGTTCGACGGCCGCGGCAACTACACCCTCGGCCTGCACGATCAGTTGATCTTCCCGGAGATCTCTTACGAGAAGGTCGACAAAATGAAAGGCATGAACGTCACCATCGTGACCACGGCGGCGAACGACAACCAGGCGCGCACGCTGTTGAAGCATCTCGGCATGCCGTTCCGCACGCAGTAAGGCTTCAAATTCAGGATTGCAAAGTTTGAGGGCAGATTTTCTAAGGATTACATGACGACAGCAAAACGAGTGAAGGACGCCAAGATCGAAAAGAAGTTTGAGCTGGCACGCGACAAAAAGGAGAGCAGACCGAAATTCTCCTCGCGCCGGCACAACCGGTGCAAGATATGCGGACGGCCACGGGCTTATCTGCGCAAGTTTGGCCTGTGCCGCTTGTGCTTCCGCGGGCTGGCGCTGCGCGGGGAGATTCCTGGCGTCGCGAAGTCGTCCTGGTAGGGGAGCGCGCCGAACGCGCGAGTTGACATTCTCGCAAAGAACGCGAGAATGATCGCGCGGCGCGCCCAGATCCTTCGCGAGACAAAAGACGTCTCGCTCAGGATGACAGCCGTAAAGAAGCAAGGGTGAGCAAGCCGCTGCAGGTTCTCCGCTGAACGCGGAGCGAACGGGTGGCGAGAGGAGAAGCAAACGATGAGGTTGACCGATCCGGTCGCAGATATGCTGACGAGGGTGCGCAATGCGCTGCAGGCGCGGCACCAGAAGGTGGACGTCCCGGCTTCCCGGCTGAAGGTGGAGATCGCCCGCATCTTGAAGGAAGAGGGCTACATCTCGAACTTCAAGGCCACTGAGGAAGAAGGTCACAAGGTCATCCGGATCTATTTGAAATACGGCGCGCACAACGAAGCGGCGATTTCAAACGTGGCGCGCGTGTCGAGCCCGGGTTGCCGCGTCTACGTGCGCCGCAGCGAGATTCCGCGGGTGCTGGGCGGTATGGGGATCAACATCCTGACCACGCCGCGCGGTGTGATGACCGGACGCCAGGCACGCAAAGAAGGCGTGGGCGGCGAACTGTTGTGCGAGATTTGGTAGGGGCAGCTTCTAGCTACTAGCTTCTAGCTGCTAGCTAGACACGCTGCGTTGACGTAAACGGATGGAACGAAAGAGTAAATCACTGATGAAGCGCCTGGCCAGGAGCTAGGAGCTAGAAGCTAGAAGCTCTTATGTCACGAATTGGAAAAAAGCCGATCCCGATCCCCCAAGGGGTGACGGTCAAAATCGAAGGCAACACGGTATTGGTGCAGGGGCCCAAGGGCAAGCTGGATACGGCTCTTCCCTCGGGCATCACCGTGGAGCAGAAGGACGGAAACATCGTCGCCATCCGCGAGAACGATTCGCAGGCCGCTCTGCACGGACTTGCGCGCGCCCTGGTCAACAACGCCGTTGAGGGCGTCACCAAGGGTTGGACGCGCGATTTGGAGATTGTCGGCATCGGCTACCGCGCCGAGATGAAGGGCAAGGGGACGGTGGTGTTCAGCCTGGGTTACTCGCATCCCATCGAGTACCCGTTGCCCACCGGCGTCGATGCCAGCGTGGATCCCAAGCAGACGAAGATCTCCCTCACCGGAATCGACCGCCAGCAGGTGGGCCAGGTGGCGGCTGAAATGCGCTCCTTGCGCCCTCCCGATCCCTACAAGAACAAGGGCGTGCGGTACGCGGGCGAACAGTTGAAGAAGAAGGTCGGTAAGACCGGAGCGAAGTAGCGGCCGGTAGTGGCGACCGCCGACGGTCGTGACCAAGGACGGATTTTATGCTGACAAGGAAATCGAAGAACCAGAAGCGCGAGCACATCCACGAACGCATCCGCAAGAAGTTGCGGGGTACGGCGGAGCGTCCGCGACTGAACATATACCGTTCGCTGAATCACATTTACGCGCAAGTCATCGACGACCTGCAGGGCCAGACGCTGGTTTCGGCGAGTTCGGCCGAAGGCAAGAAGGAAGACCGGCGTACCGGCGGCAACGTGGCGGCCGCGAAGGCCTTGGGCAAGACCATCGCGGAGCGCGCCAGGGCCAAAGGCGTGAGCAAGGTGGTGTTTGACCGCGGCGGCTACATTTATCACGGGCGCGTGAAGGCGCTGGCCGATGCGGCCCGCGAAGCGGGATTGCAATTCTAAGGGATTGAGCGGTTGTGCGATTGAGTCATTGGGCGATTGAAACGAGTTCAACAATTGGTTTCAATCGCAAAATCACCCGGTCGCACAATCGCAAAATGAAACGAGAGTTCAAAGAATGCCTACTGTCATCAAGAAGCTCGATGCCAATTCGTACCAGTTGAAAGACCAGGTTGTGGCCATCAACCGCGTCACCAAAGTGGTGAAGGGCGGCAAGAACCTTTCGTTCGCCGCGCTGGTGGTGGTGGGTGATCCCTCGGCGGCGGTGGTGGGCCACGGTTCCGGCAAGGCCAAGGAAGTTCCGCAGGCCATTCGCAAGGCCATCGAGTCGGCCAAGAAGAACCTGATCAAGGTCAACCTGACGCAGACCACCATTCCGCACCTGATACTGGGACGCTATGGCTCCGGGAAAGTGCTGCTGAAGCCCGCTCCGGAAGGCACAGGAGTGATCGCCGGGGGCGCGGTGCGCGCGGTGATGACATCGGTGGGAATCCAGAACGTGCTGACCAAGTCGATTGGCACGACCAACCCGCACAACGTGATCAAGGCGACTTTCGACGCGCTTCGGCACCTCAAGAGCCGGGAGAGCGTCGCCGCCATGCGCGGCAAGTCGGTGCAGGAGCTTTAACCGAGTACCGGGAGACGGCACTCACAGTGAGATTGAGGAATCGACGATGACGGCGAAAAAAACCAATGCGGGCAGCGGGAAGATCCACCTCAAGTGGGTGCGTTCCGCCATTTGCGCCCCGGTAAAGCACAAGCGGGTGGTAAAGGGACTGGGATTTACCCGGCTGAACCAGGTGATCGAGCGTCCGGACAATGCGGCGATTCGCGGCATGGTGGCCAAGGTCCCGCATCTGGTCGAGATTGTGTAGAGACGGGATACGTAGGAAGCAATCATGAATTTATCCAACATTCGAGCACCGAAGAAGGCGGCGGAAAAGCGCAAGCGCGTGGGGCGCGGCATGGGCTCCGGCATGGGCAAGACGTCCACCCGTGGACACAAGGGCCAGCGTTCGCGAACCGGTATGCGCTTGATCCGCGGCTTTGAAGGCGGCCAGATGCCGCTGCACCGCCGCATGCCAAAACGCGGCTTCACGAATATCTTCCGCAAGGAATTCAACATCGTCAGCCTGGAGCGTCTGGCCGCGCTGGGCAAGGATCTGCACGCGTCGCCTATCACGCCCGAAGTCCTGCGCAAAGCGGGAGTGATCAAGGCCAAGCTTCCGGTGAAGATTCTCGGCGACGGCGAACTGACGGTTGCGATCACAGTGCACGCGCACAAGTTTTCCAAGTCGGCGCAGGAAAAAATCGTCAAGGCAGGCGGCAAGGTTGAGGTCTTGCGGTAATGCTCGAGAAGCTGGCCAACATCTTCCGCATCCCCGACCTGCGCAAGCGCGTTCTGTTCACGCTGGCCATGCTCGCCATCTACCGGCTGGGCGGACATCTTCCCACCCCTGGGGTGAACTTCCTCAAGCTGGAAGCCGCCTTCAATCAAAACGCGGGATCGCTTCTCGGGTTCGTGGATCTGTTCTCCGGCGGCAACCTGCGCCGCATGACGATTTTTGCCCTGGGCATCATGCCGTACATTACGGCATCGATCATCCTGCAGCTTTTGACCGTGGTGTATGAGCCGCTGGCCAAGCTGCAAAAGGAAGGCGAGCTGGGACGCAAGAAGATTACCCAGTGGACTCGCTACATCACCGTCATTCTCAGCGCGATCCAGTCGTTCGGCATTGCCATCGGCTTGGAGAAAGCCGGAGACTTCGTCCTTCACCCCGGTCCTCGGTTCATCTTGATGACCATGCTGACCCTGACCACGGGCAGCGCATTCGTCATGTGGCTGGGCGAGCAGATCACCGACCGCGGGATCGGCAACGGCATGTCGCTGCTGATCTTTGCCGGCATTGTAGTGGGTCTGCCGAACGGTGTTCGGGATCTGGTACAAAAGGCTATGAACGGAACCTGGGGAGCCATCACGCCGGTGCTGATGGCCGGCCTGGTGGTGTTCATGATCGCGGTGGTGGCGTTCATTGTCTACGTCGAGCGCTGCGAACGGCGCATCCCGGTGCAATACGCCAAGCGGGTCGTGGGGCGCAAAGTCATGGGCGGCCAGTCCACGCACCTGCCGTTGCGAGTGAATGCGGGCGGCGTCATGCCGGTCATCTTTGCGTCTTCGATTCTTACTTTGCCGCAGACCGTCGGCTATGGCCTGAAAAACAGCCGCTACTTCGGCGACTTGATTCGACTGCTGGGCTGGGGGGAGCCGCTCTATACGTTGTTGTATGCGATCGGCATCATTTTCTTCGCGTACTTCTATGTGTCGATCATTTTCAATCCCAGTGAAGTCGCCGACAATATGCGGAAGTATGGCGGCTTCATTCCGGGCATCCGTCCGGGCAAGCGCACGGCCGACTACATTAACGAAGTTTTGACCCGCATCACGCTGGTGGGCGCGCTCTACCTGATCGTCATCTCCTTCATTCCAGAGTGGCTGATCGCCGGCATTCACCTGAACCATTTGCCGTTCTGGCTGGGAGGATCGCTGTTTGAGCGGCTTCCGGTGTGGGTGACCAACGGGCTGGGAGTGAATTTCTATTTTGGCGGAACGTCGCTGCTGATCGTGGTGGGCGTGGCCATGGATACGGTTACGCAAATCGAGGCGCAGCTCATCATGCGCCATTACGATGGATTCACGCCGCGCAGCGGACGCATTCGCGGCCGCCGCAACTGGTCGTAGAGATTGAGTAATTGTGCGATCGGGTGATTGTGCGATTGCGAGGTTGGTTGATTGAGGAGGGTTGGATCTGTGATCTCTACGGGAGATTGTCAATCACTCAATGGCTCAATCGCCCGATGACTCAATTTTCGAACTCGATGGCGCAGGAAACCTCACGCGACGTAGGCCCCGTGGTGCTGCTTGGGCCGCCGGGCGCCGGTAAAGGCACCCAGGCCAAGCGCGTGATGGAACGGTACCTGGTTCCGCAGGTCTCCACCGGAGACATCCTGCGGTATAACGTGGCCCAGGTCACGGATCTCGGCGTGGCTGCCCAGGCAGTCATGGCTCGCGGGGAACTGGTTTCCGACGACTTGGTTTGTGAAATGGTCCGGCAGAGGCTAAGCCTGAAGGACTGCAAGCGCGGCTACATTCTGGACGGCTTTCCCCGGACCGCGCCCCAGGCAGGATGGCTGGACGCTTTGCTCGACGACAAGCTCTTTGACAACCCGCGCCCGACTCGGGCCTGGCCAATTGTGATCCGCCTGGACGTGGACTATAATCAACTATTGCTCCGGATCGCTGGACGCCGTTCTTGTCCCACCTGTGGACGGATCTATAACGTCCACTTCCAGCCGCCCCTGGTCGATGAAGTGTGCGATGTTGACGGGGCGAAGCTGGTGACCCGCAATGACGACCGGTTGGAAGTGATTGAACCGCGCCTGGCGGCCTATCAGGAGCAGACCGCTCCGGTGGCCGACTACTACCATCGCACGGGAAGATTGATCTCGATAAATGGCGATCTGCCCATGGACGAGGTTACGAAGCTGATTTTCAGGATCATTGAGGATCATAACGCGTAAGAATGGCGATTGTGTGCAAGTCGGGCGCGGAGATTGAGCGAATGCGGCAAAGCGGCCGCATCGTGCGCCAGGTTCTCGATCGGGTGCGCTCGATGGTAGCGCCCGGCGTCACGACCATGGACTTGGAGCGCGCCGCCGAACAGAAGATCGCGGAACTCGGAGCCAAGCCGGCGTTTAAGGGATACTACGATTATCCCTGCGTATTGTGCACGTCGGTAAACGAAGAGATTGTGCACGGCATCCCGTCGGAAAAGCGGGCGCTGAAAGACGGCGACATCGTCTCGATTGATTGCGGTGTGGTGCTGGATGGCTACTACGGCGATGCCGCGATTACGGTTCCCGTCAGCGAGGCGGTGAAGCCGGAGTTGCGCAAACTGCTGGCCGTGACCGAGGAATCGCTCTACCGCGGCATCGACCAGGCGCTCATCGGCAACTCGGTGGGCGATGTGGGAGCGGCGGTGCAGGAGCATGTGGAAGCCGCCGGCTTCAGCGTAGTCCGGGAATTCGTGGGGCATGGCATCGGGACGCATTTGCACGAAGAGCCGCAGGTGCCGAACTACGGAGCGCGCGGGCATGGCGCCAAATTGCGCGAAGGCATGGTGATCGCGATCGAGCCCATGGTGAACTGCGGTAAGCCGGAAACGCGGGTGCTCGGCGACAAGTGGACGGCAGTTACCGCTGACGGCAGTTTTAGCGCGCATTTCGAGCACTGCGTCGCGGTCACGAAAGACGGCCCGGTGATTTTGACGCGGTGAAAGCTGCTCGCCGCTGGAAGCTGATTTTAAGGGGTGCATGAGCAAAGAAGACGCGATTGAAGTGATGGCGGTGGTGGTGGAACCGCTGCCCAACGCCATGTTTAAGGTGGAACTGGAGAACAAGCACCAGGTGCTGGCGCATGTGTCCGGGAAAATGCGCAAGAACTTTATTCGCATCCTGCCCGGCGACAAGGTCGCGGTGGAGCTTTCGCCCTACGACCTGAATCGCGGCCGCATCGTGTACCGCTACAAATGATTTTTGTGTGGGACTGGGTCTTCGACCCGAGCACCTGGAACCAGGAATTGAGAACTGTTATGAAAGTACGAGCGTCGGTAAAGAAGATTTGCGACAAATGCAAGGTCATCCATCGCAAGGGTGTGGTGCGCGTGATCTGCGTCAACACGAAACACAAACAGCGCCAGGGTTGAGTTAAGCGAAACCCTGCCGCCCGGAGTTTAAGGACCGACTATGGCACGTATCGCAGGCGTCGATTTACCGCGCCAGAAGCACATCAACATCGCGCTGACCTATATCTACGGCATCGGGCATCCGCGCGCCGGCAGCATTCTCGACGAGGCCAAAGTGGACCCGATGAAGAAGGTCCAGGACCTCAGCGAAGAGGAAGTCAACCGCATCCGCACCGTCATTGAGTCGCAAGGAATGGTGGAGGGCGATCTGCGCAAGGAAGTTTCGATGAACATCAAGCGGCTCATCGAAATCGGCTCCTATCGCGGTTTCCGTCACCGCCGTAACCTGCCGGTCCGCGGACAGCGCACCCATACCAACGCGCGCACCCGCAAAGGCCCGCGCAAGGGGACGGTCTCGACCAAGAAGAAGGCGACGACGAAAACATAAAAGCAGTGTCCAGTGTCCAGTCGTCAGTGGCCAGTAAAGCCCTGACAAAACTGGCCACTGGCCACTGAGCACTGGACACTAATTATGGCAAAGCCAGCAGCAGCGGGCGGCACCGCCGCACCGGAGAAAAAAGGCAAGAAAAAGACGTTCAAGAAGAAGGAGCGCAAACACGTTCCGCACGGTTTGTGTTACGTGCAGGCGTCCTTCAACAACACGATCGTGACCATCACCGACATGAATGGCAACGTTCTGTCGTGGAAGAGTTCGGGATCGCTCGGCTTCCGCGGATCGCGCAAAGGCACGCCGTTCGCCGCCCAGCAGGCCGCCTCGAATGCGGCTAACATGGCCCGCGATCACGGCGTGCGCAGCGTGGACGTGCGCGTCAGCGGCCCCGGTTCCGGCCGCGAATCGGCGGTGCGCGCTCTGGCCTCATCGGGCATTGAGGTGCGCTCCATTCGCGACGTGACGCCCATCCCGCACAACGGATGCCGTCCGCCGAAGCGGCGAAGAGTCTAGAAGCAGTGGTCAGTGGCCAGGGGTCAGTGACCAGTAAGATCAAAAGAGGTTGCTGGCCACTAATCACTGGCCACTGACCACTGTTCCGGGACGAAGGGTGAAGCCAAACCCGTAAACCGGTCATCTAAAAGGAGAACAACTTGGCCCGTTATACCGATGCTGTCTGCCGTCTATGCCGCCGCGAGGGCATGAAGCTGTTCCTCAAAGGCGCAAAGTGTTTCAGCGATAAGTGCCCCATCGAGAAGCGCAACTTCGCTCCCGGACAACATGGGAAAGACCGCAAGGCCAAGATCGTGGGCTACGGCCTGCAGTTGCGCGAGAAGCAGAAAGCCAAGCGCATCTACTTCACGCTCGAGGGCCAGTTCCGTAACTATTTCGAGAAGGCCGCGCGCACCCGTGGTGTGACTGGCGAACTGCTGTTGCAACAACTGGAGCGGCGCCTGGACAACGTGGTCTTCCGTCTTGGCTTTGCGCAATCCCGGCGGCAGGCGCGCCAGTTGGTCCGCCACGGCCATGTCGCCGTCAACAATCGCAAAGTCAACATCCCTTCCTACGAAGTGAGCGCGGGCGAGGAAATTTCCATCCGCGAGAAGAGCCACAAGCTTCTCGTTCTGGAATTGGCCAAGGAGTTTGCCAGCCACGGCACGCTGCCCAACTGGCTGGAAGTTGACCGCGACGCTTACAAAGCGCGAGTGCTCTCGCTGCCCAAGCGTGAAGATATTCAGTTGCCGGTCAACGAGCAGTTGATTGTGGAACTTTATAGTAAGTAAGGAATTGGGCGATTGAGCCATCGGGCCATTGAGCGATTTGAAATCACTCAATCACCCGATCACCAATCGCTCAATTCTGGGTCCGCATTTTCGAGCCAGATCAGCCTGTCCTGGCGCTTGACCTGAATCCGGACCGATTCAGGGAGCCGGGACTGAGCCCAACGGCCGAAGGAGAAAACAAATGCTTTGGAGAGGTTTTCAAAAACCGAAACGTCTCGCAGTTGACACCTCCACCCTCACCGACAAGTACGGAATTTTCTGGGCGCAGCCTTTTGAGCGCGGCTTCGGCACCACCGTGGGCAACTCTCTGCGCCGCGTGCTGCTGAGTTCTATCGAAGGCGCCGCCATCACCGCGGTGAAGATGGAAGGCGTGCTCCACGAATTCCAGTCGATCCCCGGCGTGGTGGAAGACGCGACCGACATCATTCTCAACCTGAAGCAGATTCCTTTCAAGCTCAGCGGCGATGCTCCGAAAGCCATCTACCTGCGCGCCGACCAGCCCGGCGTGGTCACCAGCGGCATGATCGAAGCGGACGGCGACGTGGAAGTGCTCGACAAGGACGTTTATATCGCCACGGTCAGCGAAGGCGGCAAGCTCGACATGGAAATGCGCTTGAAGCGCGGCCGCGGCTACACTTCCGCCGACAAGAACTTCGACGAGGATCTCGGCATCGGTTTCATTCCCATCGATTCCGTGCACTCGCCGGTGCGCAAGTGCAACTATACCGTCGAAGCCGCGCGTCTCGGCCAGATTACCGACTACGACAAACTTACTCTCGAAGTGTGGACCAACGGCTCCATCACGCCCGCCGATGCCGTCGGCCTGTCGGCGAAGCTGATGAAGGATCACATGAACATCTTCATCAACTTCGAGGAAGAGATCGAAACCGGTACGTCTTCGTCGGACGATCGCAAGCCCGAGATCCACAACGAGAACCTGAACCGTTCCGTCGAAGAGCTCGAGCTTTCCGTGCGCAGCTATAACTGCCTGAAGAACGCGAACATCCAGTCCATCGGCGAGCTGGTGCAGAAGACGGAATCGGAAATGCTCAAGACCAAGAACTTCGGCCGCAAGTCGCTGAACGAGATCAAGGAAATCCTTTCCACGATGGGTCTGAGCCTGGGCATGAAGATCGACGAGCACGGCAACGCCGTGCCCGGGCCAACATCGAATCTGGTGCTGCCGGCTTCCGCCTACGGACCGGACGATCAGCTTTAAGAACAGTGGTCAGTGGCTAGTGGGTAGTGGTCAGAAAGACAAACCGCTAGTCACTGACTTTAGAAATACGAAATACGAGACTGGCCACTGACCACTGGCCACTGACCACTGAGGCTCACCATGCGTCACAAAGTAGCAGGATACAAACTCGGACGGAGTCCCGCGCACCGGCGCTCGTTGCTGCGTAACCTCGTCACTTCGGTCATCGTCGATGAGCGCATCGAGACCACCGTTCCCAAGGTGAAGGCCGCGCGTCCGCTGGTCGAGAAGATGATCACGCTCGGCAAGCGCGGCGATCTCGCCGCCCGCCGTCTGGCCGCGGCTTACCTCATGACCGATGCGGCGGTGGTCAAGCTGTTCGACAAGATCGGCCCCCGCTTCGGCGACCGCAACGGCGGATACACCCGCATTGTCCGCACCGGCTGGAATAAGGGCGATGGCGCCGACAAAGCCTTCCTCGAACTGCTGGGCAGCGAAAAGGTGCTGGACGAAAAGCGCGAGAAGCGCGCCGAAGCCCGCGCCAAGAAGAACGCCGAAGCCAGGAAGGCCATGGAAGATGCCGAAGCGCAAGCCCAGCACGATGGCGGCATCGAGCCCGTCAAGGAAGAAAAGGAAGAAGAAGATAAGAAATAGCAGTCCGGATCTCGTCCCAGGGGCACGGCGCAAGGTGTGCCTTTTTTGTTTTGCAGTACCGTGGAAGAGCGGCGCTTCAGCGCCGCGTAAAGTCCGGGGCTTTTGCAGGCTTTAGCCCCCGACGGCAACAGCTCCTCCACTCGTACATGTCCTCCGGCACTCCCCGGCGGTAATCTTGCCGTAAGTTGCCATCCATATAAACTTTTACTCAGGATGGGGTTCACTCGCATACAACTCGGCATTGCTGTCGGCGTCGCGGCCCTGCTGGTGTTTGGATTTCTCGGCTACATCTGGTGGCTGAACAATCAAGGACCAGTGCTGGCGCGCTCCAAAGACCACGATCCTCTCAGCGGTCTGCCGATCAGCATCCGGATGAATCCGTTGCGCGACCGGACGATTGAGCACAGCGCCAACCTCTTCCTTCGCCAATTGCGCGACGGCCATTGCGACGATCTGCTCTCCACCTGGGAGCACGACTACCGCAAGAAGTACGCCCACTTCATCTGCAACTCGGAGGCGCAGCATCCGCTTCTTTCCTGGGAGTTAGCGGAGTGGGAGAGCGCGCCGCCCCTCACTATCCTTCACTACCGCGGCAAGCGCCAATACGGCGGCGGCCAGCCCGGCACCTACAAGGAATTGTTTACCGTCACCACCGAGAACAAGGACGGCCAGTGGATGGTCACTAAGTACGACGCGATGTATTGAAGGGCAGTTCTCAGTTCTCAGTCTTTATCTTTCCGCCGTGGTAAAACTGTTTCATGCCCGAACGTTCTTCCGAGCGCGAGCCTTCTGCCGCTCGGAACATCTACGCCTTCGGCGTCACATCATTCCTGAACGACACGGCTACCGAGATGGCGTACTGGGTGCTGCCGGCGTTTCTGGCGTCGCTGGGCGCGGGGCCGGCGCAATTGGGATTGATCGAGGGTCTCGCCGAAAGCGTGGCGTCGTTTGCCAAACTTTTCTCCGGATATCTCACCGACCGCATCGCCCGCCGCAAGCCGCTGGTCGTCGCCGGATACTTTGTCGCGAATGCGGTGAAGCCGCTCCTCGCGATCGTCACAGCGTGGCCGCAAATTCTGCTGATACGTTTTACCGATCGCCTCGCCAAAGGCGTGCGCGGCGCGCCCCGCGACGTGATGGTCGCCGAGTCTGTGCCGAGAAATCGGCTGGGCTCGGCCTACGGGCTGATCCAGTCGATGGATTCGGCCGGGGCCATTGCCGGGCCCCTGGCCGCGCTGGTCCTGCTCGCGCGCTTCGGAATCCGCAGCGTGTTCTGGGCAGCCGCAATCCCGGGAGCGCTGTGCGTGCTGGTCGCACTGCTGGGCATACGCGAGACCAAGCGCCAGCATGGAAAAGATTCTACGACTGGCGCCTCCGCAACGCCGGATGTAGCGTCGAAAAAAACATCGTCCGTTCCATCGCCTGCTGGAAAAGGCAAGAGCAGCGGACTTCCCGCGAGCTTCTACGCCGTTCTCATAGCGGTGGCGCTTTTTTCTCTCGGCAACTCGAGCGATATGTTTCTGGTTCTGCGGGCGCAGAACATCGGCATTCCCGTGGCTCTCGCGCCCCTGCTCGGCCTGGTCTTCAACATCACGTACACGCTCGCATCCTGGCCCGCCGGCTGGTTCAGCGACCGCGTCTCGCGGCGGCTGGTCGGCTCCGCCGGCTATGTGATTTTTGCCGCGGTCTATTTTGTTTTCGGGCGCGCGCCCTCCACCCTGGCCATCTGGATCGCAATGGCGGTGTATGGTTTCTATTACGCGCTCACGCAGCCTGTGCTGAAGGCTCTCGTAGTTGAGAGTGTTGGCGAGCAGGTGCGCGGCCGCGCTCTCGGCATTTATTTCTTCGTGACCAGCGTGGCCACTTTGGCCGCCAGTTTGATCACCGGCGAATTGTGGAAGCACTACGGCGCCGGAGTTCCGTTCTACTTCTCGGCGGCGATGGCGCTGGTCGCAGCGGGAATTTTGCAGGCTGCGAAGAGTTCTAAAAGCGTAACCGCCTAACGGTAGTCCAGTGGTTAGGTGGCTGCTCGCCAAGCCTGCTGTAACCTGTGTAACTGGGTTCGTGGGTTAGTCGAAATGGCGCACTCTTTCGTGGCTTTTTCGTTCCCGCGTCGACCACAGAAAAATCAGTACCTGCGCCGCGATGCCGGCGCAAGTGTCGAGAACAACATCCCGCACCGCACCGGTGCGCGAAGGGATGAAGGTCTGGTGCCACTCGTCGAGGCTGGCGACTAGAGCGGTGCCCAGAATCGCGAAGCTGCTCCAGCGCAGCGTCCACGTCACGTTGTCCATCGCGGGCAAGGTGGCGCGCCACGCGCGGAAAAGCAGAATGCTCAGGATCGCGTATCCCACCACGTGGCCTGCCTTGCGAATGTAGAAGTGCCAGTATTCAAAGCGCAGCCAGTCCATGCCGAACAGGAAATGCAGCAGCGGATAGAGAATCCGGCTGGTATTGCTGGCAGAGAGCAGGGCGCTGGATTCAATGGCAATGACGATGAGCCACAGGATCGCGGCAATCCAGGCCTTCAGAACGTTGTGCCGGTCGGAGTTCAAACGCGCGGGTTACTCGACGCCATAGTTGGGAGCCTCGCGGGTGATCATGACGTCGTGGACGTGACTCTCGCGGAGTCCGGCGCCGCTGATGCGCACGAAGCGCGTTTTCTGCAGCAGTTCGGCGATCGTGGCGCAGCCGCAGTAGCCCATGCCTGATTTCAATCCGCCAACCATCTGGTGCACGATCATAGCGACCGAGCCGCGATAGGGCACGCGCCCCTCAATGCCCTCGGGAACCAGCTTGCCCAGGCGGTTGGATTCGCCGTCCATCGCGGAGACGGCGGCGGAGGAATCCCCTTCCGTGTTCTGGAAGTAGCGTTCGCTGGAACCTTGCGCCATGGCGCCGATCGATCCCATGCCGCGATACGATTTGAACGAGCGGCCTTGATACAGAATCAGCTCGCCGGGACTTTCGTCGGTACCGGCGAAGAGCGAGCCAATCATCACGGCGCTTGCGCCCGCGGCCAGCGCCTTGGTGACGTCGCCCGAGTACTTGATGCCGCCGTCGGCGATGATGGGAATGCCCGCATCTTTGGTGGCGCGGAAAGCTTCGGCGATGGCGGTGATCTGCGGCACGCCCGCGCCGGTGACCACGCGCGTGGTGCAAATGGAACCGGGGCCAATGCCGACCTTGATGCCGTCGGCTCCGGCGCGAGCCAACTCGCAGGCGCCGTCGAAGGTGGCGACGTTTCCGGCCAGCAATTCCATGCCGGGCAGCTTCGACTTCACCAGCTTCACGGCGTCGAGTACTTTGGTGGAGTGGCCGTGCGCGCTGTCAATGGCGAGAACGTCCACTTTGGCCGCGGCCAATTCCTGGGCGCGCTCGAGAAAATCGCCGGTGGCGCCGATGGCCGCGCCTACACGCAGGCGTCCTTGAGAATCTTTTGCTGCGTTGGGATACTTCAGTTTCTTCTGGATGTCTTTTACGGTGATCAGTCCCTTAAGGTTGTACTTGTCGTCGACGACAAGCAGTTTCTCGACGCGGTGCTCGTGGAGAATCTCTTCGGCGTCTTCGAGCGTGGTGCCCACGGGCACGGTGATGAGGTTTTTCTTGGTCATCACGCGGTCGATGGGAATGTCGAAGCGGGTCTCGAAACGCAGGTCGCGGTTGGTGAGGATGCCGACGAGCTTGCCGTGCTGGGTGATGGGCACGCCGGAAATCTTGTATTTGCGCATGATCTCAAGCGCATCGCTGACTTTGTCCGTGGGCGACATGGTGACGGGATCGACGATCATGCCGCTTTCCGAGCGCTTCACTTTATCGACTTCATCAGCCTGTTGCTCGACCGTGAGGTTGCGATGGATGATGCCGATTCCGCCCTGCTGGGCCAGCGCAATCGCCATGTGCGATTCGGTGACGGTGTCCATGGCGGCGCTGACGATGGGAATGTTCAGGCTGATGTTGCGAGTGAGCTGAGTCTGAGTGGTGGCAGTCGCGGGAATCACGTCGGAGCGCGCCGGTAAAAGAAGAACGTCGTCGAAGGTGAGAGCTTCGGGTACGGGAAAATGAATCATAAAGGTTTCTCGGAAGTTCTCCCAGCCTGTGGGGTGATCTTCATTCTAGAGAGGGCGGAGAAATGAGGCAACATGGAACGCGCCAAGTGCGCCATTCTCGTGAATTGAGACTTTCCGAGTGGGGAACACCCGCCGCTTTCCGGAGGGGGAAGCGGCGGTCCTTACCGGAGCTGAAGCCCATATCTTTGGGGCTTCCGAGCACGCTGATGAGACCCCTTCTAGTTTACGGTGAGCGGCGCGGTGACGCTGCCGATCTTGCCGGTGACGTTGTCGCGGATGACCACGCGGACGGTGTACTGTCCGGGAACGAGTTCCAACGAATTCCTGAAGCCGATGCCGTTGCTGCGAAGGCTCGCCATTTGCGCGTCTGGCACGGCTGCGGTGACGGTCTTGCCGGTGGTGGTGGCCGGTTGGCTGTTCTTGCTGTTGTCCAGGAAGGCGGCCGCCGCAAAGTCGAAGTTGAGATGGTTTTGTCCTTCGCTGCCTTCGATTGAAACGCTGTTGGCCGGCAAATGGACGAAGAAGTCGGCTTTTTTCTTTGCGCCGTCGCCGGAAGTCCCCAGCCACTTCACGGTCATGGGCACACCCGTGCCTTCGATGGGAGAGGTGAGGGCATAAGTCAAGTCGGAGTTGCGCGTCAGTTCGAGATGAATCGTTGCGTTGGTGACGAAGAAGCCTTTGCGGGCGCGGACTTCGGAGTCTTTCTTATCCACTTTGACTTTTAGCTGCCGCCAGCCGGCATGGTTATTGTGGGTATCGAGGTAATAGCCGGCGAGGTAGTAGGAAGAGGCATCGTCGGCGGCGCGTTTGAAGCTGGAGGCCAGATCGTTGGTGTTGTAAAAGGCCTTTCCACCCGTCATATCGGCAAATTCGTTGAGAGTGTCGATGGATGACTGTTGCAGCCATGCGCGGTTATTGACCTGCCGCAGGAGTGCGGAGCCGGTGCGCACACGGGACTGGCTGACATCGCCGACGGGAGAGGTATTTACCAAGCCGCGAATGTCCACAGGATAAACGGAGATCTGGGCGGCAGTGAGGGCCTCCATGGTGCGCTCATAGAGCCTGGAAAGATATCCGCCGGGAACGGCTGCTGGAGAAGAGATCGTGAAAGGAAATCCACCGGTGGCCCAGATAAGAGATTTGCGGCCGGGAATGCCGGAAAGAGACCACGCAATCCCCAGGAAGGCGTTCATGGTGGTTTCGATGGCGTTTTGCTGCTGGAACTGGGAATAGATCGCGTCGCCACGCTCGACAAAAGCGTCGATGGCGGCCGTGGGA
This sequence comes from Acidobacteriaceae bacterium, assembly GCA_003131585.1. Taxonomy (GTDB): domain Bacteria; phylum Acidobacteriota; class Terriglobia; order Terriglobales; family Acidobacteriaceae; genus Sulfotelmatobacter. The sequence continues at coordinate 18,568 of PKVW01000046.1, forward strand.
TCGGAGCCGGGCGAGACGGAGGGAATGTCGGGAAAATCTCCGGTCGCGGCGTCCGCCTGCGCGTCCATGCCGACGCCCTGCATGGCGGGCATTTCTCCGCTGGCCTTTTTCAGCACCTGAAGCAGTTGGGCGGGGTCGCCGGTGAGCCCCTGGACAATCTTGAGACCGTGGCTGGTGATGATCATGAGCCCCAGCACCTGGCCGGAGTCGAGACTGCTGGCCAGATACTTGACCAGCTCACGGCGTCCGGTGGACTGATCAAGAAAGGGAGTGTTTACGGTGTCGAGAGCGATGACGGTGACGGTGCGCGGCTCCTGCTCCGACAGAGTCAAGTTGGTGAACTCTCCCGGCTTGGGAGCCACCACGGGGAGTTTCGTATGGGTAGTGACGATTTCTTCGAAGGTGGAGACCTTCTGCTCCTTGCCATTTTCGAAGACGTGAAAGTCTTCCTTGGTCAAACCGTGAATGTGGCTGCCGGACTTATCGGTGACGACGACGGGAACCTGAACCAGAATCGTTTGTGTGCGGAACTCGATCTTGCCTTCGTCGTCGGCCGTGACCACCGGGACCGAGCCTGGGAAACTGGCATTGGAACTGGAGGGCGGAGAAGGAGATGCAGTTGTTGTGCGAGGCGAAGGTGTGGGGCCGGGACCATGTCCGCCGCCGCCGCCGTGGGTTTGCCCGCAGGCTGAAACGGAAAACAGAAGGAGCCAAGAGAGCGGGAAGGCGAGACCGCGGGTGAACATAGTTACTCCAGCGCTGAGTTACTCCAGCGCTGACTGGGAATTGTAATCCTTCAAGCTAGAGTTTACTGGAAATAATTGCCTCGGGAGCATTGAGGGATGCAGGGCACGAAGTAAAGAGGCCACGGGCGGATGCGACGGAGGCGGCTTGTCGCCGTCGAGCGGTTTGTCTTTTAGCCCCCTTCCGGCGTATATTAGAAAACTGAGAACTGTTGTGTAGTGACGGCATTTGGCGAAGCACACCAGTGGGCGCAAGCCCACTTTTTCGTTGCGGAGGAATCCGCCGGGTGGGCTCGGCTGCAAGTTATTGGATGCATGGCACTTGACCTTGATCGCGCACGAGAGATCGCGGAGCGGGTAGCCGCCACCAGCGGGCTGGAAGTGGTGGAAGTGGAGTTTCGCGGGAGCGGCAAAGCCCGCATGCTGCGCGTGTTTCTGGACAAGCCGGGGGCGGCTAGCGGCGATCCGCTGGCAGGAGTGACGCACGGAGATTGCGCCAACTTCAGCCGCGAGTTTGGCACCATCCTGGATGTCGAGGATGCGATGCCGGGCAGCTATACGTTGGAAGTTTCATCGCCGGGATTGGACCGGAAGTTGACGAAGGCGGCTGAGTTTGAGCGCTTTGTCGGCAGCCGGGTGAAGCTGACGACGAGGCATCCGGTGAACAACAACCGGTACTTCGAGGGACGGCTGGAAAGTTTTCGCGAAGGACGCCTGACGCTGGACCTGAGCGTAGCGAGCCACAAGTCGCGGAAAAAGATGGGCGCGGCGGGTGCGGAACCAGGGCAGAAGATTGGGATTGAATTCGCCAATGTGGAGAAGGCGAATCTGGTGCCTGAAATCTAGTGAGATTGGGTAATTGAGTAATTTTGTAATTGGGCAATTTGAAACCCGGAGGCGGCGTCGCAAGGTTTTCAATTGCCAAATTACGAAATTACCCAATTACTAAATAGTTTTTCTATGGCTAGCGAGCTCTACAACACGATCGACGCGTTGAGCCGCGAGAAGGGGATCGATCCGCGGATTGTGGTGAGCGCGGTGGAAGACGCCATTGTGATGGCGACGCGCAAGTACTACAAGACGCAGGAAAACCTGCGCGCCGAGCTGGATAAAGAAACCGGCAAGATCAACGCCTTCGCGGTAAAGACGGTGGTGGAGACGCCGGAGCAGGTGGAAGATCCGCTGCTGCAGATCACGCTGGAAGATGCGCGCAAGGCCGATCCCAGCCTGGAAGTTGGCGGAGAGTTGCGGATTCCGAAGGTTACGGAAGGGATCCTGGGACGCATCGCGGCGCAACTGGCGAAGCAGGTGATCTTCCAGAAGGTGCGCGAGGCGGAGCGCGACACCGTCTACAACGAGTACATCGGACGCGTGGGCGAGGTGGTCAACGCTACCGTGAAGCGGGTGGAAGGTCCGGATGTGATCTTCGACATCGGCAAGGCGGAAGCGCGCATGCCGCGGAAAGAGCAGTCGCGGCTGGAGTCGTTCGCGATCGGCGAACGGGTGCGCGCGGTGATCGCGCGCGTGGAAAAAGCTTCCAAGGGACCGGCTGTAGTGGTGTCTCGCGCCGTGCCGGACCTGGTGCAGCATTTGTTCCAGAGCGAAGTGCCGGAGATTTATGACGGGACAGTGGTGATCCGAGCCATCGCGCGCGAAGCGGGCGAGCGCACGAAGATCGCGGTCATGTCCAAGGACAAAGATGTGGATGCGGTGGGCGCGTGCGTTGGCATGAAGGGGATGCGGGTGCAGTCGATCATCCGCGAACTGCACGGAGAAAAAATCGACATCATCGAGTACCACGAAGATGCGGTAACCTTCGCCGAAAAAGCCTTGCAGCCGGCGAAAGTGAGCAAGGTCACCGTGGTCGATTCCGGGGCCAAGCAACTGGAAGTGGTGGTGGACGACAGCCAGCTCTCGCTTGCGATCGGCAAGAAGGGGCAGAACGTCCGGCTGGCGGCGAAGCTGCTGGGCTGGAAGATCGACATCAAGAGCGAGGAAGAGAAGCGGCAGGAAGTGGAACAACAGATGTCGGCGATGGTCACGCAGACCGCCACGCCGCTGGAAAGCGTGCCCGGCCTGGGTGAAGGATTGGTGGAGAAGCTGAATGCCGCAGGCGTGAGTACGGTGGAAGCTCTGGCCGACATGACGCCGGAACAGCTTGAGGCGATTGAGGGCATTGGGCCGAAGACGGTGGAAAAAATCAGTCTTGCGGTGAATAATTACTTTGCCAGCCTGGAGCAGGAGGCGGCGATTGAAGGCGCGGTTGAGGGCGAAGTGGCGGCGGAAAGCCAGGGCGAAGTGGCGGCGGAAGGCGAGGCCGCAATGGCGGAGACTGCCGAAGCTGGCGGGGAAGACATTACCGCGGAAATTGCGGTGGCCGGGGAAGAAGCGATGGCCAGCGAGGAAGCAGCATCCAGCGCGGGCGCGGCGCCGGCTGAAGCGGCCGCTGCGGAACCGCAGGGTGTTGTTCCTGCCGCAGACCAGAACGAAGGGCAGGCGGAGCATTCCGGGGAGCAGCCCGCTCCGGGAGCGGAATCCGCTTCCGAAACCAGAGAATAATCATGACACGCTGGCATGAGTTCGAGGGCGTGGGACCGAAAAAACTGACTCCGTGAGGTCGCAATGAAGACCTAACTACAACACGGAGAAACGAAAGGCCGGATGAGTAAGGTTCGAATCAACGATCTTGCCCGAGAGCTGGAAGTTAAGAGCAGATCCATTCTGGATACGCTACCGCTGGTCGGAGTGACGGAGAAGAAGACGCACTCCAGTTCTCTGGAAGAGCACGAAGCGGAGAAAGTACGGGTGTACATCCGCTCCTCGGCGGAAGGTTCGTCTTCGGCTGGCAAGTCCAGTTCACGCGCGCTTCGCGGCGAAGAAGAAATCAAAACCAAAATTGATCTCTCGAACATTTCCCGTCCCGGGGATGTCCTGAAAGCAATTACACAGCGGAAGGAAGCTGTGGCACCGCCGGCAGCGCCGCGTCCAGCGGCACCGCCAGCCACGCACGCTCCGGCAGAAAAACCGGCAGCGCTGCCGCCGGGTGTTGTCAGACGACCTGAGGCCGCGCCTCCGGCGACGAAGCCGATCATGACGCCTGCGCCTGCGGCAGCGCCGCTGACCGCGCACCCGGCTCCCGTCGTTGCTGCGCGGCCAGTCGTGCCTCTGGCAGCATCGTCACCCATCACGTCATCACCAGTAAGCGTTTCGCCGGGACGTCCGGCGATGCCGCCAGCGGAACACGCTCCTTCCGCGGGAGCGCCTCCGGTGGTTTCGGCGAGTGCCTCGCCAGCGGCTCCGATTGCGGCGCGTCCGGCTGCTCCGCAGCCTCCGGCGCCGCGCATGATCGTTCCGCAAACCGGTCCACGACCGGTATATAAGGCTCCTTTGCGGCCAGCCCCGCCGCCGGTACAGCCCGGGGTTCCAATCGCCAGCACGATGCGTCCCGCACCGGGACGTCCCGTGCCCGGCCAGCCAATTTTTCAGCGCCGCCCGCCGGTTGCGGGTGGAGGTCCGCCGCGTCCGCTGCTGCGTCCTGGCGAGCGCAGGCCGATGCATCCCACGCGGCAGTCGCCCGCCGGAGCGCGTCCGCTGGGCGTGGGTCCGGCGCTTGCACCTCCGGGAACCACGCGGCCGGGCAGCCGTCCGGGCGGGCCGGCGCGACGACCCGGTCAGCGCTATGTTCCGCGCGGCGTAAAGGAAGGCCCGATGAAGGGCTACACACCGCCGCCGCGCATGGTGGTGTCGAACGAGCCCCAGCCGATCACGCGCAGCATCACGATTACGGAAGGGATCAGCGTGAAGGACTTGGCGGAGAAGCTGGAGATTCGCGCTAAGGATCTGATTTCGCGGCTGCTGTCGAAGGGCGTGTTTGCCACCATCAACCAGACGCTGGACGCGGAACTGGCGAGCGAAATGGCGCGCTTCTTCGGCGCGGATACCAACGTGATCACGTTCGAAGAGCAGACGGCGAAAGAGATTGATGCGGCCGCCGCCGGCGAAGAGTCCGTTCCGGAAACCGGGATACGTCCGCCCGTGGTTACGATCATGGGCCATGTGGACCACGGCAAGACCACGCTGCTCGACTCCATCCGCCTGACCAATGTGGCGGAAGGCGAGGCGGGAGGCATCACGCAGCACATCGGCGCCTACAAGGTGCAAATTACCGACAAGGAATCGCCGGCGTTTGGCCGCGAGATTGTGTTCCTCGACACGCCTGGTCACGAAGCTTTCACGCGCATGCGGTCGCGCGGTGCAAAAGCGACCGACATTGTGGTGCTGGTGGTGGCGGCCGACGATGGCGTCATGCCGCAGACGCTGGAAGCCATCGACCACGCGCACGCCGCCGAAGTTCCCATCATTGTTGCGGTGAACAAGATCGATAAGCCCGATGCTTTGCCAGACCGCGTCAAGAAACAGCTTGCCGACCGGGGCTTGATGCCGGAAGAGTGGGGCGGTAAGACCGTGTTCGTGGATGTCTCGGCAAAGAAGAAAACGAATCTGAATTTGCTGATGGAAATGATCTGCCTGGTGGCCGATCTGGGCGAATTGAAGGCGACGCCGGAACGCGCGGCGACCGGCGTGGTGCTGGAAGCGAAGCTCGATCGCGGGCGCGGTCCCGTGGCCACGGTGCTGGTGCAGAACGGAACGCTGAACGCGAGCGACAATTTTGTGGTGGGCAACGTGTACGGGAAAGTGCGCGCGATGTTTGACGACCGTGGCGCGCCGCTGCAGACGGCTCCGCCTTCGACGCCGGTGGAAATCATTGGTATGGAGGCTCTGCCGCAGGCTGGCGATCAGTTCGTGGTGGTCGCGGATCGCGACAAGGCGCGCGGCATTTCGGAATATCGCGAACAAAAGGCGCGCGAGGCGGCGCTGGCCAAGAGCTCCCGCGTTTCGCTCGAAGGACTGGCGGAGCAGATCAAGGCTGCCGGCACCAAGGAACTGAACGTGATTCTCAAGGGCGACGTGCAGGGCTCCGTGGAAGTGATTACCGACCTGCTGACGAAGCTCTCGAATGAGAAGGTGCGCCTGAAACTGCTGCGCTCAGGTGTTGGCGCGATCACCGAGACCGACGTTCTCCTCGCTTCTGCGTCGAACGCTATCATTATCGGCTTCAACGTGCGGCCGGAGCGCAAGGCGCAGGAAATCGCCGAGCAGGAGAAAGTGGACATCCGCCTGCACTCGATCATTTACGAACTGCAGGATGAGATCAAGCGCGCCATGAGCGGCTTGCTCGAGCCCACGATCAAGGAAAACTACCAGGGCCGCGCCGAAGTGCTCAATGTGTTCCGCATCCCCAAAGTTGGCACGGTGGCCGGTTGCAGGGTAAGCGACGGCTTGCTCAAGCGCGACTCCGAAGTCCGCTTGCTGCGCGACAACGTGCAGGTGTTCAAGGGCAAGGTGGGATCGCTGCGACGCTTTAAGGACGACGCCAGCCAGGTGACGAACGGCATGGAGTGCGGCATCTCGATCTCCAACTACGGTGACATCAAGGTCGGCGATGTGATCGAGGCGTTCGTGACCGAGAGAATTGCCGCGGAAGTGATTGCTTAGAACAAAGTTTCCAGTTTCTGGTTTCCAGTTTCCAGCGTTTTTGCAGGAGAACTGGAAACTAGAAACTGGAAACCGAAAACTGCCCTTGATCGCCTTCCTCACGCTCGAACTTCATATCGAAGCGGCGCAATCGCTCAAGGACAAACGGCAGGTGGTGCGCAGTTTGAAAGACCGTCTGCGCGGCAGCTTCAACGTCTCTGTCGCCGAACTCGATGCCAGCGGCCTGTGGAATCGCGCCACGATTGGCGTCGTTGGCATCTCCGATTCGCGCGACTATCTCGATGGATTGATGAAAAACGTCGAACGCACGGCCACACGCATCGCCAACAACCACGGGGCGGACGTTGCGGACTCGTTTGTGGAATATCTGTAGGCTCTCCTCGAACGGACATAAAACTCGGACGGCCCCGCCTAACTGCTATCGTTTGGTTGCGTCGTTGCTGTCTAAGTCACTTACCCTGAGGATGTTCGCAAAGCATTGACAAACATGTCGAACCGATAAATAATGCTCCGTCTTCCCCAGAGACGGACTAAGCCTCACGTTCCCGGCCCCCTTACAACTCGATTGCTGTTGATCGAAGTTCCCACACGGAGGACCTATGTCAGTGCGCGATCGGTTAGACATTCGAGATTATCTTGAAGCAAGCGCCGATGCTTCTAAACGAACCAGAACGATAGTCATCATCATGGTTGTTGCTAGCGTAGTGGTATTCGCTGGCCTGCTTAACTCTATTCAAAGCCAGTGGATGCATCGACGAATGTTGAACCTGGCTGACATTAATAGTCCCTATACGCGCTCTAAGCTGGGACTCTATCCCGAGCGACAAAGCTTCACGAGCGAGGAGGCATTTTCTGACGCAAAGAGAAGGTACGAATCTCGCTATTCGGAGTTCTGTGGGGCTGTCGAACGAGCATATGTGGACACCTCATTTACGATCCGTGTGCCGTTCCTCGGGTTCAGCTTTGATGTCAATGATCTGGGTTTGTTAGGTGGGGTTGGATTCTTGGTGATCCTAACCTGTTACCGCTTCTTCCTATCACGCGAACTCAATAACCTTCGAATGTCTTTCGAAGAGGCGCGCCAGCTTGGGATGGACCACCTTGGTGAATTCTACAAACTACTAGCGATGCGACAGGTATTTACGGTTCCCGTCACAAAACATATCAAAAGGACCTGGTTCCTGGCGGTAACTCCCAAGCTGCTCTCTTGGCTTCCTCTTGTCATTTACCTCGCCGTGGTCGTGAACGACGTAAGGACAGCTTGGATCGGGAGCGCCTTGGCCTTCGTGACAAGGGACGTAAGGACATCTTGGATCGGGGGTGCATTAAAGCAGGGTTTTCGCATGAACCTGCTATTCGGATCAGAATTGATTGCAGTGATTTCCATGGCTATTCTTTGCTCGCATATTAATATCCGATTAGTTCGGATGGATCGTCTCTGGGCGGAGTATTGGGGTACCCTCGAAGAACACGAGAAGCAATCGGCACCAAGTAAGGGTGGCGAGCCAGCCCCGTGTAGCCTTACCCAGTCCATCGCAAGCGAGCGGAAAGATCAAGCCCAAGGCGGAGTAGGTGGGCTGGCCCAGAGCGAGGCCCATGGATCCCAGGCTTGATCTGCTTCGAGACGGGCGGTCGAGCGTACCGAACGGAAACCCAATCCTAAACGGCGGGGCTGCGAACCTCTTTTCACGCTCGCAGGGGGAGTCCCGTCGCTATCGCATCGTTACCTCTGTACTTACCCGAGTTGCACGATCGTGGGCGACAATAGCACTTCAGGGCCAACACCCGCGGTCGATTTTCTGATATTCTCATGCGTTTTACTTCGAGGTGAACGGTGGAGAAGCGCGGGGTGAAGTACCATCGCGGGCGGTTGGGCGAGGCTTTGCGCGAAGAGATTGAAACGCTGGTGGAAGGAGAACTGGCCGATCCTCGGATCGGGCTGGTGGGCGTGACTGCGGTGCATGTGGCCGACGATGGCCGGTCGGCGCAGGTTCTGGTGGACGTAGATGGCGACGACCAGGAAGCGGAACAAAGTCTCGAGGGCTTGATCGCCGCCAAGGAGTACATAAGGCACGAACTGGTGGAGCGCTTGCGGCTGAGACGCGCTCCAGAATTGTATTTCCGGCTGGACCGTTCGGAGCGGGAAAAGGCGCGAGTGGAAGAACTGCTGGCGCGGGCGAAAAAGAGAATGAAATCTCGTACGGGACCGGCTGAGAAGAAGGCGTAGCGCTATGCTGCGGGACGTTCTCCGGCAAATCGAGCAGCGCGACCGATTCGTGCTTACATCGCACGCGCGGCCCGATGGCGACGCCATCGGATCGGCGCTGGCGTGCTGCCAGGTTTTACGCGCCCTGGGGAAGCAGGCCGACGTGGTGCTGCATGACGGGGTGCCGCGAATCTATCGCGCGCTGCCGTTTGCCGATCAGGTGCTGCAGGCCAATCGCGTCGCCGGCGATTACGAAGCGGCGATCATTCTGGAGTGTGACAGCATCCACCGCACGCGGCTCGAGGGACTGGAAGACCGCTTTCTGATCAACATCGATCATCATGTCAGCGGGCGGCCGTTCGCCAACGTGAACTGGATCGATCCGCATGCCGTGGCCACGGCGGAAATGGTGTTCCGCCTGGCGCGCGAAGCGGGCGCGCATTTCTCTCCGGAGATCGCCACCTGCCTTTACACCGCATTGATGACCGACACGGGATCGTTCATGTTTCAGGGGACGAACCAGAATACGTTCGCTCTGGCGCGCGAGCTGGTTCTGGCGGGCGCCGATCCTTCGCATTGCGCCCGCAACATTTACTTTGCCCACTCGGTGGCCAAGATGAGGCTGTTGGGCGAAGCTCTGCGCAATCTCAACACCGAAGGCCAGGTGGGCTGGACCTGGGTAACGCAGCAGCAAATGGAACGTTGTGAAGCGAAAGAAGAAGATTGCGAAGGACTGGTGAATTACGTGCTCTCGATCGGAGAAGTTGAGATGGCGGCATTCTTCCGCGAGCTTCCCGGCGGCCGTTTTCGAGTCAGTCTGCGCAGCAAGGGCAAACTCGATGTGGCGCGAGTGGCCGAGCGCTTTGGCGGCGGAGGCCATGAGTGTGCTGGCGGCTGTTCGCTGGATGGGCCGCTCGCCCAGGCGGTGCGCCGGGTTCTGGAGCAACTGCGCGGCGGTCCTTCCGTACAATAACCTGCGTACAATAGCTGCGCTCAAACGAGCCTGCGTACAATCAATCTCATGGACATTGCACTGGCAAGGCAGCTGGCGTCTTTTGTGGGGGCGTTGCTGATCCTGGTGGCTTATGGCGGGCACCAGATCGGTTGGATGAATCCCCGCTCGGCGGCGTACAACGTTTTGAATGCAATTGGCTCGGGCATTCTCGGCTACATCGCGCTGCATCCCTTTCAGATTGGCTTCGTGGTGTTGGAAAGTGTGTGGACGCTGATCAGTGTGTACGCCCTGATGCGGCCGAGGGGCGTTTGATAGTTCTCGATTGTTGATCGAGAGATTTTCGCGCTGCCGCTTTTCAATCAGGCATCAAAAGTTATAAGTCGGCAATCGGGAATCAACGATTTCACCAATGACGCTCGCCGCTCTCGAACCCTAGCCCTATGACGAATCGCACCCGCACCGACTCGTTGTTGCTTGCGGGTTTCTGCGCGTTCCTGTTTTTGTACGGATTGGGGCAATTCGGGCTGATCGGAGCCGATGAGCCCCGTTACGCGCAGGTGGCGCGCGAAATGTTGGAGCGCCACGACTGGATCACGCCCGTGCTGGGCGGCCAGCCCTGGCTGGAAAAGCCGCCACTCTATTACTGGCAAGCCATGCTCGCGTACAGGATCTTCGGCGTAAGCGACTGGGCCGCGCGCCTGCCTGCGGCGCTCGATGCCACTTTCCTGGTACTGGCGGTGTACTTCTTTCTGCGCCGATTCCGGCCCGGATTTGAGCTGGATGGCGCACTCCTCACGGCGTCTTCTGCCGGGATCGTTGGATATGCCCGCGCCGCCTCCATGGACATGGCGCTGGCCGCGGCTTTCACAATTGGGATGCTCGGCTGGTGGGCCTGGCGGGAAAGTGGAAAGAGAATTTACCTGGCGGTATTTTATGGCTTCATGGCTCTGGGGATGCTGGCGAAGGGGCCGGTCGCGCCGTTGCTCGCCGCTGCGGTGATCGTCCTCTACGCCGCTGCGGTTCGCGAATTGCGTCTGGTCTTAAAGACGCTCTGGCTGCCGGGGATTCTCCTGTTCTGCGCGATCGCTCTGCCGTGGTATTTCGCGGTGCAAATGCGCAACCCGGAGTTCTTCCGAGTATTTATTCTGGAGCACAATCTAGCTCGCTTCTCCAGGGATCTTTATCACCATCGCGAACCGTTCTGGTATTACCTGCCCGTAACGGCGCTGGCGCTGGTTCCGTGGACGATCTTCGTGATTGCGGCTTTCGTTCATCGAGTGCGCCTATGGTGGGCGAAACCAACGTCAGTGGGCGAAGGCGAAGGCGCTCTGGAAGATCAATTCAGCATGTTTGCCTGCTGCTGGCTGCTCGTGCCGGTGGTATTTTTCTCGATCTCGCAATCGAAACTGCCCGGCTATATTCTTCCCGCGCTTCCGGCGGGCGCGCTGCTCTTAGCCGATTACCTGCGGCAACATCTGGAACAAAGTAAACCTGAACCGGCCGCGAAAGGGCTGGCGGTGCTGCATGCGCTGCTGGCGGGGAGCCTGATTGTTCCAGCCTTGCTGATTGCCTACCTGGTCACGCAGCACCGTCTTCCGCGAGGGCAGCCGATGTTGGTGGCGCTGGCCGTCGCATTTGTGCTGTGCGCCGGAATTGCGCTCACGCTGGTCCGCAAGACGGGGCTGCGCATGCTGCGGTTCGTCACCCTGATTACAGTCGTGCTTGCGATGGGAGCCGTGTTGAAACTGGGATCCGGAGCTTTGGATCAGACGCTCTCGGCCCGTCCCCTGGCGCAGGAAATTGCCGGGATGGAAACTCACCCGCTGCCCCTGGCGGTCTATCATGTTCGACGCGAACTGGAATACGGCCTGACTTTCTATCGTAACCAGCTAACCTTGAACTACGACTGGGGCAGAGTTCCGCCGGCAGAGCACTTACTGGTGGCGCCGGAGAATTCGCTGGCGGAGATTGCGAAGCTGGTGGGGGGCCGGCGCGTCTCTTACCTGGGACACTATGCGGCGCAGCGTGTGGACTACTATTGGGTTGCCGCCGCAGGGGCAGGTTCCACGCATTAGGCGCCCGCATTTTTTTGGGATCCACGACCGCTGATGGATGTTGCCGCCCTGTGTTCCGCCCGTTTGCCTCGCGTCCTGGAACGCACTAGACTCGGAGTTCTGCCGCCGCGAACCGGGCCAGAAACCAGGCCGAAGTTTTTGGGCTGACTTGCAGGAGCCGCGTGGAGATTCTCGACCTCAGGCATTTTTCTTCCGTAGATCTACGCCCCCTGCTCGACGATGAGACGCGGGTCTGGGCGAGTCTGCTTTCGTGGGACTATAACGGATCCGCGGAGATGATCCTCCGCTATGTCGACGCGAAAATCCTCCCTGGATACGCGGCCATCGAGCGTGGCCGCATCTTCGGCTACAGCTTCTTCGTATATGAAGGCAGCAAGGGAGTGGTCGGCGATCTTTTCGTGGCGAACGGCGGCCGGCTTCCGAATGCGCCCGAGGTCGAAATCAGGCTGCTGACGCATGTGATCGAGACGCTGCAGCAGTCTCCCGGAATCCACCGGGTCGAAGCCCAGTTGCTGACGCACGAAACGGGGAGCGTGGCCCGGCCGTTTCTGGATCAGGGATTCCAGCGTCATCCGCGGCTGTTCATGGTTCTCGGGCTGCACAGCGGTGTGCCGCGGGCGCCGGCTGCGCATCCGGACGTGGAAATCCGGCGTTGGACCGAAGCCGACTACCAGCCTGCCGCCGCCGTGATTACGGCGGCGTATCGCGGCCACGTCGACGCCCAAATCAACGACCAGTACCACACGCTCAGCGGATCGCTGCGCTTTCTGAATAACATCGTGCTTTTTCCGGGATGCGGGTTGTTCGATACGGAATCGTCCTATGCGGCTGTGGATCGCAAGGCGAAGAACCTGATCGGGCTCATCCTGTGCTCTCGCGTTCGCGGCGATGTGGGGCATGTCACCCAGGTGTGCGTGCTCCCCGAGTACCGCTCGCGCGGGATCGGCGAGTCGCTGCTGGCCGCGACCTCCGTCAATCTTCGCAAGCGCGGTTTTTCCATGCTTTCGCTGACGGTAACCGAGGCCAACGCCGGGGCCGTCGCACTCTACCGTCGCCTGAATTTCGACTCGAAGCGAGTGTTCGATGCGTTCGTGTGGGAGGGGTAGACGAAGCTCTTAGCTCTTGACTCTTAGCTTGTTCGGCGTCGGTCACAGAGCGTATGGATGCCAGCGCCTAACGTCTGGAAACCGTTGCGAGGTCACACCGGGAGCGGGAGTCCCAAGGAAAAGCTAAAAGCTAAAAGCTAAAAGCCAAGAGCTAAAAGCTACCGCCGCACCAGCCACATCGCCCAGCCCGCCACCAGAGCGCCGCCCAGGAACATCGCAAAACAATACAGACCGTAGCGGAGCATGTCGCGAGTCGTCTCGCGGTGCGTGATGCCGAAGACGATGGAGGCAAACAGTGCGAACACAAGAGCCGCACTGAAGTGAGTGAGCTGGACGGTCATCGTTTTTTCCCGATGGCGATGTGGTAGGCGTCCGCCATCGCAATGAAATTCAGCAATCCGGCGACGATCATGAACTTAGTTCCGTAATCGGCGATGGCGAAAGCGATGGCGCCCTGGCCCCAGTTCATGGCGAGGGTCGTAATATACATTCCGCCGGCGCCCAAATCGCCGATGAATCCGAGAATGTCGAGGATGTCGCCGCCATTCGGCTTGTAGATGTGGCCCTGCATCATCAGGCCAAGCACGAATAGGGATCCGATGGAGACGAGCAGCAGCAGGCCCCGAATCCAGCGTTTTTGGATGATGTGGCCCGCGCCCGGAAGCAGCCAGCCCGCGGCGGGCGCGATTACGGCCATCATGCTGGCGGGCCGCGCCGGCTCGGCCGCCGGCCTCGTCTTTACTGGAGTGGAATTTGCCATCAGATAATTACGATCTCGCGTTGAATCTTACCGGTGACTTCCGCCGACTTGGGCCGGACCAGGATGTTGACTTCGCTGCGCACGCCGAATTCCGGCAGATAAATGCCAGGCTCGATCGAGAAACAAGAGTTGGGAAGAATCTGGCGCTCGTCGTGGATTTCCAGATCGTCCATGTTGGCACCATTGGAATGGACGTCGGTGCCGATGGAATGTCCGGTGCGGTGAATGAAATAATCGCCGTAGCCTTTCTGCTTGATGTGGTTGCGGGTAGCGCGATCCACTTCCCATCCGGCGATGCGGCGGCCGGCGCTAATCGCGTCGATCACGGTATTGACGCCAGCGTCGCGTGCGTCGCGCACAATCTCGAATACCTCGCGCATGTGATCCGTTGGCGCCTTGCCGACAAAGCCCATCCAGGTAATATCGTAGTACACCGCCGCGGGAACGTCCTTCTTTCCCCACACGTCGAGCAATACCAGATCGCCCTCGCGAATGGGAACGGGATGATCGGCGCGCGGCTCATAGTGCGGATTGCCGGCGTTGGCGTTGGCGGCCACGATCGGCGGATCGTCGGTAAGCAGGTTTTCGCGGCGGAACGCTTCCATGAACCACTGCTGGATTTCATGTTCCGTGGTTCCACCGTTGCGTGACCGCCGGCCGATTTCCTGGAAAGCCGCCGCGGTAATTGAGTCGATGGCATCGCGGGCGGCAAAGTGGGTTTTGATTTGCTCTTCGCTCCAGGTGGCTTCGAACTGCGCAACCAGGTCGGCCGAGCTAACGATGTTCTTGCCCAAGCCGCGTAGCAACTCGATGGTTCCGGCATCGACTAGAGAAATGGTGAAGACGATGTTGTTGGGCGAATACTGCATGGCGATGTCGCGGTGGGATGCGAGCACCGACTTCAGGCTGTCGAATAGTTCCTGCCATCCGGAATACTGGCGTTTACTGCCGGGCAGGGAATCGAGGTGGCCGGCTTCGATCTTGTGCACCAGTTTCACGGGTTCGCCTTGCGCCGGTATCAGATAGAACCAGCGCCTTGTGACCATCAGATTCGCGGGCAAGCCGAGCACGCGATAGGCGATGGGATCGCGATGATGGTGGTCGTAGAACAGCCACGCGTCGATGTTGCGTTCGCGCAGCGCAGATTGGATGGCGGCCAGGTCCATGGGCAAACGTCTATTGTAAACAATGGGAAGGATTTGAGCGAATCGGGGATGCGCGAATGTTGGGCGGAAAGCCTGCGCCGCGAAGGGCCTTGCGCTTGCGCCGGCACCATTGCATTGAGTAAAGCGCGCGAGCCGCGCCGTCGAAGACCGAACCGGAGAACGTGGAGTCACGATGACACGGACTATTCTGTCGCAGCGGCGCCTAACCTCAGGTATCTGTCATACACCCAAAGCAACGCTGCGGTCGCCACGCCCACGGCAGTCACCGACCACCAGATAAACTCCGGACGGTGCATCACTTCTCCGAAGTGATGAATGAGCAGCCCTCCGAACCATCCGCCAATGAGCGAGCCGATTCCGATGGGCAGAAACGCAAATCCCATGTAGGTGCCCTGCTGGCCGGGAGGCGCGAGGCGGGAAATATATTCGTAGTAACGCGGAGATTGTATGATTTCGCCCAGCGAAACCGCGACCAGCGTCACCACCACCATCGTCACCGTAGGGTGCGCGATTAGAATCAGCCAGGCCAGCCCGGAGACGAGCGTGCCCAGCGTGATGGCGCGAAACGCCGGTATCTTACGGGTGAGAAGGCTCATCGCCATTTGCAAAGCGATCACCGTCAGCGGCCCGGTCACGAGCAGCAGTTCGGTGTCAGTCTTGGGATTGATGTACCCGTGAATGTAAAGCGGAAGAACGATGAACTCCTGCCAGTAGACAATCCAGTAACCGGAGAAGATCAGAAGAAAAATCATGAAGCGCGGGTTGGAGAGCACGGTAAGAAAATTCTTTGCCGCCTGGCTGAGACTAGCCGTCTGCACTTCATTCGAACGGCGCGGCTCTTTGAAGAACAGCAGCACGGCGAAGAACATGGCAAACACGCTGACCGCCGCGACCCGAAAAACATTTTCCACCCGCATGTGCCGATGAACCCAGGAGGCGACGTAGGGTCCGGCAGCGCCGCCGATGTTGACCAGCGTGTAGTAAATGGAGTAACCGATGGAGCGGACGTTTTCCTTCGAGGCCCTCGCGGTAGTTCCGACCACGCTGGGTTTCACCAGGGCGACACCCAAGGCCGGCAACATCAGAAGAACGGCGACCAGCGCGACCAGCGGAACGGCATTGCGCACCGGGGCGAGCCAGGGCGCTCCGATCGATCCCAGCAGGAAGTAAGAAATACTCAGGATCAGGTACGCCAGCGACAGCGCCCGCCGGAAGCCCAGCCGGTCGGCTAGGGTTCCGCCGAACGCCGCCAGAAACCATACCAGACCCCCGAACAATCCCGTGAGGCTGCTCGCCCGCTCCACGCCGAAATTCAGCGTTTCGTGGAGGTAGCGCGCCAGCGAAGCGAACGCGGCGTAATACGAGAGCCGTTCGAAAAGCTCGCTGACGTTGGCGACCCAGAATGGACGCTCGAACCCGGTGCGAATCTCCTGCAAGCGTTCGGAAAAGCTCAAGAGTGGCTCCTAGTAGCTAGTGTGGCGCGGGCGCTCTCGCGCACGCATCTGCGTGGCCGATATCCGTTTTACGTCTGCCCGCGTCTCGATCCCAATGCGCTTCCTGACTTCCTCGGCCGAAAGTCCGGCGACACGAATTACCTTTCGGCGGCTGGTCTGGCCGGAGGCAATGGTAACGGAAGAACGCGGGACCTTCAAAAGTTTCGCGAAGAATTCGATGCATGCTTCGTTGGCTCGGCCTTCCACGGGAGGCGAGGTTAAGTTGTTGCTCGCTCCCCGAAGATCGCCGTGCCCACGCGCACGCAAGTGGATCCCTCTTCAATCGCCACCTCGAAATCGTGCGACATGCCCATGGAAAGCTGGTCCATAGCGACGGCTGGCAGCTTGCGGGCGGCAATCGTCTCGCGCAGCTCGCGCAGCTTGCGGAAGTAGGGGCGCGCCCCCTGGGGATCGCCGGTGAACGGAGGCACCGTCATCAGCCCGCGGAACACCAGGGCCTCCAGCCGAGGCGCGGCGATCAGCAATTCTTCGAGTGCGGCTGAGTGCGGCGCCACACCGCTCTTGGCGGCTTCGCCGCCGACGTTGATTTCGACGAGCACGTCCAGCTTCCTGCCGGGCTTGCGGGCTGCCGCGTCCAGCTTCTCCGCCAGCTTCAGCGAATCGATCGAATCCACGGCGCGAAATAGCTCCGCCGTCGTTGCGGCCTTATTGGTCTGCAGGTGTCCGATCATGTGCCACTCGGCGGCGCGTAAATCCCGAAGCGCGCCGGCCTTGCCGGCAAATTCCTGAATGCGATTTTCTCCGAATACTCGAAGCCCAGCGTCATAAGCCTCGCGGATTCGCTCCGGCGGCTGAGTCTTGCTGACGGCCATTAAAGTAACGTCGTCGGGGTTGCGTCCGGCCCGTAGAGCCGCAGCGGCGATGCGCTCTTCGATGAAGGCAATGTTTTGTGCGACGGACATGGACAACCAACAAACCAAAGGACACGAACGAACACAAAGAATTCTAAGAGAGTTGTTCCCTCGCGAGACTGCGTGTCCTTCGTGGCGAACTACATGATGGCCACGGGCGGCGCCGGTTCTTTCGGATCGCCCGCACTTGTAAGCGGCAAGCGAATCATCAAGGCTGCCAGGCCAATCATCACGCCAACCCCTGCGAGATACGACGGATGGTCAAAGATTTGCGGCCGGGCCCAGGCGGGAGCGAACTGCAACCCGGCCCACAGCAGGCCTAGCACAGCTTCGCCGGCGATCAATCCGGATGCGGTGAGGACTCCGGCATTCTCCACGCGCGCCATTTGCGCTTCGTTGTATCCGCGGCGTTTGGCCATCCAATCTCCGAGTGAGCGAAAAACTCCGCCAAGAAAAATCGCAAACGTCGTCTCCAACGGCAAATACATGCCTACCGCCACCAGCATGGGGCTGCGCACCTGCATCAGGATCATCGCGACGCCCATCAGAATGCCGACGACGACCAGCGGCCAGGGCATATCGCCGCCCACGATACCCACGGCCAAAGTGGCCATCAGTCCCGCCTGAGGCGCGGAAAGACCACGGTCGCCAAATCCAATTCCCCCCGCCTTGATGTTCCCTTCATGAAGCAGCATCAGCGGGAAGTACATCACCAGGCTCGCCACCACCACCGCGATCAATTCCACAATCTGAATGGTGCGGGGCGTACCGCCGAGGATGTAGCCAACCTTGAAGTCCTGCAGCAACTCGCCCGCGACCGCCGCCGAAACACAAACTACCGCGGCCACGCCCAACACGGCCGCCACGCCGGAAATTCCAGAGACTCCCAGCGAGACCATGAGGAGCGCGGCGATGATCAGGGTCGACAGGGTCAAGCCGGAAATTGGATTATTCGAGGAGCCAATCATGCCGACCAGGCTGCCCGAAACCGTGGCGAAGAAAAATCCCACGATGAGCATAACGACCGCCGCCAACACCGCCGGCCAAACTAGGCCCGAAATGTGTATGTACAGAAGGCACATGAGCACGAACACCAAGGCGATCAGGCCAAAGACCGTTTTCGAACTCATGTAGCGTTCCGTGCGCGATAGCTGGGCTTGCTGCTCGGCCGTCTGGCGGAGATCGCTGAATGCCCTGCCCAGGCCGGCCGTGAGGCTTCGTCCCATCTTGAATAACGTGTAAGCCGCGCCCACCAGCATTCCCCCGACCGCGATGGGACGCACCACAAACTTCCACACGGCGATCGACATGTTTGCCCAATTATCGGGCGTATCGGCGGNNGACATGAGCAGCGGAACCATCAATCCCCAGGCCAGCACACCGCCGGCAAACTGAATCGACGCGAGGCGAATTCCGATGATGTAACCCACTCCTAAATAGGCCGGGCTTACGCTCGGAGCTGCGAATGTGGTAGCCCCGCCGGCCGCCAGAATATCCGTGGTTCCTGCCGCGCCGAGGCGGACCTGGCTGCGTCCCAGACTGCCTACGGCAAAATGGAAGTCTTTATCGGCGGCGAACAATCCAAAGCGTCCCAGCATGTACACCACGCCGCCCACACCGATATTCCAGAAAAGATATTTCGCCGCCTGGGCGCCGCGTTGTCCAGCTTTGTGAATCGCCGCGGCGGCGACCGACTCGGGGAAAGGCAGTTCCGGATCTTCCACCATGACGCGCCGCACCAACGAAACAAACAGGACGCCGAGAACGCTGCCCACCAGCATCAATGCCGTCGATTTCCAGTACGCATCGGCGGGCCGGAAGGAAGGCCACGCCTTGGCAATCAGGAATGCAGGAATCGTGAAAATTGCACCCGCGGCAACAGATTCTCCAATGGAGCCCGCGGTACGAGCGATGTTTTCTTCCAGCAGCGATCCTTTCCACGCCCGCATCGCCGCCATGGAAATGACCGCAGCGGGATATGTGGCCGCGATGGTAATGCCCGCATGCAGGCCCAGATAGGCATTGGCGGCGCCCAGGACGATCGTCATAAAAAGTCCCAGCAGCACTGCGCGCAGGGTAAATTCCCTCATCTCCATGCTCTCGGGCACGAAAGGGACGTGTTTCTTGAGACCAGTTCCTGATTCGGGGACTGGACTGCTCATAAGTGGAATCCTCGCAAGGCGTGAGATGAAAGCAATGTCGTGCAGTAACTTATTAAAAACACTAAACGGCGGCACGTTAGCATGCGGGCAGGCTGGATTACAAGTGCAATGCGGGTTCCAGCACGGGTACTACTCAGACAGACGTCTCCATCGCTTGGCTTGTTCCCCTCTTAGGGGTAAAATAGCGCTAATCAGTTCGACGCCCCTTCGTAGTTTCGTCATTCCGAGGTGTAGCGTGGCCAAAAATTTCCCTGACCAGCTCTGGTTCCAGAAATACCTTGAATTTCACTGCGACGATTGCGGCGGCGACACCGGCTTCCGCTCGCGGCGCCGGACTTTTTCCGAGCGTTATCTTCTGCCGATTTTTCTTCTGCAGCCGGTGCGCTGCGTCGAATGCTTCCGACGGGACTATCGTTCACTGTTCATGCCGGTGAAGGACCGGCTTCCGCAGGCGAGCGGGAAGCCGCCGGCCTCCGCAGCGCAGTCCGGTCGCAACCGCAACGTTGCTTAGCGGCCCCGCGGGTCGTTATACTGCTAGTGAAGCAGGGATTAGGCAGAGTCGCCCCGCCCGATTTTTTTGCGGGCAACACGGAGGCCGTCTTCAGCAGTAGTGAGGACAGAATTCGGGCTAGCCACGCCAAAGCTGCAATGGCAAGCCCTTCTATTGCTTCCCGGACCGCCCGAGTCCGGATTGGCCGAGGTTGGACCGGCGTGATCGCCGAGAGTCTCTTCGCCGTTTTGTTTCCTTCCGATTGCCGCATCTGCGGCACGCCGCTAGTCAGGATTTCGCGACTTCCAGTGTGCCAGGAATGCCTCGACGCCATGCGCCCCATCGCGGGCGGAGTCTGCGCCATTTGTGGCGAGCGGCTGTTTTCCTCTTACGCGTTTGCCGGCGCTCCCGGCGAGCCCCGATGCGGGCTGTGCCGCCGCATTGAACCGGCTTTCGCGCGGGCGACGGCTTATGGCAGCTATGAAAGCGGTCTGCGCGAACTGATTCATCTGCTGAAGTATGGCGGCGTGCGCCCGGCGGCGGACGTTCTTGGACGCATGCTGGCGGAGGCGATCGCGGCGCTCGAACCCGATTTTCCGGCGGACTCCGTGGCCTTGGTTCCCGTGCCGTTGCATCGCACCAAGTTCCGCCAGCGCGGCTTCAATCAAGCCGAACTGATTGCGCGAGCCGCGATGAAAGTCAGCCGCCCGGGAGATCGCTTGCGTTTGTGCGCCGGAGTGCTCGAGAGAAAGCGCGATACCACATCGCAAACCGGCCTCACCAGCCACCAGCGCCGCGAGAACCTGCGGGGCGCTTTCGGAGTGGCGCAGTCCGAAGCCGTGAAGGGCCGCGAAGCGCTGGTGGTGGACGACGTTTACACCACCGGCGCGACCGTCTCGGAGTGTGCGCGAGTTTTGCGCCGCGCGGGCGCAACCAAGGTTTGGGTCGCGACCGTGGCGCGCACGCTGAAGATCTCGGCGCAGCATGTTGAGATCGGACCGGGCGACGAGGTGGAAGAATTGTCCGACGCACATGAAGTTCCGCTGGCCCGCGCGGTGGGCGGCTAAGTAGAGTGGTGCGCAGGGCGAATGCGCCCTACTAAGGATCGAACGTAAGCCCGAGAGGAAGAGTGCAGACGCGGTTGCAGGAGACGAGCGCAGCATCATGTCAGCCAGGATCGAAGCCGATGCGGGACTCACAGGCAGGCACGCCGCCGGTCCGTTCGCCGCGGCGGCGATGCATCGCGACAGCAACGGAAACTCGCTGCATGCGCCCGTGCTCGTGCTGAATGCGTCCTACGAGCCCATTAACGTTTGCGCGGCGAGGCGCGCTCTGGTCCTGGTGCTCAAGGGCGTGGCCATGACGGAAGAAGAGAACGGACACTTCCTGCATGCTGCGCGCATCGCCATGCGCGTGCCCTCGGTGATCCGTCTGCTGGAGTACCGCCGCATCCCGCATCAGAGCCGCGCGTTGTCGCGGAAGAACATCCTGCTGCGAGACCGCAACACCTGCCAGTATTGCGCGACCGTGCTGCCCTCGAGCGAGTTGACGCTGGACCATGTGATACCGCGCTCCCGCGGAGGCTCCTCCACCTGGGAGAACCTGGTCGCCTGCTGCCATACCTGCAATCGCCGCAAAGGCAACCAGTTTCCCGCCGAAGCCGGCATGAAGCTGATGCGCGAGCCCCGCGCCTTCAACCTCCATACCAGCCGCCACATCATGCGACTCATGGGCAGGTCTGACGATAAGTGGAGGAAGTATCTGTTCTATTAAGGTTTCAAAGTTTCAAGGTTTCTGAGGTTTCTAAAGATAAGCGGTCGGCAGCACAGATTTGAAACTAGCTACACTTTGGAAGGTTGAACTTGGCAGGAGAAGCTGTGGCGCGATGGCTAACGAAGCTCTTTCAATATGAACAAAAACTCGAATCCCGGCATGCCACCGTGTGGCTCGTTGAAACCTTGAAACTCTGAAACCTTGAAACGTTGCTACTATGGCGCGATCTTATCGCGAATTGTTGGTCTGGCAAAAAGCCAAGGCACTTGCCGTTCAGATTTACCGGGACACAGAGCAGTTTCCGAAAAACGAGACATACGGCCTAACGTCGCAGATTAGAAGAGCCGCAGTTTCCGTCGTTTCAAACATTGCTGAAGGGCAAGGCAGACTGACTCCGGGCGAGTTCCTGCACTTTCTTGGGCAAGCGCGTGGTTCATTGCTGGAAGTCGATACTCAACTGGCCATTGCGCTCGACTTGACCTATCTTAAGCGGGACCGATACGAAATCTTGGACCATGAGATCTACCAAGTACTGGGTCTGCTAAACCGCCTAATCGAGTCCTTGCGCAAAAGCCGGAGCGAGACCGGTTCGAACCCTTGAAACTCTGAAACCTTGAAA
>PKVW01000037.1 GCA_003131585.1 Acidobacteriaceae bacterium
AGCCGTCGCCTTCCTTGCCCAGCAGATTCTCGGCCGGAATCACGCAGTCTTCAAAGATCATCTCCGCCGTGTCGCTGGCCCGCAAACCCATCTTGTTCTCCTTCTTGCCAGGACGGAACCCCTTCGTATCTTTCTCGACGATGAACGCGGAAAGCCCGTGGGTATTGGCGGCACGGTCGGTCACAGCGATCACGACGATCGCGTCCGCGTAATGGCCGTTCGTGCAAAAAGTCTTTGTCCCGTTCAGCACCCAGGCACTTCCCTTGCGCCGCGCGGTCATGCGGGCGCTNNCGCTGCCCGCGTCCGATCCCGCAGAGGGCTCGGTCAATCCCCACGCGCCGATGAATTCGCCCGTGGCAAGCTTGCTGATGTACTTCTTTTTCTGCGCCTCGCTGCCGGCAAGAAAGATGTGATTGGAACATAGCGACGTGTGCGCGGCGACAATGATGCCCACCGAGCCATCCACGCGCGACAACTCTTCGACGGCGATGACATATTCCACATAGCCCATACCGGCGCCCGCGTACTCGGCGGTGAAAACCATCCCCATGATCCCAAGCTTCCCCAGTTCTTTGATAGTAGCCAGCGGAAACTCGCACGCCTCGTCCCACTTCATGACGTTGGGCGCGATCTCGCGCTCGGCGAACTCGCGGACGCTTTTCTTCAGCTGCTGCTGTTCTTCGTTAAGTTGAAAATCCAAGATGCCTCCACGGGCTATGACGATTTCGATTAGAACATAGCGGCAGCAAGGCGAAAAGTTACGTCGGGCAGAAGAACCAGAAAGTGCAAGAAGCCGCGTCCCTAGCGAGGATTGTCATCAGCAAAGGCCGCAGGCCAACCGACCGGATGGTTTGGCTGCACTCCAGTTCCGCAGGTTTTCCGCATGGATGCGAGTCAGCGAGCAACTTCATCCGCCAGAATGAAGCGCCCAAACACCTCGTTCGAAAGCAACCGCCCGCGCGACGTCAGGCAGACGCAATCCCCCCGCCGCTCCATCAGGCCGCCTTCGACAAACTCGGCAATTGCAGCGCGAGCGTTCTCGCTGGCTTCGTCGCCGAACTTCGTGGCGAGTTCTCGCAAGCTAACGCCCCGGTTCAGCCGCAGCCCAAGGAAAAAACTCTCTTCCAAGGCTGCCCGGCGCGAGACCGCGATCCGCTGCAAGCCTGCCCTGCTCATGTACTGTTCCAGAGAATCAGCGGGCACGAATCGCACCGCCTCAATGTCCGGTGTGGCAGAGGGCAGCATCGAATGCGCGTCCACCCCAAAGCCGACGTAGGGCAACCGCGTCCAATACTTCAAATTGTGCCGAGATTCGAAACCCTCGCGTGCGAAGTTGGAAATCTCGTACTGCGCAATTCCGGCCGATGGAAGCCGCTCACAGGCCTCGAGGTAAAAATCCGCCATGGCTTCTTCATCCGGTACAAAGTGCGCGTGATAGCGTGTGCCCCCTGCCAACAGTTCGCGTCCAAGCCGTGAATCTTCGTCCACCTCGAGCATGTAGACGCTCACATGCGCTGCACCCGTCGCGATGGTTTCCGCCAGGGAGAACTCCCAACTTTCGGCGGTCTGGTGCGGCAACCCAGCGATGAGATCGATGTTAATGTTCGTGATCCCCGCCGCACGCAGCCGGGCAATGTCCTCGAGCACAGTGCCGCGCTTGTGCAAACGACCGACCGCCGCCGCTTCCTGATCCACAAACGACTGCACACCGAAACTCACGCGGTTCACACCGCAGCGCAGCAGACGCTCCAGCACGGCGGATGTCAGGGTGCCGGGAGCGCATTCGACCGTGATTTCCGCTTCCGGACTCAGGCGAAAATTGGATCGAGCCGCCGCAAATATTCGCTCCAGTTGCGCGGCCTCAAGCACTGTCGGCGTCCCTCCACCCAGATAGATGGAATCCACCGTGCGCACCATCTGCCCGCCCATCTCCGCCGCGACCTGCGAGGCGTTCTCAATGTCGGCACAAACGCGATCTACATAGCGCTCGAAAACCGCCCGCGAAAATACGCCGGAGGCGAAGTTGCAGTAACTGCACTTCGTGCGGCAAAACGGCACCGAGATGTAGACTCCGAGCGGCATACCAGATCATTATCCCACCCGCAAACCTTTTCCACCCTCCGGCCAGCCCCAGCCATCCATATTGAGGTACCCTGTTTAGCAGCGCGCCGTTCATACATACGTACGTGGCGCACTTCACCACGCGATCGCCAAGAAGCCGATGGCTCAGGAAGAAGAAGTATTAGGCAAAGCCTATGACAGCCGCCTGATGGCGCGGCTGCTTAAGTATCTGCGTCCCTACCGCTGGCAGGTGGCGATTGCGCTGGCCTCGATCGTTCTGAAATCTTTCGCCGACGTGCTCGGCCCGTATCTCACCAAGGTTGCGATTGACCGTTACCTGGCGCCCGCCAAAGGAGCGTCTTCCGGGGCGTCTTCCGGCATTTGGAGTTGGCTCAGCCCGCGACCCTATTCCGGCATCGCGCAGATTGCGGCGATCTATGTCGGACTGCTGGTCTTCAGTTTTTTGCTCGAGTTCCTACAAACCTACTTCATGCAGTGGACCGGCCAGAAGGTGATGTTCGATCTCCGCCGCCAGATCTTCCGCCACCTGCAGCGCCTGCACGTCGCCTTCTTCGACAAGAACCCGGTCGGCCGCCTGGTTACGCGCGTCACTACCGACGTGGACGCTTTGAATGAGATGTTCACTTCCGGCGTGGTCTCCATCTTCGANNACTGGAAGCTGGCGCTGATCACCTTTGCCGTGCTTCCCTTCATCGTTGTAGCGACCAAGATTTTCCGCGACCGGGTGCGCGATTCCTACCGCCGCATTCGCGTCGCCATCGCGCGCATCAACTCCTACCTGCAGGAGCACGTCAGCGGGATGGTCGTCCTGCAACTCTTCAATCGCGAGCGCAAGGCCTACAACCGCTTCTCAGAAATCAATCGCAGCCACATGGACGCGTTCAAAGACGCGATCCTGGCCTACTCGGTTTACTACCCCGTAGTCGAGATTCTCTCAGCGATCGCGATTGCTTGCGTCATCTGGTTCGGCGGCAGCGACGTGATGCGAAATATCTCGGCGAGCAGTGTTGCCGTGCAATTCAATTGGAAGACGCTGGTCGCATTCCGCCTGGTGCCGACGGTGGCGACGCTGGGCGTGCTGGTCGCCTTCATCCAGTACGCTCTGCGCTTCTTCCGGCCGATCATGGACTTCAGCGAAAAATACAACATCCTGCAATCGGCCATGGCCGCCAGCGAACGCATTTTCAAGCTGCTGGACACGCCCGTGCAGGTGGTTTCGCCCGCAGTTACCATGCGTCCGGAAGGACCGGGCCGCATCGAATTCGATCACGTCTGGTTCGCCTACCGCGACGCGCCGGCGAATGGTTCCGAACCCAACCAGGCTCGTGGGGAGACGGAAGCTGATGTGGAGAAAAAAGCCCATGTGGGGACGGCCGCCCTCGGCCGTCCAGCCGAGCAAAGCTCGGCAGGCTCTTCGCTCTCCGAGACAACGGCCAGCGATCACTCCCACGACTGGGTCCTGCGTGATGTAACCTTCGCCATCGAACCCGGCGAAACCGTAGCCATTGTCGGCCACACCGGCGCCGGCAAGACCACACTGATCTCGCTCCTGCTGCGTTTTTACGATGTGCAGAAAGGCGCAGTCAGAATCGACGGCGTCGACGTCAAAGAGATGGATCTCGCCGACCTGCGCAGCCGCTTCGGCGTAGTCCTGCAGGATCCATTCCTGTTCAGCGGCACGATCGCCGGAAATATCCGGCTCGGGACCCAGCGCATTCGGGACGAAGACGTCGAAAAGGCCGCCGAAGACGTGAACCTCGCCGACTTCATCCGCGCCTTGCCCAAAGGCTTCGACGAAGAGGTCCGCGAGCGCGGTTCCACGCTTTCCACCGGTCAGAAGCAACTCATCTCGTTCGCGCGCGCCCTGGCGCATGAACCGAAGATCCTGATTCTCGACGAAGCTACGTCGAGCGTGGATACCGAAACCGAATTCAAAGTGCGCGACGCTCTCAGCCGTATGGTCGAGGGACGCACCTCGCTGATCATCGCCCACCGGCTTTCGACCGTGCAGCGCGCCGACAAGATCATCGTGATGCACAAAGGCCAGGTCCGTGAAATGGGCACGCATCAACAGCTTCTGGCCCAGCGTGGGATTTACTTCAAGCTCTACCAGCTCCAATACAAAGACCAGGAGCCTCAATGTGGGGCGGGCGCCGTCGCCCGGGATAGCTTCAGGGAGCCGGAAGTCACCGCCAGCGCGGATGACTAGCGGTTCTGCAATGCTGATATCTCCGGCGGCTAGGCGGTCGGCACGCCGTTCCGAAGTTTATCGAGGAATGCAGCAAAGCTCGGGCTGCGAGCTTCCATGACTTGCTGGTCCATCGAGGCAGCGATCTCCTCTGCGACGCGGGACGTATAGATCCTCGGCTCAAGCAGGTTCATCAAATGGAGCTTAGGATTGGTCATGCCGTCTGGTTGGGAGACATCGACCTTACCCAGGCTGCGGTCCTTCAAGAACTCACGGAGCTTTTCAGAATGAGCAAAGAACCAAGCTTCCAAATGTCTAACTGCGACAGCTACAAGCTTGGGTACTGCGACATCCTTAAGATGGGACGCCATCTCCTCGAAGGGAGCCGCAGCTTCGGCAGCGTCATGGGCATCGGCATCGACCAGCACGACAAACTTATCGGGCGCCGTTCCTCGATTGGACATTTCGTACCAGGCTGCTTTGATCAGGTTCTTGGCTTGTTCGGGCGTGAGCGACGCGTTACCAGGTGGCTTCCGCACTTCGATCTCCGCAGTCTCGCGAAAGCTTCGACAAAGGTGCGGGACTGAGCGCCGGTCCGTTTCGCCCGAAACTACTACCACAACTCTCTTAGCCAACCGTCAGCCTCCAAAGCCCTTGCTTTCATAGAACTCCCCCAGCCCGAAACCTGATGCTGTGAGGGCCTCACGAACAGCTTCGGGAGCCATTTCTCTTTCAACTTTCGTGCCGCTTTCGCTTCGGCGCACCACGCACACCGCTTCAGGCTCATCGAGGAAGTTCAGTAACAGTGGTGAGTGGGTCGTAATCAAGATCTGGGTCTTGTCCTTTGCCAGTTGCAGATACCTTGCAAAGGCTTCCAACGCATTGGGATGGATGTAGTTCTCGGGTTCCTCGATTCCGACCAGTGCAATGTCCTCCTCCCCTAGGAGAGCCGTCATCAGCGCAAGCATCCGGAGCGTCCCGCTTGACGCCTGCAGTTGATGTACGGGAAAATTGAGTCCAGCCTCCGTCTGCACAAAGTAGGTACGTCCGTCATCTTCCCGCTGCCGAAACTCAATGCGCTCGGGGACACCGAGAACGTCATTCGTTGCAGAAACGATCCGCTCAAACACTTCGTGCTTCGACTCTTTAATAGCGAAAAGCCGGCCCGCCAGATTGTGGCCTACATGGTCCAGGCGTGGCCCTTCATCGTTGGGGAAGGTAGGGCCCCGGAGGACGAGGGGGGCTGGATCGAAAAAGCCCCATCGGCTCACAAAATCCGCGACTGCCCGGCCCGGAAATGAAGTATCGACAGCCGCCGCCGCGAGGGCGCAGCCCGACTGCTGCGGCAGGGATAACTTAACTTTTGTGTTGGACTCCTCCGACCACCACCATCCTTTCCCGCGCTCACTGTTCAAGAGGTGCTTGTTTGAATCGCTTCGATGGAGCGACTCGACGACCTCGAAGTCGAAGCCCCGCTTCCTGACCTTCACTGACCACTCGAAACGCTGGTTCCCTTCGCTCACATCAATCTGGATCGAGACGGTGTCAGCAATCTCGCCCTTCCAAGCGAGCTGGACCACATTGCCACGCGTAACAACAGCTCGCGAAAAGTCTTTTTCCTGGACTCCTTGGGCCAGAAACCGCAGAGTGTCCAAGATGTTGCTCTTCCCGGAAGCGTTGCTTCCGATCAGCAGATTCAGGGAATTGAGTCGCAGGTCCAGCTCATGCAAGCTTCGATAATTCTCGACACGTAGACGCTCTAGCTTCATTTCGACTGGCTCCCCACAATATTACAACGCCTTGGCCGAGTACGCTCCACAAAGCGAAGCTGGGTACAATAGCCCGGTGCGAATCCTGATCTCAGCCGGCGAAGCTTCTGGGGAAATGTACGGCGCGCAGCTCATCGAAGCCCTGCACCGGGCTGCCGAGCGAAGGCCTGCGGAGCTTCGCTCCGCCGGACAGCCGGGGGCGGCTGTCCCCACACAAGCATTTCAATCCGCAGCAGCACCGCAGCTCGAATTTTTCGGCGTCGGCGGAGAGCGCATGCGCGCCGCCGGCTGCGACACCGTCGTCGACGCGAAAGACCTCTCCGTTGTAGGCATCACCGAAATCCTCAGTCATCTGCCCAAGATCTATGGCCTCTACCAGCATCTGCTTAACGAAGCCGACAAGCGCAAGCCCGATCTTGCCATCGTCATCGACTCGCCGGCGTTCAACTGGCGCGTAGCGCGGCAGATGAAGAAACGAGGCATTCCCGTGGTCTATTATGTCGCGCCGCAGTTCTGGGCGTGGCGCCAAGGACGAGTCCGCCTGCTCCGCGACTACATCGACAAATCGCTGGTGATCTTTCCCTTCGAAGAGAAGTTCTACCGTGACCGCGGCGTGGATGCGACCTTCGTCGGCCATCCGCTCGCCGAACTGCCGCACCCGGCCATCGCCCGCAACGACTATTCCGCGCAGTTTCATCTCGATTCCGCCAAAAATTGGATTACGCTCATGCCCGGCAGCCGCGTCAAAGAAGTGCGCATGAACCTGCCCACCATCCTCGAAGCGGCCGCCCAACTCGGCCCCGATTATGAATTTCTGCTGCCGGTCGCGCCCATGCTCGACCGCGCCTTCCTGCAACGCCTGATCCGTCAGCACAACATCACACTCGTCCCCGAATCCCTGCCCGCGCTCTGGCATTGCCGCGCCGGCATCATCGCCAGCGGCACCGCGACAGTTGAGGCTGCCCTGATGCGCACGCCGTTCGTGATGGTCTACCGCGTCTCGGCTCTCACTTACCTGTTGGGCAAACCGCGAGTCAAAGTCCCGCGCTTTGCAATGGTCAACCTCATCGCCGGGGAGGATGTCGTCCCAGAGCTGGTTCAACACGACTTCACCGCACACAATGTTGTTGACCGCCTGCAGGAAATCCTCCCTGATGGCCCCGTCCGCGACCGGATGTTGGCAAGCCTAACCCAGGTAAAGGCCAGGCTCCGTCTGCCACAGAGCGCCGCTGCAGGACCAGCGCAGTACCCGGCAGACCGAGCCGCGGAGATCGTTTTAGAGATGCTGCATCGGAAACCGCCTCACAATAGACCGGCGGAGTACACCGCAGCCCCCCCCAGGGGCTAAAGCCCGCGTCCTTATTGGCTCTTGGCGGCACGGCTGAAGCCGTGCCCTTCCAAACCCTCCTCAAGCCTAATTTTTTCTAGCCTCAAGCTAGGAGCTAGAAGCTAGCAGCCGCTCTTCTAAACCTTGTGCTCCCAGCATCTTTTAGGTGAGAATCTTCATCATAGGAATGTTGGGCCCATTTCCGGGAGACTCTTCTTAATGCAGATTCGCCTTCGGCGCGACCAGAGCGTTCTGTCGAGTTCCCTCGTCCTGCTGCTATTGGCTTTCGTCGCGATCCCCTCATCGGCCGCCGAGAAGGCCCACCTGCGCGTTGACGATTACCAGATCGAGGCCGAGCTTACGCCTCATCTTCATCAGATTTCGGCACGGGTAAAGGTGAAATTCACGGCCCTCCAGGACCTGAGTGTTGCCGTCTTCGAACTGCACAACGGCTTACGCGTCACGAGGGTTCTCGACGCCAACAACCAGCCACTCTCGGCCGAGCGGGTCACGCAGGATTCGACGGTGCGCGTGCCACTTCCCGCGGGCCTGCCCAAAGACGCTTCCACCACGCTTATCTTCGAATACGAGGGCCAACTCGAAACCGCCGACGACAGCCCGGTTCCCGGACTCAAGCTCGCCTACATCGGCGACGACACCAGCTACCTGCTCTACGCCGGACGGTGGTTCCCGGTGAGCGGCTACGGCCTCAACCGCTTCACCTCGACCATCAGCGTCACCGTTCCGGCTCACATGCTGGTGATCGGCAGCGGAAAGTCCACGGTCACCGACAATCCGGCCTCGAAAAAACCCAACACCAATGGCCTCCCCACCAAGACATTTACGTTCGTCTATGCAAAAGCGAGCTTCCCCGGCACCATCGTCGCAGGCATCTTCCAGGAATACAAAAGCGATGAAGCCGGAATGGATCTGCACGTCTTCTTCAAACCCGCCCACCAGTCGCTGGCTCCCGAGTACACCACCACCGCAGTCCAGGAGTTCACCTACTTCATCACTCTTTACGGCACTCCTCTGTCGCAGAAGCTCAACGTGGTGGAGCTGCCGGGCGACACGGTTCCCTACGCGTGGGCTCCTGAGATCGCCGGCCTCGCAGGCCCGTCCATCACAGAAAAGACGAACTACCGGCTGCTCGCCAATGCCATCGCCCATCAATGGTGGGGAGTTTCCGTAAGTCCCGCCTCAAAGGATGATTGGTGGCTCACTGACGGCTTTTCCCGCTATTCCGAAGCCATGTACGTGGAGAATGCCGCCGGCGCCGCGGGTCTTGAAGAAGCGGTGAAGGATATGTCGGTGGGCGCTCTGGCCTATGACACCGTTCCGCTTTCCAGCGCCAGCAAACTCGATCCGTTCTCCACCGAGTTTCAGTCGCTGGTGACCGACAAGGGCGCGATGATCCTGCACATGCTGCGCTGGGTGCTGGGCGAGGACAAATACCTGAAGACCATGCGCGAGTTCGCCGAGACATACGCCGGAAAATCGGCCAGCATGGACGATTTCCGCGCCATCGCCGAGAAACATTACGGCGAGCAGCTCACCTGGTTCTTCTCCCAGTGGCTGGATTCCACCGGCGCGCCCGAGTTCAAGGTTAAGTACACCACCTACCGCCTCGGCAGCAACAAAGGCTTCCGCGTCACCGGCGAGATTTCCCAGGATCTCGACCTGTTCCGCATGCCCGTGGACCTGCGTATTGACACGGACGGCAAAACGGAAGACAAGAGAATCGAAGTGGTCGGCACCAACTCACCCTTTACTGTCGAAACCTTCGGACGCCCGCGGCGGATCGCCGTCGATCCCGATCATCGCGTGCTCACCAACTCTTCGGACGTGAAGCTGCGTTCTTCCATTCTTCGCGGTCAGGCCATGCAGCAGCAGGGCGACCTTTCCGGTGCGCTCGCGGAATTCAATAAGGCGCTCGACCTCAACAAGAACAGCTCCCTCGCCCACTACCGCATCGCGGAAATCTTCTTCCTGCAGAGAAACTATCAGTCCTCGGCGAACTCCTACCGCTCGTCCATCAACGGCAACGGGGATCCCCGTTGGACCGAAGTCTGGAGCCATATCCAACTGGGCAAGATCTTCGACATCACCGGCCAGCGCGAGCGCGCCATCAACGAATACCGGCAAGCCATCCAGACCAACGACGATACCTTCGCCGCTCTCGAAGAAGCCCGCAAGTATCTGCAGAAAGCCTTCGAGCGGCCCAAGAACAAAGAGTAAAGACTGAAGAGCAGAGCTGCTCGGGACGGAAGAAGATCCACGGAAAGCATGAATGGACTGATCCCCGTCTCCGTGTCCCCCAGCTAACCTTTTTTGCCTTCCCTCGGTCTAACAAGCCAACGACCGCGTGGAACTTCGCAGAGCCCGGCTGCGTATTACTGAGCAGATGGTTGAACGGAAACTCGTTGGGCGGGATTGAGACCCCTCGCCTGAACGTTGCCCGGAACCCCCACGCACCTCCGCGGAGGCGTGGGGGTATAGGTCCATGCGAACCCTTCTCGACATCGTCCGGCAGTCGCTCTCCACGCTATGGGCGCACAAGCTGCGCTCGTTTCTCACCATGTTCGGAATCGCCTGGGGCGTGGGCTCACTGCTGCTTCTGGTAGGTCTGGGGGAAGGCTTCCGCAGCGGTCAGGAAAAACAGCTCGCCACTCTGGGACAAAACATAATGTTTATGTTTCCCGGACGCGTCCCGGCCATCCAGGGCAGCACGCAATCCGGACAAACTTACTACTTCACCTATGCAGACTACTCCGCCATCCGGCAGCAAGCGAAGTTCGTCGGCGCTCTTTCTCCGGTGCTGAATCGTGAGGATATCCGCGCCGTCAGCGACTACGGCTCCACCAACGGCCAGGTGTTCGGCGTCGCTTCCGATTACAACCAGATTCGCAACGTACCCATCAGTCCGGGACGCTGGTTTAACGATCAGGACAATGTCGAGCGCCGCCGCGTCGCCGTTGTGGGATGGGAACTGCTCAAGAACATGTTTCCCGGACGGCCCGCCGTGGGGTCCACGATTCTCTTGAATGGCATCAGTTTCGATATCGTCGGAGTGGTCGCCAAGGTTGGCCGCGACGGCAACAACGGCACCAATTCGCGCATCTTCATCCCCATCGAAACCATGCGCAACCTGTTTCGCCTGACCAAGGCGAACTCCGAGGATGCCATTTCCTTTATCAATTACCAGCCCATCCGCAAAGACCTCCATACCGAGGCCAAGAGCGAGATTCACCAGATCATCGCCAGCCGCCACGGCTTCGATCCCAAACTGGAAGACGCCTTTGAAGACTGGGATACGATCGAAAACATGCAGCGCGTGGGCAAGATCTTCGACGCCATGGATTGGTTCCTGGGCGTGGTCGGCGTCGTGACCCTCGGACTCGGCGCCATCGGCATCGTCAACATCATGCTGGTTTCGGTGAGCGAGCGCACCAAAGAGATCGGCCTGCGGAAAGCGTTGGGCGCAACTTACCACAACATTCTCACGCAATTCTTTGTCGAGGGAGCGTTCCTCACCGCATTCAGTGGTGGAATCGGGTTGGTTCTGGCCACTGGCTTTGTCACGCTGCTGGCCCTGTTGCCGGCCCCCGAGGGGTTCGATACGCCGCGAATTATTCCCGCTTCCGCGCTTGTGGCCATTGGTTCGCTGGCAGTCGCCGGGATTTCCGCCGGTCTCTATCCCGCCCGCAAAGCCGCGCTGATGGAACCGGTAGAAGCATTGAGGCAGGAGTAAGAAATGAAAAGTCAAAATGCAGAAGTTAGAAGTCAGAGTGCAGAAGTACAAACGAATCCGTTCTTACTTCTGCATTCTGACTTCTGCCTTCTGACTTTGGAGTAATCATGCTCGCAGACCTTGGCAGTCAAGCTCTCAACGCGCTACGCCACAATCGCCGCCGTAGCGTGCTGACCATGCTTGGTATGGCGTGGGGAATTGCCACGGTCGTTCTCTTGCTGGCCTACGGATCTGGTTTCGAGCGCGGCCTTTTGGTGGCTTTCCGCTCCTTTGGCACGAATCTGGTTTTCATCTTCCCGGGCCGCACCGAGTTGCAGGCGGGAGGAACCAAGGCAGGCGCCGAGATCAAGTTGACCGTTGACGACCTTGACTACATCCGCAATGAAGTGCCCCTGCTCAAGCACGTTTCTCCCGAGGTCGCGAAACAGAGCCTGGTGGCCTACGGCACCCGCAGCGCCACCTATGGCGTCAGCGGCGTCTACGCCTCCTATGGCCGCATGCGCCGTCTGGACGCGGCGGAAGGCAGCTTCTTCAGCGAAGCGGACGACTTCACTCACATCCGCGTCGCAGTCATCGGCTCCGATGTCAGAAAGAAACTTTTTTCCGGCCAGAATGCCCTCGGCGAAAGCATCCGTCTTGACGGCATTTCTTATCAGGTCGTCGGCGTGCTCAGACATCAGGTCCAGAACGGCGACGACAACATCAACGCCCACATCTACATTCCCTTCAGCGCCATGAGCGATCTGGCCAAAACCTACTACCTCAATTCCATCGCGATGGAATATGAAGGCGACCATGCCAGGATCGTCAAGGCGGTGCGTACCTCAATGGCCTTTCACCACAATTTCGATCCCAAGGATCAGCGGGCGATCTTCGTCTTCGACGTCTTCGCCGACCTGCTCGATCTGCAGATCATCAGCACCGGCATCAAGATTCTGCTCGGTTTCATCGGTTTGCTGACGCTCGGCATCGGCGGCGTTGGCCTGATGAACATCATGTTGGTCTCGGTGACCCAGCGCACGCGCGAAATTGGCGTCGAAAAGGCCCTGGGCGCGCGCCGCTGGCACATCCTGTTCCAGTTCCTCACCGAAGCCCTTGTGATCACGGCTCTGGGGGGCTTATTGGGCGTCGCGCTTGCCTATCTGGTTTCCTGGAGCGTGGGCTCGCTCACGCTGTGGAGCGCATTTGAGGAAAACGCCAGCGAAGGCGATATCCACCTCTACATTGACTCCGCCACTCTGATCTGGTCGACCGCCACCCTGAGCTTCGTCGGCATCGTGAGCGGCATGTTGCCGGCCATCAAGGCCGCAAGGCTGAATCCCATCGAAGCACTGCGCTATGAGTAGCGCTGGCGTCCCGCCGGCTGCCGCGAGGGCATCCTGCCGTCGCACTCGCCAGGCTCAACCGGACCCTGAGGGTAATTCCGCTCAATAATGATACCGCGCCTGTAGAAAATCAATCCGCCGTTCGCTTACGCGATACACCAGGCGGTGCTCTTGCGTAATTCGCCGCGACCAGCACCCAGCCAGCACGTACTTCAACGGCTCCGGCTTTCCAATGCCCACAAACGGATCGCGCAGCACAGCCTCAAGGAGTTCGAACGCCCGAATAGCAACCCTTCGGTCGGTCTCAACCCAATAGCGCAAGTCCCGGCGAACCTCGGGATGAAATATTGCTTCCCGCTCAACGCTGCGCGGCAAGTCCCATCTCCCGGCGAAGTTTCTCCAGAGGTTCCGGCCTGCCTTTTCGGCCTGTTGCCCGCCGCAATGCAGTGAGCAGCCGCTGCGCATTCTTGGGTGACCGCAAAAGGTGGGCCGTCTCCATTAGACTGGCCAGTTCATCCGCCGGAACCATCGCGACCTTCCTTTCTCCCTTGCGGACAACGATCACAACTTCACGATCGTTGGCCACACGGTCAAGCACGGAAGCCAGGCTCTGGCGCAGGTGGGTATACGTAGTTTCGGTCACACGAAAAACCTCAAGTTATCATTGTACAGGATCCATGTACGCCACCCAATCTTATTCCCAAGGAGCGCTCGCGTCCCGCCGGCTGTCGCAAGGGCATCCTGCCCTCGCACTCGCCAAGCCCCACTAACCTCGCCTGCTTTACAATCCCCCTTGTGCCCGAAACCGCCGCCACTCGCCTCGATCGAGTCCTCGCCCAACTACGCTTGTACGAGCATCCTCTGCTGAACTTTTCCGCGCGCTCCAAGGGCGATGGGGTTGAAGTAATAATCCAGTTCAAAGACGCCTCTGTCCCCGTGCACACGTATTACTTCGATCTGCATCCCCGCGACCTCGATCACCCGCAGTTTGAATGGAGCTTCCAGCGTCAGCTCTACGACGCGCTGCACGACTACTTCGTCGAAATGTTTATCCGCACGCCGCAGGACCGCGCCGACCGCCGCCGGAGGGAATTGTGAATCCGCTACGCCAGAAAATCGAACAGGAAATCCGCGAGCGCGGTCCCATTCCCTTCTCGCGCTACATGGAACTCTGTCTTTACGATCCTGAGCTTGGCTACTACTCGCGAAACGCCGAGCAGTTCGGCAAGGCCGGCGATTTCTACACGTCGAGCGACGTGCACGCCGTTTTCGGCCGCCTTCTGGCCCGCCAGTTCGACGAAATGTGGCGCGCGCTAGGATCGCCCGAGCGCATCGAACTGGCCGAACTCGGCCCCGGTCGCGGCTTGTTCGCGCAAGACGTGCTCGACCGCTCGGAGAAAACGTTTCCTGATTTCTTCCGCGCGTTGCGCTATGTTCTGATCGAACGCTCGCCCGCCTTGCGCGAGCGAATCAAAGAGACTATGGGACGTCACTTAGAATCCGGGAAAGCTGTGTTTACCTCCGAGGTCGAGACCATAGGCGCAGAGGGAACCGGGAAGGGCACGCCTTCAAGAGCCTGCCCTGAGCGAAGTCGAAGGGTGTCGAATCAGGTTCCAAGGAAGAGGGCTTTAGCCCCTGAGATCCCCATCATTATCTTCGCCAACGAATTCTTCGATGCCTTGCCCGTGGAGGTCCTCAGCGCCAAGGGTTCTCTGCGCATCGGCGCGCGCGCCGGCCACTTCATCGAAACCTGGGCGCAGCCTTCGCTCGACGAACTGGAATTCCTCGACCGCTACTCCGTCCATCCCGAGCCTGAGGAACGCGTCGAAGCGCCTCTCGCCGCACAACAATTTATGGATCGCATCGCCGCAAGTATCCAGCGCGGATTTCTCATCGCCATCGATTACGGCTATACCCGCGAAGAGCAGCTCGCAGGACACCATCGTGGAACGGCGAAAGCTATTCGCCAGCATTCCGTCAGCGTCAATCCGTACGAAGCTCCCGGCGAACAGGACATTACCGCCGACGTAAACTTCACCGCGCTCGCCGCCGCCGCCGAAAAACACGGCATGCAGACGCACAAGCTCGTCACTCAATCCCAGTTCCTGATGGGCATCGGCGAAGCCAACCAGTTTGCCGATGCCTTCGAAGAATGCCGCCTGCCGCAGGAACGCGCGAAAGTCGCGCTGCAACTCAAGCATCTGGTCACGCCCGCGGGCATGGGCGAAAGCTTTCACGTCTTGGTGGCAAGCAAGGGAATCGCACAGGAGAGGATCGAGTCTTTATCCGGCCTGAACTTTGGCCGCAACCAAATAGCGCGCTGAACGCGCCACACCGTTACCGCTTGACTTCGGCGAGCATCGCCTTCCCCGCCAGCGCAGATTCGACAGGCTTGGTCTCCACCGCCGCCGCTTCGGGATATTCATACACACCGCGCCCCGACTTTCGCCCCAACCGTCCCGCCTTCACATACTGCACCAACAGCGGCGCTGGACGATATTTCTCTCCCAACGATTTGTGCAGGTACTCGAGAATGTTCAGCCGCGTATCCAGGCCCACCAGATCGACCAGCTCAAACGGCCCCATGGGATGGTTGAGTCCGAGCTTCAGCGCCTTATCGATGTCCGCCGCCGAGGCGATCCCCTCCTGCAGCATATAGAACGCCTCATTACCGATCATGGCATTGATGCGGCTGGTGATGAAGCCCGGCGATTCGTTAATGACCACCACTTCCTTGCCCATGCGCCTGCCCACTTCAACCACGGTGGCCAGCGTGTCGTCATCGGTTTCCAGCGCCCGCACCACTTCGAGCAGCTTCATCTTGTGAACGGGATTAAAGAAGTGCATGCCCACGCACTTCTTCGCCCGGTAAGTCACGCTGGCAATTTCCGTGACACTCAGAGAAGACGTGTTCGACGCCAGAATGGTCGTCGGACGGCAAAGCTTATCGAGCAAAGTGAAGATCTCAATCTTCGACTCCATCTCTTCCGGGACAGCTTCAATTACCAGATCGGCCTCGCGCGCGGCCTCTTCCACCGAGCCCGCATATTCCAGTCGCTGGAAGGCCGCATCGGCGTCCGGCGCCAACACTTTCCCTAGTTCAACCGCCTTGTCGAGATTAATCCGGATTTCACTTTCGGCACGACGCAGCGCTCCCGGAAGCAGGTCTTCCAGGATGGTGCGGTAGCCGCCAATCGCCGCCGCATGCGCGATGCCCCGCCCCATAATGCCGGCGCCGATCACCGCCACGGTTTTGACTTGCGCCACTACTGGCCCGCCTTTTCCAGATCCGCAATCGCGGCATGGAGTGCGCCGCCGGCGGCACGCAGAGACTCCGCCAGACGCTGGCGCTCTTCGGTGTTCATGGCTGGAATCGAAATACAGATGCGGCGCAACGTGGTCGTAATGTCGTCCACGTAGTTCATCGAACGGATAAGTTCACCAGACGCTGGCATGAGGGCTCCTGTAAATTTATCGGCTTTTTTCGGCTGACTCTGACGGCTGCCTGCACGCTCCACCGTGACGCACAATGTCGCGAGCCGAACTTCTATTCTGGACGTGTACGCGAATTTAGTAAAGGCAGATGCGCCAGTCGTTGCAGCTCGCGGACATTTATGGTGAGACGGTCGTGCATAAGCGGGAGGCACGAAGCAACGATGCAAATTCCTAACATTCTGAGCGGAGTCATCGCTCGAAGTTAGCGAACCAGCAGGTCTAGCTGGCGCACATCCAGACCGGCTTGCCGATAATGCTTCCGACACAGCTCCAGAATACTGAATCCATCCTCGTAGGCTGCGAAGCAACCGTCCAGCGGTTTGTCCAGATAGATTAAGCCGCCTCCAACCACGAAGAGGGCCACCATCGGCTCCGGTGAATCCTCGGTGATAACCAGCGTGTGTGCCTCGCCCGCGGGCTCGTAGATGAAAGTCCCAGGCTTTGCAACCCAGTCATGTTCCAGGTATCGCCAGAAACCACGCAGGGTATACCCGTGAACGGTGCCAACGTGGTAGTGAGTTCCTATCCTGGAACCTGGGAGGCCTTTGAGCACGACACTGAATCCTCCAGACGTAACGTTAAAGTGGCAGGGTTGGAACCAGACGCCCTCCGCGTAAGGAACCCATAGCCGGTCGTCTTCCAGGTTAATGTTGGTGATGAAATGGTCGCGGCTCCTTTGGTCGTGGTTGAGGCCATCGGTAAAACTCGAAAAGGTGGCAATTGGCATGTTTTCCCTCTATGTGTTGAGCCGGCGTAAGCTTAACGGAAACCGCATATAATCTCTATCGATTCTTTTGGTCGGCCCTGCGAGACTCCATGCTGCGCGATAAGAGCCTGATTCCGCTCTCTCACCAACACCAGCAGGCATTGGCTCTCTGTGTGCGTATCGATCGCGCGCAGCCCATCCCGGAAGCGGACCTGCAAGCCTGGCAGGCGGAGATCGAGCGGCACTTCGAACAGGAAATCAAAATCCATTTCTCCGCCGAAGAATGTGCGCTCTTTCCGTCCGCTCGTCAGTTCCCCGAATTGCTCCCGCTGATCGAAGAATTAATCGCCGATCACGCCGCGCTGCGCGAATCGTTTTCCCAGGCAAAAGCGTGCCGCATGTCCGCGGAAGGCTTGCCCGCCTTCGCGCGAGAACTCTCCGCCCACATCCGCAAAGAAGAACGCCAACTCTTCGAGCGCCTGCAGCAATTGATGACTGCACAAGATCTGGCAGTTCTCGGGGTGCAGTTGGAGGCTGCCCTCAAAGACGCCGCGCAATCCTGCATCCTGACGAACGAGGCAACTAAACTAAAGCCTAAGAGATAAAGTTGCGATCGAGTCACTTCTTTACGTCTCCAGCCGGTGGCGCGTTTCCGCCAGCGCATAGAGCTTGCGCCAGACCAGCCGATTGATCGTCACCACGGTGGCCGCCATCATCATGGTCGCGGCCAGCAGCAGGTGGAAATCGCCGCGGTCGGTAGCCTGGCTGATGGTCGCACCCAGCCCCGTTGTGGTGTAAATGTGTCCTTTAAAATGAAAATACTCGGCTACGATGCTGGCATTCCGGGCCCCGCCAGAAGCAGTCACCAGCCCGGTCACAAGATAGGGAAAAATTCCCGGCAGGATCAGCTTCTTCCAGCGCTCA
Source organism: Acidobacteriaceae bacterium (assembly GCA_003131585.1). Lineage (GTDB taxonomy): Bacteria > Acidobacteriota > Terriglobia > Terriglobales > Acidobacteriaceae > Sulfotelmatobacter. The sequence continues at coordinate 17,568 of PKVW01000037.1, forward strand.
ATGCCCCGCATGTGAAAGACCGCCCGTGGTTGCATTTTGCCTCCAACGAGCTACGAACAAGCAGGATTGAGCGGCCGTCTCAGGCCGCGAAGTTTTCATCCGCCAGAATGGGAAACGGCTGAGGCAGCCGGTCCGTCACTTCGGCGAGGTGCGCAAGTTTGGCGGACAATTCAGCCGTAAACTGGCGAGGAGCAAAACGCCACTTCCAATTCCCGCCGTGCAGGCTGGGTGTGTTCATGCGGGCTTCGCTGCCCAGGCCGAGAACATCCTGCAGCGGGATGAGGGCGAACTCGGCCGCCGAGGCCAGCGCCGCGCGGATGAACGCCCAATGAATGCCATCGTCGCAGCGGCCGAGGTAGGCTTCCGCGTTGCGGCGTTCGTGCTCGGCGGCTCCGGAGTGGAACCATCCAACCGTCGTGTCGTTGTCGTGGGTTCCCGTATAGATGACCTTGCCGGCGGCGCGATGCGGCAAATACATGTGCGCGCCCTCGTCGCCAAAACCGAATTGCAGCACCGCGATCCCCGGCATCTGCAAGCGGCTCCGCAAAGCATGAACCTCCGGCGTGATGTAGCCGAGATCTTCCGCGAAGAAGGGCAGGCCCCCGAGTGCCTCGCGCAGCTTGTGAAATAGTTCGTCCCGTGGGCCATCCACCCAGCGGCCGTTAATCGCGGTTGGATCGGACGCCGGAATCTCCCAGAACTGATCGAATCCGCGAAAATGATCGAGGCGTATGTAGTCGCAGTTGCGCGTCGCCCAGCGCAACCGCTGCACCCACCACTCATAGCCCCGCGCCTTCATCACATCCCAGCGGTAAAGGGGATTCCCCCAGCGCTGTCCGGTCTTGCTGAAGAAATCAGGCGGCACGCCAGAGACCACTTCGGGTTCGAGATTCTCCTTCAGCCGGAACAGCTCGCGGTGCATCCAGACGTCGGCGCTATCGTAGTTGACGAAGATGGCGACGTCGCCCACGATGCGAATCGAGCGCTCCGAACAATACCGCCGCAGCGCCTGCCACTGTTCGTAGAAGGCAAACTGCAACGCCCTGCGAATCTTTAGCTCGACGGCCATCTCGTTGCGCGCCCGTTCCAGCGCGCCGGGTTCCCGATGCGCCAGTGCGGCCGGCCATTCGTTCCAGCTCGCCAACTTCCGTTGGGCGCGCAGCGCATCGAAGAGAACGAAATCGTCGAGCCACCACGCGTTCTCCAAACAGAAATGCTCAAAGCGTTGGCCCGCGCTGTCCGACGCTGAAGCGACAAAGCCGCGCCCAGCCTCAAACAGCAGCGGCATCTTCTTTGCAAAGACTTGATCGTATTCGACCGCGGAGCTTTCGGAAGACGGCCCGGAAAGCCCCGCCGAATCGATCCTCGCTTCGTCGATCCTTGCTTCGTCGATCCTTGCTTCGTCAATCCTCGCTTCGTCGATCCAGCCGTGGCTGGCCAGACGTTCCAGACTGATCAGCAGCGGGTTTCCGGCAAACGCGGAGGTGGAAGAATAAGGCGAATTGCCGTAACCCAGCGGACCGAGCGGCAGAACCTGCCACAGTCCCTGGCGAGCCGAGGCGAGCGCGTCGACGAACTGATAAGCGGCCGGACCAAAATCACCGATGCCGCCGCGCGACGGCAGCGACGTGGGATGCAACAAAATGCCTGCGGCGCGCGGAAACTGCATGCAACTCGGTCACTACCTTGGATTCCTGGTTTGCTAGATTCCTGGTTTGCCAGATTCCTGGTTCGCTAGATTCCCGGTTCGCTTCCCGCACGGGTCAGCGTCTTCATCTCTTCCTGGTTGATCTTGATCTTGCCCGACTTCTCCATTTGATCGCGCAGGTTGGTCACAAACAACCCGAAAAGTTCTTGCTGCTTGCCCTGTAGCAGCATATCCCGAATCTGGTCGCGCTTGGCGGCGAAGTCGGGGTCCGCAGGAGCCTGCACCTCAATTACGGAAATCACCACCCCGTTGGTGCCGCTGTTGATCGGCCCACTGATGTCTCCCGGCTTCATGCTGAACGCAACCGCAGCCTGTCCGGTCATGGAGCCGAGATCGGGAACCTGGCCATCGGGCAACACGAACTCGCTCGTCTTCACCGTGGCGCCCAGCTCTTTTGCCGCCTTCTTCAGATCATGCTCGGTCTTCGCGCGATCGGACAGTTCCTGCGTCTTCTGGGACAGGAGAATGTTCGAGCGCTCGCTCTTGAATTGCTCCTCCACTTGAGTGCGAATCTCCTCGAACGTGGGCGTCGAGGGCGGCTTCACAGACAGCAACTCGAACACGGCGAAGCCCTGCGACGTTGCAGCCATCTGCGGTGGCGACTTTTCCGGCGCGCCGAACACCGCATCCATGAACTGCGGCGCAGGGCCCAATCCCGGCACCAGATCCCGGCGGCTGAAGAAATCCGAGGTCACCACGGGCACGCCTTTGGCAGCACCGGCAGCGTCCAGTCCCTGAGTCTTGGCCTGCTCGGAAAATGCCTCCGCCTGCTTCTGCGCGATCTCCTGCGTCTTCTGCTGCTTCAGGACGGGCTCGAGCTCGCCCTTGACCTCGTCGAGCGACTTCATGTGCGCGTCCTGTCTATCGTCCACCCGAATGATGTGAAAACCGTAGCTGCTCTTCACCAGGCCGCTGATCTGCCCCTTGGGCAGCGAAAAAGCGGCCTTCTCAAACTCCGGAACCGTCCGGCCCTTTCCGATCCAGCCCAGAGATCCACCTTCCTTGGCGCTGCCCGGATCTTCGGAATACTTCTTTGCCAGTTCTTCGAATTTTGCCCCAGCCTTCAGCTGTTTGAGCAAATCCTCCGCGCGCCGCTGGGCCTCGGCCACACCCTTATCATCCACTTTGCCGTCGGGCCCGGCCAGCGGCGTCTTGATCAGAATGTGGCTGACCTTCGCCTGCTCCGGCATCCGATACTGATCGCGGTGCTGATTGTAATAAGCCTGCAACTCGTCGTGCGTGACCTGCACTGCATCCTGAATTTTCCCCGTGTCCAACACGGCGTATTTGATCTTGCGCTTCTCGGGAACGGAGTTCGCGTAGTTTTTCTGGTGGCTGTCGTAAAAAGCCTTGAGTTCCTCCGTCGTGGGATGAAGCCCTTTCTTGATGTCGTCCTGCTTTAAGACGGCATACTCGAACTTTACCTTTGTATTCTGCTTGGCGAACTCCTGGCGGATGGCCGCGTCGCTCACCGACGCGCTGCCGGTGATCAGCGTCTGCAGCTTGTTAATCAAAATTTCCTTGCCGACGGAATCTTCGAACGCCGCGGGAGTAAGGTTGGCCCGCTGCAGCATACTTTGGTATTCGGCCTCGCCGACAAAGTTCCCTCCTGGAAAGAAGACCGAGGCATAGCGGCCGTGCTGTAGCTCGTCCTTCACTTCCTGCGGCGTAGCCTTCAGACCGATGTGCTGCGCTTCGATTAGCAGTGCCTGCCGGTCAATCAATTGATCGGCCGCTCGCTGCGTGAAAAAAGGCAGCAGAACCGACGCATTCGGACCCAACTGCGCTCCCTGCTGTTGCAGCATCTGGCGCGCCGTCTCGCGAACCTGCTCGACCGTAATATCCTCGCCACTCACTTTGGCCACAATGCCCTTGCCGGGTGCGCCCGTCAAGTCACTTCCCAGACCGCCGGGAACGAATGCGATCACCATGGCGGCGCAAATGAGCAGCAGCAAACCGCTCAGAATGATCTTCTTAACGGGTCCTTCAGTTTGCAGAAATCGAATCATCTTAATGTCACTCCGGAAGTGGGCAGCGGGATCAGTAATTATAAACTAATCACCCGGCCGCGACTGTTGGTGGTGGTGCAGATGGGGACTTCCTTACAAATCGCGCTCGATCTTTTCCACAGGTATTTTCGCCGCCTGTGACCGATGACCTTGCCTTCGGCAAAATCTCCTGCTTAACTTGAAATCGTAAGGCCTGGATGTGTGTCGTGCCTAGTCCTAGGAAACTCACGGCCCCCGCAACCTCCCCATGCGAGGAGGGACAGAGGGACATTTAATCAGGGCGCTTTCAGATCGGCTACCCTGGATAGCCCAGGGCCTGGCGCCCGGTGTTGGTGGTGATCACTGTCATTGAATTCGGCAATACGCAGGATCAGGGAAAAAGGAGCAGCGAGCAGACGAGAAAACATTCAAAATACTTTAAAATTGGGTAATTCGTTAATTGGGTAAACTTGAAACCCGCGGGACATCCGGACCTGCGCAGGTACCGGTTTCAAATTACCCAATTACCAGATCGCCCAATTACCCAATCCCGTCACCCATGTTGTGACACCGACAAAACGTTCCCGTCGGGATCCTGGAACCACGCCACTTTCTCCCCCGTCGGCGCGGTCCATATCCCAAGCTGTCCTGCTCGAAAAAACCGAACCTCTCGAACCGGACGCCCTTCCCCTCAAGGCCCGCTACCACCTTTTCGATGTCGGTGACACTCCTCTAAGTTCGACCGGGGAGATATTTTTCCTGCGGATTTGCTCGGCCATGGAAACGGCTGGAAGGAACGTTAAATCGCTCATAAAGGCTTCCTGCGCACAACGTGATCGAGCATTCGCTTCTCACCCACGCCCAGGGCGCGGTATTCACCCTTTGCGAGGTCGCCCAACTGCAGCGGTCCAATGGCCACGCGTACCAAGCGCAGCGTTTCGACGTTCATCGCCTCCATCATGCGCCGGATCTGGCGGTTCTTGCCTTCCTCGAGGACGATTTCAATCCAGCAGTTTTTCTGTCCCGCACGCAAGCGACGAGCCCGCTTCGCTCGCAGCACTTCGCCGTCTTGCGCTTTCACTCCCCGAACCAGGGCCTGGAGAAACTCTTCATCCGCGACCGTCCCCACTTGGACGTGGTAAGTCTTATCCAAATGCGCTTCCGGGGCAGCGATGCGGGCGCCCCACTCGGAATCGTTGGTCAGCAGCAACAAGCCTTCGCTGGCCTTGTCCAGTCGCCCGACTGGGGCGACCCAAGGCGCGTCTCCGGGCAGATTGTTCTTCTCGCCCGAAGGCTTCACGTTCAGCAAGCCGTATACAGTCTCGCGGCCTTTTTCGTCCGAGGCCGTCGTCACCACGCCGCGCGGCTTGTTCAGCATGAGGTAGATTTTGTCTTGCGGGCCGACCGCTTTCCCATCGAGCGCAATCCGATCCTGCTTCCCGGAAACAGGCGTCTCTGGATCGCGGCGGATTTTTCCGTTCAGGCTCACGCGTCCGGAGCGAATCAGCTCTGCCGCGCGCGATCGCGAACAGCAGCCAAGCTTCGAAAGTGCGCGAGCCAGGCCGATCCGCCGTGAAATTCCTTTTCGTGCCTGCTTCCTTGCCATAGCCTTCATGCTACTGCCAGAAAGCGGCAAAAACCACGCATGCCGCAACCCTGCAGGAGCGCGGGCAAAATGCCAGCGCAGTCTAGCAACGGACTATCCAAAATGCCCCACCGGCTATCCGAACGGATAGAACCACGAAGACGAGGACAGCTTTCCTGGCTGGTTTTACCGTTGACTCCACTGAGCTTAAAGATAGCCAGCTTTGTTTTTGCACAGCCATCCCGCGGTCTTCCGATTGCAGAAACTCAGGTGTGCAACGGTGCACCGGAGGTAAGAACCGATGAACAACCGCCCACGTACCATTTCCATCAAAGAGATCGCGAGGGCCGTAGACAAGGCAGTCAAGATCGCGAGTGAAAAGCACAGCGTGAAATTTGCGGAGGAGTTCACGATTAACCCAGGACTCATTATGGGACGTTGGCTACTCGACGATATCAAGGTGTCGGTAGCCGAGCAGATCGCAACCGAGATAGCCCAGAATGCCGAGGCGGCTGTCGTCGTCGGCGTCGATGCCCAAGCCGCTGCACGTCCGCCGTTAAACCCGGTGGTTCTGGGGACGGGCGGCCACGTGATTTGTGGTTTCCGGCCTGCCCCGGAGTGGGGCTTGAGGGAATAGCCGTGCGCCCGGGATATGCGTCAATCAACATCTTGCGTCCGGCCTCGCCGGCGGAGGCCGGGCGCGGAAACAAACCCATGACTCACGAAACAACTGTGTGCGGGAACAGCGCGGTACCGGATCGGCCACTGTTGTGTCCGAGCGCTCAGCCCGATATGAAGGGGAGCCGCGTCCTGGGCGTGGTTGGCGGATCGGCCGAAGCTCCCCTCGTTTCTTATCTCAACGAGGCGCTCCCGGTCACGGATGAACTGCTGGCTCTCGCCGGCGCCGTCAAGGCGACAGAGGTATTCCGCTTTAGCGCGCCTTGCGAGGAGCGGGCGTGCCGTCATTTCGATGGCTCACGTTGCCAGCTGGCGACCCGCATCGTGCAAATCCTTCCGGCCGTGACCGAAGCTCTCCCTGCGTGCCTGATCCGGCCCGAATGCCGCTGGTATCAGCAGGAAGGCAAAGCCGCCTGTCAGCGCTGCCCGCGGATCGTCACGCAGATCTACGAACCGAGCGAGGAAATGCGCAGAGCGGCAGCCGGTTAGCGGCGAGTCCGGGTTCGCAGCTTGCATTCGCGCGTTCGGATCCATTTGCGCCCCACGGTCTTTGTTCGCGGCCATCCTTCTTGATATAGTTAGTGCGCCGAAATGAAACTCTCGTCCGCATGCGACCGAGGTTTCTCGTCAGGTTTCTCGTCAAGGAGCACTCTTATGGCCCATCAACATCCTCCCCGCTTTCTGGAGATCGTGGACGACGCGAAAACGCGCGTGCGCGAAACTAACGTCGAGGAAGTAAAGAAAAAGATAGATGGCGGCGGCACGTTCGTCCTGGTGGACGTGCGCGAAGAGAGCGAATTTGCCAAAGACCATCTGCCAGGCGCGATTCACCTTGGCAAAGGCATCATCGAACGCGACATCGAGGCCCGCGTGCCCGATCTCAAGGCGGAGATTGTGCTCTACTGCGGCGGCGGATTCCGCTCGGCGCTGGCGGCCGATAATCTGCAGAAAATGGGCTACACCAACGTGATTTCCATGGATGGCGGCATTCGCGACTGGCGCGAGAAGGGATATCCGCTAACCAAGGGGTGATCTAAGATTTCGCAAGAGTCAACCTGTTGAGCGACGTGGACAATCGCGAACTCACGCCGCCGTTCTTCCTCCTAATGTTACGGTGCCTTCCGGCGAGCTAGAAATTCCGCCTGGCCCTCGGCTGATGGCATGAGGGGAAGTATCGGATTTCATGGCAGCGCTCTGCCCGCGATAAGACCTCCCCAGACCGCGGCCAGCCCAAGCACAACGCTCGACAATACGTAGAGAAGTCCGATTCCGAACTGGCCTTCCTGGATGGTGCGCAGCGTTTCAAACTCAAAGGTGGAAAACGTCGTGTACCCGCCGATGAAGCCGATCGGGATCAGATACCTCCAGTATGGGCTCCAATGGCTCCTTCCAGTCAAGAAGGCGAAGACCATGCCGATCAGAAACGAACCGGTAATATTGACGACGAAGGTTCCGTAGGGAAAACGAGTTCCCAGTTTGCCGCCAAGATAGATGCCCAGCCAGAAACGCAGGATCGATCCCAAACAGCCTCCGATTCCAACCATCAGATATTTAAGCAAGTTGTTTCTCCCTCGAAACGGGCAGATCGGCTTCTGATTTTGGTTGCGGGACTGTCGCCGGCGCCATGGCTCCGCGACAAGAACCGCTTGTCAGGAGTCATCAGCTGTTCCGGCTAAGTAGAGGGACAGCGGTTAACGGTGAACTCCTTCACCGCGTGACAAGTCATATGATGCGATTCAAGGTCAACCGAAGTCAAGGGATCTTCCGGCGGCATCGCGCCGTTGGTAACGGCTTTTTCTTCAGCGGCCGGGTGTTCTTGGCTCAGGCGCGGCGAGGGAGCCTTATCCCCGAGCCATGGGTCTTGCCAGGAGCGGCCAACGCAGTAGCCACAAAACAAAACGCCCCAGACTCAGTTTTGAGTCGTGGGACGTATGTTGATCAGCCCTCCCCCAAGTGCTGCTCGAAAACAAGACTATCGCAGGGCGACAAACCCGTATATGGCCCTGGCGTGCCATAGCTTGGCACGAACGTGCGGCCTTTCCATGCGCGCCGAAGGCCGTGATTGCAGGGGCTTTACGCGATCACTGGAATGTTGGCGAGTCCAGCCGTGCCGAACACGCGCCGGTAGCGCTCGATTTCCGGCGGCGGACCGAGCGCTTTCGCGTAGTTGTCGGAAAGCTTCACCGCCGGCCGGCCTTCGACGCGGGACACCTTGCCGATCAGGCTGATCGGGTCAAAGCCGGGATCGCCGCTGGGATTGCAGCCGCGGAAATCGTTCGTCAGCAGCGTGCCCCAGCCTGCACTGAAGCGAATGCGACGGCCCGGGGTCCACTTTGTTCGAGCGTAAAAATCGGCGGCGCTGCGGAACTCCTTGACGGTGGTTCCGCTGGCCAGAGTTCCACCAAAATAAGCATGCAGGCCGAGTATGTCGTCGATGTCGAGTGCGTCGGAGGCGATGATGAGCTTGTCATGCGGATCCCGGCTGCGGGCCGTCAGCCATTCGATGTATTCGTCGCCGGCGATGTAGGGATCCTTGCTGTCAATGCGCTGGCCCGTCCAATCGGCGGCCCAGTCCGGCGCGCCCTCCAGGAATTGCGTGGTTCCAAAGGTATCCGGCAGCATGATGCGGAGCGCGCCTTCGTAGGTGCTCTGCCACATCTCGAGAACATGGTATTGAGAAGCTTTCAGGGCGTCATCATCCGGCGCCAGTGCGGCGAGGACCATGGGGATTTCATGGGCATTGGTTCCGATCGCCTCAAGATCGTGCTTGTGGGCGAGGAGAGCGTTCGAGGTTCCGGTAAAACCGCTGCCGAGATTCGACGCCATGGCTTCCACAACGTATTCCTGCCACAGGAAGCTGTGGCGGCGGCGGGTTCCGAAATCTGCCACGCTGAGATTGGGAACTCCGCGCAGCCGCTCAATCTTGCTCCACAGCTTGGTCTTCGCCCTCGCGTACAGGATGTCAAGATTGAACTCGCTCAAGTTTTTCAGATTGGCTCTGGTCCTCAGCTCATTGATGATGGAGAGCGAATAAAGTTCCCACATAGTGGTGTCGGTCCAGACGCCGTCGAAGGATAGATGAAAGCGGCCGTTCTTGACCGATAGCTCGTAGTCGGACAGCCTGAAATCCCGTTCCAACCATTCCAGGAAGGCTGGTTCAAAGATTCCGCGGCGGCCATAGAACGTGTTGCCGGCCAGCCAGACCAATTCGGACCTTCGAAACCGGAGGTTTCGAGCGTGATCCAGCTGCGCGATGAGCTCTTCGCTGGCAAATGTGTCTATGGGATTCCCATAGGAGCGGCTGTACAGCGAGAACGATACCTGCGTCTTCGGGTAATGCTTCCAGATAAACTGCAACATCAGCAGCTTGTAGAAGTCGGTATCGAGCAAGGATCGAGTAACCGGGTCCAGCTCCCAGTTGTGATTGTGGGCGCGCTCAGCAAAATTCACGATCATTCACTGATATCTTCTTCTGCCGCGACAACAAAATCAACTTTCGGGGGTAATCCACGGCAAAGCGTAAAGTGTGTGTGCGCGGACGTCGTAAGTTACTTGAGACTCTCCACGTAGGCGATCAACGCCTTCAAATCATCCGGTGGAAGGTCGACAGGCGGCATGCCGCCCGCGTTCATTTTCGCGGTGGGATGTTTGAAAAGTTCGGCTAGCTGGTCAGGCGAGAGTTTTGCTTTTATCCCAACCAGCGGTGGGGCCGCGGCCGTACCCACTCCGCCATCGCCATGGCAGGCATTGCACGATTGCCCTTCGAAGATGGTTTTCCCTTTCGCGGCGAGCGGGTCCGCGAGGGTCACATTTGCCGCTGCAAGAGATGCGGAAGAAAGCTCCGGCTCAAATGGCTTTCTGGCGTACTCGTTTTCTTCGGTGCTCTGCTTCGCCAATTGCTGGGCCACTCCCGGATCGTGCCGATCCAAATACTGGCTGCGGAGACCGAGACCTATAAGCGAGAACACCACGAATGCGTATGCTCCCATCGCCGCGGGCCGCTTCCAGGGACGGCGCTCAATAGTGCGATCCAGAAAAGGAAGCGCAAGGACGGCCAGGGCGAGGAGCGTAGGAACTACCAGCACGCCGATGATCGCGGCCGAACCATGCCAGTATTTCAGCCACTGAAATATGGGAAGGTAATACCACTCTGGGCGTGGTATGTATTGCGCATCCGCCGGGTTTGCAGCCGGCCCCAGCTGCATGGGGACGAAAAAGCACAGCAAGCCGAGTCCCACGATCAGCAATGCCGTCAGCGACAGATCCATCAGCACTTGGCGGGGATAGAAGAGTTCCGCCTTCTGTTTTGGATGGTAAGGATCTTCGTTGACCGGTCCGGCCGCTCCAGCTTTGCGGAATAGGAAAATATGGGAGGCCACAAGCGCGAAGATGCATGCGGGAATAAAAAACACGTGGGCTACAAAAAACCGCGAGATCGTGAGCGTGCCCATCTCCGTTCCACCGCGCATCAAGCGCTTAATGCTTTCACCGATCCAGGGAATTTCGCTGACGGCGTTGGTTCCCACGGCGGTGGCAAAATAGGCTCTCTGGTCCCATGGGAGTAGGTATCCGGTGAACGCCATTGCCAGGACCAGACCGAAGAGAACGCATCCGGAGAGCCAAAGGATCTCGCGCCGTCCTTTGTACGATCCGTAGATGTAGGTTTGCGACAGGTGCAGGAACAAAACGACGACCATCGCGCTGGCGCCGTAGGCGTGCAGGCTGCGGAGAAAGGATCCAGCGGTGACCGCCTTGGTTATGTAAGCGACCGTGGTGTGCGCATGATCGGCGGAGGGAATATAGTACAGCGCGAGAAATACTCCGGTGATCACTTGCGAAATGAAAATGAAGAGCAGCCCGGAGCCAAATATGTAAGCGAGACGCGCGCCGCCGGGAATGGGTTCATCGAGGGCGCTCCGGAGCAAATTATCCAGTCCGGTACGGCGGTTCAGCCACCCCCACAGTCCTGACTCGCGCCGTGAAGAAGAGTTGCTTTCGCTGGTATGCGTCGAATGCATTCTCTTTCAACCGATGACTTCCTTGTCGGAAACGAGTTGCCGGAAATATTGGAATCGCACCAGCAGTTGGCCGTTCTGAACGGATGTTTCCAGCGCATCCATCCCCCGCAGCGAGGGCCCGCTGACGCGGGTTCCGTCCGCGGCGAAAGTGCCGCCGTGGCAGGGGCAGACAAACTGTTTCTTCCCCTTGTTCCAGGGGACTGTGCAACCCAGGTGCGGACAAATGGAGGTGAGAACGCGAAGCTGGCCCTGATTGTCTTTCGTGACATAGACTACCTTTTCCGAGGTCGCTTTGCGCCAGCCATCGATGAGTTCAATCTGAATGGTGCGCAGGACGGGCTCGGTCAAGGACGAGTACTCGCCGATCTCTCCTGCCGGTGAACTCTTAAGTTCAGTGGTCCGGCGTATCAAGGGGAATAACGCAAAGCGAATGAGCGGCACCGAGAGCAGAGCGCCTACAAAGAGCGATCCCAGTCCCAGCAACACTCCGAGGAACGAGCGCCTGCTTTCGACAGACGACCCAGAGGGTGAAGGGTTAAGTGCCGCGGGTTCCGAATCTGCGCCTTCGAACATGCAACGCCTCAATTGCCTTGAGCCCGGCCATCAGCCCCGCTTCCAAACGCCAACCGCGCAGGGTGTCATTTCTTCGGCGGCAGGCTTCGGATGTAAGCTACCAATTTCGTTACATCGTCCGGCTGGATCTTCGCGCCAAACGCGGGCATTTTCCCTTTGCCCTTGGTGATGACTTCATCAAGCGCCGCATCGCTTTGCTTCTGCACTTCGTCGGAGCGCAGATCCTTCGCATGGAATGCCTTGCCCGGCACGGTATCGCCGCTGCCATCGGCCCCGTGACACTGGGTGCAGTTCGTCTTGAAACTCTTGGCGGCGTCGGATTGGGCCTGCATTACGGATGGCAGAGCCAGGCAGCATAGGATGCCCACTGGAATAAGGCGCAGAAAAAGCTTTCGCATTTTTATCTCCTTAACAATCATTCGGGCCGAACAGCCTGTTCGACGTTGCGCCGCTCTCAGGCTAAAAGTCTACAGTACCTGTGAGCGCTTAGAAAACAAACCGGGCCAGCAAAAACACCGTGTTATTGGCCGCCGCATCCCGTCCCGCGCCGTCGTAATTTATTTGCCCGCCATTGAATCGGAAGTAGCCCGTATATTGCAGCGCTAGATCGATGTTCTGTTCGGGCCACCAGGAAACATTCAGAAGATAGCCGTTGCTCTGGGGGGATCCGTTCGCGCTTCCCGCAACTGCGGCCTGGGGAAAGAGCAGCGTGTCCCGGGTTCCCGTCACGTCAAACAATCCCGCCGTGCCGGAAAATCGCGTGCCAAAGTGGTATTCGACGTTTGCCTGGGCGGTGTTGAGGTGGTGGCTGGTCTGCCCCGCGCCGCCGGCAGCGAAGGTCGCCAGCAGGGTTGAGTTCTCCCGAATATACGTACCGCGGATCGACAGCACGTCGTTCTTAAACTGAGGAATGGTTCGGTCATACTGAAAGTCTCCGGCAAAATCCGTGTAGCTATCCTCCAGGCCGGTGACGGCACCCGGCGTGCTTTTCACGTGCATGCCGTAGCTTCCGACTTCCAAGTAATTGTTCTTGGTGGAAGTTTGCCAGGCCGCGCGCCAGTATGGCGCGACACCCCGAAATTGAATCCGAACGTCGCCCCCGCATTCGCCCCCGCATTGGGCTGCGTCCCTCCGATATGTTCCGAGCGATACATCGTTCCCACCAAGTACCAGCGTTCGTTCCACATCGCGTATCCACCCACTCCCGCCACATCCTGGGCCAGCGTTCCGTTAATCAGCGCCGCCGCCGAAGGTCCCGGAGCCGAGTTGCTTCCCACGAACGGGTATCCCCAGGCCGGCGTGCTATTCCACAGATCCTCGACGCCTGGATTGTTATTCAGTGTTATCCCGTAAGTGATAGGCTTTCCCAGCAGCTTGCCTCCATGATTGGCATAGCGGATGTCCGTGTTGTCCCAGGAAAAGTGATCGCCCTGGCTATCGTAAGTGACCTGCACAAAGCTGCCGACATGGCTCGTCCAGGCGCCGGCCAAAAAAAGAGAGACATCCTGGGGGAATTGGAAATTGCCGTTCTGGGTTCCGGGCTGGGGAGACTTGATCGCCGTCAGGGACGTGTCGAACACGATAGAAAGCGGAAACGCCTCCAGCAGATGCAGCGCGGAGTTGTGGTCTTTCTTATCGTCACTCACCTCCGCCTTGGTGGCAAACGTATAGCCTTCCAGCTTGAAAGTTCTGCCGAACGGCGTCAGTTCCGGTGGAGCGTAATGGCAGGACGCGCACGGAAGTCCCGTCTGCCGTGAATAACTGGGAACGGCGTGCGCATCTGGTGCAAAGGTTAGGGCGACACGTGGGTGAAGGTCCGCAATCGTCCGTTTGAACGTATGCTGGACTATGCTGTTCATCTCGGGCTTTACTCGGAACAAACCGGGCGGCGAGGCGAGGCGCTGGGCAATTTCCAGCTGGCCTTTACACATCTTGCATTGATCAGCTTGCATTGATCATCTTGCGTTGATCAGCGCCGCGTTTAACCTGGACCGCAGGTTGGGCAATTAGAATTGAACGACGCGAGTCTTGCCATGAAACATCGTTCGGAGGAGCTCATGCCAGATCTAAGGCAAGGATGCACGACAGGAAAACCCGGGGAAGATACGGCGCCGGCCGATGCTCTGGTTCTATTCGGAGCCATGGGAGACTTGGCCCATAAGAAGATCTTTCCCGCTCTTTATCATATGGTCCAGCATGGTCATCTGGATGTACCCGTGATTGGCGTTGCCCGGGCCGGGCGGACGAACGAACATCTCAAAGAGCGCGTGCGCGACAGCATTCAGCGGCAAGGCGGCGACATCGATCAAGCAGCCCTGGCCAAGCTTCTGAAGTTGCTTCGCTACGTGGGCGGCGATTATCAGGATCCTGCGACCTTTGACCTATTGAAAAAGACGCTTGGCTCAGCCAGCCGTCCTGCACATTATCTGGCGATTCCACCCAGTCTTTTTACAAGTGTCGTCGAATCTCTGGCAAAGTCGAACTGCATGAAAAATGCGCGAGTCATTGTCGAGAAGCCCTTTGGACACGATCTTGCCTCGGCCCAGCGGTTGAATGCCGCACTTCATGCCGCGCTGCCGGAATCGAGGATCTTTCGCATCGACCACTACCTCGGCAAAGAGGCGGTCCTCAATCTTCTATTCTTTCGCTTCGCCAATAGTTTTTTGGAGCCGATCTGGAACCGGAATTATATCGAGAGCGTGCAGATCACAATGGCGGAAAAGTTCGGGATCGAAGGTCGGGGCCAGTTCTACGATGACACCGGGGCGATCCGCGATGTGGTGGAAAACCACATGCTTCAGGTCGTAGCTTTCCTGGCCATGGAAGCCCCCACCGGATTGCATTGCGATGCGATCCGCGATGAACAGGTCAAGGTCTTCCGCACAATTCCACCGCTGGACCCAAAGCATCTGGTTCGCGGCCAGTTCAAGGGCTACAAAAACGAAAAGGGGGTTGCCGCCGATTCCAAAGTGGAGACGTTTGCCGCCGTGCGTCTGGAGATCCGCTCATGGCGCTGGTCGGGTGTGCCATTCCTGATTCGCGCCGGAAAGTGCCTTCCGGTTACGACTACCGAAGTGCTGGTTAAACTTAGACGCCCTCCGCTCGATAATTTGGCCGGCGAATCGAGCAATCATTTCTGTTTTCGTCTCGGTCCGGGTGAGATTTCGATTAGCCTTAGCGCTCGCGTGAAACGTCCCGGCGAAAAACTTGTCTCCATGCCCGCGCAACTTTCGGCAGTCGAGGAACACACCCCGGACGAGGTGGATGCCTATGAGCGTCTACTGGGAGACGCCATGCATGGAGATGCGATGCTGTTCGTTCGGGAAGACGCCGTGGAAGCGGCCTGGGCTATTGTCGAGCCCATCCTGGCGAATGCCACGGCTTTGCATCCATACGAGCCCGGCTCGTGGGGACCTCGTGAGGCGGATGGTTTGGCCGTCGATGTGGGCGGCTGGCATAATCCGGAACCGCCGAAGGAAAGTAAAGTCCCTGGGTGAAACTTGGGTGATTCGCAACCGCTATCTGAGACTAACCGCAGTGGAGATATTCAATCACGCAGCGTAATAAAGCTTGCGTAGAAGCGACATCACCGCTGCGTCAATGATGCGTCCACCCAGTTGTCGGTTCATATAAACTTGCGTATTGGCCTGCTCTGCCGAGAGGCGCCGAAATTGCCCCAGGAGGAAGCGGTTTGCCACTAAACCGGGATGTGCTTTGGTACAAGGACGCGATCATCTATCAAGTCCACGTCCGCACTTTCCACGACAGCAACGGGGATGGCATCGGTGATTTTCAAGGGCTTGAAGAGAAGCTCGACTACCTTCAGGAACTGGGGATCAGCGCGATATGGCTGATGCCATTCTTCCCCTCGCCTCTGCGCGACGATGGCTACGATATCGCGGATTACACCGCCGTCCATTCAAGCTACGGAACATTGGAGGATTTTCGGAACCTTCTCGGCTCCGCCCACGACCGCGGAATCCGGGTCATCATCGAGATGGTGTTGAATCACACATCCGATCAGCACCCCTGGTTTCAAGAGTCGCGAAGTTCGCGGGATAATCCACGCCGCGATTGGTATGTCTGGAGCGAGACCGACACCCGGTACAAAGGAACCCGCATCATTTTTCTGGACACAGAAACCTCCAACTGGGCGTGGGACGCCGTTTCGAAATCCTATTATTGGCATCGCTTTTTTAGTCACCAGCCCGATCTCAACTACGACAACCCTGCCGTTCGGGAACAGATGTGGAATGTGATGAAGTTCTGGCTGGAGATGGGTGTTGACGCCTTCCGGCTCGACGCGGTGCCGTACCTGGTGGAACGGGAGGGCACAAATTGTGAGAACTTGCCGGAGACCCACGAAATCCTGAAGGAACTGCGGCGAAGACTCGACGAACAATTTCCCGGCAGGATGCTTCTGGCGGAGGCCAATCAGTGGCCCGCGGATCTTCGCCCATATTTTGGCGACGGAGACGAATTCCACATGGCGTTTCACTTTCCGTTGATGCCCAGAATGTTCATGGGGCTGAAGCTGGAAGACCGCAAGCCCATCACGGAAATTTTGCAGCAGACCCCGGAAATTCCGCCCTCCTGCCAGTGGTCCCTGTTTCTGCGCAACCATGACGAGCTGACCCTGGAAATGGTAACCGACATGGAACGCGACTACATGTACGACGCGTACGCCGAAAACAAGACGATGCGGCTGAACCTCGGAATTCGGCGGCGGCTCGCTCCTTTGCTGGACAACGACCGCAGGCGCATCGAGCTGATGAATGGGATGCTGATGTCGCTGCCGGGTACTCCTATCATCTATTACGGCGATGAAATCGGAATGGGCGATAACATCAATCTCGGCGACCGCAACGGAGTCAGGACTCCGATGCAGTGGAGCGGGGAATGGAACGGCGGCTTTTCTACCGCGGACCCGGAGTTCTTGTATGCTCCCCTCATTCAGAATCCGGTGTATGGTTATCCGGCCGTGAACGTCTTGTCGCAAAGAGAAAGCGAACACTCGCTCCTCTGTTGGATGCGGAGCATCATCACGGTCCGCAGATCGACTGAAGTGTTCGGCCGGGGATCGATTGAGTTTCTCCATCCAGCCAATCACAGAATACTGGCTTATGTACGGCGGCTGGGCGACGAGGCGGTGCTGGTGGTCAATAATCTTTCGAGCACCGCGCAAGCTGCCGAACTGGATCTGCGGCGCTACAAGGGAAATATTCTGATCGAGATGTTTGGCAAGAATATGTTTCCGCGTGTGGGCGACCTGCCCTATCCGCTAACGATGGGGCCTTACCAGTTTTACTGGTTCCGGCTGCGGCGAATATAGCCTAATGTAATGGAAACGATGTCCCATGGCGCATCTTCGCAAGGGCGCGCGGCGGTAACTCGCACGGAGATGAAATTGGCGGAGGAGACCTTTCTTACGGATGATTTTCTTCGCCAACTGATCAACGTCGGCGAAGTGGACATCCTTGTGGGCTTGCCCACTCACAACAACGCCAAGACTATCGGGTCGATTGTCCACACCATTCAGAGTGGCATCCTACGCTGGTTTCCCCGGGAGCGAGCCGTCATCATTAACGCCGATGGAGGGTCGCGTGACGGCACTCCCGAACTGGTCACGGGCGTTTCTATCGATGACGCTCGCCCAGCCTCCAATCTGCACGCGCTGCGCACGCTGCACTCGATAAGCACGAAGTATGCCAGCAGCCCGGCGAGCGGAGCAGCGTTGCGGACTATTCTGGCTGCCGCCGAACTGCTCCGCGCCAGGGCCTGTGTGGTGATGTCACCCGAGTCCGCGAACATTGAACCCGAATGGCTCTCCAAGCTTCTGCATCCCATTTATCGCGACGGCTTCGATCTGGTGACCCCCACCTATCGCAGACGCAAGTTTGAAGGGCTGCTTATAACGAATTTGCTGTACCCGATGGTCCGCGCACTTTATGGAGTAAGAATCCGTGAGGCCTACACGCCCGAGTTCGGATTTTCCGGCCGTCTCGGAAGTCAGTTCCTTGGACAAAATATCTGGAATGATGGGGCCGGCGGGGCCGGCGTCGAACTCCGCTTCTCACTGGCTGCAATCGCGGGAGGATACCGTATCTGCCAGTCGTTTCTCGGCGAAAAGGATCACATCGAGCGAAGCGCTGCTGACTTCGTGCCGGCGCTGCGACAAACTGTCGGCGTCCTGTTCTCCGCATTAGAGCCAGACTTTCCGCTTTGGAGCACCGTGGCCGGTTCCCAGCCGGTCCCAACCACCGGAGCCGACCAGGAAGCGCTACTGGAACCAGTGCGGGCAAATCGGAAACGGCTGCGAGAGATGTTCTCGACCGGAGTTGCGGAATTGGAATCCGTCTTTCAATCGATTCTTTCTCCCTCGACCCTGGCAGAACTCCAGCGAATCGCCCGCCTGGGAGAAGAGGAGTTCCATTACTCCGCGGAATTGTGGGTCAGGACGGTTTACGAGTTTGCCGCCTCATATCAGAAATCCGTGATCAACCGGGATCACATCATCCAGGCTTTAGCCCCGCTTTTTCGCGGGAGAATGTTCACGTTCGTGATGGAGAACCGCAACGCTTCGGCGAACGACGTCGAGAACAATATCGAAGGCTTATGCCTTGAGTTCGAGCGATTGAAACCGTATCTGCTGCAAATGTGGAAATCGAGAGAGTGAGGCAACTATGCGGGAAATGATTGTCAGCGAACTAAGCCAGGCGTGGCACGAGCTTGCCAGAGGTTTCGCCCACTTCCTTCCTCGTCTCATCGTGATGCTGATCCTTGCACTTGTGGGCTGGGCGATCGCCTACGTTGTAAAAGTGGTCCTGCGCAGCATTCTGAGGCTCGTCAAGTTCGACAAACTTTCAGAAAACGCGGGCGCTTCTCAACTGCTTACCAAGGCCGCTCTGCCTTCGGCGACGGAAATGTTGAGCCGGTTCGCCTTCTGGGTGGCCTGGCTCGGCTTCATTCTACTGGGTGTGAGCGTGCTCGGGATCCTGGGCCTGCAGCAGCAAATCGCAACATTCTTTCTTTTCCTGCCGCGCCTATTCGTAGCCATGTTCATCATGTTCTTCGGACTGCTGGCAGCCAGCTTCTTCTCGCGTGCCGCTCTTTTGGCCGCGGTAAATGCGAATGTGCCTTCACCCCGGGTTTTGAGCCTCGCCGTCCGCAGCATCATCATTGTTTTCGTATTGTCGATCGTATTTGAAGAACTGGGTCTGGCGGAACAGACCATGCTGGTCGCCTTCGGAATTGCCTTCGGAGCCCTGATGCTCGGCCTGGCAATCGCGTTCGGCACGGGAGGCAGAGACTTGGCGCAGCGTTTCCTGGAGAAGAGGTTTGTTCGCGAAAAGAAGGAGGACAACGAAGACGAACTGTCGCCGCTCTAGTGCAGCGGAGGGGCAGGAAGACGCACTCCGCCGGCAAGACGCGGTTCCCGAGGAACGTTGAAGAAGAATGTTTTTGTGAAGCCAGATTTGACGATCTCAGCGGTCATAGAGAAGGGTTAGCGTCCGTAACTGTTCACTAATTTCCTTCGTCAAAGCCTTCGGTTTGTAACGCCATTTCCAGTTCCCACTCACGGTGCCCGGCAAATTCATTCGCGCTTCACTGCCAAGACCCAATACGTCTTGCAGAGGGATGATGGCGATCGCGGCCACGGACGCCAGCACGGCGCGAATGAACACCCAATTGACCGGCTCGTTTTGAAACCCCAAGTATGCCCGGGTGAAATCGCGCTCCTTGCGGATGTCTTCTGCGGTTCGAGTGCTCTCTCCTATACCCGAACTGGTCCACCACCCAACCGTGGTGTCATTGTCGTGTCCGCCGGTATACGCCACAAGTTCGCGAGAATAATTGTGCGGGCGGAAGGTCGGCCCTTGGGGATCGCTTCCGAAGGCAAACTGGAGCAGGCTCATGCCGGGGAAACCGAACTGTTTGCGAAGGGCTTCTACCTCAGGAGTAATCACGCCGAGGTTTTCGGCGACAAAGGGCAGTTCTTTCAATTCAGTTTGCAAGGTGTGGAAAAACTCCGCGCCCGGGCCCTTTACCCACTTGCCTGCGTCCGCCGTCGAGGCGCCGGCTGGGATCTCCCAGAAGGCCTCGAAACCGCGGAAGTGGTCCAGTCGCACAAGATCGAACACTTTGAGAGCTGTCCGGAAACGATTAATCCACCAGCGGTGACCGGAAGCAGCCGACACATCCCACCGATAGAGAGGGTTCCCCCAAAGTTGACCGGTCGCGCTGAAATAGTCGGGCGGAACACCCGCTACCGCGCCGGGTCTGGCTCGCTCATCCAGACGAAACAACTCGGGATGAGCCCATACATCGGCACTGTCGTGAGCCACGTAGATCGGGACGTCGCCCATGATGCTTATTCCGTTACGACTGCAGTGAGTTTTTAGTTTCTTCCATTGCCGGGAAAATTCGAACTGCGCAAACTTGTGAATCCCGGTCTCGGACGACAGGTTCTTTTGCCATTCGTTTACCACGGCGGAGTCCCGTTGTCTTATTCCCGCGTCCCAATCCGCCCAGACCGCGTCCTTGAAGACTCCCTTGCAGGCTATGAAGAACGCGTAATCGTCCAGCCAATCGGCGTTGTGTTGGCAAAAAAGATCGAAAGCGCCACGGTCAGCCTGAGCGCCGTCCGCAAGAAAAGTGTGAGCGGCTTTGCGAAGCAGGCCTTGTTTAAAATCGATGACGCGGCCGTACTCAACATGCTCCTCTGGGAGTTCGGGCGCATTGGCGAGGTCTTGCCCCGGAAGAAGACCCTGTTCCCGAAGTTCTTTCAAATCGATCAGTAAAGGATTGCCGGCGAATGCCGAAAAGCACTGGTAAGGGGAATCGCCGTATCCTGTGGGACTCAATGGCAATACTTGCCAGATTTTCTGCCCTGCTTCGGCCAGGAACTCCACAAACTCGTGAGCGGAATCTCCCAGATCGCCAATACCGTGGCCACCGGGCAGCGACGTGACGTGGAGAAGAACTCCACTACAGCGAGGAAAGATCACCCGAGTAACGTTATGCTTCCGAGGGTCAGCCATGCAAGAGGGTTGCGGTCCACAGAAAAATCCTGTCCCCGGGAAGCGAGCCATCTTGAAATACATGAGCACTGCGACAAACCTGCGAGGGGTTAGGCGCACGACATGTACCCGCGTTGCCGCGAGCGAAACGGGAACGCTTCTCGCTGGGAGTCGACAAGCATGATGCCAAAGAGCCGCCCGTTGCTATAGGATGAAATTTCCTCCCCGCTCCATTTGGGAGGCTTGTGCCATGCGACTGCTTAGCATCCGGCTCATTGTTTCCCTCATCGTGGGCATCACGCTGGTCTCGCTCTCATCCTCGTACTATGAGGTATTGGTTGGGAAGCGCGGCCTGCGCCGGGACCTGGAGCGGCGCGCCGAGGTATTGGGCGAAAGCCTCGCAGGAAACGTGGAACGCGACCTGGAGAAGGATTCGGTGCGGGATTTGCAGCGCATCGTAGAGCACTTCGGGAACCGGGAGCATCTCTCCGGACTGGCTGTCTACGGCCGGCAGGGCGATTTGCTGGCAGTTACACCGGAGCTGGCATCCACGCTGGCTACCCTTCCCTCCATCGTGTCTCAAGCATTGCGTGAGAATCATGGAGCGGGCGCGTTTCAACGGGTCGGCGATGCCTCGCTGCACATCTACGCTTTACCTCTTCACCAGCACGACGAAGTCATCGGCGGCCTCGCGATTGTGCACGATGCCAGCTATATTCGGGCGGAGAGCCTTCACATTTGGCGCGAAACATTCCTGCGAGTGCTGGTATATGTGTTTCTCATCGTGCTGATCACGCTGTTGATCGTCCGCTGGAGTATTGCCGGACCCATCGCACGGACGGCGCAGTGGATACGCGCTTTGCGGACGGGGCGAATCTCTTCACGCCAGTACGTCCCCGGTCTCGATCTCTTTCGTCCCCTGGTGCGGGAGCTGGCCACCTTCGCCGAAAGCCTCAACCAGGCGCGGTCGGCGGCCGAGACCGAAGCCCGCCTGCGGGATGCGGGCGAATCTCTGTGGACGGCCGACCGGCTGGCCGCACATGTGCGCACACGCCTGAACCATGGGCGTCTTTTTGTCGTGTCGAATCGCGAGCCTTACGTGCACATGCGGCATGGCAAATCAGTGGAAGTGATTGTGCCGCCCAGCGGGTTGGTCACTGCGATCGAACCGGTGTTGCGCGCCTGTGACGGAACCTGGATTGCCCATGGCAACGGCGATGCCGATCTCGAAATGGTGGATGAGCACGACCGGCTGCGGGTACCCCCGGAAGATCCTCGCTACAGCTTGCGCCGGGTTTGGCTGAGCAAGGAGGAAGAAGAAGGCTATTACTACGGATTTGCCAACGAGGGACTGTGGCCTCTGTGCCATATCGCGCACGCACGCCCCATCTTTCGCGCGGAGGACTGGAAATACTATCAGGCCGTAAACCTGAAGTTCGCCGCTGCGCTGCTGGAAGAGATAAGGAACGTGGATAAGCCCATTGTCCTGGTGCAGGATTACCACTTCGCGCTGCTGCCTCGGCTGATTAAGGAAAAAAGACCGGAGGCTCGGGTGGCAATCTTCTGGCACATCCCGTGGCCCAATCCGGAGGCATTTGACATCTCCCCGTGGCGGCGCGAACTTGTGGATGGCCTGCTCGGCGCCGATCTGATCGGGTTTCACATCCAGTCGCACTGCAATAACTTCCTGCAGACAGTGGACCGGGTAGTGGAATCGCTCGTCGATTGGGAACACTTTTCGGTGAAACGTTTGGATCATCTCACCCTGGTGCGGCCCTTCCCCATCAGCGTGGACTTCACAGATGTGCAACGGCCGGAGTCGATGCCGGATTCCTACGTCGAACGTTCCGCCTTGCTCAAGGCCTTGGGGGTGGAGGCTACCTTCATGGGTGTGGGCGTAGACCGGGTCGACTATACCAAGGGCATTCTGGAGCGTTTTCTGGCCATCGAGCGTTTTCTGGAGAAGTATCCTCCCTATCGCAGCCAGTTTACATTCGTGCAGATTGGCGCTCCCAGCCGCAGCCATCTCAAACGTTATCACGATCTGATGGCGGAGATCGAAGCGGAAGCCGACCGCATCAATGGGCGGTTCCAGACGGACAAATGGAAGCCCATCGTCTTTCTGAACCGGCAGCATAACCACCAGGAGATTCAAGGCTACTACCGCGCCGCAGATCTATGCCTGGTCACGTCGTTGCACGATGGCATGAACCTGGTGGCGAAAGAATTCGTGGCAGCCCGGCACGACGAAAGGGGTGTTTTGATCCTGAGTTGTTTCACCGGGGCCGCCCGCGAGTTGCGCGATGCCTTGCAGGTGAACCCCTACGATATCGACCAGACGGCCGAGGCGATTCGTTTCGCTCTTGAAATGGATCCGGAGGAAAAGGAATCGCGTATGCGGCGCATGCGGAAGACGGTGAGGGAACACAATGTTTACCGCTGGGCAGGCAGCCTCATCGCGGAGCTTTGTGAGCTGCGCCTGGACGCGTCGGACGAAGGCAAGGAGAAGGAGAAGGTCCGGGCGAGTGCGGTTGCCTGGGAATAAGGAGTGTGTGGTTGTCCGGCGCGGTCAATCTAATCGCAGTCGAGCAGTTCATGAACGCGGTGGCACAGTCGCCGGGTTCCTCGCTTCTGCTCGATTATGACGGCACTCTCGCGCCATTCTGCCTCAATCGCCAGCAGGCTTTCCCCTATCCGGGAATGAGCGCGCTCCTACAGGAAATCGTCGATCACGGCCGCACCCGCGTGGTCATCATCACCGGCCGCAGCGCCCAGGAAGTGATCCCGCTGCTCGCGGTTCACCCCCGCCCCGAGATCTGGGGATGCCATGGGTTGGAGCGGTTGAGACCGGACGGAACCTGCGAGAGACCCCGCATGGAAGAGCCGGTACTGCAGGCGCTGGCCGACGCAGATCGTTGGCTACGGCATCAGGGGCTGCGCAACCGGGCTGAGTTCAAGACCGGCGCCGTCGCCATCCATTGGCGCGGGCTGGAGGAACCCGCGGCGGCGGAAACTCGCGGCCAGGTTTTGCGCGGTTGGTTTCCCATTGCTCAAAGCGCGCCTATGGAACTGCTGGAGTTCGATGGCGGTATTGAAATGCGCATGCCCGGTCTTGATAAAGGGGATGCGGTCCGCACCATTCTGGATGAAATCGGCCCGGAGGTTCCTGTCGCCTACCTGGGGGATGACTTGACCGACGAGCGGGCCTTCCTCGCTCTTGGCGCCGCAGGCTTGAGCGTGCTGGTTCGCCCCGAATGGCGCACAACCGCGGCCGCCCTGTGGATCAGGCCGCCAGAGGGTCTGCGGGAGTTTCTGACACGGTGGCTGCAAGCTTGTCGTCAGGGGCAACATCGCGCGGGGACAGAGTCTTCTGGTCCTGCATGAGTACCCGCGCCCAGCCTTGACCATGATGTAGAGACAAATCCTTGTCTTTTCCGTGGACAACGGCCCTTCATCCGATTCGACCTCATGGAAGATTCGTCCCCAAATTGACATCTCTCGATCGCCGTGGGCGAGCGGTCCAGGTTCTTTCCTTCAATGATTTCCTTTACACCGGTGCGGGAACTTTCCGCCATTTCTTTGCGAGATTAGAGTCAAGTCTGGAACCGCACGCTTTAAAGCAGTCAGTGGGAGTGCTGCCAAACTATTGAAAGGGTGGTGAGCGCGGTAGGAATCGAACCTACAACCTACTGATTAAGAGTCAAGTAGGGCCCTACCATCCAAGCTCTAACAACTCGCAATAGACCAATAACTTACAAAAGTCTTGCGCGCACAGAGAACCGGGTTCCAGACGCTTGAAATGTTGGTCATGTTTAGCGACGTACAGCCACAACTACAGCCACACCTGCGACCGATTCTTGTTGCTGCGCCACGTCAGACGGCCCCATCGCGAGTGCGCCCCAACCTTGGAAGCAATGCGCGTTGGAGGAAGCTGTTGGAAATTACGAGCCATGCCCTCCGGTGTCGACACCGCACGGCCCTCCGTCAAAACTGCCCCATTGGCTCCCAGGACACAGCAGTGGCTGAGACGGTCTCCGAGATCGATACTGATTGTTACTTGCTCTGTCGTTGCGCAAAAACTCTGCTGCAAATCGTGACTCTTCGCCAAAATCCAGTTCTTTGCCATTGGACATCCGTCCTGTCCAGCGTTGTACACGGGCGGAACGCCGGCGCCTTCTCATGCCATCTTTTCTGCCGTGCCGTGCGAGCGAGATGAATAGCCCGGTTGGTGCTGTTATCAGCAATTGTTCGCCAATCCAAGACCGGACTGACGGTGACTTTG
Source organism: Acidobacteriaceae bacterium (assembly GCA_003131585.1). Classification (GTDB taxonomy): domain Bacteria; phylum Acidobacteriota; class Terriglobia; order Terriglobales; family Acidobacteriaceae; genus Sulfotelmatobacter. Next base: position 42,420 of record PKVW01000037.1, read on the forward strand.
ACATGCGACGTATGATGGTTGGGCGGGATTGGATTTAGAAGAGGATCAATGTATGACAGCACTGAAACTCCTTGTCGTGGAAGATGACCTCGCAAGCCTGGAATTGATGACCGAGGTTTTCATCTCTTTAAAAGCCGAGGTGCGTCCGGTTAGCGACAGCGAGAAGGCGGTCGGCATGGTCAACGAGGAGAAGTTTGACGGAATTTTCCTGGACCTGGAAATGCCCAACCTGAACGGCTTCGACCTTGCCCGCCTTATCCGTAAGTCGTCTTGGAATAAATCTACCCCAATTATCATCGTGACCGGGCGCGAGGAGAGAGACACCATGCAACAGACATTTTCCCTCGGAGCAACTTTCTTTCTTCAGAAGCCTGTGGACAGACAAAAGCTAAGTGTTTTATTCCGGACCGTGAGCGGTGGGATGTTGGAGAATCGACGCAGATATACCCGCGTTCCACTACAGACAGACGTGATTTGTACTGTGGGTCCTCGAACCATCCGCGGGATGACCTGGAACCTCAGCCACGGCGGGATGCAGGTGGAAGTTGGTGGCTTGCAGCTGAAGGATAAGGTGCGACTGTCATTCCGGTTACCGGTTTCAGGCGTGTCGTTGGAGGCAGCCGGGACAGTGATCTGGACAAAAGAGGATCGGCAAGGTATCCAGTTCACCAACGTGAGCACACAAAATGAGCAGTCGATCCGAAAATTCATCGCCGAAGTAGAAAAATAAGCAACCGGGACGACCCTCAGGATCGAGAAGTGCACACTGCACTATTTGCCAGTGCCTGCTGCCCGCGTCTTCCCGCTTGCCTGGCCCTCGTGCAATTGATTCGGAGGGGCATGTCGATCCTCTCGTTTACTCAACAGGCGTTCGAGCTCTTCGGCGAGGGCGCATGCATTCACCGGCTTCGACAGGTAGCCATCAAACTTTGAATTCAAGATCTTTTCCCGGTCTTCCTGCATGGCGTACGCAGTAACCGCTACTACAGGCAGTGAGGCGAAGCGAGGATTTTCGCGGATCTTGCGTACGACTGCAAAGCCGTCCAGCACCGGCATGCCGATGTCAAGCAGCAGTATGTCCGGTTGAGTCTGTTCAATCATGCGAAGCGCTTCTTCGCCGTCACACGCCTCCACCACTGTGTATCCACCCATCTCAAGCAACTCGCGGAGCAGTTCCCGGTTAACCGCATTGTCTTCGGCAATTAGGACTTTGGTCATAGCTGCCCCGCAGATTTTGCCCGCGTGCGGCCTCGAACTACTCTTCCAACCTCGACAATGAGCTGCTGCTGCCAGACACCACTCTTGATGTAGAGACCCTGTGTTGTCTGGCGGAGAGTGGCGATTTCTTCGGAACTGAGATCCTTTCCCGTCATGACCAAAACAGGGAGAGTTTGTAGAGTTTCTTGTTCCCGTATGTGACGAATGAGCTCAAAACCGTCCATGCCTGGCATCAGTAGATCGAGCAAGACTGCACTCACCAGTTTGGAAGAGAGCACTTCCAGAGCTCTCGCTCCGCTTCGCACGCTCTGCGTCTCGTATCCGGCCGACCGCAGAGTCGCTTCCAATAACTCCAGAGTCCTGGGATCATCGTCGACGAGCAAAAGAGCCGCATCATCGTCAGCGTGAGGCAGTACATGCTTGCGAACACTTTCCAGAAGTTTCGGCTTGGGAATCGGCTTGATGAGGTAATCGGCGGCGCCCAAAGCATAGCCCACCTGTTGTTGATCCTCGACTGAAACGATAATGATCGGGAGGTTTGCCGTCTCCGGTGTTTGTTTCAGTGCTACTAGCGTTTCAAAACCATTTCTGCCTGGCATCAGTAGATCCAGGGTGATCCCATCTGGACGTAGTTGTTGAGCTTTCTGGAGGGCTTCGGCTCCCGACTCGGCCATGACAATCTGATATTCCGATTCCAGGTAGCTGGCTAAAAGCTCGCGGGAAGCGACCTCGTCGTCTACCACTATAATCAGTGGTTTCTCGCGACTTACGCTCAGCGTGATGGAAGGATTCACGGTCTCTATAACTGGGAGAATATTTGAGGACGTTCTGGATCCTATGGGCAGGGTAAAAGTAAATCGGCTGCCTTTCCCCGGTTCGCTTTCCAGTGAGATTTTTCCGCCTTGTTGTTCGACGAGACGCTTCGTGATCGCTAGTCCCAATCCCGTGCCTTCATTGGCGGTATTTGTGTTTCCCTCAACCTGCCGGAATTCCTCGAAAACCACCGCCTGGTCCTCAGCTCGAATACCTATCCCTGTATCGGTTACCGATATACAAACCTCGTTTCCCTTTTCAACGCAATCGATGTCGATTCGGCCCCCCTTCGGCGTGAACTTGACCGCATTGCTCAGCAGGTTGTAGAGGATTTGCTTGAAACGAACTCGATCAGCATAGACGGCCCGACCCGCCTCCAGCTTATGGTGAACCTGGATATTTTTTGCCATCGCCAGGGGACGGATGGTGGAGAGGACCTCCGGCAAAGCATCCTTGACCTGGAAGTCTTCGCACCGGAGTTCGAGTTGCCCGGCTTCGATTTTCGAGAGATCCAGAATGTCATTGATTAACTGCAGTAGGTGGGCCGAACCCTGTTTGATGTGATTAACGAAGCGTTTCTGCTTGGCGTTCAGTGCGCCTGGAGTTTCGTCGGCCAGGAGATCTGAAAAACCCACAATCGCATTCAGTGGGGTCCGTAGTTCATGGCTCATGCTGGCCAGAAACTTGCTTTTCAGCTGGGTGGCGCGTTCTACCTCGCGGTTGCGAAGATCGAGTTCTTGATTGGAAGCAGCCAAGCGGTCCATGAATTTGCGCTTTTCTGCTTCGTCCTGCTTTCTCTGCGTAACGTCGACCGCAACAACAACTTCCGCTTTTCGGCCCGCAAAGTTTAGAACGTACGAGGTGATCTCTACGTCGATGACGGCTCCGTTTTTTCGTCGATGCCGCCAGATGCCAGCGCTCTCATTTTCGTCTCGGTTGGCGCTCACACTTTCGAGCAGGCCGGGAACATTCTCCGGCGGACGAATGTCTTTGATGGTCATGGCCAGGAATTCGTCGCTGGAATAGCCATACTTGCGGACTGCGGCGGCGTTTACCGCAAGAAATCGCAGTGTCTCCCGGTCAAAGACCCAGGTCGGATGCGGATTGTTGTCGAACAATTTGCGGTGCCGCTCTTCGCTCTGCTGGAGCAACTCTTCGGCCCGCTTGCGCTGGGTCACGTCGGTGACCACGCCCGTCATCCGAATGGGCTGGCCCTGCTGATTGCGGAAGACCTCTCCTTTAGCGGAAATCCATCGCATAGCTTGGTCCGCTCGAATGATTCGGCATTCGAACTCAAGGTGGCCGGTCCGAAATGCCTCCTCAAATCGCTGTTTCACAAGCTCGCGGTCCTCGGGAACCACGTGGCGGAAGAAAACTTCGTTGCCCCAATTGGGAAGAAGGCATTCGTAGCCAAAAATCCGGTCGTGCTGGAGTGAGCGCCATGCCTGGTCGGCAATCAAGTCCAGATCCCAAACACCCACTTCGCCGGAGGTAGAGGCGAGAGTAAGCCTCTGTTCGCTCTCCCGCTGCGTCTCCTCCAGATGTTTCCGCTCGGTGATGTCGGTGCGGATAGTCACGTACTGGCGCAGTTTTCCATCCGCTCCCACGAACGGGACGATGGTGGTATCTAACCAGTAAATCGAACCATCCTTGGCCCGGTTTTTAACCTCGCCGCGCCAAACCTTCCCCTTCGCGATGGTATGGTACATCTGCTGGAAAAACTCTTTTGGATGGTGGCCGGAGCTGAGGATGCGGTGATCCTGGCCGATCAGTTCGTCCTTGGAATACTGGCTGATGGCGCAGAACTTATCGTTGGCGTAAGTAATGGTGCCTTGGGCGTCGGCCACCGCCACGATGGCGTGTTGATCCAGAGCGAACTTTTGATCGTCCAGCTCTTTGAGCGCAGCCCGGCTGGTGGCGAGGCTTTCTTTTAAGGCCTCTTCGGCCCGCTTGCGCTCGGTGATGTCGTGCGCCACGGCATAGATAACTCTTCGCTCGGGCACGGAAACAGCATTCCACAACAGCCATTTGTAAGAACCGTCTTTGCGTAGATAGCGGTTTTCAAAGTAAAGATCGGCCTCTCCGTTCTTCAGCCGCCCAATTTCGGCTACGGTCGCCTGGCGATCGTCCGGATGTATGAATTCCACGTAGGGCTTCTGCAAGAGTTCTTCCGTGGTAAAGCCCAGGATCCTATGCCAGGAGGGGTTCAAGTTCTTGAAGAACCCATCGAACCCAGCGACACAAAACATGTCGACTGATAGATCCATGAAACGATTGCCGGTTTCCAGCTTGGAATAGAGTGAACCCATGAAACCGTTGATCACAAGGCCGACAACCAGGGCGACCAGCAAGGAGACAAACAATACTGCAACCACGATTAGAGCGTAGCTCCTCAGCCGGTCGTTCATCGCTTCTAAGTCGGAGCGGATGTACACGGTTCCCGTTGGTTTGCCCTGGAAAATGACCGAGCGCGCCATCCCCAGATGTGTGTCTTTGAACCAATTGCTCTGGATTTGACCGGTAGGGATAATGGGCAGTGCCATGGTCTCGCCCGCGCGATCACGCCAGTATCCTGCGAACGGCTGGCCGTCGCGCGTGTAAATCTGGGCGTACACAAGGTTGGGGTTGGCCCGCAATGCTGATAATGTCTTCTCCGCGGAGTGCGGATCGTTGAACAGCAGCGCAGAGACGGTATTGTCTCCAATGATCTGGGCTTGGATGGAGACATTGCGTACGAGGGCCATGCGAAAGCTGTACAGGTCGTAGGCGCAAAAGCCACCACTCGCTAGAAGCAAGGCCACAGCACTCACCAGCACGTTCATCAAGGTGAGTTTCCTGGAGATCGAATATTGCTGGTTTCTGGGCATGGTGCGTTAATCTCCTGGCTGAGGATTCTTTCTGACGACGGTCGCCACTTTGAGCAACTCGGAGCTGAGCGTTAGGCCAGCACGCTGGGTTGCGATCAGGTTGACCTCGAAGCGAATTCGATTCTCTTCCAAGACAAACTCGATCATGCCGCGACGCTGCGAGAACCGCGGGATGTCACTGACGGTGAGAATGGCGCTTTTGTCTAATGCCTCGATGATCTTGTTGAGGCGCTTGGCCTCCGATGAGCTTATAAACAAGATCTGGCAGTCGCCCGACTCGTGCGGGCTCGAGATTCGCCTCGCAGCCACTTTCTGGTTTCCTATCATTTCGCCTGCAAGCGTCGGATCCAGAGCTGGTCCAAATGGATCCTCGCCGAGCACGCAGATGGTAAAGGAGTCGGTCTGGGCAGTCGCGCTTTTTGCAGGCCATTCGACGAATCGGCCAAAGTTATAGAGATAGGCAGCTTCGACCTTATATTCACTCGGCTTCTGTTGCCCGAGGGCGCTTGACCCGGCGAAGAGCAGCCACACAATGGCCGTAATTGTGCGCTGCAAGCAGACGGCGCGCTCCCGCGACGACCTGCCATGCCCTTGGAAGGGAGCCTTGTGATTTTTGCGCTTCATGGGTGTTGCGTCGCTACCTCGCCCCGTATTTTCCGAATGCTGAGACTGGAAGATTTGCTTCGTGACCAACGAAACCCACGGTTGTCGATCACTGTGAATTGAGCGCTCGTCTCCTTGTCGTGCATTTGGAGCCGGAGGATCTCCTATGGGCGTCACTTCTTACCGAAACGCCAGACAAGCTTCGCGTACGCGCTCCGCTTAACTTCAACCGGCCCGCCCGGATCGCCTCCGTACTGAGCGAAATGTGGTTGCAACAGGTTTTGACCGCCGACCGACAACTCCAGTTCTCGGGTAATGTGCCAGCCGAATCTCGCGTCCATCGTTTGGTAGCTTGCAACCGTCTGGCCGGGCAGGGCGCTGACGTAACGATAAGTCTGGTCAAACTCCAGTTTCTTTGGCAGATTCACGAAAGACTGAATCACCACTTGGTGCCGTGGGCTCGATCCCTGATAACCGGGAACACTCGTAGGATCATTGCTCCCTGGCTTGTTTTCCAACTCCATATCCAAGTAGGAATAAGAAGCTCTCAGCTCCCACCCGTTCACCGGCTTCCAATCCGGCGACACTTCGAATCCTTTCGTGGTGCCTCTGATTCCATTACTGGTAAGCAGCGGAAGTATCGCATGCACCGGCGAGGGCGAGGTTTCGAGAAAAAACGTACCCACCTGAAAGCTATAAAGATCGTTGTAATCGTTGTAAAACAAAGCGACATCCACATAAAAATGGGGTGTCACCAGCCTTCGATAGCCGGTTTCATACGCGATTAATTCCTCCGATTGGAACTGGGGGTTGCCGCTGACGCGCAAATAGACGGGCAGCGGCGTTACCGTCGCAAAGTCCGTGAGCTGGATTTCCTCGTCGAGACGGGACGGAGTTCGAACCGCCCGCGTGACAGAGCCCCACAAGGACTCACGCGGGGTGCGGTTCCATAGCAGACGCCCGCTCGGCTGTACATCGAAACCGGTGTAGTTGTTGTGTTCGAGTTTCGTTCCCACAGTCAGCGAGAGCCGGTGATTGAAGAAGGCAATTTCATCTTGCACAAAACCGCTATAGATCAGGTCCGTCTGGTGTTGCGGCAGGAAGTCGATCGAGGGGACGAGTTGTATGAGATTTGACGGACTGACGCGCGCCCCCAACCCCCAGAGAAAGTTTTGCCGCCCTGGCAGGGTCAAATGATCGAGGAAGTCGACGTCGAAGGTGTCCCGAGTCTCTCCGAATTCAGGCTCGAAATGGTTCGTGCGGTCAAAGTAGGCCTGAAGCTGGAAGTCCGATCCCTCGTTCAAAACGCGCTTCCACCTGCCAAGCAGATTCCCTCCCGTCAAGTCCGCGGTGCCACAAGCGTTGACTTGAGAGGGAGGCGAATACAATGCGTACGTGGTTGCTTCGCCTGCGCCCTCACTGTAGATGTCACCTTGAAACGTGAAGGTGTCACGGGTTCCCCCATCCCAGTCTGTCCGGAACCCTGCCTGCCCCATTCGCCACTCATCGAAGTTTGTGCCTGCCGGATGAAACTCGGCACCACGGTCGAAGCCCATGCCGTAGACACGGTAGTTGAACCCCCGACTGTTCGCATCCCCGTAGCGAAAGCCACTGGTGCCCTGATCAACATTGCCGCCGCCCAGTGACGCCAGCGCCCCGTGGGTGTCTTTCGCGCTCTTGGTGATGATGTTGATAATTCCGTCGACGGCGTTCGCTCCCCAGATGGTGCCGCCGGGCCCCCGGATCACCTCAATGCGTTCAATGTCTTCGAGCGGAGTGGCCTGCGCTTGCCAATAGACTCCAGCGAACAGCGGCGTGTAGACGCTCCGTCCGTCGATCAAGACGAGTAGTTTGCTCGCTAATACGGCTCCAAATCCGCGAATGCCCACCGACCAGTGATCGGAGTCTACTTGCGCCACCTCAACCCCCGGCGCCAACCGCAGCACTTCCGGAATGCTGGTGGCGCCAGACCGCCGAATGTCTTCCTGCGTGATCACGAAGACGGCCGCGGGCGTCTTCCAAACCTCTTCCGGCTCTTTGGACGTTGTCGTTACTTCTACGTTGCCGAGTTCTGCCAGACTCATTTGCCTGAAGGGCTCGCCATTTGCTTGGTTTTTCTGCGGATCGGCAAAGCTCTGGTTCGCCCGTCCCGCGAGCACGAGCAGGACGATCAGAACGGCGCGCGGCGCAACTTTCACAGCCGATCGTGCCCCTGCGTTGGGCGTGACTCCAGTTGGGTCATGCCTGACGTGAGATCGCCACATGCTCAAGACTCGTGTCATGCTTCGAAAACATCTCCTTATTTCTAACGGTTCGCACCCGCAGCCGCTGCACCGCGCGATAGACAATCGGCTGCACCGCTCCTGACTAGCTGCTCGAATTGGTCAAAAATCTGCGGATCCCACCAACCCTTGGCTACTTCTTCTTTCATGGTCTGCAGGGCATCAGGGACAGAAAAAGCAGGCTTGTAGGGTCTTACCGTGGTCAACGCATCGTACACATCGACGATTTGCAGCACCCTGGCGGTAACTGGAATGTTCTCTCCTCGCAGTCCATCTGGATACCCGGAACCATCGAGCTTTTCGTGGTGGTGGCGAATGATGGGAAGTACCAGACGAAACGATTTCAGCGGTGCGCAGATCCGTTCTCCCACCACTGGGTGCTCCTGCATGAGTTTCCATTCCTCGGCAGTCAGCTTCGCGGGTTTCAAGAGGATCGAGTCCGGCACCGCGACCTTCCCGATGTCGTGCACCACGCCGGCTCGCCTTAATGCAGTGATTTGATCCTCTGCTAGCCCTATGTGCCCTCCCAGGGCTGCGGAATACTCCGCCAAACGTTCGCAGTGCCCGCCCGTGTATGGGTCCTTGCCTTCGATACTCAGCGCAAGAGCATAGAGGACGGACTCGGCCCGCTCCAACTCGTCGGTGCGCTGCTTAAGCTTCAAGAGAGACCTTACGCGAGCGAGCAGTTCAGTTCGGTCCACAGGACGGCTCAAAAAGTCATCGGCTCCAACCTTGATGCCTTCCAGCCGATCCTGCTTATCCGAAAGCGCCGTAATCATGATCACCGGTATCAAATATGTGTCCGGGTGTTTCTTGATTTTCTCGCATACCTCAAACCCATTCAGGTGAGGCATCATCACATCCAGGAGCACCAGGTCGACTTGAGTTCGGGTGAGTTCTTCAACCGCAGCTGCGCCGTCCGGCACAGTAATCACTTTGCATCCTTGTGCTGTGAGGAGTTCCTCTAACAACTCACGGTTCGCGGCTTGGTCGTCGGCGACCAGGATGGTGCCGATAACAGATTGGTGCGATTTATACAACATACGTCTACTCCCTTGACAGATATGTCCCAAGAGTAGAAGAGGAAAGAGGCAACCCCTAATTACCGAAGTCATGTTTTTCTGACTGTGTTCGGATTTCGTAACAGAAGTGAAAGTAGTAACTAGAGAACGCGATGTTTTTTGACAGACTAGATGTGTGATTCGGAAGTGAACTCCGATGTGTCTAGATGTGGAAGCACCGCGGAAGCAATACTCGCCCCCCACCCTCACAAAGCGGAGGCGTGATCAAGCTACGTTGTTCCTGGTGGGCCACGCTTGGGTCGGCGACACCGGAGCACGGGATCTCCTAGAACTATTTTTCCCGGAACCTGGTCCAAAATAACGCAGGAGAAGCAGAACTCGAAGGACAAAGGCAACTGCTTCTGTGCCAAGCGGTGTTTGTGGTTATGACCCTACCGTACCCTGCTTGCCGCCTCTCCTCGGCCATCACGATGACCAGATTTTATGGGGAGAACCTCCTGTGCCTCCCGCTGGACCAGCACTAACGGCCCTGCTTTCGTAACTCTTCCAGTCTTCCTTCGCAGGTTAAAATCCGCAAAGGCTGCGGGAGAAATAGACGGTCGGCATGAATCAGCATTCATTCCAACAAGTGGGCCAGCACAGCCCGGTGGCGATTCCGACGGAGATGCGTCGGATCGAAGGCCGTGAGTGGTGGCTGTGGGGCTTCACCATTGCCGTAACCCTGACGTTAACCTTGGGGATCATATCGTTCACGATTCCCTGGTTGAACCGGGAGACCGACGCTTCGTACTGGTTTGATCTCAGGGAGTGGGTGCGTGGGCTGGCAGCTTTGGTATTGCTCTTCGACTTTTACTCGGTTTATCAGCACCTTCAACTCCACCGCATTCGACGCCAGTTGGCTGAGCGCGACCAGCTTTTTCAACTCATCAGTGAGAATGCCGCCGATATGATCGCGCTGGTCGATAGCGATGGCCGCCGGCTGTACAACAGCCCGGCCTATGAAAGGGTTCTCGGGTATTCTCCCGAGGAGCTGAAATCCACTTCGTCCATCGAGCAAATTCATCCCGACGATCGCCCGCGAGTGTTGCAAGCCGCAGAAAAAGCCCGACTCAGCGGCCAGGGAGAGCGGGTGGAATACCGGATCCGCCACAAAGACGGCTCCTGGCGCACGCTGGAGTCGACCGCGTGCGCGATCCGGAACGCAGCCGGCCAGACCGACAAACTGGTAATCGTGAACCGTGACATCACCGAGCGGAAACGAGCCGAGGAGATGCTGGCACACAACGCGTTTCACGACGGGCTCACTAATCTGCCCAACCGTGCTTTGTTTCTGGATCGATTGCAACACGCACTAACCCTCTCCAGAAGACACGCGAACTACAAATTCGCGGTATTGCTCTTTGATGTAGACGAATTCAAAATCATCAACGACAGCCTGGGACACACGGCCGGGGATGCGCTGTTGATTCAAATCGGGCAAAGACTCAAGGAGTCTGTTCGGCGAGCCGACATGGTCTCCCGTCCCCGCATGGACGACGTACCTGGCAGACTTACCAATGATGATACGTTGGCCAGACTTGGTGGTGATGAATTCGCGATCCTCTTGGATGACATCCGAGATCCAATTGATGCCGTGCGCGTTGCGGAACGAGTGCAAGTGGAACTTGCGATCCCCTTCACGGTAAACCAACAGGAAATAGTCGTTTCGGCGAGTATCGGGATCGCTTCCAGCACCAGCCCTCACACGCAGGCGGAGGATCTGGTGCGCGACGCGGATATAGCCATGTACCGTGCCAAGCGGGCGGGCAAAGCCCGATGTGAGGTTTCGGACGCAGCCATGCATGCTAATGCAGTAAAGCGTTTGAAGCTGGAGACGGACTTGCGGAGGGCGCTCGATCAGGGTGAATTCCGCGTTCACTACCAGCCCATTGTGTCGTTGCAGACGGGCAAGATCACGGGCTTCGAGGCCCTGACGCGGTGGCAACGTCCGGAGGGCATCGTTTCACCGATTGAGTTCATCGCGGTCGCTGAGGAAATCGGGCTCATTATCCCCATGAATCGGCAACTGTTGCGCGAAGCCTGCGAGCATCTCCGAATCTGGCAGTCTGAATTTCCCTCAAGCCCCCCTCTTACCCTGAGCGTGAATATCACTCCCAGGGAGTTCGCCCAGCCCGATCTAGCCACCGAGATCCGTAAGTCGCTTGAGCAGACCGGCGTTGATCCAGGCTGCCTGCAACTGGAAATCATAGAGACAATCGCCATGGGGGACGCGGAGAAATCTGGTCACGTACTCTCGCAATTGAAGGCACTCGGAGCGCACTTGAGCATTGACGATTTTGGCACCGGGTATTCGTCACTCAGCCGGTTGAGCCGGATTCCCGTGGACACATTGAAAATTGACCGTGCCTTCATTTCGCGGATGGACAGCGACCCGGAAAGCCGCGAGATCGTGCGGGTCATCATTATGCTCGCCCACAATCTCGGCTTAAAAGTCGTCGCAGAGGGGACCGAGACGGAAGAACAGATAAAGTTGCTCAAGGAACTCGATTGCGAGATGGCGCAGGGATACTTTTTCTCGCGACCCGCTGACGACCAAGCTATGACAAAACTATTGGCAAGCAACCACTTCGCTCGCGCCGCGTCCGTCGGTCGTTAGAAACACGGCGGTCATCGGCTCCACCCTTGCATTGGGTGGGTTGCTTGCAAGTTCTGTTCAGACATTTATGAGAGTCACGAGACGGGACCTGTAACTCGACGTCGAGGTTCAACTAGGCCCCGTTTTAGACAGGTCTCTATCTCATTATGTGACTGGATGGTTAACGTCACGCTCCGTTGGTGGCATGATACTAATACCTCCGCGGCAGCAAATCCACGCCGACTCCAGCAAGGTTCACAACTTGAGAGCCGCCCTGAGCATTGTCCCGGAGGGTCAGAGTCCCGGTGCGAGTGCCAGCAACCGTCGGCCTGAATGTGATGTTGACGGTGCAATTGGAGCCTACCGCCAACGTAGCGGGACAGTTGTTGGTCTGCGAATAGTCACCGGTAACCAGAATGTCGGTGATGGTCAAGGCAGCGTTACCGCTGTTGGTGAGGGTCACAGCTTGTGCCCCACTTGAAGTTCCCACCTGTTGAGCAGAAAAGGCCAGGCTTGCGGGGCTCAAGGCGGCGGCAGCACCAAGGCCGCTGCCGCTCAGGTTGATGACATGGGGCAATCCCGCGGTGTCATCCCGAATCAGGACTGATCCGGAGCGGAGCCCCACCGCGGTGGGGGTAAAAGTCATAGACAACGTGCAGCTAGAAGCGGCTGCTAAGCTGGTTCCGCAGTTGTCTGCCTCCGCAAAGTCTCCACTGCTGGTGATCGATGAGATCGATAAGGGCGAAGTCCCCATGTTCCTCAGCAGGACTGTCTGTGGCTGGCTGGTGGCGCCAACAGTCTGAGCAGCGTACTGAACAGAAGCCGGGCTCAGGGACACAGCCGGAGCAGAGTTGCTGCTTATTTTCATCACAAAAGCGTCAGAGTTGCCTCCGAGCAGATTCTGGAAAGCTCCCTGGGTGACTGGGAAGTCGGGCGAGTTAGTGGAGCCTGCAACGTACATATTGCCATCCGCGTCGAGGGCGACGCCGCTGGCGAAGTCGTTACCACTCCCGCCCAGATAGGTGGCAAACAGCTCCGTAGTCGCCGAAGCATCAATCTCAACCAGTAGCATGTCCATCCCGCTCGTGTACCCTTCGATGCTGTTATTTGTTCCAAACGCAGCGCTGGTGGTATTGGCCAACACATAGGCGTTGTCACTGGAATCAAGCGCAATCGATTGAGGACTGGCGTAATTGTTAGGACCAAGAAAAGTGGAGTACAGCAACGTCGATGCCGTGGGGTCGAACTTGGTCACGAATGCGTAACTGCATCCAAACCCGTAAACACCGGGGTCGCAGATGCCGGTGGAAGTGATGGGGAACGTGCCGTCGCTGGAGACCGTGCCGGCGATATAAGCCGAACCAGATCCATCGACGGTGATCGCTCCAATTCCGACTGGATTTCCGCTGGAGCCGTAGAAGTAGGTGGAGTAGTCGAGACTCCCCGAACTCGCGAACTTGCTGACGAATCCGATCGTGGCGTCCTGTTGCGTGGAATTGCTCGTGAGGTAGGCGCCGGACGTGGTCGGGAAGTTATAAGTGTTGGTGGTTCCGGTAACGTATGCACTGCCATTGGCATCCAGCGCGAGGGCGGCAACCGCCGTGTAGGGCGTCGGCCAGCAAGGAGTTCCGCAGTCTTGGGCGATATTCGAATTGCCCGCAAGGTATGTAGAGTAGATCAGGGAGGAGCCGTCTGCGCTGAACTTGGTGACAAAGCCGTAGTTTCCGTAAAGTCCTCCCTGGTTGGCAAGGGCAGTGGTCTGATAAGCATTGACCATGGGAAAGTTCTGGGACGTGGTAGTGCCTGCGAGGTGCGCCTCGCCCAGAGTGTCGACGGCGATGCTGGCGGGCTGGTCGAACCCGGTCCCGCCAAGATAGGTTGAGTACAACAGCGACGAGCCGTCGGCTGAAATCTTGCTGAGGAAGCCACTATACGGTCCCAGCTCTACCGCTTGATACGGTTTCACCGTGGGAAAATTGTTCGACGTGGTGCTGCCAGTCACGTACACATTATTTGCGCTGTCTAATGCCAATCCGATGCCGTAATCCTCGCCGTTGCCGCCGATGTAATCTGCATAGACCAAGCTCGATCCGGTCGGATCAAGCTTGGCTACGAAAATGTGATTTGCGTTTGCGGAAGGCGTGCCGGTCGTTGTGAGCAAGAAGTCGGCGGAGTTGGTATATCCCGCGATGTAGACACTGCCGGTGCTGTCCGCGGCAATCCCGGTGGGTTGGTCATTGCCACTTCCGCCCAAGTAGGTCGAGTACACCAGAACGGGGTCGATGACCAGCGGTTTGCTTGCATCGTAGTGCGCAACCTGGAACGCGACATGCGCCGATTCGTTCATGACATACGCGCCATGCACGGGCACGCGCGACCCGTTGGATTCCTGGTAGACTACCGGGCTCTGGAAATAGAGTTCCCCACTGCTGGTCTGCAGAACCAGGTTGCCTTCCCCGTCCAGTTCGACCGGACTGGCGCCTTTGATTTCGAATTGGATCCGACTGGGGTCAGCTCCCGGCGCGAGGGCAAAGTCGTACTCTAACTGCTGATGGTTTCCGTAGTAGATCAGATCAATGCCCGGGTATACGTTCTTGTAGCGGACTCGGCCATAGCTCGGCACGTTCCTATGCCACTTCGCAGGATCGTTCCCGATGAAGTAATTCACCCGGCCGGGCTGCGGGTCTTCTCCAATGACGGCCGGGTTACGAGCTGCTCCCAGCAGCTTGAACTGCAATGTGGCGCTCACAGACTTCTGGGACTTGTTGTTCGCAGCGACGTTACCCGCGGGTTGGGCTGCCACGGCTTTGCTCGGACGCAGAGAGAGCACCATTCCACCTGCGGTGAGAAACGCAGAGTATCCCTTGCCGCGAGAGAGAAACTTAACTTGCGGAGCTGTTTGTCCCTGGTTTGCTTCGAAGGTCAGAGGCAGATTGCCGTAGCGAGCTTGAACCTGCGCACCAGGCTGTGCGCTGGCCGGCGACGAAGCAACCGCGGCGGGTTGGGCGGAGGAAGGCGTCGCAGCCAGCATCATCGTAACAAGCGTCAATCCAAGAACGTTTAGTCGCATTTTAGAGTCTCCTTAGATCGAATTTGAGGGGGAGGGGAAGCAGCCGCCGAAGCGGCACACCTAGGAACATGCATGGCGAATACCGAACGTCTTAGGTTGGTTGGCCGATGTGCAACCCCAGGTTTATGTGTGACTTATAAGCAATATCAACCTCAAGCCTCGGCTGCCGGCCAAGGCGCTGTAGTCTGTGTTTCGGATTCTCATCTCGTTCCCGGATGCTTGTTGGGGTGCAGGCCGGGGGTTGCCCACCTACACTTTGGTCACGCATCGAATCGTTACCGAGTGTCTTGCTCGATAGAGCGAATTTTCCACGCGAGCCCTTTGAGGTCGGTCCAATCCTCCAGCTAAAGCCCCTGGTGTAGCTCCCCCATTAGCGACAACGATTCTCCTGCGGGCTGGTACCCTGTTGATCTTCGACATTCACATGGTGCAAGGCGAGTTGTTTCTATCGAATCTGTCGACGGCGCACGGAGAAACTGACAGTGGATGGCATCGCAGAAATCGAAGTCGCTGTGGCGGCCTTTGCTGCCAACAAAATAGGTACGGGCTGCGACGGCTAAGGCTTTCAAAGCCCATGGAACTTGTGACTTCAGTAATTAGCTCTTCCCCTTCTTCCCATGCGACGCTTACACCATATATGTAGAAATTCAGGATGAGAAATGTTTCATCACTCACATCTGCCAATCACTGGCACCATTTTGGTCGCCGACGATCAAACCGCAAATTGTGAGATGTTAGAGGAGATTCTCATAGCAAAGGGATGCACAGTGATTACTGTGCCGGGCGGCGCAGCTGATGCAATTCTGCTGAAGGCTGGTTGTTTGATCCCCGATGAGTGGACAGTTATCAGCGATCATTCCGTTGTTAGCGAGCGCATCTGCGCGCCATTGAGGTCTTTCCGTTTCGTGCTCCCGAGAAACTCGACGGATCTGAGTACCCTGATGGACTTGGAGACGATGCGATTCTTGTTTATCCGCGAGTGCTGCAAACTGTCGATGCTTACGATGCTCTGACCACAGACAGGCCCTATGAAGTCCTTCTCCAGCACCGACGCACTTCAGACCATGACGCGCGCTGGCGCGGTTGTTTCCAAGCCATCGCATAGTGGGGAGCGCCCAATGAGCGCACCGAGGGCCCTGAAGCTGTTGGCCATCGATGACACTCCCCAGAACCTTGAGCTTATTCGCGCCGCACTCGAACAGCAGGAGTTGGAGATATTAACCGCGGACGATCCTGAAGCAGGCTTCGAAATGTTTCTACAGATTCGGCCGAGAATCGTCCTGCTCGATATGGTGATGCCAAAAGTGAATGGGATGGAACTGTTGGAGCGCATCGTTGCCGTCGATCCCGGTACAGACGTAATTCTGATGACGGCGCATTACTCTCCGGAATCTGCTGTCGAAGCGATTCAGAAGGGCGCGTGCGATTACTGGACCAAACCTCTGGACGTCGGAAAACTTCGCACCCGGATCGCGGGTTTTCTGGCAGAGGCGGAAAAGCGGCAGAGAATCCTGCACCTAGATCGAGAGCTGATTGACGCATCTCAATTCGAAGGCATGGTGGGCCGCAGTCCTCTGATGTTGGAGGTCTTCGCCAAGATACGGCGAGTTGCGCCGCACTTCAGAACAGTATTGATCACTGGAGCGACAGGGACGGGTAAGGAACTTGTAGCCCATGCTCTCCACCGGCTTAGTCCGTCGGCACGAGGCGAATTCGTGGTTTGCAACTGCTCGGCGCTCGTCGAGAATCTGGTCGAGAGCGAGTTGTTCGGCTATGTCCGCGGTGCTTTCACTGGTGCAACACAAGACAAACCCGGTCTGTTTGAACACGCAGACGGCGGAACCATCTTTTTGGACGAGATTGGTGAACTCTCTCTACCGGCCCAGGCCAAGCTCCTGCGGGTTTTACAGAACCGTCAAGTGCAGAGAGTCGGATCCCCCACTCCCCGCAGCATCGACGTGCGAGTCGTGGCTGCCACACACCGCAACCTGAAGACTATGGTGCGCGAGGGACAGTTTCGGGAAGATCTCTATTACCGCCTGGCAATCGTTGAGATCCCGCTGCCTAGTCTGGGACAACGGCGCGAGGATTTGCCGCTTCTGCAAAGGTCTTTCATCGAAAAGTTCGCTGCGGAATACGGAAAATCGATTGCAGGGCTAACCCGCAGGACGCAAACTCGTATGGCGACGTATCCCTGGCCGGGGAACATCCGCGAACTTGAGAACGTGATAGGGAACGCCTGCATGATGGTGGAAGGGACTCTAATCGACATTGACGATCTGCCTGAAAGCCTTCGCGCCCCGCTCAGTGAAGACGTATCAACAGATGAAACATTCTTGCCTCTCGACGAGTTGCAAAGGCGTCACATCTTGCGTGTATTGCAGGCAGTGGGCGGCAGCAAACCCCGAGCTGCCGAGATCCTCGGTATTGGTCGAGCGACCATCTACCAAATCCTGTCACGGATGAAAGTCAAAGAGGGAAATGAGATCGTGTAGATGGCTTGGCTCGACGGTCTGGGCAAAGTCTGTACGCCACAGTGATTCGTTGACGGGATTGGCCGATATTTCGCGAGCGACGTGGTGAGTTCCTCAGTCAAGCGGACGTCGTATATAACCTGGCCTCGCGTTTGTTAATTGATGATTATCAGTCATCGCGCCTTCCTTCTGTGGTGAAGATTAGCCGATTCTCGCTGGACTCAGCTATCAGGGGCCCTTCTCTCCAACTCTCGGCGGGAGCGTTTAAGTTCCTCGGCGATGACTTTTTTCGTCTCGAAGGACAGTCTTATATTCAGCGGCAAGCACCTTGTTGGGGAGATTGTCGAGTGCGTAGTGGGCCTCCGCGCGGCCCCCTTTTCGGCGGAGAGAATTGAGTCCGACTGGCGGATTCTCACCGGGCTTCATCCAGTGCGCGCTGGCGTTGAACTCGATCTGGCGGTTGGTGTCGAGGCGGGCGGTCACGCGGCCATCTGGCGCAATTAACTCGATCACGGCGAGGTCGAGATTGGCAACGCCCAACGATTTGTCGGGCGGAGTGAACTGGATCAAACGTTCCCTTGTTTTCAGTTTTAGGGCGTTATGAGAATCGCGCAAGGGTGGGATAAGTGCAACGCAGAGCAAAATGAGATCCAGTTGCATTGTTCAAGCTTTCAAGCGGGCTTCGATTGGCGATTACGTTGCACCGAGTATCCACCCTTCGACCTCGGCCGGTTTGCGCTCGGATCGTTCCAGTTCCGGAGAGAAGAATTGTGTCAGAGTGCGCTTCGCATCCCCCACCGTCCACCATACTCACTGGAGAAGACTCACCCCTCTTGAATAAGCTGATCAAGTCCCTTACGCTGCAGTCAAACAACTGATTCTGAATCTGTTGATCTCAGCGCCGCTTTCCAGTTTACAGCTCAGATGGATAGAGATAATTCCATTTGCTGTGGTGACAGGTGCCGTGGCGGCTGATACCTGCGGAGGATGAGCGGACGAACTCGTTTGCCAACCTCGAATCGTCATCGGTTCTCATAATCACACACGCTTCGAAACACAATGATGTGTCTGAAATCGGCTTTACGACTACACCGTTGGCCCTAAAGAGGGCGGCTGCAGGTTGGGCGATGATAGCCACGCCGACATGCTCAGATACCAAGTGAACGGCCTGTTGAGCCGTAACGATATCGTGCGCGCGCTTCGGAGCTATTCCCTCACCCAATGCTGCGTTCCGGATTGCGTCATGAACGACGGGCTGAACCCGTCGCGCAAATAAAATCCATTCATCTCTCGCCAGATCTTGGAGCGCTATGCTCTCCTTCTCAGCAACCGCGTGAGTCATTGGAAGAACCACACATAGAGGCGTCTGGGCGAATGCAACGGCGGCAATCTGAGAGTTTTCCGGTGGCGCCGTTACCAACGCCAGATTTAGGTCGCCTGCCATTACACTCCGGATCAACTCGCTCGAGAATTCACTGATGAGTTGAATGCGGAGCTTTGGATACAGGGGCAGACGGATCGCAAGAACGGCCGAAACCCAGGCTTGGTCGGCGTCGGGCGAGTGCCCAACAGTCAAAATGGTCTCGCTCCCCTCGCGAGCAGCACGACCGAGCTGAACGGCCCGGTCTATGTGCAAGAGGGCGGAACGAGCCTCCTCGACGAAGATACGGCCCACTTCGCTAAGCTCCACATTCTTTTTATTCTTGCGCGTGAACAAATGAAAACTATGGTGTTTTTCGATCTCATTGATCTGTTTGCTGAGTGCAGATTGAGTGAGGTGCAACCTTTCTGCAGCCCGAGTGAAATTCATCTCCTCGGCCAGGACAAGGACTGCCTGTAGGTGACGTACTTCGGCCCTGGGGAACACTGCTCAACCCCCTTCACGCGCGGCGGAGATCGGCAACCGCCTACATCTAGTAAAGGAACCCCCACAAGGGAGAAAGCAGCAAAACAATCTCGGGAGGCCCGACGGAAAGAGAATTGCGCCGTATGAAAATATTTTGATGCTTTTCCCCTTCAAGCTGTTCCTGAGTTAGTGTCGGGTAAATCTCGATGAAGAACGGTCGTCAGGCGATATCTTCTGGATCATAGACGGCGTTCATCTGATATCCACGGTTCCGGAGATTGGATGTTCTCAGCGGGTTAGCAATCAAATTGATCCGATTGGAGCATTCGCGCCCAAGCGCCGCCGTCCGGTGCGTGTTGAGGCTTTCGACCAGGCTGTGAGGCAGACCATGGTCGCCGGCATCGTCATCGTCATCGTCATCACCGGCATCGGCATGGGCAGCGGCAATATCGGCGGGACCGCCAGGGCAACGACCAACACGGACCCTCGGAGCGCGTCGGCCGTTGACGGCGCGCGCGGCCCATGCTGCGTCGGACTGAAAACGCAAAGGAGAATGTCGATCGAAACCGGATCAGGAAGGCGGCGCGATGGTAGTGGTCGTAGTCGCGGTGATGGTCGTGGTGTTCATCGTCGCTGTGTGAGCGTAAAGGGGGCTCCCGAATCAGTTCTATACGCAATTATCGTTTGTTTTAATTGCGTTTAGACGGCAGTAATTGCGTATATAACGCATTTTTGTTGCGTATAACCATTGATAATTGCGTATAGCTGTGTTTTAATTGCGCATAGAAATCTATACGCAACGATAGGACACTATGCCTCCTCGCATTCCGGAAGAATCCCTGGCTGCTATCGAGCAAGCGGTCGCGAAGCACCCCGACGGGGCGAGCTTGAGCGACGTGGCCGAGGCGCTCCCGGAGCGGCTTGCGGATCGCACCCTACAGTACAGGCTCAAATATCTCGTCGACAAGGGGCGCCTGATCACGGACGGCGAGGGGCGGCGGTGGACGCGATATCGCGTACCGGCGGCGGAGGCGGAGCCTGCGGCTGTTCCCGCAGCAGCGGAGAAGACGGAGGAGGAGGCGGTGCCGCTGTCTCCGGCCAGCCAGGAAATGCGCGCCTATTTGAGCCAACCACTCAATGCGCGCAAGCCGGTTGGTTACAACCGTGAATTTCTCGACTCGTACCGGCCCAACGAGACGCTCTATCTTTCGGAAGAGCAGCGCGCGCATCTCGCGCAGGTCGGCAAACCAAACTTTGACGATCAGGCAGCGGGCACTTATGCAAAGCAGATTTTGAACCGGCTGCTCATCGATCTGTCGTGGAACTCAAGCCGCCTTGAGGGCAACACCTATTCGCTGCTGGATACGACGCGGCTGATCGAACTCGGCGAGGCGGCGGAAGGTCGGGACCGGCTGGAAGCGCAGATGATCGTCAACCACAAGGACGCGATCGAATTCCTGGTCAATGACGCGGAGGCCATCGGCTTCAACCGTTACACGATCCTCAACCTCCATGGCATTCTGGCGCAGAACCTTCTGCCCGACCCGGGTGCGCCGGGGAGGTTACGCCGTATGGGCGTCGGCATCGGAAAGTCCACTTTCCATCCTCTGGAGCTGCCGCAACTGATCGAGGAGTGTTTCAACGAGGTACTGGAAAAAGCCGCGACAATCAAAGATCCGTTCGAGCAGGCGCTGTTTGCGATGGTGCAGTTGCCCTATCTGCAGCCGTTCGATGACGTGAACAAGCGTGTGTCGCGCCTGTCGGCGAACATTCCGTTCATCAATCGCAATCTTTCACCGCTGTCCTTCATCGACGTGCCGCGCGCGATCTACATGGATGCGATCCTGGGCGTTTATGAACTGAATAAGATCGATCTGCTGCGGGATGTATTCATCTGGGCGTATGAGCGGTCGGCGGCCCGCTATGCCGCCGTTCGCCAGTCGTTGGGCGAGCCCGATCCGTTCCGGTTCAAGCACAAGGCCGCGTTGCAGCAGATCGTCGGCGAGGTGGTGCGCGGGCGGATGGACAGGAAAGCCGCCGCGGCATATATCACGACCTGGGTGGAGAAGAACGGCATCTCGGAGGCCGACCGGGAGAAATTCAGGGACATGGCCGAGAGCGAGCTTGTCAGCCTGCACGAAGGAAACTTCGCGCGCTACCAGATCAGGCCCAGTGAATTCGAGGGGTGGCAACATGTCTGGCGTGAGCGCAAGAAGTCATGAGCGACAGACGGCTGAACGACCTCATCCGCTTCTATTCGATCCTGAATCAGCTCGAAAAAGCGATTGGCGCCGCGCGCGCCCTGGCTGATTGCCGCGGCCGTATGAAATGGCCGTCGCGCGGGGTCTACTTCTTCCACGAAACCGGCGGCCACCGAGGTTCAGCGCCGCGCTTCGTGGTCTTTGAGCCGGTCCAGAGCCACACGCGCCTTCTGCTTCTTGACCAAGTCGACGATTCCGTCGAACACCTCGGACGTGATCGCCTGCCCTTTTGCCAGCGGACCAAGCAGGTTCACCAACAGTAGCCGGCACGCCGTGATTTCCACCATCTCCGCACTGGGCCGGAGACCCGTCTTGTCCTGTTCGAGCTCGCGCAAGATCAGGCGACGGATCAGATCCCCCTGCGTCTGCTTCCGTTTTGCCGCCAGCGCCTCCAGTTCATGCTGCTCCGCCTGGTTCAGCTTCGTCCCCACGTGATGCACTCGGAACCGCGCCCGCTTGGCCGCCTCCCCTGCTAGGTTCTTCTCATCGAGCAGCGCCATCGCTCCACCCTCCCGACACCGGCGTTTACGCGGGTATACACGGGTTTCCCTACGGAACCCCGACCCACGCTATCTATCGGATACATGGATGTTTCCTCGAGAGCACTCGCAGGTTTCCCCACAGTTCCCTCCCAGGGGTGGAGTGTCACAATTCTTCCGGTGCGAAGCACCGTTCTTGCTCCGACACGAAATTGAATGCATGATCACGCCTTCACTGCTCGCACAGAAGGCGTTGACTCCACCCCAGCTACAAGCTTCTTTGCAGGCTCCTCCGCTCCATCCTTCGCATCCTGATTTGGGCCTTTACGGACGCGTAACGTGGAAGCGAGCTGCTTGGCTTGTGGCGTCTTCAGAAAGTCCTGAAAGTCGCGGTCTTTCGAGAAGACATAGTTGAGCGCTTTATCCACCACGTCGTCGGCGGGTGCGTGAACGAAGGCGGCGTACTGATCGACCTGCTCGGCGGTGGATTCATCGAGCCGAACCAAGGCATTGATGTAGTGGCTTAGATTGATCTCAAGTAATGGCATGTTTTCTCCTTATTTGGTGTTGAATCAAGCAACTTTTTTCCGGGCAATCATCCGCTGTGCCGTCAGCGCAATCTCCCGCGCACGAGCGGAGCAAGGTGCGGTGGGAATCTCGAAGCGGCGGCGGACCACCAGCATCGTGACCACGCCGTCCATCGGAACGCCTTCGATTAGCCAAAGTCTGGCCGATGCGACATCCACGGTTCGCTGTGCGTAGTAGAGCGGATTCGGCATATCGGGGCAGCGCGAAGCCAGCTTTCGCGTGAGCTTTGTGGCGTCCTTTCCCCTCGGCAAGTTCATGCAGAACCCAGGCCCAATCGTGTTCGGAATTGGTGTGGTTTGCGGAGCGCTTTCGTGGCGTGGTTGAACGGGATGAAACGATGGCATCCGCCGCTAGAATATCCAGCCGGAAGTCGTCGGAATTCCAAGTGGAATCGCCTGGGTATTCGACGGTCACGGGCCACTCGGGATCGTACTTGCAATTCAGGAATCCGGGCAGGCGGAGGACCCGGTTGCAGTCGGTACAGGCGGGATCGCCGCCGAAGGTAATCGCGAGCAGTTTCAGGGCGCTTTCCTGCTGTTCGAGAGTAAAGCTGTCAACTCTCCAGAGAACCTGATATTTGCCGAGCGATGTCGAGACAATTGCGGTCGGCGTGGGAACGGCATCGGAGGCCCGGAGCGAAGTGAGGTGGGCCTGGCCGTCGGTATCCAAATCAAGGTACAGATGCCGCACTGCGACGATGCTCTCCTTCGTGCGTTTGCGGCCACCGGGGCGAAGCGTATTGGCAGCCACACAGACATTGGCGCCGGTAGAATGCGCAAGCCAGCCGAGGTAACGAGGCGCAAGCGCGGTCTCCAATTGGATAATCCTCTGTAGTGTTCCACTGGGAACTTCACGCTGTAGAAGCAGCGCAATCGTCTCACCCGGAGCGAAGCAACGGGTGAGGAAATCGGCAGCAGTGCTGGTTCCATTCCGGGTCCTATCCTGTGGCATGTTTCACCTCGAATACCGGCTCAATCAGGAAGCGTTTCGCGTCGCGGTCGTGCCACCCGGAAGCATCCTGATTGCCCCGATCTCGCTGATGCTTTCGTCGAGGAGCAGAGGCTCAATGGGCCGAAGGAATGGCAGGATCAACTCGAAGCTCATAACTGGAACCTCATAGCGATGGAAGCCCAGCGGTCAGCCGGGCTTCCGAGAGTGAGGAGCTAGGGCCTATGCGGCCGTTTCCTCCTGGGGAACTTCATCGTGCTCATGGTTTTTCTCCTGATCTTCCGGGGCGACCTTTTCCGCGCGATCAAGCTTTAGGATCGAAGCGACCCGAATTTTCCAGACGCGCTGCTTCGAGTCCGTCTTCTTGCTGATGTGTTCCCTGCTGCGCAGTTCGCCTTCCACTTGGATATGCGCTCCTTTGGTGAGTGTCTTGGCGAACTCCGAGAGCATGCCGAAAACGACGGAACGGTGCCATTCGGTGTGCGAGATGTACTGATCGTCCTTCTTGTAGGAGGACTTGGTTGCCAGCGAGAGAGTGGTAAAGCTGCGATTGTCGTTGGTGCGAACTTCTGGGTTGCTGCCGAGAAATCCGATGAGGGTTACTTTGTTCTGGTACATGATTGTGTCTCCGTTTGTTGAATTTTCCCGTTGTTGATCGGGTCACACTGGGCGGAGCCAAGCGAGTGGGCCCAGCTCCGAAGGCCGAAGGTCTGCTTTCTCGGAGGGGCCCGAAAGAAGTTTGCGCGGCGCCTTTTGCCGTGGTTCTCAAACTTGTTTTGGGAGGAACCGAGACCCCGAAGGGGCGCGGAATGCGAAGCAGAGGACCGAGCGCCGCCGGGCGCCGGAAAGGTCCCGAAGCTGTGACCGAGCGGAAGACGGGATACATAAACGGCAGACACGTTCCAGAGGAAGTTCTCATCCGCATCCTGGCTGCGGAAGTCCGCTGCAATCGCAGTGCGATTCCGCAGGCATGTCCGCCGTAGGTACAGCACAATCCGTCACCGCCGTTGTCCGTCGGAAGGCTCTTGTTCGCCGGCTCAACCAAGCAAGGGGACAGGTAGGAAAAACCAGCCGGATTGGCAGCAGAAATGGACATCGTTAAGCCTCTGGAAGTCTCGCCCGTGGGCGAAGGCGTAGCCGCCGATCACGATCGCCACCAGACTGGCAACCTTCGGAATAGTGCCGGTGAAAAGGCTCTGGATAGCGGTAAAGCCAGTGTCGAACGGTGAACCTTGTGCGAGCGCTGCCACGGGCATCGCAAGAAGTACGGCGAGGAGAGCAGCGACAGTAAGCGGTGAGTTCGACCGAGCAACGAGCCGGAATTGGCGGACGAGACTGACTGAAGACCAACGTGGCATTTGCACCTCCCGCAGCACCCCAAATCGGCTGCTTGTGGCGCAAACGTAACCTGATTCAAATCGCGCTGTCCAACAACTTCTCGTCCGCGTGATATTCCTGGGAGGAATAACAGCCCAAGATGGTGTCGCGACCAAGTAGATCGCGCCGTTCGGCCCGACTCTTTGGTTGAAGAATCCCCTCCTTTTAAAGCGCTTTTGCTTGGCTAATGAGAGTAAGGCACCGTCGTAAAAAAGACGTCTTTTAGGCGGCCCCGATACGCCTTGCGATGGCGGGCTGGTAGTCACACCGGTCTCTGCTCGGCTCTGCATTTCTGAAACGGCGGCTCGACCTCTGCGAAGCGACTGGTCCAACAAAATTTGAAGTGACGAATCGGCTTGGTGCCGTCTGATATTCCTGTCAGGAATAACAGAGTGACGAGAAGTTGTTGGACACGGCGACTGGAATGAATCAAATTGCTTGAACATCGACGTACGGTTGCTGGAGGTTGCTGTGGCAGTGCCATCGCGAAGGATAGAGAATCGATTCTTGGGAACGCAGGCGGCCGCTGAATATTCCGGTATTCCAGCCGGCACGCTGAGGGCTTGGAGGTGTCAGGGAGTCGGGCCGAAATTCTACAAACCCCGTGGACGCGCATTGTATGATATTGCAGATCTGGAGGAGTTCATCCGATCTGGCATCCGTGTTTCCTCTGTGCGCGCAAGCAAGGAGGAACGGAATGTCTATCTACCCACGGGGTGATGTCTGGTACTACCTCTTCTATATCAATGGAAGGCGTTACCGCGGCAGCACCAAAACCAAGAACCAGAAGCAAGCGGAGCGAGTCGAGGCTAGAAAACGGGTTGCGGCAGAGGCAGGAGAGTCGTTGCGGCCCAAACGAGTACCGCTGGTGCGCGAGTTCGGCAAGCAATTCGTTGAGTGGCTCGACAAAACGACGCTCGCCGAGAACACAAAGGCTGATTACAAAAACGGCCGGCGTTTGATCCTGAAGACCCCGTTGTCCGGGATGCGAATGGATCAAATCACGGCCGATGACGTTGAGACCACAAAATTTCACGAATCGCCTCACAGCCGGAACTGTGCCATTCGGACGCTGCGCCGTATGTTGGGTAAAGCCCGTGATTGGAAGGTGCTTCGTGAAGTGCCAAGGATCAAGACGGTCAAAGTCTTTCCCAGGGACCGAATGGTCACTGTCGAGGATGAGAAACGACTCTTGGCAGCATGCAAACGCCCGTTGAAAGATGTGCTGACCATCATGCTGGACTCTGGACTGAGAAACGGGGAAGTCGTCAGGATGCGCTGGGAAACGATCAACTGGGAAGGCGCCTTCTATTTCAACCCCAGGGGCAAGACACGCAAAGCTCGTCGTCCCGTGCCATTGAGCGAGCGCGTTCTTACCCTGCTCAGAAACGTCCAGCACGAACAGTCACGTCGACGAGAAGGTTGGGTCTTTCCTTCTAAGAAGTCTCGCTCGGGCCACATCGGACTGAGCGGACTAGAGCACATGTTCAGAAGCGTTGCTCGTAAGCTCGAAATTCCGGATGCCCTGAAGCTGTACTGCGCGCGGCACACGTTCGGCACAGTCGCCATGGCAGAGACCAAAAATCCGGGACTGGTGAAGGAAGTCATGGGGCATGAGAGTCTCACGACGACGATGGGCTATCTGCATCCGGAAACGGCGCAGATCAAAGTCGTCATCGATCGCTTGAATCAGCAGAAGTATGTGACGTAGCAACAGCCACAAAAACAGCCACAGTACCAAGAGAGTACCGAAGGGAATGGATGGCGGATCGATCCAAGTGCTTGAAAAGAGTGGTGAGCGCGGTAGGAATCGAACCTACAACCTACTGATTAAGAGTCAGTTGCTCTGCCAATTGAGCTACGCGCCCACGGTGGGGAATCTTACCGGCGGGACAATTTGCGATTGTAACATTTTCCACACGCCCGGTCATCGCTCACACTGCCACGGCCACGCTGTCGGAGCGCGGATCGTCTCGACAGCGCCGATGCGCTGGAGTCGAATCGCCGCGTCCGCTCCGCTCTGCGGGCCACAGGTCGAAAACAAGCGGGATCGCGGCTCCTCCGTTTTGAAAAAGAAGCGGGGCGCACGGCTCGGCGATAGGCGAAGTGACCGGCGCAGTCTTGGAGATAATGGTGTGTAAGTTGACCCGCGCCGCGCCGGGTTCCGGGACACGAAGGAAACCGCCTCTACGAACGCTGTCGCAGTTCCGCAGCCAGACCGCTTGAATTTTCGCTGGCCACCGGACGACGCGGCGGCAATGAATCCAGCCCCATCTTCGGGCGCCTCTCAACCGTGCCGATTACCGGAGCGTCCTCCATTCCATCGGCATAAGCCATGGAGACGAATCTCTGCTCGGAACACAAGCGATCGATCATCCGCTGTTGCCCAGTGCTAAGCACGGCGTGAGGAAGAATGGGAAAGTGACGGAACATCCAAAGAAAGTACATGCGCTGAAGAAACGAGGGCATTAGATAACGCGGTCCGATAGGCGTTTGCACCTGCACAACGCCGTCCGCCAGTTTCTCAATCCACATAACCAGGCCCACCTAAGTACCTGAGTTTAGCCAGAGCAGTTCGGGGCCGCCATTATTGCACCAAGGCCGGTGCGAGGGGAAGCAATTTTTCACAGATTCCCGAGAATTCCGGTCGAGCCCGGGCACTTCTTGCCTGACGGCCGGGGCACATTGGTCTGAACTTCGGGTCTCTTCAGGAGCGTCGGGGGGCCTTGCTGGAGCGTGGGCAGCCTTTAGGAGCGGCTCGATTGCACCAAGATTGGTGCAGCGCGAACAAGCTAGGCGGGAATCTCCGGCAATATGTCCATCCGCAGGATCTTGGCCGCGACCCCGAAGTCCTTGCCGGGGCCCTGCTCCACCCGCAATACCTGGGCATGGCAGCAAACCCAGCATTTCTCGCCGGAGGTCAGCTCGGGGGGGAGAATGAGGACTAATTCCACATGCGAGCCTTCCGCCATGCGGGACTCGGTATAGAGGAACACGCCATTCGTGCTCACGTCACGAGTCTGGGCGCTCAACTCCGCATTCGCCGCAGTGCCTCGCACGCGCACCGGCAAGCTGGTCACGACTCTTTCGCGCGAACGTCGATCGGTCCCAGAGTTCATTAGTCCTCAGCCCAAGTCCTCAGCCCAAATTCTCAGCTCGCCACCACGAGCCAACGCCAGCGGAGAGGCTTCTCGCCTTCCCGCTGGCGCTCGACAGTATAGACCAACTCTGCACGGATAGGTAAGAGATGCTCAGATTTCCGGGCGGCGCAGGCGTGCGGCGGGTACCACGAGGGCTTGCTCCATGGTGGGAACGTTGGTGCCTCGCAGCGTGGCCTCGGCCTGGGACAGCTTTTCGGACTGATTGGTCTGGTAGTAGGCCTGTACCAGAAGTTCCAGGGTGAAGGGGTTGTCCTGGTCTTCTTCCAGATATGTGATGGCTTCGGCGAATTTCTTGTGATCCATGAGCAGCGTTCCGGCTGCGCCGTTGTAAGAACTCTGGATAACGCGGTTGCGGCTGCCGGCCGCCATGGCCTCGAGTTGCTTCAGAGAGGTGCCGGCCAATGCCGCGTTGCCGGCACGCGCGGCGCGCACAGCGCGGGTACGCAGAATGCGGGACAGTTCCTCATCTTTTTCGGACTTCGATATCGTGCTGCGATGTCCCAGTGACTGCTCCGCGCTCTGCAGATATTGCAACGCGGCGTTATCGTCCGTCTGATACTCGGCCAGGTGCCGGTACGCCTGCGCTTCCTGCAGGTCCTGTTCCTTGGCATGTGCTGCCCGCGCAATCTCCTGGAATAACTTGTCGGCCTCGCCGAACTTACCGTCGCGTACCCAGGTCATCGCCTTCTGCATGCCGTAGGCGAGCCGGTCCGCCTCATTGTGGGCGTCGCGGATGGCGTTATCGTACTCAATCCGCGCCTGCTCCTGGTTCCCCATCAGAGCATAGGTATCTCCCAGGCCAACCTGAGAAGTGACGAAATCAGGATCGATCTTCAACGCGGCCCGGTAGTGCTGCAGCGATCCCTCGAAATTTCCCGCCATGCGCAGCAGTTCGCCGTAAGAATCCTGCGGGTTCGGCTCCTTGGGCAGCAGCGCAACGTAGCGATCCATGGCCGCAAAGGCCTTGGCAAATTCCCGGTTGCGGGCGTCAAGGTAGGCCAGATCGTTCAGCGCGGCGGGAAAATCCTTATCGATGGCGAGCGCCTTCTCCATGATTTTCTGCGCCTGCTCGTTACCGTCTTCCAGCATCAGCCAGTTGCCGGCGAGATAGAGCACATGCTTGTCCTTGGGATACATTTCCAGCAGATCGTTCATGGCGGAAATGCCGCCGATGAAGTCGCCTTCCTGCACCTTGACGATCCAGGCAATCATCAATTGCTCTCCCGGCGTCAGCTTGGGCGCGAGCGCCTTGGCCTTTTCGCGGGCGGCGTTCACTTCTTTGGGGTCGCTGCTGTTGAAGGCGATCCAAGCCCAGGCCAGGGCCAGCTTGGGATCTGCCTTCACGGCCGCGCGCCAGTCGTCGTCGCAGCGCTCGAGATAAAGATTCTCGTAGTCGGCCATGCCCTTCTCGTAGAGCGCGCGCGCCTGCGCCGACGAGGTGGTCACCGGCAGCGAAGTGCTGGCAGCCTGCTTGACGTGGTGGGCATGGGCATAGAGTGGCGCGGCGAGGCACACGCCAAGGATAGGAATAAGGACTGCGCAAATGGAGCGACGCATCGAGATCTCCGCAACAGACGCTTTGAGGGAGGTACTACGATTGCAGCGTAACATCGCCGGAATGAGGTTACCTAGTGACGGAAGTCACAGGACGGGTGGGAACAGCACTGGTCTTGGCGCGGAATCCAGTATCGGGCATGACTGTTTGACCTACCAGGAAAACAAAAGCCCCTGCCGAGGCGGGGGCTGAGAGCCCAGGCTAGAAAGTGATCTTGGCCGCGAACTGTACCCCTCTTGGTCCACCGCCGCCGAGGAACGGGTTGCCGATGCCTACGTCGCCGGTTGCGGTCAGCGCCAGATTGCCGACGCCGCGCCCATTGGAATCGAGCCCGTTCGCCGCAGGATCGGCGATGAAGTTCGGTAGTACTGGATTCGCGAAGTTCGGGTGGTTCAGGAGATTGAAGAACTCTGCCCGGAGTTGCAGCACAACCCGCTCGGTGATAACCGTGTTCTTAAATACGGAGAAGTTCCACTCCTTGAAGCTGGGCCCGACGAGGGCATTTCGGCCAAGGTTTCCGAAGTGACGGCTCCCCGCCAGGCAGTTGCTGTCGCCGGAAGATGTGTTCGCCGTTGTGTTGCCAAAGGTGCAGGGCACCTGGAAGGAAGTGAGATTTATGAAATTGTGCGGAGCGCTTCCGTACTGAATTGGTCCGACCACATCAGGACGGTCGAAGCCCTCACCACTGCCGGAGTAGTCCCCTTCAAAGTTGTAATTGAAAGAGAAGGGCTGTCCGTCCTGCAGATTCACAACGCTGTCCACGCCCCAGCCGTCCTTCAACTTCGCCAGGTTCCCGCCACGCTTGGGCAATTCATAGCCAAAGTTCCAGGTAAAGCGGCGGCGGATGTCGAAATTCGAGTTGCCGCGTTCTGCCGCGGTATCAAAACTGTTGTTTGGCTGGGCTGCGTTAGGGATGAAATCCTCAAGGTCGCTGGCGTTATCGATGGAGTGCGACCAGACAAAGTTGGCTTGCGAGGTCAGCCCGTGCCAACTGCTCACCCGCAGGCTGGCTTGCAGTGAATTGTAGTTGGAGTTCGCCGTTGACTCCTCTTGATTGACGTAGAAGAAATTGGGAAAGGACGTTCGAGAAATAGCTCCCGCGTTTACTAAAGCGGATCCGTTGTCGAATCCCAGCGTGGGGCAGTTTGGCGCGGTAAATGTGCCTGTACATTGCGACAGATCTCCGGCCGTAATCTGCGCCTGACTGGGCTGATTGACATCGCGGAAGCGGAACAGCTTCGTTCCTATCGAACCGACGTAGCCTACCTGCAACACCATCCTGTTGCCCAACTGCTGCTGCACATTCAAATTAAAGTTCTGCACGTAAGGTGTGCGGATATTGGGATTGGTGCCGAAGAAATCTCCCAAGGGCGACGGGCTCGCAAAAACACTGCCGGAGCCCAACGGATTGCCCGACACACCGGCAAAAGAGATCGCGGCCGGCCCCACTCCAGCATAGGCTGGCCCGGGACAGAAGGCACAGTTGTAGGGGGCGTGTCCCAGGAAAATATCCTGAGAGAAGGCGTCATAGAACAAACCCCATCCAGCTCGAACAACCGTCTGGCCCTTACCGGTAATGTCATAGGCGAAGCCCACGCGCGGCGCGAAGTTGTTGTAATCAGGGTTGTATAAGCTGCTGGGGCCGCCCGGTGTGCCGACTTGGTTCAGAGTGCCGCCGTTTGCCGCCGACATCTGGTAAAAGAGATTATTCTTCTCGTGTACCACCCCGAAGTAATCCCACCGCATGCCGTAGTTGACCGTCAGCCGCGGCGTCCAGCGAAATTCGTCCTGAATGTAAAGTCCGTGACTGTTCTCCGCTGCGTGGCGGAGCGTGTCACCTTCGGCGATCTTGCTACCGGAGGAACTTGGGTCTCCTTGCAGGAATGCACTGAGACTAGCAAAGGCCAGTTTGCCGCGGAAGGTGTTGTCCTGGATGAGGCCGATCGTCGTGCGCCGGAACTCATAGCCAAATTTCACATCGTGGCGGCCGGCCTTCCACGAATAATTGTCGATGAAGTGCCAGTTCGAGTCAACGCGCGAGCGCGGCACCGAATTCGTCGCTCCAATTGGCGAAAAGCCTGTCACAGAGATCTTCGGCAGGCCGAGATCAAAGGGATTCGTGACGCCGGTATCCAGTCCGATGGAACTAGGATTGAAGGTCGAGTCCTGCGGGAGGAATGCTTCAACGAAGCGGTTCCAGCCCAAGCGGGCTTCGTTGGTTTGGGCCGAATTCACGTTCTTAACGTAGGATATGGAAACAAGCTGGACACGCGAGGGTACCACCGTGTTGAAACCCGGTAGCAGGCCCCCGGCTAGCTGCGCAAAGGGGAAGCTCTGGAAGCTATCCCCGAAGAAGTAGCGGCCGGTTACCAGGCCGGCGGCGAAATTCTGGTCAATTTTTCCAATCAGACTGTCCGAGCGATTGCTGAAATTGGTCGCGGTAGACAAATTGCCGCCGGGAGTCGTGCAGCCGGTATCGTTAGAAGTGGCTCCAGCAATGTTCGGCGTCGGCCAGGGATGCCGTGCCAGCAACGCGGCCGAGACGGCATTAGGAGGCCCGTTAGCAGCGATGTCAGCGGCGATCTGTGCGGGATCGGGCACGCAACTCGTTCCCGCTTGGGCGCCGGTCTCGCGCTGTCCCTCATAGTCCACATAGAAGAATGTATGGTCCTTCACAATCGGGCCGCCCAGCGACCCTCCGAACTGATTGTTGTGGAACGGATTCTCTCCACCCACGTTGTTGAAAAAGTTGCGGGCTCCGAGCTTATCCGTGCGCAAGTACTCCAGCGCCGAGCCGTGCAATTTATTGGTGCCACTCTTTGTAACAATGTTGACCACGGCTCCGCTATTGCGTCCAAATTCCGCTTCATAATTCGACCTTACCTGCAACTCGGCTACAGCATCGATCGGTAAGATCGTGGCCGGGTCGCCGAAGACGCCCGGCTCATTGATGGCAGGCTCATTGCGAAATCCGTCGTTCATGTCCGTTCCATCGAGTAGAAAGTTATTGGCACGGCCACGTGACCCGTTCATCGAGAACTCGCCGAACGAACCGGGAGAGTCCGATATTTGGTCTGGCGACCCGGCCACGCCCGGATTCAGGTAGATCAGTTTCGTATAGTCCCTGCCGTTCACCGGCAAATTCTGGATTGTTTCAGTGGTCAGCGTTCCGCCCAGTTCGCTCGAGGTAGTTTCCACCAGCGGGAGCAGATCGGCGGAGACTTGCACCCTGGTCGATACATCGCCTGGCTTCATTGCCGCATCCACGCGGCGCTCGGTGGCCACGTCCACGGCCACTCCGGTGGTCACGAAAGTTTGAAAGCCGGACTGGGTGACCGTCACCGTGTAGGTACCAATCGGCAGTTCTGGCAGCGCGTAGCTGCCGTCGGCGCTGGTGTCGGTGGTGCGCTCCAATCCCGTGCCTACGTTTTTCACGGTCACCTTAGCGCCGGCGACCACCGCGCCTTGGGCGTCGGTGACGGTGCCGAGAATCGTGCCGCGGAAGGTCTGTGCCGAAAGGCTGACTGTGGCCAGAAGCACAAACACCAGGATGATGCGCGCTTTCATAAAATCTCCTCGGAGCTTATGAGTTTGAGGGAGTAATCACCGATGCGGCAGGCCAGACTTTCAGACCTAATTTAAGAGGCCCGCAATTTCCTGCATACTAACAAGATGCAGTGCCCGGCCGCACGGGTAAGTCACAAAACATTATCGAAACCCTATCCCAAGAGTCAACCACTGAGTTCCGAATGCAGGCGATAGATTTTACGAATAAGGCACCCCCCGGTAACTTGTATGGGGGCCGCTGGCGGCACGATTGCCTTCAACGGAGATGTGTCGGGATCGGAAAGGGAGTTGTTTGGGCGGGAACTTTGACCTAGAAGGTAATCGTCAAGCCGCCACGTACGGAGCGGGCGGACTGGACCAGATAGACGGTCTGGCCATCCTGGCCCATGACCGGCACATAGCCTTGCGCCAGCAGGTTGCGCAGGTCGACGAGCGCCTCCATGTGGGCAGGGAGAAAACCCAGGGTTGGAATGGGCTGGCGGATGAAAAGATTCAGGAAGGGATCGCTTTGGCCCGGCGAAGCGTTGAATCCATCCACGGGAGTCAGCGCCGGACCATTGACCCAACGATACGACGCGATCCAGCGGGTGTGAGTGCCAGGCACGATGCCGCTGAGTTTGGCGGCCAGGGCGTGGCGGCGCTGGGTAGTGATCCATTGCCGGGCGGCCTGAAGCTCTACGTCAGGTTTAGCCAGATCGAGGACGCCGCCGTAGGCATAATCCAGCGCGGCAGTGAGATCGGAATAAAACTTCCGCTCGAGCACGATCCGCAGTCCGCGTGCGTTCAGAGTGTCGCCGGCATAAGTGAAGGTGCCCGAGTAGACGTCGGGCAGCAGGAACCCGCCAGCGGCCGTGACCTCGCCGGTGCCAATCAACGCCGTGTTGGCCACGCGATCGCTGAACACCGCGACTTGCACGTTATTCCTGCCGATGCGCCGGGAGACATTCAATTCCTGGTGGTGAGCGCGCTCGAGTCGAGTGGCAAAGTTAGCCATGCTGACGCGAGGATCGGCTTCGCTGAGATCCGCGGGCGCCGAATCGAAACCCTTCTCGGCCCGAGTATTGGGCAGGGAGGTCGCATAGTCATATTCTAAGACGGTGTTGGGCGAGACGTGCAGGTCGACGGAGCCGTAGGGCCGGAACGCGGTCACGTGCCCGAGAAATTGGATGGTCTGCAGTTCGCTGCCGAACTTTAGCTCCAGTACATCGCCGACGGTAAAATCGTCTCCTACCGCGACCGCCAGCGCCTGGAGCGCGGCATAGTGCAGGTTGGGATCGGAGGGTGCGAACCGACGCATGGTGACCGCCATGGAGGGCCCAGAACCATCGGGCAGGCGGTGCGAGTAGGTCGCGCGCAGAACGGCCGCGGGAAGGCCGTCTCCGTAGCCGACATTTCCGCTCAGCCCGACCCGGTCCACGGAGAAAATCGAGCGCTCCACTGTGAAGCCTGTGCTCATATCTGAGCCGCTGCCATAGCCCCCTGCCGCCGAACCGGCCAGGAACGAAAGGCTCGCCTTCAAAGTGTGACCCTGCTGTTCCGCGCTGGCGGCGGGATCGTCGAACACGCGCAGGATGGGACGATTCGCCACCGAACGCAGGGTCCACTTCCAATCGTCATCGTCGGGGGTCCCGCGCAGGGGCCCCACGTGCATGGCGTTCAGCAGCGTGTTCAGGGTGACGTTCAGGTGAATGCTGGTGCCGGGATGCAGTCCAATTTTCTCGCGCAAGGCAGGCAGGAAGGAAGGAGCGGAAACTTTGACGGAATAGAGCCCAGGTAGCAGGTCCGTCGCGGAGTAGAACCCGGCGCCATCGGTAAACACGGTCAGAGTCCGCGCGGCCGCGCCGACGATCTCCACCACCGCACCCATCTGGGGGATGCCCGAGGCATCGCGCACATATCCCGAGATCGCCCCCGGCCGTTCTCCGGCCCACGCAGGAAGCGATAATGCGACGATCACCGCCCAAAATCCGAGCTGGCGAAGCTTCACTCCAACCCCCGGGGAACAAGCAGCCCGCTACTCTACAGCAAACGTCGCTGAAGGATCAATCGTCTGCTTGGAGATGTTGTCGTTCACTTTGATATCGATCCGATACACGCCCGGCTGCAGGTTGGCCGAGGCAATCGATTTCTGCAACGTCACCTGTTCGCCCGCGTTACCCATTTGCTCCGTGGATTCCATTTTCTGGACCACCGGTTTGTTGGTCGCGATGTTGACAATGTCAAACTCGAAGGTGGCCGAAGGCTTGTGCGTCTTGTCGTCCACGCCCAAATTATAGACCTGCATCCAAAAATTCACCTTCTGGTCCTTACCCCGTTTGAAGACGGCAGGCTTGCCATCCGCCGGAGCCACGCGCGGCCGAACTTTGGTCAGGCCAATCACGAAACTGCCGGTGCTCACATCCTTCGTAGGCACGGGCTCCATCTGATCGGCCACGATGAGCGAGGAGGTCGACAGCTTGTCGTCGGAGAATTCGGGCACCATAATGCCACGGCTCCACAAGCCTTTGCGGTCGCCGTTCACGTCTTTCACCGCGATCTCGACCTTGTAACGTCCCGGACGCAACGGCAGCGCCTTCCAATATACGGAAGAATTCTCCGCCGTACGGGGCAGCAATTCCGCCGGCACATCCACCTGGGCCGTGTCTTCGAAGGTCTGCACCACGCGCCCGGTCAATGTGGTCACCCGGCCAAATATATTTATCGTGCCGCGCTGCACCCCGTCTTTGTTGTTGAAAGTAATGTCGCGATACTTCACCTGGATGGTGATCGGCACCAGCACCGTGTCCCCGGTGACCTTCACAAAATCTGAGCGCACGTCGAAGGGCATCAGGTTCGTGATGATCTTGGTGTTGACGATTTCTTCCAGATCCTTGAACTTAACCGGCGGCGGCGCTTGCAGCTTGGCGAACTGCTCCAGGCGGTCGAATTGCTTGGTCTGCTGGCTCGAACTCATCGGCCCAGCTCCCAGTTGCTCCAGACCCCCTCCAGTGAAGCGGCTTGCCTTGCTGGCCATGCCCATCTGCTCGTAGAGTGTCAGACCGGCGTTGGGCGTATATTTCAGCGCATCTTTCTCCGACCGGTCCATCGTCATGTGGAAATCGCCGCACATGCAAGTGTCGACGAATTCCATAATCACTTCCTGCCCGATGCCTTCGAGATAACGGTAGCGCCAATCTTCGAAGGGGAACGTAGACGTCTCGCCGCCGCCTTCTTCCATCGGCCGCTCGTAGGAGCCGCCGGAGGGATGCGAGTCGATTTCGTCGGCAGGGCCGTACATGATATAGATGCGGCCACGGTCGCTCTTCCAGCCGGGAATCCCCGCGGCAAAATGCTCGTTCGCATAAGCGATGCGCCGGTAGTGTTCTTCCTTGTATTCGTTCTCTTCCGTGTCGGGCGTGGGGTCACGGCGCTGCCAGAAGGCCTCAATAAAGTTGTCGCGTTCTTCGTCGTTCGAGAGCTGCTTAAAGGCTGCTCTTTCCTCGTCGGTGATAATCCAAACTACGTCCTCGTTCAGCCACTTCTTGTACGTCTTGCTGAGCTCGATGTTCAGAGATCTTTTCTGCTGTTTCTTCTGTTTGTCCGTGGGCGTGCGCTTGAGGGGATCGATCTCATCCGTGGATTGCGCTTGAGAGCCGACCACCGTCGCACTCGACTTTGGATCGCTCGCAGCAGCGGGCTTGTCGCTCTGGGCTCTGGCCGGGCCAGCAAGACCTGTGGCGACAGCCAAGAAAACGAGAGAGAAGAGGTAACGTGAACCAACCCGGAACATGAGAGGGACTCCTGCCACGACAAACTTTCGTTGGTCTATTCTAGGCCGTCAGTTGCGCGAAAGCAAGGCTAAGTCACGTCAAACGAATAGATTGAAGGCGCAACCAACCGTTTTATTGGACGCTGCAACATCGCCGCCGAGTTGCCCGCCCGCCGGATCGAAAAGATTTTAAGACTGGACCGGGACCAAGCTATAATTTTAGGTTGCTATAATTTTGCGCTACCGGGCGGCTACTCTCCGGATTCGCAGGGTCTTGCGGAACTTTCCTGCCAGCGGGATCGTATCCCAGAATGCGCGTCCGTCACTCCTGCGGAACGGTCGGTGGGTATCTGCAAAGGGAATCTCGGGAGTAAACGCCCGCCACCGGGGCCGCTGCTGGCCTGGTCAGGCGACAAGCTCCGAACGGTGACGGGAACAATGAAACCCTGGAAAAAAATAGCGATTAGCGCTGGCGTGGTGGTTCTGCTAGCCATCATTGTCAGCGTCACAGTTCATCAGAGCGGCAAAAATGTGGTCACGGTGCAGACCGGGAAGGCACAGCGCCAGGACTTGTCGTCGGTGGTGAGCGCCTCGGGCGAAATCAGGCCTAAGACGTACGTCAACATCGGCGCCAATGCATTCGGCAAGATCACGCATCTGCTCGTCAAAGAAGGGGATCACGTCAGGAAGGGTCAATTGCTGGCTCAATTGGAAAACGTGCAGTCGTCGGCGGATGTGAACGCCAATCAGGCTTCTTTGCAAGCCGCCGCGACCGATGCCATCGCTGCCGAGGCCGCCCTGAAGACGTCCGAGGCCGACCTGGTGCGCGCCAAAGCCGACTACGACCGCAATAAGCTGGATTGGGAGCGAGCTCAGAATCTGTTCAAAGATGGCTTGATCTCCAAGTCTGATTTCGACAGCCGCAAGAATGCCTGGGCTACCGCCGACTCCGGACTGGTTCAGGCGCAGGCCCGGGTGGCGCAGTCTAAAGCACAGAAGGATTCCGCCGATAAACATGTAAGCCAGAACCGGGCCACGCTCACTCGCTTCGCCGATGTGTTGCAAAAGGCCACCTACACCGCCCCCTACGACGGCGTCATTACTAACCTGCCGGTTCGCGAAGGCGAGACGGTGGTGATGGGCATTCAGAATTCCCCGGGCAGCACGCTGATGACGCTCGCCGACATGTCGGTGATCACCGCCGAAGTAAAGGTGGATGAGACTGACATCGTGAACGTGCACCTGGGCCAGCCCGCCGAAGTGACCATCGACGCCATACCCAAAAAGGTTTTCCACGGCACGGTTTCCGAAATCGGAGACAACGCCATCGTGCGTTCCACCGGCGTGGCTACATCCCAGCAGAGCACCGCCAGCGAGGAAGCCAAAGACTTCAAAGTAGTCGTGACCGTGACCGATCCTCCTCCAGATCTGCGCCCCGGACTCTCTACCACCGCGAAGATCACGACGGCCGCCCGCAGCAACGTGTTGAGCATCCCGATCCAGGCGCTCTCCATCCGCAGCAAGGCCCAATTGGAGCGGGAGAAGTCCTTCCCGGGCGCCGTGCATGCCGCCGCACCGGCGCCCAAAGACGCGCCATCCAAGGACGAGGATAAAGATCATAAACAGGATGTGCAGGGCGTCTTCGTCATTCGCAACAAGAAGGCAGAGTTCGTGCCCGTGACCACCGGCATCGCCGGGACCAGCGACATCGAGGTGATCAATGGCGTGAACGAGGGGGACGAGGTCATCACCGGCAGTTACAAGATTTTGCGTACGCTCCGTTCCGGGAATAGCGTCAAAGTCGACAACTCCGTCCCCAAGAAGGAAGAAGAGACATAACCTTCGCCGGCTTCCTCCGTCCAACGGAGAAGCCGGCTCAGATTGGAACAGCAGGTTTGAAATAACACCGCCGATCTTGAACAGCGGTCTCGAACACAAGATGTAGCTCTCGGAATCGAATTCAATCCCGGAGAACCCAGTGGCACTGGAGCAAGAGAAAAATATGGCAACCGCGGAAGTAATCAGCATGCCCCACAACGCCGTCTCAGCGCCGCCGCCCCAGGCCTGCATGATCGCGGCTGAGGATCTTTGGAAGACCTACGACATGGGCTCCGAGCAGCAGGTGCATGCCCTGCGCGGCATCAACCTCCGGATTGAGCGGGGAGAGTATGTTGCCATTATGGGGCCCTCCGGTTCGGGCAAGTCCACGCTGATGAACCTGATCGGCTGTCTGGACACGCCCACCAAAGGCGAATACTGGCTCAACAGCCAATTGGTGAGCGAACTCGACGACGACGAACTGGCCCGCATCCGCAACAAGGAAATCGGCTTCGTGTTCCAGACCTTTAACCTGCTGGCTCGTGCCACCGCTCTGCATAACGTGGAGCTACCACTGATCTATGCCGGCGTTCCTACCGCGGAGCGCATGGAACGCGCCAAAGCCTCATTGACGGCCGTGGGCATGGAATCGCGCATGACCCACAAGCCGAATGAGCTTTCCGGAGGCCAGCGTCAGCGCGTCGCGGTCGCCCGAGCCCTGGTCAATCGGCCTTCTATCATTTTGGCCGACGAACCCACCGGCAACCTCGATTCGGCAACCGGCGGCGAAATCATGGCCTTGTTCGACCGTCTGCACGGCGAGGGCAACACCATCGTTCTGGTCACCCACGAGCATGACATCGCCGAGTACGCTCACCGCGTGGTCAACATCAAGGACGGAGTGGTCGAGCGCGACGAGCGGAAGAAATAATTCTTAGCCATGAGTTGGGACACCGGCCTACAGGCTGGACGTCCGCGCTTTCCGGCCATGATCGCACAACGGGCAGGTTTGGGGGGAACCGCACTCTGAGGAACCTAGCTCCAGCTGGCGACCGGTTTCCCTGTGCCGGACAGCGCCGCCTTCTCAATACGTTTCGAAGCTGCCACCACCACCTGATCGCGCCCATCGCGCTTGGCCTCATACAGTGCAGCGTCGGCCGCCGCCATCAACTCCTTGGGCGAAGTACCGTGCTCGGGGAACACCGCCACACCGACGGAAATTGTGAGCATTCCCATCGACCTGCCCTGGTGGAGGATGGTCAGTTCCTTCATTTTCGATCGCAAGCGTTCGGCTCGCGCACACGCAGCTTCCAGGTCCGCTGTGGGCAGGATGACAACAAATTCCTCCCCACCGAAGCGGCAGACCAGGTCCTCTGCCCGAATGCCCTTGGTCAGAGACGCTCCGGTTTCGCGCAACACCGCATCCCCCGCATCGTGGCCATAGGTATCGTTGAAGTTCTTGAAATGGTCCAGGTCGATCATGAGGAGTCCAAGGGATTGCGCCGCTCTTGCCGCGCGCCGGACCTCGCGCTCCAACACTTCCTCCAGGTACCGCCGGTTATAAAGACCGGTCAAGGCATCCCGGACCGACTGGGTTCGCAGCGCCTCCCGCAGCCTTATGTTGGCCAGTGACAATCCGACATGCGCCGCAAAAGTCGTCTTGAATGAGAGTTCCGAGGCTTCTAGTGGCGGCGCTTCATCCATGGCCTGAAGGTGCAAGATCCCCAGCGTTTCCCCCTGCGCCAGGATCGGGACGCACAAGTAAGTATTCGTCACTCCCGCCGCGTGCGCACACGGCGCCGTCGAGTCTCCCGCAACCACCAGATGCGGGTGCCCCGTCCGCAGCGCCCAGCACAAGCTGGGCTCAAATTCCGTTGCGGAAAGCTCGCAATCGCTCCACGAGCCGATGACTTCGGTCAAGGTGCGCGAGGCATTCAGCAGCGCCACCGCTCCCCGGGCGGTGGGAAATATCTTCGGAGCAAAACCTAGAGCAGCCGCCACCACCTCGTCCCGGCTGACGCAACTCTGCAGCAGTTCGCCCATCTTTGCCAGCATGGTTGCCCGCTCGGAGCGTTTTTCCATGTCCCCCATCATTCTCGCATTCTGCTGGTCGAGTTGGTTGCGAGCGAAGTCTTTCTCGAGCATTTCCCCCTGCAACCGGGTGTTGGCGTCGGCCAATTGCATGGTCCGTTCCAGAATCTGCTCTTCCAGAATCTGCTGGTTTTGCTTCTGATTCTCGATGTCCGTACACGTTCCGAACCATTTGACAATCTCCCCCTTGGGATCGCGGATAGGATTGCCCCGGCATAGAAACCATCGGAAGGTTCCATCTTTCCCTTGCAGGCGATACTCCACGTCGTAAGGATCCCCGGTGCGCTGCGCGTTTTCCCACTTCGCCAGACAGAGGGGCAAGTCATCGGGATGGACCGCCGCCGTCCACCCTGCGCCCCGGCTTTGCTCAAGCGTGAGCCCAGTATAATCAAGCCACCTCTGGTTGAAGTAGTCGTCCATACCATCGGGATCGGCGGTCCAGATAATCTCAGGAACCGCTTCCGCCATCGTCTGGAAATACAACTCACGTTCCCGGGCGGTATTGAGATCGCCTTGCTGCAGGACCATGAACCTGTCGAAGAACGCTGAAGCAATGGCGCCTCCCAGCACGAAGAAACTGCTCGCGCCAATGGCCACGGCGCCGATCCTCGAAATGCCGATGGCGTGGGTGAGATCGAGTGCAACCCCGGAACGGTGGAAGGTCGCGGCCCACATCCCCGTGTAGTGCATCAATGGAATGGCGCTGCCCATGATCAGAGCGCTGATTATTTTCCGCCAGCTCGTCCGCTTCTCATCTCGAACTCGGAATGCAAGCCGGAGAGCGACCCACGAAGTCGCGATGGCCAGCCCAATCGACAGCGCAACAATCCTGCGGTCATATACAACCACGGCCGCGCAGCGCATGGCAGCCATGCCGATATAGTGCATGGCCGCAATCCCGCTGCCCATGACCATGCTGCCTGCGACTTCCTGCCAGACACTCATCTTCGGCCGGCTGACCACGAATAGGGCAACCCCGGAGGCAGCGATCGCCGCAAACAGCGAAAGCACCACGGTGGGAAGATGGTAAAAAACCGGTATCGGCATGGTTAAGGCGAGCATGCCAACGTAGTGCATCGCCCAGATCCCCAAGCCCATCGCGGCTGCCCCACAACTCAGCCAGATGGCTCGCACCCAGCCTCGCGCCGAGGTTATGCGCCCCGCAAGATCCAGCGCAGCATACGAGGCAAGCATCGCCAGCACGACGGAAAGCGCCACTAGCCGGTAATCGTAGCGGCCGCTTAATATGGTCATCGAATTCATTTTTTTCTGGGGCTCACGCGCCTCCAACCCCAACTTTTATCGGGGTGTGAGACGAGCCACACGCCGGACTGTATCGGCCCACACTCCCGCTGACCCTCTACGCTACATATCGGCGGGATTCGCCGCTCCCGTGTTGGAAAACGCTAAGTTTGCCGAACCGTCGGCCCTGCCCCCGGGATCGCCGTCAACCTCCAGAGGTGCCAACTGTCACATGGAAAGAGGCATGTGGCAAAACAAGAAAGCCTCTCCGCCGAGAGGCCTTGGTCAGAATTCAAATTGGTCAGAATTTAGATAGGATCGCGTTCCCTGGACTACGCCGCCGTGCTTACGGTCTGGACGCGGCGGCGCCTGCGGGCGTTGGGGCGCCGGCGATGAAGAAGTTGTGATCGTAGAGATTACGATACATGATCCCGGCAATCTCGGCCGCCTTGGGGCCAAATGTGGGCCGTCCGCCCTGCAGGAAAACCACCACTACAATGCGTCCGCTGCTGGTATTCGCGTAGGAGGCGAACCAGCCGAAGCGGGTGCCGGCGTGGGAGCAGGTCCCGGTCTTTCCCAGAATCTCTTCCTCGCTAAAGTTGAGCCCCAGCCGGCGCGCCGTGCCGTATTGCACCGCTCCGGCCATGCCCACGGAGATTTCCGGGATCAGCGGAGCGATATCAAGTTGCCGCTTGATGCGCGGCTGAAAATTCGCGATCTCTTCCGGCGTTGTCGGATGCTGCAGGTAATAAAGCGCGCCTCCGTTGGCAATCGCCGAAACCATTGCGCCCAACTGCAGCGGAGTCATGGAAATGCCCTCGCCGAACGAACACATCTTGCCCACGCCGCCCAGCTTCTGCGGAATCACCTCATCGGGATAAGCTCCCAACTGTTCGCCGGCAATATCGTAGCCAGCCAACTCGCCCAAGCCGTACTCGTGGGCATAATAAGCGACTTTTTCGAATCCCAGCTTGCGCCCCAGAGCCTCGAAATATGCGTTGTTGGAGTGGGCCAGAGCTTCGGTAAGGTTCATGCGGCTGCGGCCCCCGAGCGCGACCTCGGTTTCCTTCGAGACCAAGCCCTCGCTCAGCGCAGCCAGAGCCACGGAAAGTTTGATGGTCGAGCAAGGTTGCGCGCCGCTCGACAGCGCCAGCTTCTGATTCACCATGGCCAGCACACGTCCGCTGGTCGGCTCGATCGCGACCACCGTGCCATTCATATTCCCCAGGGCATCGATGGCCGCCTGGCGCACAACGGAGTCTTCGCCCTCTGTGATATCGCCGCCGGTAATCCCCTCGGCGAACGAACTCATGAAAAAACGCTCGTGGTATCGGTGCCGCGAACTGCTCACTGAGGCCCGCGTCAGGCTACCGCTGCGGCCACCCGTGCTGCGACTGCTCGCCAGATGCCGCATCCGGCGCCTGGTCCGCTGGCTCTCGCTCAGTTTCGGGGACTTCGATTTGCTGGTATTCAGCGCGTGCGGGTTGACGTGCGCCGCCCACATTCCCGGCGCCAGCAGTAACCCTCCCACGATCACAACCAGACGAAGGTAGCGCGTTCCCAACTTGCACATCTTGCGTTCGTTCCCCTGATCCCCGGATTTCCTATCTATTCCTATCTATTCCGATGCACGAAGCTTGCCAGCCGTCGGCCACGCCCGGCAACTTGAACCAACATCCTGATCCTACGAGAGTTAGCGCGTTTCAGGCAATAATAAAGTTTGTATCGAAATAAACATTAGCTTCTGTCTAAACCATTATGGGAAAAGTAGTTAAGTGGGAATTACGTTAGTGCCAGAGCCCAGAGTAACGGTCACCTCGTTACTGAAAAGATACGGCTCTCTGCTGCAAAGTTTTTCCTCTTTTCGCTGCGGCTCCCTGCCGGAAACTTGCACTTCTACGCTCACATCCTTGCGCTCCGCCGCTCACATGACTTCGCCCCGCTTGCGCAGAAATGCCGGAACGTCCAGGTCGTCCTGTTCGAAGTTTGCGACCATCGCGCTGCGCATGGTGTCGAGGGAGATCACTTCACCGCCCTGGGCCATTGCCACCGGCGAGGACTCCACCATCCCGGAGTGCTCGTCCCTCATTGGCTCCGACATCGACTCCCGAAATGGCTCGGCAAAACGCTCTGGCACAGATTGTGCCGGACCCACGGGATCGGGAAAATCCATGGCGTCGTCGTGCGAAGCCGCGAACGAGCTATGCACTTCCTGCGGCCGCTGGTGCGTCCGGCTCGCTTCGCGGAAGCCGGTGGCGATCACCGTGATCTTCACTGAGTCTTTCATCTTCTCGTCCATCACCGCGCCGAAGATGATATTGGCGTCTTCGTGCGCCGCGCTCTGGACAATAGTGCAGGCCTGCTGCACTTCGGCCAGCTTCAGCGACGCCGACCCTGTAATGTTGATCAGAATGCCGCGCGCTCCGTCGATCGCGCCCGCCTCCAGCAGGGGCGACGCAATGGCCCGCCGCGCCGCTTCCGTGGTGCGGTTCTGGCCGCTCGCCGTCGCCGTGCCCATCACCGCATAGCCCATGCGGGCCATGATCGTCTTCACGTCGGCGAAGTCGCGGTTGATGATGCCCGGAATCGTAATGATGTCGGAAATTCCCTGCACCCCCTGCCGCAGAATGTCATCCGCAATGCGGAACGACTCGAAGAATCCCGCATTCTCCGCCACCGCCAGCAGCTTTTCGTTGGGAATCACAATCGTCGTGTCCACCGATTCCATGAGCTCGGCGATGCCCTTTTCCGCCTGCGTCATGCGCCGCTTCCCTTCAAAGGAAAACGGCTTGGTGACGACAGCCACGGTGAGCGCGCCCATCTCACTGGCCAGCGACGCGATGATCGGCGCCGCGCCCGTGCCCGTGCCCCCGCCCAGGCCGGTGGTTACGAACACCATGTCGGCGCCCTCCAGCGCCTCGATGATTTTGTCGGAGTCTTCGAGCGCCGCCTTGCGCCCCACTTCCGGATTCGCGCCCGCGCCCAACCCGTTCGTGAGTTTCACGCCCAGCTGCAGCTTCACCGGCGCACGCGACATGCGCAGCGCCTGCAAGTCCGTGTTGGCCACAATGAATTCGATGCCCTCCACTCCGGCATCGATCATGCGGTTGACTGCGTTGCCGCCGCCGCCGCCCACGCC
Organism: Acidobacteriaceae bacterium; assembly: GCA_003131585.1. Lineage (GTDB taxonomy): Bacteria > Acidobacteriota > Terriglobia > Terriglobales > Acidobacteriaceae > Sulfotelmatobacter. Next base: position 87,224 of record PKVW01000037.1, read on the forward strand.
GATGACCTTGATCTTGGCATCGTTGAGAGGCTCTTCATTGAAGCTGATGCGAATGCTGGAATCTTTTTTCATAATTTCACCCGTCGTCTAAGAATTTTTCGGTTTTAAATGACTCAATCACTCAATGGCTCAATGACTCAATTCCTATCCCACTAGCATCGCCTTCAATCTCGATCCCCAGCGGACATCCTGAAACCCGCGCGCCACCCGCGCCCGCTGCCCGTAATGCACCATGCCAAGCACCGTGGCATACTCCGGCTCGGCCAGCGTGGCCGGCATCTTCGCCAGAGGCGTCGGCCAGGACAGCCGCACCGGACGCCGCAGCACGGACTCGGCCACATCAAAGATTCCCGGCAGCCGTGACCCTCCGCCGCTCAGCACGATGCCCGCCAGACACGCGTCGAACATGCCGCTCTGGCGCAGGGTTTCGCGCATCATTTCAAACAGCTCGCGGGCCCGGGGCTCGAGAATCTCCGCCACCAGCCGCTGCGGCAGCAAACGCGAAGGCCGGTCGCCCACCGACGGCACCTCCACTTCGTTCCCTTCCGGAATCAACGTGACGATCGCATTGCCATACGCCTTCTTGATTTTTTCCGCTTCCGCCAGCGGCGTACACATACCTACCGACAAATCGCTGGTGAAGTGGTCGCCGCCCACCGGAATCACTCCCGTAAAGGCCACCGCGCCCTGCAGGAAAACGATCAGCTCCGTGGATCCCGCTCCCACATCCGCCAGACATACTCCCATCTCTCGTTCGTCGGCCCGCAGCACGGAATCGGCCGCCGCCAGCGGCTCAAACACAGTGTCATCCACGTGGACGCCCGCCCGATTCACCGCCGTAATCACGTTCTGCGCCGCGCTCGCCGCCACCGTCACCAGATGGACGCGCACCTCCAGCCGCGCCGCCATCATGCCCAGCGGATCGTGCACTCCCGCCTGATCGTCGAGAATGAATTCCTGTGGCAATAGGTGCAGCACCTCGCGATCCGCCGGCAGAGGAATCGCCCGTGCCCGCTCCACCGCCTGCTTGATCTCATCGCGGCTAATCTCCCGCGGACGCGCGCCCAGGCTGATGCCGCCGTGACTGTTCACGCCGCGCACATGCGCTCCACCAATGCCCACGATGGCGTGCTCCGCCGCCGCGCCCGCCGCATCCTCGGCCGCTTCCACCGCCTTTTGAATCGCTGCGACCGCCTTGTCCAATTCCACGATGACGCCCTTGCGCGAGCCGCGCGACGCCGCTACACCGTGCCCGCGATAGCGCAGGCCGTTGTCGGTGACCTCCACCATAAGCGCGCACGTTTTCGCGCTGCCCACGTCAATCGCCGTCAAAAAACTTCCCTGCTGGTTCGCCATTCTTTATGACTTCCCCGATGAATTCCTCGTACCGCGATGGAGTCGAAAGCTCACTGGTCCTGCCCTTGTTCCGTCCGACTCTTTGCAATCGCCGGACTGGGTTTCTGACCGCCGCTCTTGCCGGGAGACTTTGCCGTTGTTCCCGGAGTTTGCGGTGGAGACTGTTTCCCGTTCGCAGCTCGCCGTGTCGCAATCTCGCGGCCGGCCGGTGAACTCGTCTTCTTCGCCGCCGCGGATGTCCCGGGCTTCGCGGTTGACGCCGCCTTCTTCGCGACAGCGCTGGCTTTCCCCGCGGTGGCTTTCCCCGCCTTCGCGGTAGTCTTCCTAAACTTGGTTTTCGCGGCCGCCTTCTTGGCTCCTCCGGCCGCAGCCTTCGGGTCAAGTTTTTTCTGCGTCAATTCGAACGCGGGCTTCGGCACAGCGCGATCGTGCGGCCCCATGCGCGTCAGCAGCGCCGCGGGCTTTACTCCCGCCGCTGCCGCCGCTTTCGCAACTGCCGGGCTCAGCGCCGCCGGCTTCGCCGTCCGCTGCATATCTGGATTCACGATGATCTGGTTGTCGTAGCGCAGATCCACCGACTCCAGCTTCTGGAACTGCTGCCGCCAGCCTTGGGCGCGGCTTACATAAATTTTGTAGCGCCGCAGATAATCCGACGATCCCAGATGCACCAGCACATCGCCCGCCGGATCGTTCACCCGCACTTTCACGTCTTCGAGGTCGGAAAGATCCACTTCACTCAGATCCTGCGAATAGCGCGCACCACCCCCGTCCAGCTCCCGCACCATCTCGCGATACGTTTTCATCCGCGGCGCCCGCGTCGAAAGCGGCTCTCCAGGATTCATTCCCAGGATCACGGGGAAGGAATAGCGGCGCTTCGGGGATAACTCCATCAGCGTTCCACCCGCGTCAATCAATACCATCCGCGGCCCCACCCGGGCGAAAGCCACCGGCGTGCGCTCGTGAATTTCCACCTTCAGGCGGTTGGGAACAAACCGCATTACGCTGGCCGATTCCACCCACGGAATCTGTTCCAGTTGCGCTTTCTGCGGCGCCAGCGGAATAAAAAAAATGTTTCGCCCAATGTCGGCGCCCATCGTTTCCATGATCTGCGCCTTGGTGACATTCTGCGTGCCCGTGACTTCAATGTTGTCGCTCGATTCCACGCGGAAACGCCACGAGCGCTCGCCGTAGTGATACAGCGTGGCAGCGGCCAGAGCCGCTGCGCAACACACCGCGGCCGCCCCCGCAGACCACAACAAACGGTTTGCAGTTTTTTTCGGAAGAGAACTTCGGCGGGCGGAGACCCGCTTTTGCCCGCGCAGAAACGGAGATTCCTCGTCCACATCCAGGTCGATGAGACGCGCGTCCTCGATCTCCTCGCGCGCAGCCTCAGCGCTGGGTGGGTACAACTCCTCCTGCAAGATGGTGGCACCCGATTTCCGCGCCATCAGTTCAGGTCAGTTGTCGCTTGTGAATCGCTGAGCCTTCAAACTATAACTTCATTTCGTCAATTGAGATAGACAAAATGTTGGTTCTTTTGCACAGTAGGAATCCCGTCGGCCATCATCGAGGAAACTCTAGAATCTAGAATCTAGCATCTGAAGAGCGGAAACGGATCATGTGGAGACAGCCGCCTCGGCTGTCCCGCCCGGGCGTAGCCCGGCCGCCACAAGGGCAGTATTGTCTGCGGACAAAAAAGCGGACGCGGCAGTTTTTCCGCGCCCGCCCTTCCAGGAGACAATAACCTTAAACCGGCCCACCGCCCGGCATCTCGACCTGCACCACCGGAGCCGGAATCTTCACCATTGGCGGCTGCGGAACACTGACGCGCACACGTGGACAAACCACGGGAATCTTCATTGCCTGAAACGCCACCGGGTGGAATGTGCCGGCCGTAACTCGCACGCGAACCCTCTGAGTCTCGATCCGCGCCCGATCCGCTTCCTGCCGGGCCGACATGGCTTGAAAGTGGGCCATTCCGTTCTGCGCGCGAGCCATCTTCGTTTGAACTTGCGCCATCGCGGTGGCTAATCTGCAGGAAGCAGTCTCGTTCCGGGCCGCCGCTAAGTTGGCCTTTCCCATGAATTGGTCAACCCCCTCCGAAACCAGATTGACCATGGCGCCCGACCGGCCGGCAACGCGATCTACAATCCGGTGCGCCCAAGCCGCGCCGCCGTCATGATAAAAGCCGTTCAACCCCAAGGCCAGCACTCCAGCGGCCAGCCATCCCCACGCCTGTGTAGTTTTCATCGCCTTATCTCCATCTGGCAGATTGGACGAGCCCCACCCCAATCCGTTAGCGAGGACGATACGTGACTCGCGCGAAATTAGTTCCTTACGACCCCGCCCGCTCCTTCAACTTCTCCAGAATCATCGGCCCCAACTGCGAAACGCTGCCCGCGCCCAGCGTAAGAATCATGTCCCCTTCCTCCGCCACGTCGGCAGCCGAACTCACCGCATCCGCGAACGAACTCACATACTGGGCGTTCCGTCCGCCCTTCTCGCGAATCGTGCGCGCCAGCGCTTCCCCGCTGATGCCCTCGATCGGCTTCTCGCTCGCCGCATAAATGTCGAGCACAAACAGCGAATCCGCGTCGCCAAACGCCGTGGCGAAGTCTTCGAGTAGATCGCGCGTGCGCGTGTACCGGTGTGGCTGGAACACCACATGAACCTTGCGGAATCCGCACTGCCGCGCCGCCGCCAGAGTGGCCCTGATTTCCGTGGGATGGTGCCCGTAGTCGTCAATCACGCTCACGCCCGCAGCCCGCCCGCGCAACTGGAACCGCCGGTCAACCCCGCGGAATTGGTCGAGCCCCGTGCGGATCGCCTCCACTCCAACATCCAGCCCCATGCCCACAGCGATGGCCGCCGTCGCATTCAGGATGTTGTGTATTCCCGGCACATGGAGCGTGAACTCGCCCAAGTCTTTTTTTCGATAACTCACGCGAAAGCGGTTCAACGGCTGGCCATCGCCCGGCACATTCCTCGCCGCACCCGCCGTTGCGGAACTCGTTTTTAGCTTGATCAGAAAATCCGATCCGCGCTTTGTCCCATACGTCACCGTGCGCCGCTGCGCCTGCGGCAGCAACCGCCGCAGCAGAGGATCGTCATTGCACACAACCACCATCCCATAAAACGGCACCCGGTCCATGAACTCCAGAAACGTCTTCTTCACGTCCCGCATATTGCGGTAACAATCCATGTGCTCGCGGTCGATGTTGGTCACCACCGAAAGAATTGGCGAGAGCTTCAGAAACGACCGGTCGCTCTCATCCGCTTCCGCCACGAGATACTGCGACTTCCCCAGCCGCGCATTCGACCCCATCGCATCCACGCGCCCGCCTACCACCACCGTAGGATCAAGGGCGCCCGCCGCCAGCACCGCCGCCACCATAGAAGTGGTAGTCGTCTTGCCGTGCATCCCGGCGATGGCGATGCCATACTTCAACCGCATCAACTCCGCCAGCATCTCCGCCCGCTGAATTACCGGCACATGCAACCGGTGCGCCTCAAGCACCTCGGGATTCTCCGCCGCGATTGCCGAACTGGTCACCACCACTTCGGCTCCGGCAACATTCTCCGCGCGATGTCCTTCGAACACCGCGGCGCCTAGCGCAGCCAGCCGCTGCGTGACTCCGGAACTCTTCAGATCCGATCCTGAAACTTTGTAGCCGAGATTCAGCAACACCTCGGCAATCCCGCTCATGCCGATCCCGCCAATCCCCACGAAATGAATCTGCTGAATCTTGGCAAACATAAATTCATTGAGTCATCGGGTCATTGAGCGATTGAGAGATTGGATCACGGGGTGATCGTGAAATCACTCAATGGCTCAATCACTCAATGACTCAATTTCTTCCCTTCCCGCCATCCGCGCCGCCATCGCCGCAATATCCCGCGCCGCATTTGGATGCGCCAACTCCCGCGCAGCCTCGCTCATCGCTTCCAGCCGCCGCTGATCTCCAAGCAACGCCGCAATCGTCTCCGCCAGCCACACTCCCTCCAGCTTCGACTCTTCTACCACCACCGCCGCACCCGTCCGCGTCAGCGCCTCCGCATTCACCCGCTGATGATCGTCCGCCGCCCGTGCAAACGGCACAAAGATCGCAGGCTTCCCTGCCGCTGTAATCTCCGCCACCGCGCTCGCGCCAGAGCGGCACACCACTAGGTCCGCCCGCGCAAACGCCGCCGGCATGTCTTCGATGAACTTGAAGACCTCCGCCGACTCACCCAAAGACTGATATGCCGCCAGCGCATCACTATAATCACGCTCGCCCGTCTGATGAATAACGTGAACCCCCGGCGCCTGCCGCCGCAACTCCGGCAAGCATCGGATCATCGCCTCATTGATCGCATGCGCCCCCTGGCTTCCGCCAAACACCAGCAGAGTCGGAGTCCCGCCACGTTTCTTATTGATTTCTAAAGCGGGAATCTCAAAGAACGCCTGCCGCACCGGCACGCCCGTCACTTCCGCATGGCGAAAATATTTGGCCGTCTCCTCAAAATGCACCGCGGCCCCGGACACAAACCGCGCCACCACGCGATTAGCAAACCCCGGCACAACGTTCGGTTCAAACGCCAGTGTCGGAATATGCTTCACTACCGCCGCCAGCATCGCCGGGCCGGATGCATATCCGCCCACGCCAATCACCACGTCCGGCGCGAACTCATTCAACATGCGGCTCGCATCCCAGATCGCCCGCGGCAAATCGAATGCCGTCTTCGCCCGCGTCGCAAGGCTGACATTGTTCAGCGCCCCTACCCGCACCAACTGCAGCGGATACCCCGCCGCCGGCACCAGACGGGTCTCAATCCCGCGCGCCGTCCCGATGAACAGTACCTCGGCCCCATAATTGTTCTTGAGTTCGTTGGCGATGGCCAGCGCCGGGATCACATGCCCTCCCGTCCCGCCGCCCGCCAGAATGGCCCGCATGCAGTGACTATAAACGATTGAGCGATTGAGTCATGGAAACGATTGAGCCATTGAGTGATCGGGCCATTGAGTGATTGAACAAATTGCCCGATGGTTCAAATGGCTCAATCACTCAATCGCTCAATGACTCAATGACTCAATCTTTTCACTCCGCCTGCTTGGTAATGTTCAGCAGCACGCCCACGCACGCCAGCGTCACAAATAATGACGATCCTCCGTAGGACACCAGCGGCAGCGGAATCCCCTTGGTCGGCATCATCCCCAAGACCACGCTGATGTTGATGAACGCCTGCAATACCACCATGCTCGTAATCCCCACCGCCAGGTATCGCCCGAAGACGTCTTCCGTCCGCCACGATGCGCGCATCCCGCGCCACAGGAAGATGGCAAACAGCGTCACCACAAACAGCGCTCCCACCAGCCCCAACTCTTCCGCCGTCACGGCAAAGATAAAGTCAGTATGCGGCTCCGGCAGATAGAAAAGTTTCTGCTTGCCTTCCATCAGCCCCGTGCCGGTAATACCGCCCGTCCCCACCGCGATCAGCGATTGAATCAGGTGAAACCCGGCCTTTTGCCGCTCGGCATACGGATTCATAAATGCCAGAATGCGGTCGCGCCGAAAGTTCACATGGAAGATCAGAAAATACAGCGGCGCCAGCGACGCCCCAAGCGCGTATCCGAAATACCGCAGCCGCATGCCCGCCACATACAGGATGCAAGCCGCAATCCCGGCACAAGCGATGGCCGTGCCCAGGTCGGGCTGCAGCACAATCAGCCCCAGCAGCACCGCCACCGGCGCTGCCGCCGGAACGAGCGTGTTGCGCCAGTCATCCATGGAATTCGGCATCATCTTGTCGCGCGCCTCAAGGAAATACGCGAGAAACAGAATCAGCACCGGCTTGGCCAGCTCCGACGGCTGGAAAGAAAACGCACCCACGCGGAACCAGCGATGCGTATTGTGCGACCGGTCAAGAAAGAACACGGAGATCAGCAGCAGCGTGGTCAACCCCATCAGCGAAAACACCAGCGCTGGATGCTTATAGCGCCGGTAATCCACCCGCATCGCGACTACCATCGCCACCAGGCCCACCGCTGCCCAGATCAACTGCTTCGACAAAAACGCATACGGCGACCCAAACCGCTCCCGCGCCATCACCGCCGACGCCGAAAACACCATCACCAGCCCCACAAACACCAACAGCATGGTGACCGTAAACAGCCAGCGATCCACACTTACCCGCTTTGCCATGGGGAGTTCATTTCACCACGGAGTCACTGAGACGCGGAGAAGGAATTGCCGATTGTTGATTTTTGACTGTTGATTGTCTTGGTTCGCGAGGAGGGTTCTAATGCCGGATTGCTGATTTGATGTCGCGTCGGCCGTGGACAACGTGGAGGATTCGTAAGTTATTTCCCTCCACACGATAAATTACAACGTAGCTGCCGGCATTGATACTCCGCAGGCCTTTGCGGATGTCGTCACGGCGGCGGCCAAGGTTTGGATGTTTTGATAGCTGAAGAAACGTGTCAGTGATTGTTTCGACGACACGATCAGCAATTTCTAGGCTGCTACTCTCCACGGCGATATAGAGCCAGATATCGTCTAACTCCGCTTTGACTTGTCGATTAAGCCGAACAGCCATCAGCGGCGGGCCGCTCGTTCGGCCTCAAGTCGTGCGCGACCGCGATGTTTCACACCTTCGGCGAGTTCGCGCATGGACTGCTCAGTAACCTCGATACCCTCGCCGCGATCCAGAGAAGCTTCTGCCGCATCCACTGCGGCTAAAATTTCCGCCCGGGTGCGCTCCCGCTCTTCCCACAACCGCAGAGCTTCCTCGACCGCATCCTCGGGACGGTGCAACCGGCCAGACTCGATGGCCTGCCGCACAAACGCTTCCTGATCGGGCGTCAAATGTACTTCCATGCCTCAAGCGTATGAGCCGGGAATCGAGGTGTCAAGCGCACCGTCAGGTCGCAGTAACTGAGCCGAAACGGGGTGTGGGTTTCTTGCTGAAATAAACCTGTGCGCCGCTATTCCCGGCGTGGGAAAGATGGTCGAAAATGGGGGGTACCCCCTCCCCCATACCCTCTGAAAGCCTTGCTGGGCGCGGGGTTTACAAAAAGTGTCTGCAAAATCTTGATGTCAAAGAACTTAGAGGTCAAAATCTTGAGAACACAGGACTTAGGGGTGAGCCAATCAGGCTCTCCGTACCGCGTGCGCCTCGACTATGATTGCGCGATTTCAATGTTGGACGCAAGGTTGGATATCACACGATGTTGTGGAAAACTTGTGGCCAGGGCGTGCGTGCCACTTGGGGCGACGGGACGGTAGCCGTTGAACTGGCCAATTGGGATCGAGGGGAACTATCCAGGAGCGAAGATCGGAAGAATGAGATCACAAATCGCGGATCGGGAATTGCAACCACGAATAGGCCGGGGAGTCGAGCAACTCTGGATGCCGAAAGGAGGTTCTACTAGGTTTAGGTTTAACAGTGATGTCTCAAATACAAAGAATTTGTACCTGTTAATCCGGATTCAATCCAACAATCGAATCATTTAACAAAACGGCCCCTCATACGAGAGGACGTGTAGTTATGACAAAACAACTACAAAATTCAGCCACGCAATTATTAGTTTCCTTCTAGTTCTTGACCGCTACATAATTTAGCCAGCCTCGTAGTTCTACGGTTCTATTAGTGTTTTAAGCCGCATTGTCCGGTCTTTCTTGGCCTCGCGCTTCTTCCCAATCAAAATTCATTCAGAAAGCGCTATCCTCTTGAAACTGCGGGGGATACAGAGGGCTTGACAATCTCTTAAAGCTATAGTATAATAAAAACACAATATCTTGTGGAGTTGAGATCTACGGAGTCCTGCCCCCGATAAGGCTTAGGGGGCGAAAAGGCCGGAAGGAGGAACCAAATGATTTACGACTGTATCAAGTGCGGAACGCGAGGCGAACTTCGCAGAGGAAAGCGCCCCGGAAATAACCAGACGGCATACTTGGCGATGGAAGATCAGATACGGAATTCATTCCTAAAGTCCTGCCCGAGGCTCTGTCCCGACTGCCTAAGCAAACTTGTCGCGTGGATGAAGGCACCGGCACACCCGCAGCGGTTTGATCATCGCGTCAGGCATCGAATGCGACGGCGGCGCGTTAGGTGAACGGTCGGGCGGGGGTGGTGAAAACATATTAGCTACTGGTCGGCCGCCAACCCCCGCACAATCTCCTTGAACACCTGCCCCCGCTGCTCATAATTCTTGAACTGATCGAAGCTCGCGCAGGCCGGAGCTAGCAATACAACGTCGCCCGCCTGCGCCACGGCATTCGCCTTACGAAGAGCATTCTCCAAGGTTTCCGCATGCACGACTTCGACATTCTTAATCTGCGACTCGATCTTCGCCGCCGCCGCGCCGATCGTGTACACGCGCTTCACACGCTGCCGCAGCAGGTCGTTGAGCACGGTGTAGTCGCTGCCTTTGTCTTTGCCGCCGAGAATGAGGTGGATATTCGCCGGAAACGACTCCAGTGCCTTGATGGTTGCGTCCACGTTCGTCGCCTTCGAATCGTTGTAATAATCCACGCCACGGATCGTCTCCACAAACTCCAGCCGGTGTTCGACCGCCTTGAAGTCGCGCACCGCCTGCCGGATCTTCTCCGGGGCGCATCCCATCAGCGCTCCCGCGCATACCGCCGCCAGTACGTTCTCCAGATTGTGCGCGCCTTTCAGCGGAATCTCTGAAACCAGCATAATCTCGCGCTGGGACGTTTTCTGTTCACCCGTGCCGTCGCGGAAAAAGATGTTTCCCTCGCGCACCCACGCCCCCTGCTTCACTTCCTTCTCACGGCTGAACCAGAACACCTGCGCGCGCGTCCGCGCCGCCATCGCCACGCAAGTAGGATCATCTTCGTTGAGCACGGCAAAGTCTTCGCCCCGCTGATTCTCAAAGATGCGCGCCTTGGCATCCACGTAAGCCTCGAACGTCCGGTGCCGGTCCAGATGATCGGGCGTAACATTCAAGACCACGGCAACCTTCGGCCGGAAGGTCTGGATGGTCTCCAGTTGAAAGCTCGAAACCTCCAGCACAATTACGGTTTCCGGATTGGCCCGCTCCGCCAGCGAAATCGCCGGAGTGCCAATGTTCCCACCCACCAAGGTAGGAAGTCCGCCCGCCGCCATAATCTCGCCCGTGAGCGCGGTCGTCGTAGTCTTCCCGTTTGACCCGGTGATGGCCACAATCGGCCCCGGCAGAAACTGCGCCGCCAGTTCTATCTCCCCGATCACCGCCTCGCCCATGGCGCGCGTCTGCGCCAGCAGCGGCGCATCCACCGGAACGCCGGGGCTCACCACAATCAAATCCTGCCCGCGAAACGTGCGCTCGCCGTGGCCGCCGGTTTCGACCGTAATCCCATGATCGAGCAGCACCGGAATCTCGTTGCGCAATTCGTCTCCGCTCTTCGTGTCGGAAACGGTCACCCGCGCCCCGTGCGCCTTCAGAAACAGCGCCGACGCCACCCCGGACTTGCCCAGCCCCACCACCAGCACGCGTTTGTCTTTGAGTTCCATCATTTAGAAGTGGTCAGTGGCTAGTGGCCAGTGGCCAGTAAAAACCAAGAATTGTCCCGACGGCACGGCTCCTGCTGGCCACTGACCACTGATCACTGGCCACTGCGTTAACGCAGTTTCAGCGTCGTCAGCGCGAACAGCGCAAACACCAGCGACGCAATCCAGAAGCGCACGATAATCTTCGACTCCGACCATCCCATCAACTCAAAATGATGATGGATCGGCGCCATCTTGAAAATCCGCTTCTTGCGCAGCTTATACGATCCCACCTGCAGGATCACCGACACCGCCTCGATCACGAACACGCCGCCAATAAACGGCAGCAGCAACTCTTGCTTGATGATCACCGCGACCGTCCCAATCGCCCCGCCCAGCGCCAGCGAGCCCACGTCGCCCATAAACACTTCCGCCGGATGCGCGTTGTACCACAAGAATCCGATCGACGATCCCACCATCGCCCCGCAAAAAATTGTCAGCTCGCCCACCTGCGGCATGCGCGGAATTTCCAGGTAAGTGGCAAAGGTCGCGTGCCCGCTTACATACGTCAGCACGGTCAGCGCGCCCGCCGCGATCACCGTACAGCCAATGGCCAGCCCGTCCAGCCCATCCGTAAGATTCACCGCGTTGCTCGAGCCCACGATCACCAGCACCACAAACCCGATAAATGGCAGGAACGCCAGCGCCCAAAGATGCGGAAAACGTTCCAGGCTCTGCACTACCAGGTCCGGGTGGAATTGCTTGAAGAAAGGAACAATCAGCTTGGTCGAATACATCCCATGAGTCTGCATGGCGATCAGCATCACGGCAATCACGATGCTAGTGGCGATCTGCAAGCCCAACTTCGCCCGCGCGGTCAGGCCAAGATTCCGGCGATGCGCCACCTTGGTATAGTCGTCGGTGAATCCAATGGCCGCGAACGCGCACGTGGCAAACACCGCGATCCACACGAAACGGTTGCTCAGGTCCGCCCACAGCAAAGTGGGCACTACAATGGCGATCGCGATCAGCAGCCCGCCCATGGTTGGGGTTCCGGCTTTTTTCTGATGAGCCTTCGGTCCTTCTTCCCGAATGTATTGTCCAATCTGGAATTCACGCAGCCGGTTGATGACCAGCGGCCCCACGATGAGCGCGGTAAACAGTGCGGTAAGACTGGCGAACGCGGTGCGGAACGTCAGGTAGCGGAAGATGCGGAACGGCGGAAAATCATGTTGCAGCTTCACGAACAACAGCCAGTAGAGCAATCAGCCTCCGTCCCGCGATAGTCTCAATTCCTGCCGTCGCGCCGTGCCGTCCATACTTCCAGCGCCTTCTCCAGCTTCACGCCGCGCGAAGCCTTCAACAAAACCACGTCTCCGTCCCGCGCCTCGCGCGCCAGCCACCCCCCCGCTTCCTCCGGCGACGCTACAAATTCCGCCCGGATTCCCGCCTGCTTGGCTCCCTCGACCATCACCTGCGCCAGTCCGCGCACCCCGAGAAGCGCATCGATCTTTTTCTCCGCGATGTGCTGCCCGGCCCGCCGGTGGATCTCCTCGCCCGCCGGCCCCAACTCCAGCATCTCGCCAGCCACAACAATGCGCCGCTTGGCCGCCATCGTGGCCAGCGCATCCACCATCGCCTCCAGCGCCTTCGGATTGGAATTGTAGCAATCGTCGATCACCGTGATGTTACCCACTTGGAGAACCTGCCCGCGTTTGTCCCCCGGCGCCAGTGTGGCCAGCGCCGCCACCGCGTCCGCAGGCTTCAGCCCGCGCTCCAGTCCCACAGCCACCGCCGCCAGCGCATTCAGCACATTATGTTCTCCAACCAGCGGCAACGTCGCGTGTTCGCTCACGCTTCCGATCACCACATCGAACTCCGTGCCCTGCCGCCCCTTCGACTGGATTCTCTCCGCACGCACATCCGCGGTTGCGCGCGTGCCATACATCACTACTTTGCCCTTGAAGTCTCGCCCAAACTGCGAGACATACTCGTCGTCGGCATTCAACACCGCCGCGGCGCCCGCGGGCAACGACTCAATCAACTCATATTTCGCCCGCGCAATTCCCGCCAGCGAATCAAAAAACTCCAAGTGCACCGCCGCCACATTGGTCACCACGCCAATCTCCGGCTGCGCGATCTTCGCCAGCGCCCGGATCTCGCCCGCATGCGACATTCCCATCTCGATCACGGCCACGTCATACTCGGGCTCCAGCTTCAGCAGCATCAGGGGCAAGCCAAAATGATTGTTGAAATTCCCCTCGGACTTCAGCACCCGGAAACGCGTGTTCAGCACGTGCGCGATCGCTTCCTTCGTGGTCGTCTTCCCCGCCGAGCCGGTCACCGCGATCAGCGGCTTGCCCCACAGCTTCCGCACCGCCGTGGCCAAAGTTTGCAGCGCGATTAGGGTGTCTTCCACCGCCAGCAACCGAGTCTGCTGCGGATAGCGGCCCAACTGATCCCTGCGCACGACTGCCGCGGACGCGCCTTTCGCAAGCGCCTGCTCCACGAAGTCGTGCCCATCCAGCCGCTCACCCTTCACCGCAAAGAAAAGCTCGCCCGCTCCCACCGTCCGCGAGTCGATCGAGTAACCCTGCGCCACTTCTTCGGGCGCGAACACCCCCGCCGCGGAAACAAACTCGGCAATCCTGGAAAGCGTCAGTTTCATCCATTCGCTCCGGCTCGAGCCGCCTCGCACTCAAACCCCGCCGCGCGCAGCGCTTCCCGTGCCACTTCCAAGTCGTCAAATGGAGCCGCACCCTCCCGCGTGACCTGCACTTTCTCGTGCCCCTTCCCCGCCACCAGCACAATGTCTCCCGGCCGCGCCTCGCGGATAGCCAGAGCGATCGCTTTGCGACGGTCCGCCTCTACGCTGTACTTCACGCCGCTCTTCTGCAAGCCCACCAGCGCATCGTTGATAATCGCGACCGGATCCTCGCTCCGCGGGTTATCCGACGTCAGCACCACAAAATCGCTGCCTCGTCCCGCAGCTTCGCCCATCAGTGGACGCTTCTTCCGGTCCCGATCCCCGCCGCATCCAAACACCGTCAACACTCTTCCCTTCACCCCCGCGTCAGACGCCAACTCCCGCCCCAGCGCCGTCAGAGTCCGCAAAGCGTCGTCGGTATGCGCATAGTCCACCACCACCGTGAAAGGCTGGCCGCAGTCCACTCGCTCAAACCTTCCCGGAACGCACGCCAGCTTGTCGATCCCCGCCGCAATGGCCTGCGCCGCGCACCCGCGCGCATAGCCCGCTCCCGCCGCCGCTAGAATGTTGTACACATTCACCCGCCCAATCAGCGCCGAGAATACCGCGATCTTTCCCTCCGGCGTCACCAGGTCAAAGCGCGTCCCGCGCGTGGTGATTTCCACTTTCTCGGCGTGCAGATCGCCGCGCTCCCATCCATATTTCAGCACCACCGAGCTGCGCTTCCGGCTGAAATCGGCCAGCTTCGCGCCGTACTCATCGTCCACATTCGTCACCACGGCGCGCGGCGCATCCGTACCGCAGCCCTCAAACAGCAGTCGCTTGGCCGCGAAGTACTCCTCCATCGTGTTGTGATAGTCGAGATGGTCGCGCGTCAGATTCGTAAACACGGCCACATCGAACGGCACGCCAAACACGCGCTCCTGCGCCAGCGCGTGCGAGGAAACCTCCATCACCACGTCCGCCGCCCCGTGCCCCAGCGCCTCGCTCAAAATGCGATTCAGTTCGAGCGCTTCCGGCGTGGTATGCGGCGCCGGCAAGGCCCTCCCCGCCACGTGATATTCAATCGTCCCGATAAGAGCGCTCTTCCGCCCCGCCGCCGTCAGAATCGCTTCCAGCAGAAACGCGGTCGTGCTCTTTCCGTTCGTCCCGGTAATTCCCGTGACCGCAATCCGCTCCGCCGGCTTCTTGTAGAAGTTCGCGCTCACCCGCGCCAGCGCTCGCCGCCCCTGCAGCACCACCGCCCAAGCCACTCCTGGACGCGGTTTCTCCGCCGCCGAATCCGTCACCACCGCCACTGCTCCGGCCTGGATTGCTTGATCGATAAACCGGTTACCGTCGCTTGTCTCGCCGCGCATGGCCACGAACACGCACCCCGGCTTCACCCGCCGGGAGTCATATTCCACACCGCTCACACCCGGATCCCCGCTTTGCGCGAGGACTTCCGCTCCGTCGAGCACCTGTTGGAAGGTCATTGCTCAGAATTATATGGCACGGACACTGCGGACTTACTGTACAGATCGGGAAGGGCACGACTTCAGTCCTGCCGAAAAGTACAGCAAAATCAAACTAGCTCTAGCCGCCGACGTGATCCCCCGGGGTGAGCCCCCGACTATGGCCGCGAGTGCATGCAGCCTGCTACCCCGAGCCTCCGGGTTACTAACGGCACGTTCCCCGTCGCGCCGCTTAACGCTACATTGCTGGTATGCCCGCCGGAACCAGCCCCGCCAAATACCGTTGCGCCCAATGCGAAATGCCGGAAACCCAGTGCGAGTGCGACAAGTTCTGCTGCCTCTGCCAGACCGTACTCGAAGTCCGCATCTGCCAGGACGGCCTCATGTACTGCGAACCCTGCCGCACCGCCTGCGATTACAAAACCTCCGGTTGAAGCCGCCCAGAGGGCGCCAGAAAAGCCGACGGCCAACAACTATCGACCACCGACCGTTTTCAGATCACCACCGCTTCCCGGTACTCCCCAAACACTCGCCGCATCGCATCCGAAATTTCTCCGACCGTCGCGTACGCTTCCACCGCCTCTAGAATCCGTGGCATCACATTCGCCCCCGATCGCGCCGCATCTTCCACGGACGCAAGCGCATCCTTCCACGGCCCCGCATCCCGCCGCGCCCGCAGCGCCCGCACGCGTTCAATCTGCTTCGGTTCGAGCGCCGGATCGATCTTCTGAATCGCAATCGGCTTCTCCTCTTCCACCTCAAACCGGTTTACTCCGACCACGACCGCATCGTCCCGATCCACGGCCTGCTGATATTCATACGCCGCGTTCTGAATCTCCTGCTGCACGAATCCGCGCTCAATCGCCTTCAGCATCCCGCCCAGCACTTCAATCTTTCCGAGATACTCCGCCGCGCGCTTCTCAATTTCGTCGGTCAGCGCCTCGATGTAATACGACCCCGCCAGCGGATCGATC
Source organism: Acidobacteriaceae bacterium (assembly GCA_003131585.1). GTDB lineage: Bacteria > Acidobacteriota > Terriglobia > Terriglobales > Acidobacteriaceae > Sulfotelmatobacter. The sequence goes on from PKVW01000037.1 coordinate 103,189, forward strand.
GTCTGCGCCACGCCCGACTCATACGCAATCACCTGCTGCGTGCGCAACGCAATCCGCGCCGCCTGCTCCGTCGGCAGCGCCAAAGCCTCGTCATACGAATTCGTGTGCAGCGACTGCGTCCCGCCCAGTACCGCCGCCAGCGCCTGGATCGCCGTGCGCACGATATTGTTTTCCGGTTGCTGCGCGGTCAGCGTCGACCCCGCCGTCTGCGTGTGAAAACGCAGCATCCACGACCGCGGATTCTTCGCCTTGAAATGTTCCCGCATGATCCGCGCCCACATCCTTCGCGCGGCGCGAAACTTCGCCACTTCCTCCAGAAAGTTGTTGTGCGCGTTAAAGAAGAAAGAAATCCGCGGCGCGAACTGATCCACATCCAGCCCTGCCTTGATCGCCGCCTCCACATAAGTCATGCCGTTGCCCAGCGTGAACGCCACTTCCTGCACCGCGGTCGATCCCGCCTCCCGCATGTGATAGCCCGAAATCGAAATCGTATTCCACTCCGGCACGTTCTCCTTCGCCCAGGCAAACATGTCGGTAATCACGCGCAAAGCCTGCCGTGGCGGATAAATATATGTCCCGCGCGCGATGTACTCCTTGAGCACATCGTTCTGCACCGTGCCCGAAAGTTGGCGGATGTCCGCGCCCTGCCGCCGCGCCACCGCCGCGTACAACGCCAGCAGAATCGACCCCGTCGCATTGATGGTCATCGATGTAGAAATCTTCGTCAGCTCGATGCAGTCGAACAGGCGCTCCATATCCTCGATCGAATCGATCGCCACTCCCACCTTGCCCACTTCACCGGCGGCCAGCGCGTGATCTGAATCCATCCCAATCTGCGTCGGCAAATCGAACGCCACCGAGAGTCCGGTAGTCCCGTTCGCCAGCAAATATTTGTAGCGTTTGTTCGATTCCTCGGCGTCGCCCATGCCCGCGTACTGCCGCATGGTCCACAGCCGCCCCCGGTACATCGTCGCCTGCACGCCCCGCGTAAACGGATACTCCCCGGGATACCCCACCTCGCTCTCGTAGTCCGAGCCCTTGAGGTCCGCCGGCGTATAGAGCGGCTTCACGGAAATATGCGAAGACGTCTCCACGTCCGCCGCGCGTCTCTCGTCCGCAGTTTTGATTCTGTCCGCCATCGCTATTCCACCCTTGTCACTTCGCCCCCCAAAGCTATTGTCATCCGAACCAGGCGCCAAGCCCGGCGAGAGCCTGCCCTGAGCGAAGCCGAAGGGACCCCGCTGTGCCGTGCGGCACCGCGGACCTCAAACCTCACCGCGCCCCGCCCCGTCCCTTCTGCCGAACCCTCCAGAACGAGTTCACCCCAAACCACGCGAACGTCACCGTGAAACAAATTGCAAGCGCCACGCGCCCCAACCCCGTCCGCCCCGCATGATATTTCGCGTATTCGTGCGCCGAAGCAATCCCGCCACTCGCCGCCATCACCAGGAAAACAAGTCCCGTAACCTCCAGCCATAGCTGATGCAGCACTCGCCCGCAGGCGCGGGCCGTGGTCGAAACGGCGCTGGTCATTGCCCGCGCCGTCCGGCTGCGCTTGACTTGCTGCGACGCCACGCGCGCCGCCACCCCTAACTTTCGTGCGGTAGAAACCTTGCTCACGGCCTCGATTTTAACAGCCTGCGGCGCTACAATGACGCAAACCTGCGCCCGCGATCGAAACCGTTCAGCGGGCGCAGGCATCTAAGCACAGGTCTAAGTAGTCGTGATTTCTCATGCCATCCATCGTTCCTGATTTCGCGCAACTGAAGTCCAACATGAAGTCCAGTTGGATGGCCGGCGATTTCGGCCGGATCGCGAACTTCACCGCCCAGGCTGCCGAAGACTTCGTCGGGCGCATCCCCATCCAGCCCGGCTGCCTCCTCCTCGATGTCGCGTGCGGTACCGGCAATACGGCGGTTCCGGCGGCGCGGGCGGGCGCTTCAGTCACCGGCGTCGATATCGCTTCCAATCTTCTTGCCCAAGCCAGACAACGAGCCGCCGCCGAACATTTGGAGACGCGTTTCGAAGAAGGCGACGCGGAGGATCTTCCCTTCCCCGATCGCAGCTTCGATGTTGTGCTGTCCATGTTCGGCGCCATGTTCGCTCCTCGTCCCGAGCGCGTGACCGCCGAACTGCTTCGCGTCTGCCGACCAGGAGGCCTCGTCGCCATGGCCAACTGGACGCCAGACGGTTTTGTCGGGAAGAGCTTTCAGATCACGTCCACGCTTGTGCCGCCCCCGCCCGGCCTTCCTGCCCCGGTGCTTTGGGGAGATGAGCCCGCCGTTCGCCAGCGTTTTTCCTCTGGCGCTTCAAGCCTGGACCTGACTCGCCGAAAGTTTCAGTTTCACTACCCGTTCAGCCCTCGGGAGACGGTGGAGTTTTTCCGGCAATATTTCGGCCCCACGCAAGTCGCATTCTCCAGACTGGACCCGGCTGGCCAGACCACTCTGGCCGCTGAGCTGGAATCGTTGTGGGCCGGGCACAATACCGCAACCGACGGCACCACCCGCGTTGAGGCTGAATATTTAGACGTCAGGGCAATTCGCGCGTAACACGATTATGATTGTGGCGACCGGAGCGGTAGATGTACACAGGTAACAAGAAAAGCGAGACGGCTTAACGGCAGACCACAAAAGAGGATCCCGTGGACCAGCAATTAAAACAGCTCATGAAGGAACTCGGCGAAGCCATCAATGAATCTCTCTCCGATTCCGAACAGATCGCCGAAGTCGTCTCCCGCATCAAAGAGGGTGGCTATGACATTTTCCTGGTCCTCGAAGCCACCATCGGCGTCAGTAAGCAGGGCGAAAAAAGCTCCGACAAGACTTCCCTCGTCACCACCCTTTCCACCAATCCCGAATTCAAAATCAGCGACGCGGATCTCAAGTTCCTAAAATCTCTTCGCATCAAGATCGAAGAAGAGAAAGAGAAATAGTCCGGTTCGCGTGCTAGTGAACGAACCTTGGGAAGTCGAGAGCCCAAACGCACTTTCGTAGCTGGGTAACAAAATATCCGGTGAGATCAATCGCACCGGGTCGCCTGCGAAGGTGGTGGTGCCGGTACCCTGTGCGGCACCGGTAAAGGAGAACTATACGTCCAGACTGGCGCAATTCGTCGTGGCAGGCATCTTTATCTTCGTGTGCGCAACCATGCCAGGAGCTATGGCGCAGTCGTCACATTCTCTTGGCGGATCGGGCGATGACTGGCCCTATTACGGCCACGACGCGGGCGGAATGCGGTATTCGCCGCTGGCGCAGATCAATCGCGGGAACGTGGCGACTCTGAAGGTCGCCTGGACATTTCATGTGGGCGATATTTCCGACGGCAGTGGCCACAAGAAACGCAGCGGCCTGGAGACCACGCCGATCCTGGTGGATGGAACACTGTATCTGACCTCAGGCTTCAACCGCGTGTTTGCCCTCGACCCGGAAACCGGAAAGCAACGCTGGGTCTACGATCCGATGATTGAACTCGCTGGAGACTATGGTGATGGGCTGATCAATCGCGGCGTTGCGGCGTGGCTTGATCCCGCGCGCCCCAAAGGAAAACCCTGCCGCACAAGGATTTTCGAAACTACTTTGGATGCCCGGCTGATCGCGCTCGATGGCGCGACCGGCGAACCCTGCCTCGACTTCGGCAACCGAGGACAAGTCAGCCTGCGCGATGTCGCGCGTTACATTCCCGGGCAATACCACATGACTTCTCCGCCGGCGGTGATCGACAACGTCGTCGTGGTCGGTTCGGCCATTGACGACAACTCGCGCGTCGATATGCCCAGTGGCGTGGTTCGCGCCTTCGATGCGCGCACCGGCGCCTTGCGCTGGCAGTGGGAACCGCTGCCGCCGAATGACGCCGGATCGGCGTCGCAGGCGGCGGGGAAAACGTGGCGCACCGGCGCCGGGAACGCGTGGTCCGTTATGGTCGTGGATCGGGAGCGCGACCTTGTATTTGTCCCCACCGGCAGCGCCAGCCCCGATTATTACGGCGGACTTCGTCCCGGCGACGACAAGTGGTCGGATTCCGTGGTGGCGCTGCGGGGAAAGACCGGAGAATTCGTCTGGGGATTCCAACTCGTGCATCACGATCTCTGGGATTACGATTCGGCCTCGCCGCCCTTGCTGGCCACCTTGCGGCACGATGGCAAAACCGTACCCGTCGTGATTCAGGGCAATAAGACAGGCTTCCTCTATGTTCTGAATCGCGACACGGGCACGCCGGTGTTTCCCGTCGAAGAGCGGCCCGTGCCGCAGACGGATGTGCCGGGAGAAGTAACGTCTCCCACGCAGCCTTTTCCTTTGGCGCCACCGGCTGTCGCGCCGCAAAACCTTTCGGCCGACGATGCCTGGGGCATCACCTCGGAAGATCGCGAAGTTTGCCGGGAGCGTCTCAAGAGTCTTCGCAATGACGGCCTTTTCACTCCACCCAGTTTGCGGGGTTCACTGTCCGTCCCGGGAAATGTTGGCGGGATGAATTGGAGCGGCTATGCCTACGACCCGCGACACAGCTTGCTGGTCGTGAATACCAATAATCTGCCGGCCAAGATGCGCCTGGTTCCGGCGGAGAAATACTGGGACGAAGTGGATCATAACGCGGAGGACGGAGACTACACGCAGCAGTCCGGCGCACCGTACGGAATTTTTCGCACATTCCTGTTTGCCAGGGCGCATCATCTTCCCTGCGCGCCGCCGCCTTGGGGAACATTGACGGCTGTCGATATGGCGGCGGGCACGATTCGCTGGCAGGTGCCGCTCGGCTCTCTCGCTCCCGGCAACCCCGCGGTCCCTGGCGGAGCGCCCAGCCTCGGCGGCCCCATCGTCACCGCCGGCGGATTGGCCTTTATCGCCGGAACCATGATTGATCCTTCGCTGCGCGCGTTCGATGTCGAAACCGGCAAAGAAATTTGGAAGGCTCCACTCCCGACCAGCGGCGGGGCCACTCCGATGACCTACCAGACGCGCAAAAGGGGCAGGCAGTTTCTCGTGATTGCGGCCGGAGCACACCGCGGCGTCACGGAAGAACCGCAGAACGACTCCATTGTGGCGTTCACACTGCCCTAGTTTGGATTATTCATGGCCAGGAAGTTCAAGGATCTCCAAGGCCGGGATTCCCTTTCGCTCGAAGCCCGCATCTCCGGATCACCGCCAACCCTTGTCGCCAATCCTTGTCCCTGTGCTACCATCTACTGTTTTTCCATGGTGGTTCCATGAAAGACACTCTCGGAGTCCTGCTCGCTGGCGGCGCCGGGGAGCGCCTTTATCCTCTTACTCGCGACCGCGCCAAGCCCGCCGTCACCTTTGGCGGAATGTATCGCATCATCGATATCACTCTTTCCAACTGCCTCAACTCCGAACTGCGCCGCATCTACATTCTCACGCAATACAAGGCGCTTTCTCTGAACCGCCACATCCGCGAAGGCTGGAACATCCTGGGCCGCGAGGTCGGAGAGTTCGTCGAAGTGCTTCCGCCCATGAAGCGGGTCAGCGATCAGTGGTATCAGGGCACCGCCGACGCGGTCTACCAGAACATTTATTCCATCGGCTCCGAGCAACCTAAATTCGTTCTGATTCTCGCCGGGGATCACATCTACAAGATGGATTACGGCAAGATGCTGAAGCAACATAAAGATTCCGCCGCCGATATCACGCTCGCCACCATCCAGATCGATCCCGCGGAGACCTCCCGCTTCGGCGTGGTCGACGTCGACAAGGACGGCCGCATCAATGGCTTCGAGGAAAAGCCTGCGAAAACCGAACTGCGTTCCCCCTGGAACCCGGAGAAAGTCGCGGGATCCATGGGCGTCTACCTCTTTAATGCCGACGTCCTTATTCCCGTCCTGCTCAAAGACGCCGAGGACCAGGGCTCCAGCCACGACTTCGGCAAAGACATCCTGCCCAGGATGGTCAGCGACTATCGCGTCTTCGCCTACGACTTCATCGACGAAAACAAAAAGGAAGCCCGCTACTGGCGCGATGTGGGCACGCTCGAGGCCTACTACGAAGCCAACATGGACATCGTCTCCGTCTCTCCGATCTTCAACCTCTACGATCACGAGTGGCCCATCCGCACTCACCAGCGCCAGTACCCGCCCGCGAAATTTGTGTTCGCAGAAAAGGAACGCATGGGCACTGCGCTCGATTCCATCGTCTCGAACGGCTGCATCGTTTCCGGCGGCATGGTCAAGAACTCCATCCTCTCGCCCGACGTCCGCGTCAACTCATATTCTGAAGTAGACCAGTGCATCCTGTTCTCCCACGTCGCCGTGGGACGCCATTGCCGCATCCGGCGCTGCATCATCGACCGCAACGTCCATCTCCCAGAAGGCACGACCATCGGCTATGACACCGAAGCCGACCGCTCCCGCTACTTCGTCACCGACAGCGGCATCACCGTCGTCACCCGCGACTACTCGCTCTTCGAGAACCCCGTGACGGTCGACTACTTCACCAGCGAGTAGCGTTTCTATCGGGACATCGTTCCTACTGTTCCCATGGGAACATTTTAAAATAACTTCCACAGGCTAACCCCTTACGTCCATTGATGTGATGCGCCCGAGGTCTGCACGAGAAATCAACGACTTACGCCGCAAACTTTCGTTCTTTGCGAAGGGGTGGGAGCTTCCAGGGACCACGCCGCCTCGGCGGAGACAAACACAATGCTTCCCCTATCGAACCATCCCGATTCCCCATGTTATAATCCCTTATTCCCAATCGCTTAGAGCGCGGAGGACCGTATCGACAAACGTTTTATCCGAACCAATGACCGCATTCGAGCCCGCGAAATTCGCGTGATCGGAGACGAAGGTGAACAGATTGGCGTGATGTCCCCCTTCGACGCGCTCAAATTGGCCCGCACCAAGAACCTGGATCTGGTCGAGATTTCGCCTACCGCGCAGCCTCCCGTGTGCCGCATCATGGATTACGGGAAATATCTTTACCAGCAGGAAAAGAAAGAGCGCGAAGCCAAGAAGCATCAGACCAAGATCACGGTCAAAGAGGTCAAGTTCCGCATTAATGTGGACGACCACGATTACGAGACCAAGAAGAATCACGTGCTGCGCTTCCTCGATGGGGGAGACAAGGTAAAGGCAACCATCTTCTTCCGCGGGCGCGAGATGACGCGCACCGGGCTTGGCCGGCAAATTCTGGAGCGGCTGATCAAGGACGTGCAGGAGCAGAGCATCGTGGAGTTCCGGCCGCGGCAGGAGGGCAACACGCTGCACGCGATCCTGGCGCCGAAGAAGACGGCGGTCGAGCGGGAGAAGGAAAAAGAAAGAGAAGCCAAGCAGAAAGCGAAGCGGGAGAAGAAGGCGGCGCAGGAGAAGCTGGCACCGGAAAAGCCGATACCGGAAAAAGAAAAGCAGCCGGCGCCGGCCGCAGCCGCCGAAGCTACGAACCCGGTTTCGCAGGCTTAGCCCTTCGCCGGGTTGATCTGCAGTGAGGCTGTGCGCGAGTCACGCCAACGATTCCAGTGCACCAGTGCAATGGAACGGTAGCGTTTGAATACCCAGAGCTGACGGCTGGCAACGGATGGCCGGCAGCTGATTCCGAGGAACTATGCCGAAACTGAAAACGCACAAGGGCGCGTCCAAGCGCTTCAAGAAAACTGCCAGCGGCAAAGTGAAGCGGGGACATTCGCACCTGCGTCACATATTGACCTCCAAGGACAAGAAGCGCAAACGCAAGCTGGGCAAATCCACGCTGGTAAGCCCCGGCGACCTCCGCAAAGTGAAGCGGATGATTCCTTATCAGTGAAGTGTTTGTGTGGCGCGGGCGCCCTCGCCCGCGATTCCTGGCGGCAAATTTTCGCTGCCGAATGCGGCCGGGGGCGGCCGCGCCACACAAGCGAGGCGCGTGAAGAGGCCAGAGATCGCTGCAACGGTGAATCGTCCTTGCCTCCAGCCGCCAGTACCTAGAAAGCAAAAAGGAGAAGACCAATGCCTCGTGTAAAACGCGGAACCAAACGCCGCGCCAAGCGCAAGAAAATACTCGACCGCGCCAGCGGATACTTTCTCACCAAATCGAAACTGTACCGCTCCGCCAAAGAAGCCGTCGACCGCGCCCTCAAGTTCGCATATTCCGGGAGGAAGCAGCGGAAGCGGCAGTATCGGTCGTTGTGGATTGTGCGGATTGGGGCGGCGGCGAAGCTGAACGGGTTGAGCTACAACCAGTTCATCCACGGGCTGAAGGTGGCGGGAGTGGAACTGGACCGCAAGATTCTGGCGGACCTGGCGGTGCGGGACGCGGCAGCGTTCAAGAGCCTGGCGGAACAGGCGAAGGGCGCGCTCGCATAGTCCAGCTTTTCGCTATTAGCTCTTAGCATTTAGCTTTTTTCAGGTTGGGGCAGCGGGCGTCTTGGAGACGCGGCTGCCCTGCTCTATTCGCCGGTTCCGACAGTTACGGATAGGTAGGGATCCTTCGACTCCGCAAACCGATTCGCGAAGCGCGAATCGGTTTGCTGCGCTCAGGATGACAATTCTTCTAGAGGGTCAGTTGAGACGTGGCTTATAGCGTTTCCAAATTGACGGATTATTCGGCGGCGGCGCTGGAACGCGCCTCCGCTGAATTGTTTTCTGCGCTCGGTCATGAAGCTGCCGCGGTGCAGAGCGAGGCCGATTGGAAGATTTTTCGCGACCGGTGGATGGCGCGCAAGAACGGCATTCTGCCACAGATCAACGATATTTGGCTGAAGGGTGCTCCGAAAGGAGCGAAGCGCGAGGTTGGCCAGCACGTGAACCTCATCAAAGAGCGGGTTGAGCAAGCAGTGGCGGGTGCCAAGGTCCGGTATCAGATCCCCACGGTTCCTATTGCTCATGCGGGATCTGAAATTTCTGAGGTGGAATTCCAACGAGGCGCACTTGAGAAGGCAGGTTTCGTCGACATCACACTTCCCGGCGTCCGCCGTCCCATCGGCGCAGAGCATCCGGTCATCAAGACGATGCACGAGATGGTTTCTGTGTTTCAAAAGCTTGGGTACTCGGTTGCCGACGGGCCTGTCATCGAGACCGACTATTACAACTTTGAGGCGTTGAATTTTCCGCCCAATCATCCGGCGCGGGATACGCAGGATACTTTGTTCATCGCGGGGCAGCAGGGGAAGCCGCAGCGGGAGCGGTTGCTGCTGCGGACGCATACTTCGCCGGTGCAGATTCGGACGATGGAGACGATGCGGCCGCCCATTCGGATTGTGATTCCCGGGACGGTGCACCGCAACGATCCTCCGGATGCGAGCCACTCGCCGATGTTTCATCAGATCGAGGGGCTGGCGGTCGACACCAACATCACGTTCGGCGATTTGAAGGGGACGCTCGATCACGCCATGAAGGAATTTTTTGGATCGAGCGTGAAGACCAGCTTCCGTCCGTCGTTTTTTCCGTTCACCGAGCCTAGCGCGGAAATGTTTGTTTCTTGCTTTATTTGCGGCGGGAGCGGGAAGCGTGGCAGCGACACGTGCCGTCCGTGCAAGCAGACGGGGTGGATTGAGATTCTGGGGTGCGGCATGGTGGACCCGAATGTGTTTGAGTTTGTGAAGGACAATGGATATGACCCGAAGAAAGTTTCGGGATTTGCCTTTGGCATGGGCGCTGACCGGATCGCTTTGTTGAAGTATGGCGTGGATGACATTCAGTTGTTTTTCAACGGAGACGTGCGGTTTTTGGAGCAGTGGGCGTAGCGGTCAGCCGTCGGCGATCACTGTCAGCTATCAGCCAAAACCCGAACGGAGCAAGGGCATCGTGAGAACTGCTCGGCGTCGTTTCCGGCGCCAAGTTGCATAGGTCCTTCGGCGCAAAGCACGCGCTCAGGATGACAGAGCATAGGCGAGGCGTGATCGCCGGCGGGACGCCGGCGCTACAAGAATGAAACTTTCTTCACAGTGGGTGCGGGAGTTTGTCGATCTTGCCGTCGATGACCGGCGGCTGGCGGAGGATTTGACCGCGGCGGGACTTGCGGTGGGGGGGATCAGCGGCGTGGGCGCGGATGCTGTATTCGAGATGGAGATTGGGACGAACCGTCCGGACGCGATGAATCACTATGGAGTCGCGCGGGAGGCGGCGGCGATTTATGATCTGCCGCTCAAGGAGATTGAGGCGAAGATTCTCGCTGGGGCTAAAGCCCCGTCTTTTGCTGACTCCAACGGCGCGGCTGAAAGCCGCGCCCTTTCAAA